>JAEUWD010000028.1 GCA_016786485.1 Bacteriovoracaceae bacterium | reverse complement strand
TATTAAAACTCAGGAACAAGTTGATCGTGAAAAATTACCAGCAAGAAACCCAGTTATTGCAATTATGGGTCACGTTGACCATGGTAAAACTAGTTTATTAGATTATATTCGAAAAGCTAAGGTAGCTGCCGGTGAAGCGGGTGGTATTACTCAGCATATCGGTGCATATACAGTTAGTGTTAAGGATAAATCTATAACTTTCCTAGATACTCCAGGTCACGCGGCATTTGCTCAGATGAGACAAAGAGGCGCAAACATTACTGATATTGTTGTTCTGGTAGTTGCAGCGGATGACGGTGTTATGCCGCAAACGAAAGAATCAATTCGTTACTGTAAAAATGCAGGTGTTCCAATTATCGTTGCGGTTAATAAAATGGATAAACCAGGCGCGAGTCCTGAAAAAATTAAACAAGACTTAATGGAATTTGAACTTACTCCAGAAGAATGGGGTGGTGATACTCAGTATGTTCCTTTATCAGCACTTACTGGAAATGGCGTCGACAGTTTACTTGAATCGATTTTAATTCAAGCTGAAGTTCTCGATTTAAGAGAATCAAATAAAGGTGCCGCTCAAGGTGTCGTTATCGAATCTAAAATTGAAGTAGGTCGGGGTCCTGTCGCAACGATTTTAATTAGGAAAGGAACACTTAATAAGGGTGATTCGATCGTGGTTGGAGAGTGTTGGGGACGTGCCCGTAGCTTAATGGATTATACAGGTAAGCTTGTTGACGAAGCTGGACCTTCAACGCCAATTCAAATTTTAGGATTGGACCAAGCTCCATCTCCGGGTGACATTTTAAATGTTGTTAAGAACGATAAAGAAGCAAAGCGTGTTGTTGAAAACCGTGTAGACGAAAGAAAAGCACTTGATCAAGCAGGCCGTAAGAAAATCCAGTCTTTGGAAGATTTCTTTGCTTCAGCAGCTGAAGAAGATGGTAGCAAGAAAATGCTTAAGTTGATCGTAAGAACTGACGTTCTTGGATCATTTGAAGCGATTAAATCTGCGGTAGAAAGTTTAGGTAACAGTGAAGTTGGAGTTCAAGTTATCGGTGGTGGCGTTGGCGCGATTACTGATAGCGATATTGAATTGGCCGCTTCTTCAAAAGGTTATGTTATCGGATTTAACATGCGTCCAGTAACTTCAGCTCGTAAGTTGTCTGAAATGAAAGGTGTTGATGTTAAAACCTATTCTATTATTTACGAATTGATTAACCAAATTACTTTGGCCCTTGAAGGTATGTTAACTCCTGAGTTTGAGGAGAAATTTATCGGTCGTGCTCAAGTTAAAGAAACATTCACTATTCCAAAAGCTGGTACGATTGCCGGTTCATCAGTTATTGATGGGAAAATTGAACGTGGTTGCAATATTCGTCTTCTCCGTGATGGTAAGATTGTTTTCGATGGAAAACTTTCATCACTTAAGCGATTTAAAGATGACGTTCGTGAAGTTAAAAATGGTTATGAATGTGGTATTGGCTTAGAAAATTTTAATGATGTAAAAGTGGATGATTTATTTGAAGCATACATCTTAGAAAAGAAAGAGCGTAAATTAGACTCAGCAACGAGTTTATAATAGGTCGTATTTGTGAATAATCGTAAGAATTCTTTTTCACACGAAAAATACCAAGAACAAGTTTTAAATACTTTGAATTCATTTCTAAGAACTGAATTCAAAGGTTCAGAGTTAACTTTTGTTACTGTGGTTAAAGTGGAATTAAGCCCTGAGTATTCACATGCTAAAATTTTTTGGGACACTTTTGATTCTACCAAAAGAGGCGACTGTAAAGCTGCGCTGGAAAAATATAGTGGTAAGTTACGGCAGCAACTGTCGAAAGTATTAAAAGTAAAACACACTCCTGAACTTCATTTTCTTTATAATTCCCAATACGAAGATGAATTAAAAATTGAAAATTTGTTAAAGAGTTCATCTGATGATTCTCATTGATAAAGATTTCAAAAAACCTTGTGTCCTAAATATTTATAAGCCTAAAGGCGTATCTTCGCTTCATGTGGTTAAGCAATTAAAAAATAAAATCGGAAATAAAAAATTACGTATCGGTCATTTTGGCACCCTTGATTCATTTGCCGAAGGTATTTTATTAATAGGTATCAATGGGGCCAGTCGCATGAATGAATACGTTCATGAATATCTTCCCAAAACCTATTTAGCTCGTGGCAAGCTTGGGACTAAAATGGATACAGGAGATTGGACCGGTCAAGTCACTGGAACTGATACCACGGATTATCTGAATACTGTGATTGCTAAATTCGATGTGGAATTTCTAAATGCTCAATTTAAGGCCAAGTTTGAAGGTGAATATTGGCAAGCACCGCCGGCTTATTCCGCCGCTAAGTATGAAGGTAAACGCTTACATGAATGGGCCCGCGATGGGGTTATTATTCAAAAAGAAAAAAAATTGCGTCAGATTTATAAAGTTGAAGTCGTTAAATACGATTTTCCAAATTTGGAAATTCGTTTTCAAGTCAGTTCAGGTACCTATATTCGAACCCTTTTTGAAGATTGCGCGCAACATTTAGGAACCCTAGGATATCTTCAAGAATTAGTACGAGAAAATATCGGTCAAATTAATCTGGATAGTACGATTGATTCAAAATTAATTGAAACCCCTGAATTTCAACTTTTGGATGAAAAGGCTCTCGATCCTTTGAGTGTTTTACCATTGAGCAGAATCCAATTGGACGCAGCTGATACCGTTAATTATGGCCAAGGACGAACTGTTCTAGTCAAGGAATCAACTCAACACGAAAAACAACGTGTTTGGGTCACAGATTCTTTAGGTGAGGTTATTGGATTGGCACAACTTGAAAATTCAGAACTTAGACCATTATTTAATTTCCCATACGCAATTGACTCGATTCAGCATTCTGCCTTGCAGAGAAAATTGGCCGACAGCTTGAAAACAGTTGGTTCATCGGCAACTTAGATTTACAATGCTAAGTAGTTATAATAATTATATCAGATAACATGTTATGAGGTTTTGCTATGAGTTCCAGTATGATCGCAATGGGAGTTTCAGGGATTTTAGTTGGTGGCTTTTTAGTCACGCTCGCCATTTTAAATTTAGTCATCGGTGGTGTTGAAACATATCTTGGAAAACCTAAATTAATTATTTTAAAAGCTACTAATAAAAATTCATTCGCGTTCTGTTTACGTTGGAATGCTGCTAAAGAACCAGCAGGAATTCATCGCTTAAGAGTGAAACTCTTTAATCCGTTTGGTAAACCAAGTCAGATTGAATTGTCGAAAGAGTTTGAACCAAAAGATGATTCATTTGTGATGGAAGTCGATTTTGGTGATGCTTTTGCTAATTTAATGAATGCTCAAGGTTTTGAAAAATCAACAATGGCAGTTGAACTTCTTTCTGATAAAGACGGAGTGACTTTCCAGTTTGATTATAAATCACCAAAGTTCAAAGCGGAGTGCATTGCAGCTGAGCAAACAGTAGAAGAATTCAAAAAGAAATACACCGTTGAGACAGTTGATAGTAAGTCACCCATTCAAATTCCTGATAGAAGTTTTATTGCTGATGTCGTTCCGGGAAAAGGTGCTCAGATTGCGATTCCCACGAATCCAATTTTTGCAGCTTATTTCCAAGGTAGCGGCGCGGGCACGGCTGATACTGCTAAGCCTGCAGTTTCAGCAGAAAATTACAAAATGGCGAAAGTTTGGATCGAGCCAGGTTGTATCGTTTGTAACGCTTGTGAAGATATTTATCCTGAAGTTTTCGAAGTTTTAGCTGATACATGTATCGTTAGACCAAATCCACCATTAGATGATGGTTTACGTATTCAAGAAGCAGCAGAAGCTTGTCCTGTTGAAGTTATCAAATACACGAAAGCTGGTTAATTCTTATTGCAGTTTTTTCTGTAAGAGACCGTCGGTGAAGAGTTTCTTCAATCCCACTTCATTTTCTTCCCAGATTTGCTGAAGATTTTTATTTTCATCAAAGTTTGGACATTCAAAAGTTATAACACCCGCATTGTATTTTTCTGGGACAAAAGAACCGAGAGAACCTGGGGTTGGGTAACCGATATAATCTGCGACAGGATATTCATTTTCTTCTGATAGAACGCGGGCAATATCACCACAGTCTCCATTATAATTAATAACAGGTTTCCATGTATGGAAACTTAAAACGATTGCCGGTTTATATTTATCAAAAAGTTTTACCAAGAATTGATTCTCAGGTTCGCTTAAAGCAGCTTCACCCGGGAAGTAGCGGTCTTTTTTAAATTCAGGACTCCAATCTTTTGATGGATAGTTACGATTTAAATCAACCGCGCGTGCATTAACACGTGTCCCATTTTTGTAGCCATCAACATTCAGAATAGGAATCACCACGATAGGTAATTCTTCTAATTCAGTATTGCTTTGAAGCCACTCGTAGTATTTTTTTAGTACATAAACG
This sequence comes from Bacteriovoracaceae bacterium, assembly GCA_016786485.1. Taxonomy (GTDB): domain Bacteria; phylum Bdellovibrionota; class Bacteriovoracia; order Bacteriovoracales; family Bacteriovoracaceae; genus JAEUWD01. The sequence continues at coordinate 40,604 of JAEUWD010000028.1, read as the reverse complement.
CCTTCGACTTCATCTCCATGCGTTCCACCAACTAGATAGATATATTTTTTAGCTTTAGTTTCTGTTTTATAAGCGGGAATTTCCACTCCCTCAACACTTAGGCCTGGTTTTAGTTCAACGAAATTCATTATTAATCCTCGTAGGAAACAAAAGTCGCAGATTGTCCTGGGGTTTCCTCGACTTCCACTTCCAGCTGCTTAAATTGAAATTGATAACGTTCTTTAACTAGTCTGCGAACTTCTTCAGAAATATAAGTTGCGATTCGTTCAGCACTTGAATTTTGAATCGGCAGTAATAAAACATCTGTTTTTGGAATGCTGAAAAAGGCACCATCAGCGGTATTGATATTGTAGTTATTTTCAACTTCAAAAATCTTCAAATGAGTATTGTCTTTTGGAATGATGAGTTTGTGGTCCAAGCTATCGCAAATTTCCCGTACGATGGGCTTAATATCTAAAAAATCAAACACCATATCGCCCACTAATTGAGGGCAATCACCCTTCACCATAACTCGATAATTATGGCCATGGAGAGGCTCTCGCGTGCCATTTTCAAACAACATAAAATGACTGGAAGCGAAATTAAAATATTGTTTATAAACCTTTATGGAATAATTGTTCTCCACAAAGCATCTCCTCGTATGGGTAGGGGGCAATATATCATAAGCCATTTGCTTTTCATATAGTAACAAGTATAAGAAAATACTCGAATAAAAGCTGGGAATTATGGGAAATTTAAAGAAAAATTTAAGTGAAAAAGAAGTCGAAGCAGAACTCAATCGCCAACTCGCTATTTTAGAGTTTGGGGCCGTGGAAATCACGCCGATTGAGGACTTTAAAAAGATGCTTCGTCACTCAATTGAAAACGCTAAGCCATTGAGAGTTAAATACGGTATCGACCCAACCGGTTTTGATGTGCATATTGGTCACTTGGTACCCTTAAGAAAAATGCGAGTTTTTCAAGAGATGGGTCATACTGGCGTGGTGATCATTGGAGATTACACCGCTCAAATTGGTGATCCAACTGGTAAGACGGAGTCACGTCCACCACTCACATTAGCTCAGGCCCGTGCTAATGCTGAAAGATATATGGAACAAATTTTTACGGTGATTGAGCAAAAACAGACTGAGGTTCGTTACCAATCAGAATGGTTTGGTGATAAAAATCTTATCGATGTCATGGGGTGGGCCGGTCAAACGACCGTGGCAAAACTTTTGGCCCATGATACTTTTAAAAATCGTTTAGAAGAAAATCAATCACTCAGTTTGCATGAACTTTTCTATCCAGTACTCCAAGGAATCGATTCAGTTTTTATTTCAGCTGATGTTGAGCTTGGTGGTAGTGATCAGAAGTTTAACGTTCTGATGGGGCGTGATTATCAGAAAAATAAAAATCTTCGTCAGCAAGTGGCACTCTTAACTCCGATCTTAACCGGTTTATGTGGCACCCAGAAAATGAGTAAGTCGCTAGGAAACTATATTGGAGTTCTCGATGAGCCTTTTGATAAATTCGGAAAGGTCATGAGTATCCCAGATAAGTTGATGTTGGATTACGCGAAGTACGCGGCCAATATGAATAAAGATGAGTACGAGAAATTTGCGAAAGACTTAGAGTCAAATAGCATTCATCCGAATATTGCAAAAAAATTAATCGCCGAGCGAGTGGTAGCGTTGTTTCATGGTGCTGAAAAAGGCCACGAAATGCGTGAACAATTTGAGCGTGTTTTTGCCAAAGGCAAAATTCCCGATGAAGTAGAAGAGTTCAAGTTTGAACGTGGTATGGGATTGGTGGCATTGCTAGTCGCTTGCGGGGCCTTACCGTCAAATAGTGAAGCGCGTAGAATGATTAAGCAAAATGCTGTTAGCGTCGTTGATGGTGATAAATTAACTGATGAGAAATTTCTTTTTACGGAAGATTTAAAAGGCAAAGTTTTAAAAATCGGGAAGAGAAAATTTATCAAATTAGTTTAAAATGAAAATAAAAAAGAAACTTTCAAAAGCCGTCTCAGACCTCAAAAAACATTTACCATCCGATGGGAAAATGGCGGAAGTTCTAGCTTTTATTGAGGAACAAATTTCGCTCCTCGAAGAAAATGAAACAAATAGTTCTGACGAAAAATCTTTTCCGGTTCCAAGTGAATTGGCCTTAGGTGAATTTGCCCTTTTTTCAGATGGCGCTTGTCGCGGAAATCCTGGTCCTGGTTCATGGGCGATGATGATGCAGGCTTCGAGCGGAGAAGTGTTGGTGGCGGAGGCAGCGGTCGAAGAGCAAACAACGAACAACCGCATGGAACTTACTGGCGCGATTAAGTGTCTTGAATACTTTTACGATTATTCTCAAAAAAATAAAAACAATGGTCGAGCTTGGCTTTTTACCGATTCTCGTTATGTGGTTGATGGTATCAGTAAATGGGTGCCGCAATGGAAAGAGCGTGGTTGGAAAAAAGCGGATAATAAGGCCCCGGAAAATATCGATCTTTGGCAACAGTTGGATGAAGCCTATCGAAAGGTTTCGGTGAATTTCAGATGGGTTAAAGGTCATGCGGGCCATCCGCAAAATGAATACTGTGATCAATTGGCCAACGAAGCTCTTGATAATGACGGTTTCTAACTTTTTTTTCTTCTTTTTTTTGACGACTTCTCATCTATTGGCTTGTGAGCTTGATAAAAAGCACGATTTTATTTCGTTGTCTGGCCCTGTGACTTCCTTGTTGGTGGAATTTGATTTGCTTCAAGATAAACAACTCAAAGGCATTTCAACCTTTCATCCTATTTCGTTCAAAGGGATTGAAGAAAAGAAAATTGCAGGAGGTGTTTTACTCTCTCAGAAAGCTTTTAAGGATTATCAAAATCTAGTCCTTTATTTCGACCAAAGTGCTGAGCTAAAAAAAGTTCTCAGCCGTTATCCTGGAGAAAAGAAATTAATAACGACTCGAGGAATTAATCCTTTTCAGGTATTTGAGCAATCTCTGACGGAACTAAGACCTTACCTGGTTGGCTGCGAAGAACGAATCTTAAAACTGCAGAAACAAGTGAGTGAGATTAAAGAAAAGCTTTTCAAACACCCAGGCTGGTCAGAACAAATTATTTTTTTTCTCGGACATATTAAAACAGAACGTTTTCCAAATCTCATTATTCTCAACGATCTTTTTGTAAAATTTTGGATAGAACAAAAAAAGTTAAAAACTTATCCATCTGAACTCGAATATGTGGTTTGGTCTAAAAAGATTTTAGATGCTATGCCTGCCGGGACCCAGTTTGTAGGTGTTCACGAGGCCGATGAATTTGTTTTGAATTCAGTAACCAAGTCTCGTTGGAACGTGGGGGCCAAAGGTGCTCTCATCCCAGGCTTGAGCCAGATTTATTTTATGCGGGATTTTACACAAAAATTTGTTTATGAAAAAAAATAAGGGAAAATCAGGAAAAGAAAAAATAACGAAGCAAGTGAGAGAGTTTTTTTTACTAATGTATCCAAATGGGTCAACATATAAGCTCCAATACGTAGCTTATCGAATACTTGAGTAAATAACTTTAGAATTATGAAGATAAAATTAGATATACAAAGAAAATATAAACAAATCCAAGGGGTTATAGATTTTGGCAATGCTCGAACGCTTTTGCTAAAAGGAAATAATGGAACCGGTAAAAGCACGTGTTTGGATTATATCAAACAAAATACTTTAAACATTTTTGAAAAAACCACCGTGGCTTATTGCTCACAATCACCGCAACCGGCGTTGCCTGGTTTTACGGTTCAGCATCTTTTGAATTTGAGTTTAGAATTTTCTCGAGACAAAAATGTAACTCAAAATCTACAAAATGATCTCATCCATATGTTCGAGTTTAAAGACAAGTTGAAGACTGAAATTCGCCAGCTGTCTGGTGGAGAAAATCAATTACTAAAACTCATCACGACCTTATGTCTGAATGCGGATTTTTATTTTCTAGATGAACCTTTTCAGTTTCTGGATGAAAGTAAGTCGACAGCTTTAATGAATTATTTGATAAAATTAAAATCGCATAAAAAACTTTTTATTATTGAACACAAAACACATTGGCCTTCAGACTTTTTCGACAAAACTTATATTTTGAAAAGCCAAACGGAATTTCAAACGGAAATTTATGAATTATGAAATCATGAGATTTGTTTGCGCTTTTTTTGTGGGATGTTTTTTATTCACCGCTGGTAATTTAACTCAGACTGTGACACAAAACCAATTATCCTCTCCTTCGACTCTTGGTTTCGATGGTGTAGTGGCATTGATTATTCTTATCTGTCATTTACTGATTACTTCATTAGGTATTTCTCATTCATTAGAATTTGTTTCGTCAGCTGTGTTCCTCATCGTATTTGCTCTGTTAGTCCTGGGTTTGAAAGTGAAAAATAATAACAAGCAAGATTTCGCTGTTTATCTTTCAGACATTCTTATTATGGGTGTTTGCTTTAATCTTTTTGTGGGTGGCGTATTTTCACTTTTTTATTTTTTCTTTTTGGCCAAAGGTTTAGAATTTCCATCACAGCTTTGGTTTGGCAATTTTAAGTTCGTGAATTTTTTTTACCTTTGTTTTTTGGCTTTAGTTTTTGTAGCTGGACTTATCTATTTAAAAACTCATCTTAAAAAGTTATCAGCACTCAATTATGGAAACGACTTCTCATGGAACATGGGAATTAATCCGGTACCAGTTATTCGCCGGGCCTTATTGGCAGCCTTTCTTCTGAGTGGTGTGAGTTATTGTTTCTTTGGTGTTTTTTCATTTCTTGGTTTATTGTTTCCTTTTTTCATTCGCTCCTTGCCATACTTCCGTGGAGATTTAGGTCGCCAATTCTATGTTGGCAGTCTTGTTTGTGGATTTTTCTTGGCCTTTTTAGACAACGCAGTCTTTCACTTAACCTTCTATGGTGCAGAAATCCCGGTCGGAATACTTAGTACTTTCCTTGGGCCACTGCTTATGATCCTGATTATTGCTGTGCAAAAGCAGAGTGAAAATGTTGCTAAAGCTCCGAAAAACCATTAAGCTTTTCAAGTAATATAAACTTAGTAACTTTTTTCAAAGGAATTTCTGTGAAAATAAAGCAAGTAACTTCATTGTTAGTTTTAGCTTCAGTAATGAGCATTCTCTTCAGCTGTGGTGTTGATGTTGAGAAAGTAAAAGTCGAAGATGAAAATGATAAAACATTGTACGCGATGGGCGTAATGTTAGGTTCAAATCTTCAGCGTTTAGAGCTAAACGATAAAGAGCTCAATGCACTTTTCAAAGGTCTTAAGCATGCTTCAACTGGTAAGCAACCAGAAGTTGAAATGGCAATGTACCAACCAAAAATTCAGGATCTTTTCAGAGACAGAATGCAAAAAGTGGTTGAAGTAGAAAAGAAAAAAGGTGATGAATTCATGGCGAAGTTCTTAAAAGAAGAAGGCGCTAAGAAAACAGCATCTGGTCTTGCCTATAAGCCAATCAAAGAAGGTACTGGTAAAGCTCCAAAAGAAGAAGAAACTGTTGAAGTTCACTACCATGGTACTCTAACTGATGGAACAGTATTTGATTCTTCAGTTGAAAGAAATAAAACTATTTCATTCCCACTTAACCGAGTTATCAAGGGTTGGACTGAAGGTCTTCAACTTATGAAAGAAGGCGGTAAGTACCGTTTTGTTATTCCTGCTGACTTAGCTTACGGCGAAGCTGGTGCTCCTCCTAAAATTCCAGGTGGCGCAACTCTCGTTTTCGATGTTGAGCTTTTCAAAGTTACTAAAGGTGAAGCGGCACCAACAGCTCCTGCAGTAAAAGCTAAAAAGAAATAATTAAATTATCATTTTTTAAAGAAGGCCCTGCTTTGCGGGGCCTTTTTTTTGCCTAAGGATTACATGTTAAGTTTTTTCTTCCTCGTTATGACTAATCTAAGCTTCGCGAATGAAGTTACTCGCCATTGGGTGGTCATTACTGATTCTCACGGTGTGGGAAAGTTTGGGGAAGAGCTCACTCGTCATATCAAAAGTGCTGGGCCATTAAGCGGCTATGATTTTATCGCCAGCGGCGCATCTGCACCTTTGCAATGGCAAAACAACCTCTTTACTACCACGTGTGGCTATCGTGAAAGCTCGCAGGCAGCAGCTAAGGCACGGGCCTGTTATAAGCTCTTCACGCCAAGTTTGAAAAATGTTTGGGCCGAGCAAGATATTCAAGAAAGCTCGCAGCGAGTGACGATTATTGTTCTGGGAACAAATTTTTCAACTAAGCCGAGTCGTTTTGAAGAACATGTGAAAGAAACCGTGGGACTCATGGAAGTCGCCTATAAAATGAGTAATAAGTGTTTTTGGGTGGGTCCGCCTAACATGACTCGTGCACCAGACTTTGATGTTAAGGCCGTTGAGCATCGTTACAGTATCATTAAACGTGCACTACGTGACTTGCGTACTAAGGGCATTGCTCAAACTTGTCAGCTCATTGATAGTCGTTTGATTTCAACTTATCCCAAGGTGGGTGGTGATGGAATCCATTATCATTGGCCGTGGCAAAAAAATATTGAGACTATCCAAGCCGCTACCAATTGGGCCAACGGTGTGATCGAAGTCATCAATTCAAAATTAATTAAACATTATGAATAAAAAAAGCCCACTTTTAAAGTGGGCTTTTTATTTTCTTCTAGCGCGTACGAACTATCTTCTGTAGGCGATAGGATTTTTTGTTTCTGGTTGTTGTTCTTTAATCTCTTGAACTTTGTACCAACAAAGTGGGCGAGCACCTTTTTCTTCGCCGCGATCTGCAGTACAAGCACCAACAGAGTGGTCATCATAACCAAGGTCTACACGTTCATCAGCAGTACAAATTGTTCCTCTGAAGTAAGTGTCGAGACGACATTGTGGTTGTGGGTGACCATCATAAGTTTTTGTTACAACTTTTGTATCAGGAGTTTGGAAAGTCACTGGTACTTGCAGATTTCTTAAGTCTTTGAATAAGTTCGCAAGTGATTGCCCACCTGCTGAGCTTCTTACACATAGTTTGTAATCATCTGAATTCGGGAATGAAGCCTTACAGGTTTTAGCGACATACTCTGGAGTTTCAGCATTAACATAGGCACTGTTGTCTTGTGAGCCATAAACGTTTCTGAAACACTTAGCAGTTGCGAAGTAGTCTGATTGACCTTCATTACTTGCCCACGCGTTACCAACAATGTTTCTGTCAGAGTTGCTACCGCCACCCCAGCCACCGCCAGCGCCGCTACTATAAGTAGGTGCTCCACCAATGTGGTGACCAATTTCGTGACAAAGAACGAGTGCAAAACCGTCAGCAGTGATGGCTTTATGACGAGCTAAACCACCGTACATATTAACGACGTAAGTTGAGCCTGAGCGACTGGCATTAGCGTTAACCGTACCATCAGTCCATTTACGATTGATTTGGAGTGTTCCACCGCGTGAAGCAATAATCGGTGCATAAACAGCTTCGATTTCTGAAATAACAGCATTAAATTGCGCTTCATCAATTCCCGTGAAACGAGATTTTTGATCGGCTTCAATCCACAAAGTGTTTTGTGGTAAAAATCCTTGGCACAACTCATCATGATTATGTCCTGGAATTTCGTGAACATTTGTTGCTTGATTGCTTGAGGCAAAAACAGCTGATAAAACTAGTAGCGTACTAAGTAACTTCATAATCCCTCCCTGAATGAAAAAAACAAAAGTGATAAATCCAATTCACTTATTAGTGTTATTATTGTCTTAATATCCGACTGCCTTTGTCCATAAACTATTTCTTACTAAAGTTGACTGTAAGTATTTGTTTGGACAAGAATATCTTAAAGTCATAACCGGAGTACTTGATGTTTAAGGTCAACTTTTATGTTCCTACCGAATATTTAGAAGCAGTAAAAAAAAGTATGTTTGATGCGGGCGCCGGTAAAATTGGAAACTATGATTCATGCTCTTGGGAAACATTAGGCCAAGGACAATATCGTCCGTTAAAAGGTAGTCGGCCCTTCATGGGGACAGAAAATGAAGTGGAATTAGTCCCGGAATTTAAAGTGGAAATGGTTTGCGAAGAAGACAAAATAGACCGTGTTATTAAGGCCTTAAAGGCTGCTCACCCGTACGAAACACCTGCTTTTGAAGTTTATAAAATTCTCTAAATTTTTTTCTCAAAAAAGCCGACAAGAACTATAAGGCAAAGTGCCTTATTTCAAGAGGTTTTTGTGATGATGAAAATCATTTGGCTTTTTATAAATCTTAACGTGATGGCGGATGAAGATCAGATGAAAGTGAAGATGTATGAAAATCCACGTCGCGATGTTTCGGTTATTGTCACGGCTGAAGGTTTTTATCCTGAGAAGATTTCTGTTTTTCAAAATGAAAAAATAAAATTCTTTTTAACCACCACAACTTCAACTCCTTCATGCATGATTGTATCGAGTCATGATTTTTATTTGTCTGCTCACAAAGGTGAGCTAACCGAAAAAGAGATTCTTTTTAAAGATCCAGGGCATTATGAATATTACTGTCCTTCAACTGGATTTAAAGGTGTGATTACCGTGATGAAGAAAACTCATCAGTCAGAACGCGGAATTGCTTCAGAAGAAGAAAAAAATAAAAAGAAAGAATGGACACCTAAAGAGTACGACCTATGAGTTCAGTTTTTAAGGATGCGATTGCCAATTATCTCGCACCGATAAAAGATTTATTGGCGGATCCTGGTGTATCAGAAATCATGATCAATGGTCCGCATGAAATTTTCGTGGAACGAAAAGGTTTAGTCATTAAGGTTCAACATAAATTTAGTGATGAAGAAGCATTGCAAGCGGCGATGCGAGCGATTGCACAATCGGTTGGTCGTATTATAGATAGTAATAACCCACAGCTTGATGCGCGTTTGCCCGATGGCTCTCGTATCGCAGTCGTGTTACCTCCGATGGCCAAAGCCGGAACCTCGGTTGCGATTAGAAAATTTTCTGAAGAAAAATTAGGCCTAAAAGATTTAATAAATTTTGGCTCAGTTTCAGCTGACGGTGCTAGATTTTTAGATTGTATGATGTTTTTAGGAAAAAATACTCTCGTGTCTGGCGGTACCGGTTCAGGTAAAACGACGATGCTAAATATTCTTGGTTCGAGAATTCCAAAAACACAAAGACTTTTAGTTATTGAAGATTCAAGCGAATTACAAATCAAGGCCGAACACGTAGTTTCGTTTGAGGCCAGAATGGGTAGCGAAGAACGCGGAATAAAACCAGTTTCGATTCGTGATCTCATGCGTTCAGCTTTAAGAATGAGACCTGATCGTATTATTGTCGGTGAGGTTCGTGGTGAAGAAGCTTTAGACTTATTACAAGCCATGGGAACCGGACACGATGGTTCTATGGGGACAGTGCACGCCAACGGCCCAGCCGAAGCTTGTACACGTTTAGAGACCCTCTGTTTAATGGGTGAAACGAAAATACCACCTGATGCAATTCGTGAGATGGTGGGAAGTGCGCTAAGTTTAATTGTTCAATGTAATCGTTATTCTGATGGTGGTCGTCGAACGTCGAGTATTTCGGAAGTTTTAGGTGTTGATACCGACGGTCGTTATATTGTGAAGGATATTTTTCGCTGGGTTCAGCGAGGTAAAGATCCTGACACTGGTAAATTTATCGGTGAAATGGTCCCTTGTGGTTATGTTCCAACATTCTTTGAAGAAATTGTTGTCAATAAATTGCCGTTTCCTAAGTCTAAATTTATGCCACCAGAGTGGGCCATACCTTTAATCAAAAAAGCCGCTTAAAGTTTGACCTAAGACAAACTCCTTTATAGACTACTGAAAAAAGTTGAAGGAGCCTGACATGTCAAAAATAAAATCAATTCGTGCACGTCAAATTTTAGATTCTAGAGGTAATCCAACCGTTGAGGTCGAGGTTACAACGCAAGATGGTTCATTTGGCCGAGCTTCGGTTCCATCCGGTGCTTCAACTGGTTCACGCGAGGCTTTAGAACTACGTGATGGCGATAAAAAAGTTTATTTAGGCAAAGGTGTTCTAAAGGCGGTCGATAATATTACAAAAAAAATTGCACCAGCTTTAGTCGGTCAAGAAGTGACTGAACAAAAACAAATCGATAGCAAAATGCTTGAGCTTGATGGCACTGAGTTTAAGAAAAACTTAGGAGCGAACGCGCTTTTAGGTGTTAGTATGGCAGCAGCAAGAGCGGGGGCTTTAGATACAAATCTACCACTTTATCGATATCTTTTAGAAATTGCTAAAATTCCAAATATGACCAAGAAATTCCGTTTCCCGGCCCCGTTAATGAATATTATTAATGGTGGGGCACACGCTTCAAATAATTTAGATATTCAAGAATTCATGATTGTGCCTCACTTAAAAAAATCTTTTTCAGAAAATTTACGTGCTGGTGTTGAAATTTTCCATACACTTAAAAAAGTTCTCCACGATAAAAATTATTCAACTAACGTAGGGGATGAAGGTGGGTTCGCTCCTGATTTGGCCTCTCATGAAGAAGCTCTTGAGTGCATTCTAGAAGCGGTTGAAAAAGCAGGCTATCGTGTAGGTGAAGATATTTCTATTTCGCTCGATGCAGCCGCCAGTGAATTTTTCAATGAAGAGAAAAAAGTTTATGAGATGCAAGGTAAGACGTTTAGTAGCAGTGATATGATCAGTTATTATTCTGATTTGGCCAAGAAATATCCTATTTACTCAATCGAAGATGGTTTGGCTGAAGCCGACTTCCAGGGGTGGATTGATTTAACGAAGAAAATGGGAGAAAAAACAGTTTTAGTTGGTGATGATCTTTTCGTAACTAATCCGAAAATTTTCAAACGTGGGATCGAAGAGAAGCAAGCTAATGCGATTTTAATTAAAGTAAATCAAATTGGAACCTTGACTGAAACTTTTGATACATTAGCTTTGGCTTTCCAAAATAATTTTAAAACAATTATCTCTCACCGTTCTGGTGAAACGGCAGATTCATTCATCGCAGATTTAGCGGTGGCCTCAGCTGCGGGTCACATTAAGACCGGTTCAGCGAGCCGTTCGGACCGAATCGAGAAATATAATCAATTATTAAGAATCGAGGAAGAGTTGGGAGCTAAGGCCGAGTATAACTTGATTAAATAAAGGCTTTCTCTTAAACTTAAATGGTGTGTTTTGTATGTGTTACCCAGGAGGGGTTAGATGCAGTCAAAAATATTCATCGGTATCTCATTCTACCCGGGCTCACAGCAAAAAAAAATCAACGGATTTCGACAAAGATTTGATTCAAAATACTTCAATCAAAAAGAATCAGTCATGTCATTGGTAGCGCCTTTTGAAATCGAGGACGTCAAAATTAAATACTTAGCTGAAGAACTAGAAGAGGAATTGGAATCATACTTTTACGGCCATGAGACAAACCGTATGCTGACATTTATGGGCATGGATATTTTTGTTTCAGGTAAAAATAAAATTCTTTATTTAAACCCTCTGTTTGGAAGTGATCTCGAGTTCACGCAAGAGAAAATTTCTGAAGTTTGCAAAGATTTTATTCCTAATCGTGAAGTACGCCAAAAACTAGAAAGTAAAAAAATGTTTATGCCGATTGGACGTTTCCAAGATTCGGAATCATTACAAAATGCTGTCAATCAAGCACAGAAAGAAATTACTTTTCCGCTGGAGATGCCGCTGGCGCATATTTCAATTTTTAAAAAAATGAATAATGCTTGGTCAGAAGAACATAAACTAGTTTCATTTTTAGATGATTCAAACACTTTTTTACAGATGGATATGTAAATGCGTCGCGGGTTATCTTGGCTGTTATTGATAACTCTTTTTTCTGCAAATGCGCATTCTACCTCCTACATTCCTCCCGCTCAAACCCTCGAAGCTGCCAAATTACAATTTGCGATTAATAATGATTTGTTTATTGCCAATGGTGTTTATGATGACCAGGCAAATTCACAAGACTTCGTGGGCGATGAAGCTTTTCAAAGTTTCCAATCTGAATTTTTAGTCAGTTACGGTTTGACCAATGAATTGCAAATGAGTTTCGGCTTAAGAGGTCGCTACAATTCGGTAACGGTTGAAAATGGTTCACCTGATGTAAGTATTAATGAATACGGCCTTGAATCATGGTACGCGCACGGTCTCTATAGTTTTTGGAATTGGGAACATACTTATCTCGCGGTCGAAGCTTCTTATCGTAGTTCGCTTTATACAAATCCCGAATTTAATGGAGGAGCGCCCAACGCCTTCATCGTACTCGGCGATGCGGAAACAGAAATGTATTTCGGTGGGATTATTAACTACTATGAACCACTTTATAAAAACTCCATGAGTTTTAAATTAGGTTATCGTAATCCCGGTGATTCACTGGCGGGTGAAATGGTTTATGAGTTAGAAGGTGCACTGGACTTTAATAAAGTGGCACTGGTCGCGAATATCAACGGTATTATGTCGATGAATGACGATCCGATCGATGTGCGTACACCGATCGATAATTCGCCTTCGGAGTTGTATAATAGTTCTAATCGTAAATGGTTAAGAATGGGTGGAGGTATGAACCTCGCCCTGACATCAAACTGGCGTCTTGATTTGCGTGCACATCAAACATTGCAAGGTCAATCGACAGATAATGCCAGCATTTATGCCATGAATTTAGTTTATCGTCAGACTGAAACGAAGGTTGAACAAAAAATAAATGCTGAGTTTAAAGAGTATTCTGTTGAAGGAGAGTTAACCAAAGTTTCTCCAACACAACTTTTTGCCATTGCTAATGTGGGAACGATGGAAGGTGTACATAAAGGAATGCAATTTGATATTTACCAAAAGACTGATAGTCGTACTGACCGATTAGTCGCGAGAGGTGCAGCTTACGAAGTGAAATCACGCATGACGATTATCAAAATCATCAAAGTTTTTATTGATGATTTTAAGTTGGGGAGCGGTCTCATCGTACGCGGCGGTTTGTCTGAGCATTAAATTCTGGCCCAAAAATATTTCTAATTCTTCTAATCCTAAAGCTTGATGAGCATCACTATATGATTCATTTGGATAGGGGTGACACTCAATCATGAGTCCATCGAAATTAAGCGCGGTAGCAACTTCTGCCATTGGTAAAACCATGGAACGGTCACTAGTTCCGTGACTAGGATCGATAATGACATGAAAGTGTGACATCTGCTTAGCCTTTAAGGCCAAGGCAAAATCTAAAGTGACTTGTGCTGGAGCACAAGCATTACGCGTTCCACGTTCGCACAAAATAATTTTCTTAGCATCAACACCATAGTTAACCAGATACTGGGCCGAGGCCAACCATTCTTTAAGATTATTTCCCCAGCCACGTTTTAACATCACGAATTGGTTCTGATAATTTTGTCCGATACTTTTTAGCAATTCGAAGTTCTGCATATTGCGTGCACCAATTTGAATCATCTCTACTGATTCTCTCACGATTAGCAGTTGCTCGAGCGATCCCACTTCTGCCACAAATTTTAAATCCGGATAGTTGGTGCGAATTTGTTTTAAAATATTTAAACCTTCTGCCCCGAGTCCTTGAAAAGAGTCAGGATGAGTTCGAGGTTTAAATAAAGGAGTTCTGAGATAAGGTACCTGATATTTATCAGCTAATTGCGCGATGGGCGCCATTTGCTCCCAACTTTCAAGCGAGCAAGGTCCAATAATGACGAATTCTTTAGTATTTAAATCGAATGACATTTATAACACATAGCACATTTGTTGAGAATAGGGAATGATTCAGGGCTTGTAACTCATAGAAAATAGGCTAGAATGGGTCTTATTGTGTAATTTTTTTAGTTCCAAGGATTAAAAAATGAAATTGGCGCTTTTTCTCTCCCTTATAACGACTAATATTTGGGCAAAGTCTTTCTCGAATCAATATATCGAGTTTGAACTTCCAAGTGGTTGGGATTGTGCTCTTGAAGGCTCAGAATACGTTTGTCAGAGTGACGTGAGTGAGAGAAAGCGTGAAGCAATCATCATTCTTGCAGCAAAAGTTCGTGGTGAGAAAGACTCATTGGATCAATATCAAGCTTATTTGAACCAGCCGAAAACATATACGCTTCCAGGTGGTAAAACACAGGTTTCTGAAGCGAAAACCAGTGCTAAGATCACGAACGTGAATGGTCAACAATGGGTTGATGCTCTTCATATGGCGAGTGAAGTTCCGGGCTTTTATACACGCTATTTGGCCACAGTAAAAGAAGACCTTGGCGTGGCGATTACTTTCTCAGTCGCAAAAACGAGTTACGAAAGTTACCAGCCGATTTTTGATAAAGTTGTGACTTCGATGAAAGTCTTTAGACAAAGTAATAAGGGCCTAAACGATTTACGTACAGCTAAAGCGGGTGGAGGTCTTGAGGACACGACTTTCATTCCAGAACAACGAGTTGATTTAGCTGCACAGGCAACGACGCAGAAGCGTGCTTCTTCAGGCACAGGTGATGATTCAATGATGTACCTACTATTAGGTGCTGCTGCGATTGGTTTTATTATCTTAAAGAAAAAGAAAAAATCTTAATTACCGAAATTTTTTAAACCATCCAAGAGATTCGCTTTTTTGTCGTCTTTCATTTCAGGCGCATTCTTCTTATCCAGATTTTGCGTCGGAAGTTGCTTACGACTTAACAGTCTTGGATACGCATAGAGCACATAATTTTTTGAGATCTTATCAAAAAGGGTATCGCCCTCTTTGTCTTGGTATTGTGACTTTTTCAAATTAGCTAAGATTGATTCTTTTTCAGTGTCGTTTAACATACTGCCGCTGACTGATAAATCATTACCTGAGCCGTTGCTGCCGCTACCGTCGCCGTTATTACCGTATTGTGAATTTCCAGAGCTGCTTTCACCCCAGAGGTTTCCAAGTCCTGAGTTGGCACCGCCAGCGCCATTCTGATATCCGGCGGCATCCACACCGTTACCTAATTTATTTTTTTCATCTTTTTTGTCATCACTTAATTTACCCGCCCCACCGGCAATAGCACTTGGTGATAAAGCTGCGAGAGCGTTTTGTCCGCTACCAGAGCCGTTTAAACTACCGCCACTCATGCTACCTGACATGAGAGTTGAAATGGCGTCTTTATTTTTTGTAACAACCGATGCTATTTCAGCACCTGGATTTAGTTTATCAAACGCAGCTTTTAAGGCCGGGTTCTTCATCGCTTTTTCAGAGGCAGATTTATTTAAGATAGCTGCATGTGAACTTCCAAAACCATCGACGCCTGCAGAGCCAAAGAGGCGAGATGAGATGGTGCTACTATTACCTTCTGAATTAAGGCCCATATTGATGGAACCTGGAACGCCAGGTAAGAAGGCGTTATATTGTTTATAACGATAATTATTATTTCGTGCTTGTTGGCTAGCTTGAACCGTACCAGTACCCTGATCTTGGTAATTACCAGCTTCCAGATCGAGGCCTCCACTGAACTCAGCGATACGTGCATCTTTCATATCGAGTAAGCATGAAATTCTGTCTCTGCGTAATTGAGCTACGCCATCGAGGTATGATGAAGAATAAACATAAGCTTGTTGAACTAATTCAAGAAGTGCCTGGCGACGTGAGCCTTTTTCAAGAACACGGTCCTGATCGCTCTGGGTCATACCGAAGGCCCATGCGTGATTCATCGAGAAAACTATTTCCGAAATATTTTTGATCCAAAGCCTTGTTCCATTGCAGGACTCCTGATCCATTTTGACGGGATCGTCGAGGCACGATTTTAAAATGCCTAGCTCGAAATCGACATATTCATTGTCAAGACCATGCATATTTTTTAAGTACTGTATAACTGTTGCTTTCGTTAGTTCATAAAAGTTGGAGCCTTGATTTCCTTCCATTGCTTTTTTTCTATCACCAGCTAAATTCTCTGCGATTTTCTTATTGCCCCACATAACTGGGTTATGATCATCCCAAACTACTCTATTATCCAAACTTGAACTAACTTTTTTAAGATTAGGAATCCAAAGATCATATAATCGATAATTACGCCATTCATTAAGGTGATTGAGTGGGTGAATCATTAAGTAGTCGGCCAAACCAGGATTATAGTGACCGCCATTGCGAACTTTAAGCATTCGTTTGAAACAGCGATTATTCCACTTGTGAGGATTAACTCCTGCCCAGCTTAGAATAACCCAAATATTTTCTTTATTACATTCACGTTCGTGGCCATCATCTTTATGTGCGTGATGTCTCCAGGTCTGAAGAAAGCACAGGTGATTCATTCTTTTTAAACTAGCACCAGATGTATTTCCGCGTAATGGTAAATCACCTCGATAACATTTCTCCATTGCTGGGCCGTAAGATGGGTCATTGTGATTTTCTGTCGCAAGTGCTGCAATTTGATTAGAATTTAAGCCTGCGGCATACCAATTATCCAGCATATCTCTTAATGCTAATTCATACTGTCTCACAATTTCTTGTTCAGCCGTCATGACATCAAAGATAACTGTTCCTGCTGCTAGCTGGGCCTTGGCTTTTTTTGATGTATCATTAAGAAGTTGTTCTTTTTTCTGCTCAAGAAAATCTTTTAAACTCTTGTATTCTCGAATAATTTCTTTTCGAGTTTTTGTAAGGTATTGAGTCGCTCCCTCATACCCATTGTTATAGCCTTGATACATCATAAAGAGGTCATCATTAGATCCACCATCATGACCATAATTTTCTAAAAAATTAAATAATCTAAATTGACGGTCCCCTCCATCGCGATCAAATGAAGTTAGGATTTCAAATGATCTCATGATCGCTGATGAAACTACATAAATTTCTCGTGAAGGATTGTTCGAAGGGAAATTAATATTACATCCGTTAGCTTGAGTTGGTGGCGGTGGTGGAATAAATACTGCGGATCTAAAAATACTACCAAAGTCTTTACAAACTTTGTTAGCATCATCAAATAAGTGACCTGGGCAGCAATAGTCACCAGTCGGAGCCGCCTCATCGTTCTTGGCACAACGGCAGATTTTCGATTCAACACACTTATTCGTAGTTGCACTGCAATCAAGTGACATACAGAAAACGTCTTCAGGACGATCAATGATTGAACGATTTGGGAATGCAGTATCAAGTTTAGACCTAACATCGTTGTAAGGTGGATTAGCATAATAGTGACTACTATGCTGAAATGTCCTGGCAGGCCAGCCACATGTATCACCGATTTTCATGCCAGCCGTATCAGATAATTTATCATTCACATCATCTAGCTCATCTTCTTGTGCTGTCGTTAGTGTTTCAGAATTTCCAGGAGTAATAAGTTCGTCAGCAGTTGATTCAAAACAACCAGTATTTGTAGGGCAAGAAGCTCCTTGTAGAAGTTGATAGTGAGTTTGAAGTGGAGAGGTTGCACTAGCATCAACATAAGGAGTACAACGTGCCTTTTCTTTTAGTACACCAACGGGAGCGGTCGCACCAGGCGGCGGAGTTTGCGCGTAGAGGTCAAATGACAAAAATAAAAGTAATAAAGTAAAATATCTCATGTGTCCTCTTTTCGTTAAAAACTCTTTTATAGTTTAATTATATATTGAGTCCATCTTGAGGTTTCAGGTAGTTAGCAGTGGAGCCTGCTAACTTATTGATAATAATAAGGAATTTAGAATTAATAACTTTTTAAGCTAATTTTCTTAACACCTTTGGCCGCCCAAAATTCTGGTCATTGGCCATCTCCTAAAAAACGACAGCATATTTGTTTAAGTTGCTGATTTAATAAGAATAACCATCTGAAATGCTAAAGTTTTTTAGAAAAAGACCGATAAAGCCTTACGATGGAGTTATATGAATAAATTAATATTTACGACATTTATTTTATCCCATTTAATAATTGCTTCAGGTTTCGCTAATTGCGATGAAATGCTTGAAGCGCTCAATATGCTAAAGGCAGAAAAGGCAGAATCATATCATGATTCGGATTCAAATAAGACACAGACTGTGGGTTATCTTAATGAGCGATACAATAAGGAATGTGCCAACGAACCAAGCAATGAAGCGGGTCCAGAAAAATCGACAGCAAATACCAGTGAATCAGGGGAACCAAATATTGAGGATATTAAAAAGTTAGTTGTGGATTATGTCGCAAAGGTTGCTCCATCTGATGGTGATAAAGATATTCGATTGTTTAATAATCCAAGCATCTACTGTAATAAACCAAGTGATTTAACTTTGGATTTTAATGACTGTGCAGATGCTATTAACGCCTACAATGCTGCTTTTATTTCAGAAAATGCAGTTTTAAATCCAGGAATTCAAGTGAGCCAAATATCAGCTCAAACTCAAGCGACACAACAAGTGGCCCAAAACCCATTAAACCCAACGGCAGGATTAAATGCAGTGGAGGGTGTGGTTCAAAATCAACAAACAAATGAAACGATTAAAGCTAGTTTTTATGGCGCGAATGCTATTATGTTAGGTTCCCTCATGGCTGGATGGAAAACGCAAAAATGGTTATTAAATGAAGGCGATGGAGAGAATAAAAGTAAGTGTGAAGAAGCACTTGGTAGTACTGCAAATTGTAAATTTCTTTATAAATATTTGAACGAACATCCTTCTGAAAAATCTCAATATTTTGCCAATCAAAGAATCAAAGGTTTTTTCACATCTGAGATTACCCGCTATGCTGGTCAGTCTGCGATGAGTGGAGTGTTGGCCGGTCAGTATGCTAAGCAAAAGAATTTAATTGATGGGGTACAAGAAGACCTTAAAGACTTTCAAGATGATCTTCAAGAAATGCCAACAATGGATGCATGCTCAAGCAATCCAACCTTACCAGGTTGTGCAAATTCAAATCGAACAAGTTATGGCCCCGTAGGGCAAGGTAACTTTGCTATTACTGGCGACGCTAATACAACAGGCTTTAATTCTGATGTCTTGGATGCATCAGGTGGTAATAATCCAGATAAATTATCGGCGGCCCAACAAGAAGCTCTCGCGAGTGGCTTGGCCAATCTTGGTGGAAACCCTTCAGCGACTGCTAAAGATGTAGCACCAGGTGCTGGCTACTATGAAGCGGCAGCAGGTGGAGGAGGCGGCGGTGGTCGTGCTGGTGGTTCAGGTGGTGGTGGCAGTGGAGCTGCTCCGCTTAGCGACACTCCAGGAGAGTTAGATAATCAAGCTAAAGATGCGAGCGAAATTAAAGTTGGAAAAACAAGTATGGCCTACAGCTCAGGAAAGGGTCTAGCCAATTCCAAGTCATCAAACCGTGAGTATAAAGATCCATTTGGTGGTTTATTTGATAGTGATAAAAAGAAAACTGGGGGAGTTGTGGTTGATCGAAACTTAGCTTCCGATATCGATGCTGGAAATAGTTTACTCTTTGAAAAAATATCTAAGCGTTACGGTAAAGTCATCGATGAAAAAAGATTAGTCGAAGTCGAAGTGGAAAAATAAAAAATTACGGGTTTTTTGAAACAGTTGAAATGGTTTTTTGCTTTTCAGCGGAATGCTTAAGTGCGCTCAAAGTTAGTTGTTCCATTAATTCAGATAAACTTTCCGCGGTAGATGAAAAGAAGTTTCCAACCGAAATATTTTTATTTAAGAGCCAATGCTCAGTTGTGGCACTGTATTCATAAGTCAGAGAAGTTTTTGTAGCTGAGATTTCTTTTAAGGTGAATATACCACGCGCCTGTAAAAAGACTGTATCGCGCTTATTAATATTACTTCCTAACATACTCATGGCCTCATCATCAGTCAGCATAGTTTGTTGGATAATATAAACACGCTTATGATCTTCCATTAGAGATTTTTCGATAATGTGGTCATAGAAATGATACAGTCCACGATTATAAACGTAGCGGGCCAATAGAAATTCATTGATTTTGTTTGGCTCTGATTTAGGTGATTTGATATCATTGATACGAATCGATTCAATCAGATTGGCATTCTTTTGTGTACAAGTGAAATTTTCTTCTGTGTATTTTCTCTTGTCGCGATATTGATTATTACATCGACTTTCAAATTCAGTAATGGCCTTACGAAGATTTTCAATTTCCACATCAATTTCTCGTGAGACAGTAGCTGAATACATTCGAGTCGAATCGAGCTTACCTGATGACAACTTAATGCCATCAATTTCACTTTGTTCATCAATGGTAAAATTCTCAAATGAGTAAGTTGTTTGAGTTAAACCAATGGTGAGAAAAATAACTGATAGAAACAATCGCTTCATTAATAAAATCCGATATCCTTATTGAGTCGTAGCTTTTTATTTTATCGTATTCGGATAAGCGTTTCATTAAGGAATAGCGTCAATGGTAATTCTTTCCGTTAAAAAGGGGC
The DNA here is from genome assembly GCA_016786485.1 of Bacteriovoracaceae bacterium. Classification (GTDB taxonomy): domain Bacteria; phylum Bdellovibrionota; class Bacteriovoracia; order Bacteriovoracales; family Bacteriovoracaceae; genus JAEUWD01. The sequence continues at coordinate 20,374 of JAEUWD010000028.1, read as the reverse complement.
TTTTGTGATATTTGTGACGTATTGTTTAAAGTAAAATTCAGGATTTTCTAATAGCACATGAGCTAATTCCAGATTAGATTGTTCAAGATTTTTCTTAAAAACATCTAACGTATATTCCTGAAAAAATTCATTTGAAATGGGGGCATAACTCAAGTGCCATTTTTCTGGAGCGACTCCTCCTAGATCAGCTGAGTAGGGACGAAAGAAACCGAAACTTTTATTTTTTTTAATTTGTTCATTTAACCAAAGGTGAAGTTTACCACTTGGCCCATCTGGTGCTACTTCTTGTGGAGTTAGCTGAACATCTTCACGCTTCATCGTATTACCATCAAAGACATCCACATCGGTTCCCCAGTGATGACGAGAAGCTCCCGGAATCGCTGACCATCGCATAATGGCCAATACAATTTCTTCAGGTGAAAGAGTGTTGTAATCAATCGGCTCACCATGTGAATCAAGTAGCACACGTTGTCCGAGTGCTTTAGCATTCCAAATATTCAGTTGTTGCTCAAAGCCGCGAAAGCAGCTTGTGATTTGAATATCAAAGCCTGCCGCTTTACCCGCGAGATAAAGGCGTTCGAAATCATCACGCATATCTTTATGGACTAATTTTTGATGAGGCAAAAGCTCCATGAGATGACTTGTACTTCGTCCGGTGAGGATGTCAAATTTCATGAGAATTCCTATTGATTAATGTCTGTATTTGCAGCGTCATCAAGTCGTTCTTGTTCTTCTTTTTTTCCAAAAATATGACGTAATCCACTTTTTTGATAACGCAAGGAAAGTATATCAAATAAATTACTATCTGAGCGCTGATCGATATCACTATTTTGAATGATATCATATTTCGCATTCATCGTATCAACCTCTTCGATAGAAGTTGTTTCGATACTCGTACCACCACCTGAGTCATCCAAATTAAAACTGAAACCATCATCTGCGGCCGCGGCTGTCTTTCCAGTTGGGCTCATGTATTCAACACCAATGGCTTTGAATTCATCACCTAATTTCTTTTCAATATCTTTTTTGAGTTCTGGATTTAAGCTGGCGAGTGAATTCGTACTACTTCCTGCAAAAGCACCCTCAAAAGCACCAGAGAGAGTCGGTGATGGGTTCGCAAACATACTATCGACTTGTTTTTGAAGTGGCGCGAGTTCTTTTTCTAAGCCATTATCTTTTGCTAATTTCTTTGATGCTTTTAAAAGACCGATAGCTGCTTCACGGCTCTTTTGAGCACTCAATTCACCACCACCATAGTCACCTGAAAAAAGCGAATTGGCATCGGTGATAGAATTTTTTAAAGCATTCGAACGTATTCCACTCATGGCAGATGATGGCGAAATAAATTTACATTTATTTTTTCCAGTCTTTTCATCTTTGCAACGACATCCAAAGTCAGCAGTGTTGTTAACACTGATACAAAGTTTTGGAACTGGTGCGTTTACAGTTTTTTCTTCATATTCACCACGTTCGGCCAAGCTCGGATTTTCGTTCCATTGCTTCTTACAAACCTGACTTTTTTGACGTTCGCCGTTTTTGCCGCCTTCAGGTGCGTAACAATAACACATCGGTTTTAGCGGATTACCACGATCTTCAGTAGTACACGGAGCAATTGCTGGTGCAGCAGTCTTGGCAAAATCTTTTCTCACGCCTTCTAAATAATCCATACGCTTGTCAGCCTTTTTAGCTTCTTTAAAAGCGTGTATGGAAAGTGCAGTTGAAGCTGCAGTCATGGCACCGGCCACGGCCGCACGACTTAGAGGTTTTAATAATAAATTACGTAGTTTTCCAATTTCTTTTTGCATTTCAGCTAAAATCCCATTCTTCGCAGCATCAGTCTCAGCTAATGCTAGGTGAATTCCTCTGGTAATAATTTTTGACCAAAAATAATTCACAAAGCTATATTTTTGATAAACCATCGTTTCTAAAACCATTAATTCATTTTCAAAAGGTAAAGCGCTTTGTTTTGGTGCATTGTTTTTCAGTGTTTTCATCAGAAAACCAAAACCTACGGCACTTGCTAGTGATATCATTCCTGTGTTTTTCTGAGTGAAGCCGGTTGGATTTTTATCCGTAACTTCTTGAATGTTCTTATTAACTTCATCTCTTAAATCTTGATTTTTAGCCGCTCTAATATCTTGCTTAGTCGGTTCTTTAAATTTTTCTTCTGCATTTTCTTCCAGTTTTTTTTGCTCATTGTTACTTTCTGGACTATTACATGTATTGATCTTTAGCGTATTTTGGTATGCAAGCTTAGCTGAATCACAAGCTGCTCTTGCGCTACCAGCAGTGGCCACGGAAGCTGCATCTGCTGCCGCACAAGTTGCCTTCGCTGTTGCTGCCGCTGTTACAATTTGTGTTTGCTCAGTAAGCGCATAAACTCCAGCTGTCGCATACATGGCACCAGTCGCAGCGTAAACGCTTCCCTTGATATTACCAACGGCTTTAAAATGTTTTTCTTGTTCGATTAAGTATTCAAAAGCTTTATCTTGCAGATTCACGCCACGTTTATTTTTGTCATCAATTTTTTCGTCTTCAGTTTTAGGTTTCATGGTCAGTTCATCGAATTCTTCATTAAGGCTATTTAAGCGGTTGGTATAATACCAAAGTGTCAAAAGTTCGCTGGCAGCATTGGTGATAGCTGCGGCTTTTATCCACTGCACAGAACGAACAGCACATTTTCTCGTATCTGAACCAACAAAAGCGAGTGTGCCTAAACCAACACTAATACCAGCTGCGATTGCTGATATTTTACTTCCATTGACATCTGAAGCTTCGAGACCCGAATCATCGAGTTGAGTTTTGGCAGCTGCTTCCATACATTCTTTCTGTTTTTCAGTAGACTCAAGTTTCATACACTCTTGCGTTTCACCTTGCAGCTCAGAAACATCTTGTCGAACATCGCACGTATTAGTTGTCGAATTATAGATAGTTCCCTGAGCGCAATCTTCACATGCACCAGTCTTAGAATTAAAAATTTTCCCTGCTTTACAGTCAGCTTGAGTTAAGGACCAAGCCACAGGCGAAAGAACCAGTTGGCCAACAAGAATAAAAACAAGCATGAGGTTTTTCATAATATTTTCCTAATAGCTATTATTGACTAATGTCTGTTTTCTCCGCTGTATCAAGACTCTGCTGTTCATCTTTTGTTCCAAAAATTCTGCGGTAGCCGCTTCGTTTGTATCGAAGTGATACGATGTCAAAAATATTTGTGTCGGAACCTGCGGGACTAATATCACTATCAACATTCATTTCATATTCAGCATTCATGGCATCAGTTGTGTCGAGGGCAGCGGTGGCATCTTCAATCGTAACAGGCTCGTCATCAAATCCGAAATCAATACTATCATCCATTCCTGAGGTTGCACTGCTTGTACCTGAAGTATCAACATCGATGGATTTAAATTCCTCTCCTAATTTCTTTTCAATATCTTTTTTGAGCTCTGGACTGAGACTTGCTAATGAGCCAGCACTCGAAGCACCACCACCCATACCATTGGCATTTTTATAAGCATCAAGCACGGCCGGAGGATAGTTGTTCATCATGTTGTCGACTTGCGCTTTAAGTGGTGCCATTTCTTTGTCGATGCCTTTACTTTTTGCAAGTTTACTTGCTCCCTTCAGCAATGCCATCGCATTTTGTGTACTTTTCTGTGCAGCTAGTTCACCGCCACTATAACGACCAGACATGAGCGCATTGGCATCGTTGATAGCATTCGTTAGATAGCTAGACCCAATATTACCTAAATTTATATTCGGTGGAATTGACTGGCATTTGCCCGTATCTTTACATTTGCATGAAAAGTCCGCAGTGTTACCTTCACTAATACAAAACTCTGGTTTGATATTTTCAGTTTCAGCTATTTTGTTAATTACTTTTTTTCTATTTTTTTGTTTGTTTTCTTCCCAAACTTTTTTACAAATATTACTTTCTGAATTTGTATTATTATCACCGCTAGGATTATAGCAGTAGCATTCAGGCTTTAATGAATTTCCCCTGTCTGCTTCCGTACATGGAGCGATTGCTGGTGCAGCAGTTGAAGCAAACTCATTATCTCTAACGCTTTGTAGGTGTTTTATTCTTTTTTCAGCTTTGCCTGCTTCTTTAAATGAGTGTGATGAAAGCGTACCACTAACAGCTGCCATACTACCAGCTACAACAGCTCTCGAAATCGGGTTTTTAAGGAGTGAGTTTAATTGCTTAATGTTTTTTTCTAATCCACCCAAGAGCGCCATGGCGTGAACATAGTTTACACTTTCATAAATAATCTTGGACCAAAAATGATTTACCATTCCAAATTTTTGACTGAAGAACAAATCAAAAGGATCAATGCTAAAAGGCTTCTTATAAAAAGTAGATGTAGGTGCCGGAGCAGGCGTATTATTTTTTTCTGGTTTTAAAAGTGTATCAACAAGAAAATAAAGTCCGACGGCCGCAACTAGTGAGATAACGGGTAGTTTCATTCCAGTATTTGTCTGTGAGACCATTTTATCTTTATTTTGAGCAGCGATGTCTTTCCCCAATGCTTTACCAGCTTCTTTGGTAACCTCTTTGGTCGCTTCTTGTGTGACTGTTTGCGTGGCTTCGTCAGCTACTTTTTCACCTGCTTGCTCAGCTGCTCTTTTCGCAGCTGCCTTATTTACTTCGTCTAAATGTTTTGCAGCCTCATCTTCTGCCTGTTTGATTTCCTTCTCGGTTTCTCCCGCTCGACAGGTATTTGTGTTAACAGTTTTTATACGACTGGCTTTGGCTTGAACGTAATTAGCAGAAGCGGTAGCAACAGCACTCGACGCTGCTGCACATGCTGGAGGTAATATGCAACTTGATAAAGATGCTTCCGCCGCTGTGAGCTGGAGTTGCGCGGTACCTTCTTTGGTGTACTCAGTGGTATTTTCAATTTGCTCGATAACTGAAAATACAGCTGCTGTTGCATATAGTGCGCCAGTTACAGCATAAACAATCCCTTTTGTAGTTCCGATTGTTTTGTATGTTTTTTCTTGCTCGATAACGAACTCGTAAGCTTTATCTTGAGCATTTACACCTTCCTTGTTTTTCGTCTCATCAGTTTCATCTTCAGTGTTTGAAGTATTAATAATCTCTCTATATTTCCTATCAAGTGAGCTTAGCTTGGAAGAATAAATTACTAATGTTGATAATTCACTTACGGCGTTTGTAACCGCAGCTATTTTGATGAACCTAACAGAATTGATTTTGCAGCTCTTTGTATCAGCCCCAACAAAAGCTAATGTGCCTAAACCAACGCTTATTCCTGCAGATATGGCAGTTAGCTTGCTGCCGCTAAGAGGATTTGATGATTCAAGTCCTGACTCAGAGAGTTTTTTATCCGCATCTTCTTTGTAGCACTTTGTCTGCTCACCTTGATTTTCAATTTTTGAGCAATCAACAATTTCATCAGCCCCAGGAAGTGTTGTTGTCGCTGAAGTTGGCGGCTTATACCCTGGAATCAAATTACAAGTATTTGTCGAAGGCGTATATTGATGTCCTTCTGGGCAAGGAGTTTGGGCCGAGACCATCACAGGCGCAAGAAGTAAGTCAGTTATGATCATCAACGAAAGGATTTTGTATTTCATATTCAACTTCTCGTAATTATTCGACTTTTTCTAAAGCCCTAATTCTATTTTAAGGCAAAATCAGAAGGAGCAAAATTTGAGAAAACCACTCTAGTATTTTCACATATAACCATTTGATTTTATTAAGTTTTTTGAGGATAATAATTTTAAGCCTCAAATTTTTCAGGGCTTTGACTAGCAATAAAACATGGCAATCAGGCCCAGGTAAATATGACAGATAAAAACGCCTTTACTATAGAACGAAAAAAACTCCCTTTGCTCTACCCTTGGAAAATTGCCCGTGGTGAGACATTGGTGAAGGAAAATTTTATTGTGAAGTGGCAGCTCGATAAAATTCAAGGCATGGGGGAGGTTGCCCCAAGCACGCGTTATGGTGAAACTCACGAACAAATCTTAAAAGACTTTGATTATTTTCTAAGTGTTTATAACCAAGAGGAATTGGATTTCGAAGAGTTTTCTGGATTTTTAAATACGCTAGAAATTGCTCGCTCTTTGCGTTTTGGTTTGGAATCAACTTACATCCACACTCGTTTGCGTAAAAAGAAAATTCCGGTGCATACGGCATTTAATCTAGATGTACCCAAGAGTATAAAAACTTCTTTTTCTATTCCAATTATGGAACTTGAAAAACTTAAAGAATTTGTTCCGAAATATTCTCGATATAAAAGTTTAAAAATTAAAGTCGATGCTAAAACGGGTCTCGAAACCCTAAAGCTGGTCAGCGAACTTACTAATCAGCCACTAAGAATTGATGCGAACGAAGCATGGACCGATTTTGACAATTTCATGAAATTTCTTTTTGAGCTAAAAGAAATGAATGTGGAATTTATCGAACAACCATTTCCGGCCAATTGTGAAATGGAATATGAAGAGCTGAAGAAAAAATCACCTTATCCCATCATCGCTGATGAGTCAGTCACGGATGAAGCTGACTTTGATAAACTCGCCAATCAATTTCATGGCATCAATGTGAAACTAATGAAAGCTGGTGGTTACATCAATGCTATTTATCTTTTGAAGCAGGCCAAAAAATATAAAATGAAAACGATGTTAGGTTGTATGATCGAAACAACTTTAGGCATTTCTTCAGCGATCGAAATATCATCTCTGGCCGATTATCTCGACCTCGATGGGTTTCTTCACTTGCAAGAAGATCCTTATAAGCTGGTGACTGAAAAGCATGGTCAGCTGTTTTTATCTAAAACGAAGTTTACCTAAATTTTAGTGGTGGTGACCGTGTCCATCAGCACCGTGAGCATGACCATGAGCTAGCTCATCTGGAGTTGCTTTACGGATTTGAGTAATTTCAACTTCAAAAAATAAGTCTTTTCCTGCCATTGGATGATTTCCATCAAGGGTAACTTTATCATTTGCTAGTTTAATCACTTTAAAAAGTGGAGCATGTGGATCGTTTGAAATTTGGAACATATCTCCAACATTTAAGCCTTCGCCGTTGTTTGGAAATTGTTTCTTTTCAACTTCGATGACCATATCAGCATGAATATCACCGTAAGCATCAGCACTTTTTACTTCAACACTTTTCTTGGCACCGATGATCATTTTAATGAGTTCAGTTTCAAGACCAGGGATAATTTGACCACTGCCTTCTAGGAAAACAAGTGGTTCACCTCTTTCATAAGAATTATCAATGGTTGTTCCTGAGTTGTCTTTTAAGATGTAGTGAAATGCAAATACGCGACTCATAATTTTTCCTTTAGTTTACTTTTTTTATAATTGATACACACATATCTTTGTTCTTTAACATTTTTTCTATATCAGCGAGATTAAGTTTTCCTATCGATTTCGCAATTGAAAGGAAAGCCGCTTTATCTTGATCAAAACGTTGATTTGCCGGCAGTGAGATTTCGAAAGTTTGAGAAAATTCATTCCAAAACTTTTCTTCAACGGCTGCGACACCGACGTAATGATGGTCATTTGTTCGGTAGATACAGTAGCATGGAAACGCCCCGTTATGAAGGAATTTTACCATCTTTTTATCACGCAAATTTTGTGACCAAAGCGGTTTACATAAAAAATCGGCCGTATCATATAAATAAGCTGTCGTTTTAACGAAAGTCATTTCTCTTTGGGCCTTTAAGACTCCTGCTAAAAGCTGGGTCGCTAATTGTTGTCCAAAGAAAATTCCTGAAATGGGTAAGAAAGGTGGCGCAACAATCGCTTCATCAGTTTGGGCCACATGCAGTGACATCATACCAGTTAAGGCCATGGCGTTGAGATCATGCATTGATTCTTGATGTTGAGTCGATGAACCCATTTCAACGACGACGATATTTTTTTTGATTTTCTTTAAGTCGTCATCTGTGAGCTTTAATGAAGTTTTAATTTTGTCTGGTAATGTCATCAAAATGGCATCTGCATTTTTGATCATGGTGTGTAATTTTGCGATCGTTGCTTCAGCTTTAAAATCTAATTTGATAATTTCCTTAAACTCATTTAAACCTTTATACCAATCTTCAAAACTGGGATCAAAAGAGCTGAATAAGCCGGTGACAAAAGCGTCTCCAAATTTAGCATCCTCAATCTTGATAACTTTTGCGCCCATTTTTCCTAAAATATTCATTCCCAAAGGACCAGGGAGACGATGAGAAAAATCTAGAACGGTGATGCCTTTTAATAAATTATCCATTTTGCTCCTGAGTCTGACCGAAAGCTTTTACAAACTCATCTAGGCTTTTACCGGTTAATTCACAAGATTGTGAAGTACAAAATTGCCACAGATTATTTTCTTGTGTGTAGTGAAGGGCAAAACGACTTGAGAAATAAGGTAAAAACTTAAGAAACTTATCTTCTTGTAACCAACTCAGAGGAACTTCAATTTTCTTGAAGGCCAAATCAGGGTAGGTGAGTGCTCGTAAACTTTCGCCACATCCAAAAGGATTCATTAAAGTCAGATCTTTAAGTTCTTTAATTAAATCGTGATATTGTTCAAGTTGTTTTGAAAAATCAAAAACACTATGCCATTTTCGCATTAAGAAAATAAGTGTCGGCAATGGTGATTTATACGAACTATCAAAATTTAATTGTTCTTGATTCGGATAAGGCCTTGCATTTTCATGGCTTAGGCTGCGTGTATAAAAACGGTTCTCTTTACTGAATTCATTAAAAATAAATTCCATCGTCTGCTTACCGTTCTTTTTATATGTCTCTAGTCCCGTCATTTCATAAAGTCGTAAATTCATTTCTGCGAAGAAAACAAAGTTTTCAAAAAGACTCAATTGATCTTCTCGTGTCGTACTTTGAGAAATGGTGTAACGGCCATCTTTTAATGGAAGTAGAAATTTCTTCTCAATCCCAGGTAGCGCTTTCTTGATAAGATTAAGTGCGTTGGTTTTTATCTCATCTCCTTGGGCATATTGAACCACATCAATCAGTGCCTTAATCAACATGAAATTCCAACTCGCCAGACCTTTGGTATCCGTTTTTGGTGGAATACGTTGTCTTCTTACTTTAAGTAGAGCTTGTTTAAGCTCATGGATAGTTTTCCAGTTTTCTGCTTGATAAAGCTCATTGGTAAATTCAGGATTAAAATGGATAATGTTCAATCCATTTTCAAAATTACCTTCTTTATCAATAGGAATCAGTTTTAAAATAAGTTCTTTCTTCGATTCTAAATTTGAATCTTTCAGAATTTCTAAGAATTCATCATAAGAATAGGTAAAATATAACCCTTCATGACCTTCACTATCCGCGTCTTGGGCTGAAAAGAAATAATTTTCTTCTGATAACATTTCTTTTTCGAGATAATCGAGTGTATTCGCCAATGCCGCTTGGATGAGTGGAGATGTTCTAAATAAAGAAAATTTTGCAAGAACGGTCAGAAGTCCTGCTTGATCATAAAGCATTTTTTCAAAATGCGGCACTAACCATTCAGCATCGACTGAATAACGATGAATTCCACCGCGCGCGTGATCGTAAATTCCCCCTAACAACATTTTTTCGATACTGTTTGTAATATGTTGAGCTTGTTCGGCTTCAATAACGCCTTCTAAAATTTGTTCTGTTGCCCACTCATAAAAAGCAAAGTGAGGAAATTTAGGTGCCCCACCATAACTTCCATATTCTTTATCAGCATAATTATCGAGAGCCTTTAATAGACCCATGGGATGTGGAAAATGCCCTGAATATGGAACTGATTTAGGTTGAACTTTTTCAGCAATCGCTTGTGTGAATCTTTGCGCATTGTCTTGCACTTGTTTTTGATCGTTCACATAACTATCACTTAGCTTCTGAATAACTTCGAGAAAGCTCGGCATACCTTGTCTGGAGGTGAGAGGGAAGTATGTCCCGACGAAAAAAGGTTTCATCTCTGTCGTGAGAAAAACACTAAGTGGCCAGCCACCGCGTCCTGTATATATTTGGCAAGCATTTTGATAATATTGATCAAGATCAGGATGTTCCTCTCTATCAACTTTTATATTAATAAAATTTTTATTTAAAAATTCAGCCACCTCTGGAGAAGAGAATGATTCATGCGCCATAACATGACACCAATGGCACGCAGAATATCCGACGGATAAAAAAATAGGCAGATTTTTATTCTGCGCTTCTTTTATGGCATCTGCGCCAAACGGCCACCATTCGACAGGATTATCTTTGTGTTCGAGCAAATAGAGAGATTTTTCACTAGATAATTTATTCATGTAACCTCATAATTTTAGGCAATAATCAAAAAAACATCTTAATTTTTACCACATGCAAGTTTACATAGTCGAATTTTCTAAGTTAAAAGTTTTGAACTATGGATTTAAGTAGCACGTTACGTTATTGGTTAGCTGAACTTAGTCAGAACAAAGTTAGACTTGCTTGGGTACTAGCTGCAAGCTTCCTGATTGTCTACAGACTCAACTCTGCATCTGATACTTACCAGATTCGTTCTTCTACAGTACTGGATGAATTTGAGATAAAATACTCCGACAATAAGTATAATTACGAACTTTTTGAATACAATCCGGGCAGTAATTTGCATCGATTAGATGCTGAAGAATTATCAGCAAAACTTTTAAATTCATTTCCAAGTAGAACACAAAAACATGTTTCAAAATATCTCGATTCGATTTTATTTCTATCTCGTAAGCATGATGTAAATCCGATTTGGGTTTTATCCGTCATGTGGGTTGAAAGTCATTTCCATCCACAGGCCGTAAGCCCAGTAGGAGCGAGAGGGATGATGCAAATTATGCCATCGACTCATCGTTTTTTAGTTAATGAAGTGAAACGTCAGAATTTAGAATTAAGTGCTAATAATAACTTGAAATTTTTCCGTCAAAATTTTGGAGTTAAAAATCAAAAGGAACTTAATGAGTTTAAGCCCATCTTTTTGAACATGGAGTTTGGTATTTTCTACCTCAAGTTACTCAAGAACGAATTTGAAAATGTTCGAATTGCAACCGTCGCTTACAATATGGGACCAGGTTGGGCCCGAATGAGATTACGTGAAGGTCTGCCTATTGCCGTTAAGAATCGTTATTTAAATAAAGTGAGTGCTGCATTCAACACTCTTGTGCAAAGTCTACAGCTGCAAGTCGCTGCTTCTTATGTCGACTAAACTCGAAACTCTCAGGACAGAATTATTTGAAGTCAGTCGTTCAATTTTGAATCAAATGCTTTCGCGTAAAGAATTAGTGATCCAAATTCAGGCCTTAAAACAAGCTCATTCGCTTAATGTTTTTGACCCACAACAAGAAATAAAAATTTTCCAGAAATTTAAGCCATTATTAAATTCTTGCGATCAGTCGGAACTTTTCCTTTTTTCTTTTTTAATGGAATCACAGTCTGGAAAAGGTTACCCCCAGTGGAGTCGTGGTGAACACTTAAAACAACCTAAAGATGATCTTATTTATAAAATCAATCCCATCTTGCTCAAAGTGGTAAAAAATGAGTATTATATGAAATTAGAATTCTCAGAAAAATTTCATTATTTGAGCAAGATGGAGATTTCATAATTGAAAGCTAAGCAAAATGTATTGGCAATTGATGGCCCTTCAGGCAGCGGGAAATCGACCGTAGCAAAACAATTATCACATGATTTAAATCTGGTTTATATCGACACCGGCGCAATGTTTCGTGCTATCGGTTATACGCTTGACCAGCATGGAATTGATTTAAAAAAAAATGAACTAAGCCCAGCCGATGAAAAGAAAATCACCAAGACTCTCGATTCCATTAAGTTTGAATATATTCCACAAAACAATCTTTGCATTAAAGTTGATAATGTGGATTTAACCGACATTATTCGTGAGCACCGTGTTTCAGAATTAGCTTCGCTAGTTTCTAAGATTCCAGTCGTGAGAAACTATCTAGCGCTAGAACAAAGAAAATTGGCCGGCAAAGCCGCTTGTGTACTCGATGGACGAGATATTGGAACGGTTATTTTTCCTCAGGCCCGATGCAAGATTTTCCTGACGGCCGATCCTAACGAACGCGCCCAGCGACGCTTTGAAGAGTTACAAGGACGTGGCGAAGAAGAGATTGATTTTGAACAAATACTAAAAGATATAAAAATTCGTGATGAGCGCGATATTAACCGCTCAATTGCACCTTTAAAAAAAGCCGATGACGCTTTTGAAATCGATACTTCCAAGATGACAATCGATGAAGTGGTCGATAAAATTAGACAAATTTATCTCTCCTCTTAAGGACGGAATTTCTCAGCATGAAAATTGTTTTAAAACTTCCTGAATCATTAAGCGAAATGGTGCTTTTTTCGCCTGTACTTAAATACATCAAAGATAAGTATAAAGACGCATACATCATTGCGATCACCAGTAAGTATGGTCGAGATATTTTTTTACATGATCCACATATCAATGAAATTTGGGCGATTGATAAAATGGGATCACGTTGGAAATTCTTTTGGTACCTTAACCGTAAGTGGAAAGACGTAAAGGTTGATCATTATTTTTATTTTGGCGGTGGACACTTAGCGAGTGTTTGGGCTTGTTTAAAGCGAGTTCCTAATAGAACTGGTCTCTATACAGGACTTTTTAGCTATCTCTTTTTTAATCATTTGGTACGTCAGGAACGTGAGTTCACTGAAATGCACGAAACGGAATACAACCTCAACGTTCTATCAAGTTTAGGTTTCCAGTATCATGCTTCGGAAAAAAAGATCTTAGAAACTAAGCTTTATATCGATCCTGAAAGTGCTAAGCGAAGTTTAGAAAGATTTTATCAGCAGATTTTAAAAACAGATGAAAACAAAAATAAGAAGATTATTTTTCTTCACCCATTTGCACGATACATGCACCCAACTTGGCCGATGCGAAACATGATTAAGTTGATTGATAAAATTGAGCAGAAGTGCCCCAATAACTATCACTATGTGGTTTCTTACCGAACAGAAGATCAGGATTCTTTATTGGCCTTTAAAAATGAAATCAATAAGAAGAAATACAAAACCCTATCAGAAAAAGTTTTTTACTTCGATGCTTTGACCTATGGTTTGCGATACTTTATTGAAGTTTTGAGCCAAGCTGATCTTTTCGTAGGTCACAACACAGGTGCTTACTATATGGCAAATGCCTTAGGTTTAAAAACACTCGGGTTGTACCTTCCGATTAAGTCACTTTCAGCTTTTCGCTGGGCGCCCTTCCATTTTGATTCGTCTCGTTCTAAAGTAGTGGTGCCCGAAGTTGTCTGTGGTGAAGTTGAAATTTGCGTCGGTGATAAGTGTCCGTATTACGAATGTATGGCCAGAATCGAAGTTGATTCAATATTTTTAGAAGTTAATGAGCATATAAAAAGTAAAAAAGGCTAAAAAATGAGTTTAATTGAAAAAGGTAGATTCCAACAAATCCTCGCGGGTTTTTCGAAACTAAAACCCATCCTGGTTGTAGGTGATATTGGTTTGGATAAATATACTTTTGGTGAAGTTAAACGTATTTCGCCGGAAGCACCGGTTCCAGTTCTTGAGGTGAGCAAAGAATGGATGAAATTAGGTTTGGCCGCTAACGTGACGGATAACCTTCAAAGTCTTGGGGTTCAATCAACCATTTGTGGTGTTGCCGGTGAAGATAAAAATGCCAGTTTGTTGGAAGACTTATTAGAAGAGCAGGGACTTAAAACTTGGGGCGTTGTTCGTTCTTCAGAACGTATGACGACTTTCAAAGAAAGAGTTACCACCAACGTTCAGCAAATTTGTCGCGTTGATTACGAAACAAAAAGTGAAATAAATAAAGACGTTTATAACAAAGTCATGAACCGTCTGGAAGATTTTTATAAAGAACATTCGATGTTAATTATCGAAGATTACGGTAAAGGGCTTATCACTGAAGAGTTGTGTAAAACTTTGATCAATAAATTCAAAGAGCAAGGTAAAATGGTCGCCATCGATCCATCTCGCACGACTCCACCTAAATATTATCGTGGAGCTGATTTATTAAAACCAAACTATTTAGAATCTCAAATCATCGCTGAAACTTTAGGTTTTAGAAACGTAAAAGACGTTAATGAACTCGCCAATATTTTAGTCGATAAACTCGAACTTTCAAAAATCGTTATCACTCTTGGTGGTGACGGGATGGCACTTATGGATCGAAGTGCGAATGGGAAACTAAAAATTATACCAACCGCTGCAACTGAAGTCTTCGATGTTTCCGGTGCTGGTGATACGGCAATTAGTGCTATTTCTGCTGCGCTTAATGCAGGGGCAACTTTAGAAGAGGCGGCTTGGATTGGTAACTGTGCTTCTGGTGTTGTCGTCGGCAAGAAAGGAACTGCTAATGTTACTCAAAAAGAGTTACTGGCTTATTACGATCGTTTGGCCGCACAGATAAAATAATGAGTTCCCTTTCAACACCAACTCCATCCTTTCTGTTTGGAAGCTTCCTTTTTAATTCGAAAAAAATTTCAAAGGCTGAATGCCTTAAGCTTTGGACCAACAAGTATCAAGTTGGCGAGGAATATATACCCGTTAATAATCCACTCTTTGATTACTATTCAAAAGAAATGGGCGAAAAATCAGAGCTCGAGCGTTTTTTTATCATCGATTTTAGGCCTCAACCACGTGAAGTCATGCTCGCGGCAAAAATTTGGGCCCAAAATCTTGAAGATGAATATGCCCATGATAAAAAAAGAACCATTAATTTAGATATCGGTTTATTAAGTTTAGAGAATTTTATTCTGGCCACGGGCAAGCCCTATGTTCATCGAGTCTATCTCGGCCAAGGGATTTACGCTGATTTGACTTACATGTTTCAAAATAAAACTTTTTCGACCTTTCCTTGGACTTATCCGGATTACGCTGACCCGGAAAAGATAAAAATCTTCAATCAATGGCGTGCCAAGCTTCTAAATTCGATATAATAGTGCTACAACTTTCACATGCTTAGTCGTTTAGAAACTTTATATACTGATTTTAAAAATCAATTAAACAAATTGAACAAAACCAATGATGTCTTGAACTTAAAATCACAAATTTTGGGTAAAACCGGCACACTTTCGGAGATTTTGAAATCACTGAAGGATGCGACCCCTGAAGAACGTAAAGTTTTAGGCAGCAAATCGAATCAATATAAAAACGAAATCGAAGAATTAGTTCAAAAGAAACTGGCCGAGATTGAATTAGCAGAAATCAATTCAACTTTAGAGAATTCTAAAGTTGATTTTTCCTTAACTGACAGCGTGCTCGAACAAGGACTTAAAAGTTCAGGTTTACATCCAGTTTCACTCATTCAACGTGAAATCGAAGATATTTTCCTATCCATGGGTTTTGAGGTTTTAGATGGACCTCATATTGAAGATGAATTTCATAATTTTGAAGCGCTTAATATTCCGTCTGACCATCCCGCACGCGATATGCAAGATACTTTCTGGTTTCAAGATATGAAGCATTTGCTGAGAACTCACACCAGTACGATTCAAGTACGAGGTATGAGTCAGCGCAAGCCACCATTTCAATTTGTGGGCCCAGGCAAAGTATTTCGAAATGAAAGAACCGATGCCACTCACGAAATGTGCTTTCACCAACTAGAAGGCATGATGGTGGGAAAAAATATTACGGTCGCAAATCTGATTTATTTTATGAAAACCTTATTAAAGGAAATTTTTAAGAAGGATTTTGAAATACGTTTACGTCCAGGGTTCTTTCCGTTCGTAGAGCCAGGTTTTGAACTCGATATTCGCTGGAAAAAACCAGGCAAGGGTGAATCACCTCACGGTGGTTGGTTAGAGTTATTACCTTGCGGTATGGTTCACCCGAACGTTTTAAAAATGAGTGGAATCGATCCGAATGAATATAATGGCTTCGCCTTTGGTTTAGGCCTTGATCGCCTAGTGATGGTTCGTTACGGCATTGAAGATTTACGCCATTTCCACAGTGGAGACTTAAAATTTGTCTCTCAATTTAAATCATTTTAACGGGGTTACTCGGTGTTATTATCAATAAATTGGATTAAAAATTTCGTGAAATTACCAGAGATGCCAGCTGATGAGTTGGCCAATGTGGTAACGATGTCGGTAGCTGAGGTTGAAGATGTTATTTCAACTGCGGCTTATTTTAACCAAGTGAAAGTCGCCGAAATTAAATCTTTCCGTCCCCATCCTGAAGCTGACAAATTAAATCTTGTGACTTTTGATTACGGTGCTAAAGAAACCAAAGAAGTAGTTTGTGGAGCGCCGAACGTAAAAAATGGTATTCGTATTTTCTACGCCCCAATTGGCACAACTCTGCCAAATGGTATGACACTGGAACCTAAAAAAATTCGAGGCGTTCTTTCAGATGGGATGCTGTGTTCGGCACCTGAATTAAGTCTTGGCGAAAGCCCTGAGGGTTTATTGGTATTGTCTAATTCAACGCCAATCGGTCAAACGCTTAAAGATTATTTAAAGAAAGCTGATGACGTTATTTTAGAAATTGATAATAAATCATTAACTCACAGACCAGACTTATGGGGACATTATGGATTTGCTCGAGAGTTAGCGGCGATATTTAAAATGCCACTTTCAAATCCTTTTAATTCTGACTGGCAAAAAAAGATTGAAGCTCAATTCAATTCGAGCTCGGCACCAATAAAGTTATCTTACGATAAAGACTCGGCCTTGAAAGCTTATTGGGGTTTAAGCATCGATGGAGTGAAAGTCGGACCATCATCAGCGGAACTCAAAGAAAAATTAGAATCAGTTGGCTTGCGCTCGATTAATAACATCGTTGATATCAGTAATTACGTTATGATCGAACTGGGTATGCCAAACCATATTTTTGATCGCAATGAAATCCAAGGTGGTCAAATTAATATTCGCAGGGCCACAGCTGAAGAGAAACTTAAGACTTTAGATGAAGTCGATAGAAGTTTAGTAATAACTGATACTGTGATTGCGGATTCGTCTCGCCCCTTAGTTATCGCAGGTATCATGGGTGGCCTTGAGAGTGGTGTAAGCGATAAAACAAAAAATATCTTTATCGAAGTCGCCAATTGGAAAGCAGCCGAAGTTCGTCGTACTTCGACTCGCCTAGGTTTACGTACGGATTCTTCTCAGCGCTATGAGAAGTCCCTTGATAGTCATCTTTGTTACCGGACACTACTACGCTTGGCGGAGCTCGTTTTAAAAGAATTCCCGCAAGCCAAGTTTGTCGGAAAGCCGACATATATAGGAGAAGAACTTAAGGCGCAGCCATTAGTCCTGGAAACATCTGTCGCCAAAATTTGCAATACTTTAGGTAAAGAACTAGCGGCCAAGCAAATTCAAGATATTTTTGAGTCACTGGATTTCAAGGTTACAAACGCTTCAAATAAATTAACTGTGACTATTCCCACTTATCGAACGACGAAAGATATTAGCTGTGAGGCGGACCTAATTGAAGAGATCGGTCGAGTTATTGGATATGACAATATAATAGAGCAAACGCCTTCAGGTGTGATTAAGCCTGTGCGCTTAACGACTTCAAAGCAGCTACATCGTAAAATTCAAGATTTTTTCTCTTTGGCAGGTCAGGCGCTTGAAATCATGACTTACCCTTTAGTAGGTGAGAAATTATTAAAGAAAGCTTCGTGGTTACAGAAGAATGATGAGTTGAAGCTTATTAACGCTCTGTCGATTGAAAACGATCGCATGCGTCCTTCGTTAATTCCCTCATTATTAGAAGCGATTGCCGTTAATCAAAAAAACTTTGCGAATTTCCGTTTATTTGAGCTGGGGCGAGTGTATCTACCAGATGATAAAAATTTTAACCAAGAATCGAATCAGGTTGCTTTGGTGCATTTTTCAAAGGATGAAAATAATTTTACTAGTTTGATTAACTCGGTTGAGAAGTTGCTCAACTTTTTATCTCTTTCGTTTGAATTAGCTCCCGCTAATCCTAAATTTAATAATTCAATTATCCCGAATAGTTGGAGTGGGGTTCATCCAAGAGAATATCTCAACGTAAAAATCATGGGTAAGTTTCTAGGCGCGCTGACTTCGATTCATCCGATTGTTCTTCGTGAGTTTAAAATTAAGGGCAATGTCAGTGTGGCAATTATTGATTTATCTGAAATTGAAAAATTATCTTTAAAAGACAAAACAAAATATCTTCCTATCTCTCGTTTTCCGTCTGTCGTCTTTGATTGTTCAGTTGTTATGAACGCTGATGCTTTTGCAGCTGATGCTTTAAAACCGCTTCGTCAGATAAAGATGAAAGAATTCAAGCAAGCGAAGATAATAGATGTCTATCCGATGAGTGATTCTCAAAAATCAGTTACCATTCGTTCCACATTTGAAGATTCAACTCAGACTCTTTCGCCGGAAATTGTGAAACAGGCGGAAGTTTTAGTGGTTCAAACCCTTGCTCAGGGTGGTTTTCCTCTAAAACAGAACGTTTAATAAACTTTTTTTGTTGAAATAAACCTATAAAAATTTCATTATAAATATCTTAAAATTATATTTAAAAAATACTTGACCTTCAAAACCAAAAACACTATTCTCGCCTCCTGCCCATTTTTCTGGATTTTCATTTTTGAAACTTGGGCTGCTCTTTGACATTCAAATAAAGAAAACAAGTTTTGAACCTTAAATGGTTCAAAAAGAAGACGAGAAAGGACCCGTAAAAGAAACCTAAGAGTTGAAGGTCTTATGACTGGAAACAAAGGTTCCGACGGAACTAAGTCCTGGAGTTAAATCCAGTGTCGGATTCATCGAAAGTGATATTAGCTTTTGGTGGTAAGATTTAGACTAATGAACAAGTAATGAGCAATCATAATTTATTCAAAAGAAATCATTTAAAATTTATTTTAGATATTTTGCTTGGAGAGTTTGATCCTGGCTCAGAACGAACGCTGGTGGCGTGCCTAATACATGCAAGTCGAACGAGAAAGTCCTTCGGGATGAGTAGAGTGGCGCACGGGTGAGTAACACGTAGGTAACGTGCCTATTAGTGGGGGATAACACAGGGAAACCTGTGCTAATACCGCATGTGAAAGTAATTTCAAAGGTGGCGTAAGCTATCGCTAATAGAACGGCCTGCGGCGTATTAGCTAGTTGGTGGGGTAATGGCCTACCAAGGCGACGATACGTAACTGGTCTGAGAGGATGATCAGTCACACTGGAACTGAGACACGGTCCAGACTCCTACGGGAGGCAGCAGTAGGGAATATTGCGCAATGGGGGAAACCCTGACGCAGCAACGCCACGTGAGTGAGGAAGGTCTTCGGATTGTAAAGCTCTGTCCTTAGGGAAAAATGGTCATGAACCTAATAGCTCATGGCTTGATGGTACCTAAGAAGAAAGCACCGGCTAACTTCGTGCCAGCAGCCGCGGTAATACGAAGGGTGCAAGCGTTGTTCGGATTTATTGGGCGTAAAGCGCGCGCAGGCGGATGAGAAAGTCAGGTGTGAAATCTCGGGGCTTAACCCCGAAATTGCGCCTGAAACTGTTTATCTAGAATATTGGAGGGGATAGGGGAATTTCTCATGTAGGGGTAAAATCCGTAGATATGAGAAGGAACACCGGAGGCGAAGGCGCCTATCTGGCCAATTATTGACGCTGAGGCGCGAAAGCGTGGGGAGCAAACAGGATTAGATACCCTGGTAGTCCACGCCGTAAACGATGAGTACTAGTTATGGGGGGTATATTGACTCCCTCTGTGACGCAGCTAACGCTTTAAGTACTCCGCCTGGGAAGTACGGTCGCAAGACTAAAACTCAAAGGAATTGACGGGGGCCCGCACAAGCGGTGGATTATGTGGTTTAATTCGAAGCAACGCGCAAAACCTTACCTAGGCTTGAACTCCTGTGAACTCGGGGTAATGCTCGAGGTGCCCTTCGGGGAATACAGAGAGAGGTGCTGCATGGCTGTCGTCAGCTCGTGTTGTGAAATGTTGGGTTAAGTCTCGCAACGAGCGCAACCCCTATCCTTAGTTGCCAGCATTAAGTTGGGCACTCTAGGGAGACTGCCTGGGTTAACCAGGAGGAAGGTGGGGATGACGTCAAGTCCTCATGGCCCTTATGTCTAGGGCTACACACGTAATACAATGGCGCGCACAAAGGGAAGCGAACTCGCAAGGGGGAGCAAATCTCAAAAAGCGCGTCTCAGTCCGGATTGAAGTCTGCAACTCGACTTCATGAAGTTGGAATCGCTAGTAATCGCGGATCAGAACGCCGCGGTGAATACGTTCCCGGGCCTTGTACACACCGCCCGTCACACCATGGGAGTTGTTTTCATCTTAAGACGTAACTCTAACTTCGGAGGAGAGCGTCTACGGTGGGAGCGATGACTGGGGTGAAGTCGTAACAAGGTAGCCGTAGGGGAACCTGCGGCTGGATCACCTCCTTTTTAAGGAATACGAATG
>JAEUWD010000015.1 GCA_016786485.1 Bacteriovoracaceae bacterium | reverse complement strand
GATTTCCCATAAGCTTAAGAAAAAAGTTTCAGCGGCAGATATTGCAAACACTTATTTCGAAAGAATTGCAGGTGACATACAACATAATTTTAAAATTTCAGAATCAGAATTCTTAGAAGATATTCCGGCCTATGGTTCAATCTTATTTAATGCTGTTATGGACCGTGGTGTTTGTTTAGAAAAGGATCTGCCGACCGTTAACATGGATATCCGCTCGATTATGACTGAAGCAGAGAAATTAGTAGGGGAAGTTCAGGCTCAAGGGACAAAGTTTGATATGGAAAAATATGCTTGTTCACCACCGGCATCTTGGGAGAATTCATTTCCACATTTAAGTCAGTATGATTATTTAAGAACGGTTATTCGCAGTCGCAAAGATAATGTTTATGACAACTTGGTGGAGCAGAATTGCAAAAGTGTGAGAGAGGAAGTTCCTTATAGTTTTAGAAAAAAAATATATTTGAACAATAATGAATTTTTTGACGATCAAAAAAATATCGACAAGGCACTAGAGTCAGGCGAAATTATTTTGGCCGCGGTCAATGTAAGTAGAATCTTTGAAGATGATGTTCCACGCCCCCGTAAACTATATCCCACTCATTATCTCACAATTGTTGGACGGCAATTTAATGATACGGCCAATCGTTGCGAATATATTTTACGTAATAGTTGGGGCGAAGGCTGTACGAATTATCCTCATCACAAGTGTGATAAGGGTCATATCTGGGTACCCGAAGCTGACTTATCACGACATCTCTATGAGACAATCTATTTAGAGTAGTTTCTTAACCCTCGTAACAAATCTTGTGTTTGGTCCATTTTTTGGAGATCTTACGGTCTTCCACCTTAGAATATGGCTTAATTTTTCCGCGATAACTTTGAAGATTAGGGTCACTCGCGCATTTTATTTGGAATTCAACCATTTTGCTTAAGCAAAAAAGAAGAGTTTCCTTTTGAGGTGTGACTTTTTCGCGACCTTGTTTTTCGAGAATCGAAAGCACTTGATAGATGGATTCGATAGTCGAGAGACAGAATTTAGCAGGCTGCTGGCGAATATGATATTGGGATACGGTTTCTGTTTCAAAGCTCACTCTTGGAAGCGTATGCAAAGTACGGCTGAGTTTCATCATCTTTTTAGCACATGGCCAGGTTCCATCAAGAATGAAAAAAAGGGGTTTTTTCTGCTGAAAATAATCCATGGGTAATACATCTTTGGAGATATTGATCGCCGTTTTACCTGGATATAAAAGAACAGGGAAATATTCTTCCGAATGAATAAGTTTTTGAACCTCAAGATTGTCATCGAAGCTTTCACCCACAATAATTCGACTGTTTTTAAGCGCAACTTTGGCCAAACGTCCGGTGCCTATATGAGATAATTTAGCTTCCATTGGATGCATGAGCAGACAAAATTCGGCTTCGGTTGCAAAAGGTTTTATCTCCGCACAGAAACACGCTTTTTGAGGGCGCATACACTTAAAACAATGTTCACGGTAGGATATTTCTGACTTTGTTGACATCTTAATATTGCAAAACAAGTTCAGGATAATCTATGAATGGATTTCGATTATTCTGAATCTTGTATATGGCTTCATTGCGAAGTGTTTCGTCTTCATCCACCGGATCTTCTAAATTCCATAGAGTTAAAAAGATTTCTTCAACTGGATCAATATTTAATTCATAACGAACTGAAAAATAAAAAAGGGCACGTGCGATATTACCACGATGTGCTTCGTAAGAAGGTTCAAAATACTTATTATTATGGTCTTTATAGGCCATACCATTTTCGTCAGTCACACTTGCATCACGCTGATACTCAGCTCCTTCTAAAAAAGCGTTACCAACATTTTCTTCAGGATTTTGAATCATTCCAAAACGGTGGCTTGAACGAATAGCATTAAGTCTGGCGTCAGTCGGGAAGAGGTGATGAAGATCTCCTTCCTGTGTCGCATGAGAATGTTTCGTGCTAAAACGCGATTTTGGCCATGTGTGTTCGGTATTAATGATTGTATGCTCAGGATCTGGTTTTTCCTGCTCAGGCGTTGTTCCATCTTCATTGATATAAAATGGCGTCGGACCTTTGCCAGTTTTAAAATCTTTGTCCGTAAGTTCTCGTCCTAAATAGACATCAAAGATAGTAAAAGTTTTTCCAGAACCTTCGGCTTTCGTTAAACGTTTATAAAGTCTTTTTCCGTTAGTGATAAGATGAAGTTGGCCAAAAAGATACTTACGCGCCTCTTTGTATTCTGTCGTCTTATGATTTTTCGATACGATTTTATAAAGAGCGCTTTTTAATTCAGCTTCGTTTAAAGCATGCTTTGAATTTAAAAATTCTTCTGAGTAATAAGATTGGGCGTAAGCCTGGGAAACGAATAAAACAAATAATAGTATTTTCATAGCAGATATCATTATTCAGACTTTGTAAGTGTGCAACCTAATTTTTCACCCATATAAGTCGCTTTTGAAGATTTTGTCATATGATCACTCTGGTTTTAGAAATTTATTACAATCAAATAACTTCGCATCTTTAGGGATGTTTTCACTTCGTGTTGCAATGAAATCGATATATTTCCCTTCAGTTTTTGGTTGTAAAAGATATTTATCTGCTAAAGCATAGATGTCTTCAATTTTTAATTCTTTTAACGCTTTTACAAGTTCATCGCGGTAACCAATTTCACCTGTCTGCATATACATATTTGTCATGCGGTTTAATTCTTCACCTGCGGTCGTCACTTGCTGCTCAAAAGTACTAAGCACTGAGAAGCGTTGACTCTCAAAAACGTCGATTTTAAGTGTTTTGTCTTGATAAACTTTTAACACCACATCAATCCCATCTTTTAATGATGCGAGATTTTCTAATGTTTCAGTTTGTCCGTAGAGTAGAAAGCGACCTGGTTCATGTCTGGTACCTGAACCAAAGCTTGCGCCTTGAACATAACCAAGACCTTTTATCTGGCGATTTTCCTCGTAAAGCTGATCTGCTAGCAGACCTGATAGTACGATAGAAGCGATAAAGTCTTGTTTGTTGGCATGACTTGGGGCCGCAAAAATTCGAGTGAAGCCATAGTCAGCTGGAGAAGCATTTTCAGCTAGTGGATAATAGTATGTTTCATTTTTACCGAATTCGACGAGTAGATTTTTTAGTTCATTACGTTGCACTTCTTCTAGTCCAGAGGTATAGGTATGCATGACGAATTGATTAAGACCTGTCATTTCCATATCTGAGAAATCACCCCATGCCATAACATTAACGTCCACATTAGAGTAAATACTTTCTTTTACAACGGCATTAATTTTAGCAGCAGTCATATTTTCTAAATATGGTAAAAAGTGTGTCGTCATGTAACGGTCTTTAAATTGGTTATACTGATAAGCCTTTACAGCTTGGCTCGCGGTCATGCCGCGTTTCTCACTGGCGGCCATGGCCTTTATACGAGTAATAATTTGTTCAAGTTGTTTGTCAGTCAGCGTGAAGTCTTCAAAGCGATTAATTAACCAATGAGTTAGATCTTGAATCGCCAAGGAATTTCCTTCAAGCTCAAAAAAAGTATTCAGCACATCAGTATTCATACCCATGTGAACCGTATCAGCTGAAACGTAAGATATTTCTGGAGCAATCGCACGTTGAAAGGCATGGGCAAAAATAGTTTTAGCAACATATTCTTCGATTTTAAGTCTACGATTTGTTAATTTTATTCTAATGGCACTGTCAGTAGAAAGATCGCTTTGGCGATAAATCAAACGTGTATTAGCTTCTTGTCTAATTTGTGGTTGGCCTTTTACACCAAGAACACTTTCGCGTGAAATATAAGGAATTTTTCGAAGAATTGGCTGGTAGTATTTATCATCTAAGAAGTTAATACCTTGATTAAAAGCTTGCTGCCATTTTTCTTGTTCTGTTTCTATCGATACTAAGTTTGCCGGTTCTTTAAAAACTAATCCAGGTTTAGTTGCGACAACTTCAGGCCCAATGTAACCAACTAGCGTTTGCTCAGGATTGAAGAAACGAATAACATTCTGTACGTCATTTGAGGAAATTTTGCCAAAAGCTTTTTCGAAATCTAAAGACATAATAACTTCATCTTGGCGTTTAATAAAATCAGAAAATGTTGATGCGGATGTTTCAACATCTTCTGTAAAAATTTTGGCATAAGAATTGATATTTCTTCTAATGATCATTTCTAAAACTTCTTTATTGATACCATCAGTTTTGATGCGATTAAGGGTGTTGTAGAAAAAAGTGACTAACTTGTACTTATTAAGCGCCCCTTCAGGTGTTAGCTGTGCTGTGAGTTTTATGACTGGTTGTTGGCCAATAATAGAAAGGTCGAAGCCAACACTAGTGGCCCATTCAAGTTCGTTAACGACAGTATAATTAAAACTACCAGGTAATTTAAGTGATAAATAATCAGTCAAAACTTCCATCACATTATAGTCTGCACCAGCCATTTTTGGACTCAACTGCATATTAAGTTGGAAGAGCCGATTATTGGTGCTGGTTTTCATTTCCAGTGCGAGACGGTGGCTTTTTCCATTATAGTAATTTGGTACTGGACGATAACGAATTGATGCTTTGGTAAATTTCTCATCTCCAGGATGCTTAGCTGATTGCGGTAGATGGTAGTGTTCGGCGGCCCAAGTTTTAACATTTTCCACAAGTGCTTCGTTTTCGTCTGAGAAGTTCCCGGCAATAATAATGTTGGTATTGGCCGGTGTGTATTCTCGATAATAAAGATCCTTAACATCATCCATATTCATGGCCGCGAGTTGTTCTTGTGTTCCGATATTGTAGGTTTTAAAAGGGTGGCCATCAGGTAATAAGTTTAAATGCATTCCACTGTTAAGTTGGTAATAAAGTTCTCCGTTTTGATACTTGAGTGCTTCATCCATCACCGTTTTCATTTCTGGTGCGAATTCGCTTTCAAGCCAAGCTGGGCCTGACATCATGGCCCCCTGCAATTTCATCGCGCCTTCTATTTTCTCTTTTGGAATTTGTAAAAAATAGAAAGTTCTATCAGCGCTAGTGAAAGCATTCGTGCTTGCACCTAAACGAGTTTCTTCCGCTTTTACTGCCGCTGCGTTTGGAAAAACTTGATTTCCGTCGTGAATAAAATGTTCAAAGAAGTGCGCTAGTCCAGCTTGTCTTGTTGGTTCATCATTCATTGAGCCGTAGTTAACGGCTGTGCTTACAAAGTATTGATTACCGCTACCAGTATTAATTAAATAAACTGGAACATCATTAATGATTTCTTTTTTTACTTTCCAATCACGTTCTTGAGCATAAATATTGAGAGAAATAAATAAGGTGAAGAGAATGAACTTGAACACTTGAACCTCACAATAAAAAGAGGGGCCTAAAAAGGCCCCTCGTTAATACGAAAAAACTATTTTAATTTTAACAATTTATTGCAAACTTCTTTTTGATACTTTTTAATGGCATTTGTTCTTAACTGAGCAAATGAACGACGGTTAGCAAGCATATCAAATGAAGTTTCAATTAAATCCGCGTATCCGCTTGTTTTAAAAGTTGTATCCATCGCAACATCGGCTTTAACACCTTGGTTTTCGAGGAAGCCACCCATTTCATCGACAAGGGCCGACTCAGTAATACGCATTTCACCATGAGTGTTACCTGTTTGTAAGTGTTTTACCACGTTACCACCAGCACCCATCGTGTCTGAACCTGCTAGAACAGCTAGACCATTTCTTTTCATAATATATGGATGAATGTCTCCGCATGAAGCATTTCCTTCACTTTGAAGAAGGATGATATTGAATTTTTTACGTAGACCAGTATTTGGTTGAATACTGTATGGCATGAAGCTTTCAATGGGATAAGCTTTGCTTGAAAGCTTTAAACCTTTATTGAAATCAGCTTCTAATTCTTCATAAACTCGACGAGCAAGTTCTGATTCTGAGTTCATGCCAATCGCTTGTGTCATCTTTAAAAAATCGTTCATCCAATTTTCATTAAGACCAAAGCGCATATCGATATTTTTGTTTTTTTCGTTATTGAAAGCTTGCGCTACATTGATAACTAAACTTAATGAACCACCTGGATTGTCTAAAGTATCAAGGACGATATCTTCGACACCCAAAGCTTGGAATCTTGCTAGAGTGGCATTGAGTTCTGCCATGACTTGCTCTTCTTGAGCTTGTGGGCTGAAAGTACCGATATGAATATAGCCCATCATTTTTTTATTTCTTAGTGTCACATAAGCTGGATAAGTTTGTGCTTCTTCAATGAAAAGAGCATCACTTGGAATGTAACGACCTTCATTTAAAAGAACTTCTTTTCCTGTTGCTTGAATACGCTCACGGTATTTATCGGCGTTAGCTGAAAAAGTAACAGCATCAGCTAATGCAAAAAAATTATTCTCAGCAAGATGAGGTGCATCGAGATCAGTTTCTGCAACATTAGTTCCAACTAAGGCCTTCAAAAGATTTTTTGGACGACCGTTAGCTTCAACCATGACTAATTCGAAAGATGTTCCACTTACTTTATCCGTAATTTTTAGTGCAAAAGGATCTTCTTTTAACTGATTTAGTAAATATTCAAAATCAGCATAATCACGGTGAACCCATGGAAGAGTCACATTGCCTTTACCTTCAACTGTCAAAACGATGTCTGAACCAACTGCAGGTAACTCATGTTGAAGTGAATTGCGGTTAAAAATTCCGTTCATAAGGAATGTCATATTGGCTTCGCCTTTCCCAAGATTTCTAAAGCGTGCCATTTCATTATCAATATAATCGCGAATCTTTACGCCATCGACATGAGTGATGATGTCTCCTGGGACCACTGGAAAACTGGCCGACTTTGACATCAAGGGATGAATTTCAGCTACCATGGCATTTTCACCTTCACGTACAGCAAAAATTCCACTGTAAGCAATTTTTGAAGCATTCTTCTGATTGTTAGGCATGAAAGCTAATGAGTTATGAGCATCACGAAATGAGGCCACATATTCTTGTAAAAGGGCAGAATAAGTAATGTTATTTAATTTACCACTACGGATAATTTTCTTCATTAATTTATTAAGCTCAGTAAATTTATAAGCTTTGATGACACCGTCATGGACGCCTTCAATTTTTGGTCCTTTGAAAAGTAAACCAGCTCCTATGCCTAGTTTTTGTGCTCGGTAATCGAGAGTGGTTTCTTTATATTTTGTGAAGGCATAATGCACATCATAGTCTGTTAGATGCTGCTGAAAATCTGAAATCATTTGATTGGTATTCAACGGACGGTTAGGGTAAGGCTCTTGAAAACATGAATTTAAAAGAGTGCTTAGGACAAGTAGGGCCAAAATCTTGATAGATTTCATAGGTATCCTCCAAAAAATAAATTATCCCCTTGTAGACTTAATATTGGGCAATGACTAAAGGAATTTATAGAGTGCGTAAATATTAAAGACGCTAAGCGTTGTTTGGTCTTTGTGACAAGACTAAGAAGACTTGCTAGTCTTAAGTAAGTTTTATTTATTCGGGAGGTCTTATGTTTTTTTTATTAAGCTTATTTTCATTAGTTTATGCGCAAGAAAACACGACGAGTTTCATCATAAGTGAATTTACAAATAGTAATCGCGCTTACTACAGCTGCGATTCAGTCAAAAATGAAACCACTGATTTTCTTAAACACTTCACAGTTAAAGATTTAGAAGTGACTTGCAGTGGAGGTTATAATCCCATTGGTGTTTCGACCTCAGCTTTCGTTTCAACAACTTTTAATGTGGAAATTCCTGAGGTACGTGAAGTGATAAAACTAAAAGGCGATACTAACTGTCACTTAGTTTCGCAAATAGCGCGCGGTCTTAAAAAGCGCCTGAAAATTAATAAAATCAAAGGTAGTCATTGCTGGACACCAAACTCAAGCTATCAAATAGAGCTCGTTTTTTAATAAGGCATAAACAAACAGCGCATTTTCCCAACTTCTCTTTCTCCAGCTGCAATTTTTGTAAATTCTCTTTCTCCAGCTGCACGAGTTCTCAAGCTGATAAAAAGTAAAACTAAGATAGTAAGTAGAATGGCCGGGCGTGAAATCATGAGTAATCCTCCTCGCACTTTTGTCCGGTAAGTTTGGTGCTCGAAGTATGAATTTGAAAGAGTTTTTTGTGACGTAGAGTCTGATGTAAGTTATTATTAGATAAAGAGAGTGTGATATGGAAAAAATGAAAGAGCGAATTAAGCAAATGCCGAAGACTGAAATTCATGTTCATGTTGAAGGCGCAACAACACCAGAGACGATGTGGGAAATCGCCAAGCGAAATAAAATAAAACTTCCGGCGAAATCATTAGAAGAATGGAAAAGTTTTTATGCCTTTAAAGATTTTAAGCATTTTATTGAAATTTATATTCTCGCGGCCACCAGTCTAAAAACGGCTGATGACTATGCTTTTCTTCTCGAGGAATTCTGTCGTTATCAGGCTTCGCAAAATATTCTTTATACTGAAGCTTTTTTAAGCGCCAGTTTATTTGTTAATAAAATCCCGACGGCCGAAATGCTAAAGGCGATTAAGGCCGGGCTTAAACGTGGCCAAGAAAAATACCAGGTCGAAGTCGCTTTATTACCAGATATTTCTCGCGAGCAGCCTAAAACTCAGAAAAAAGTTTTAGATTTTGTTTTAGAAGGCTTTCATGAAAAAGTTTTTTTAGGCTTGGGCCTCGGTGGCATTGAAGATGGCTTTCCGCCAGAGCTTTTTACTGAAACATTTGCTCAAGCGCGAGCTGCTGGCATGCATGTTGTCGCCCACGCTGGTGAAAATATGGGACCTGAAAGTATTCGAGGTTCGATAGAATCGCTAAAAGCTGAAAGAATTGGTCATGGCATTCGGTGTTTAGAAGACCCAAAGGTGGTGGAGTTACTAAGAAAAACTCAAACGCCGTTGGAGGTTTGTCCAACGAGTAACTATTGTACGGGTGTTGTGAAAAAAGGGGAGCCTCATCCTTTGAAAAAAATACTCGAAGCCGGGGTTTATTGCACTATTAATTCTGATGATCCACCTATGTTTATGACTAGCCTGACCCAAGAGTATCTTTATCTACTTGAAACAGGCTTTAGTTGGGAGCAAATTTGGCAACTTAACTGTAATAATTTAAAGGCCACCTTTTTATCTTCACAACGCAAAAATACACTGATGAAAAAGTGGGATGAATTTTACAAATCCTAGTTAATTCTCTACTCAAACTTTCCCCCTTGCGCTACAAGCCATCTACATTAATTGTGAGGTGAATTGTGATCTTGATTTTAGGACTTAAACTTCTATTGGCGTTACCTGTTTTTGCTTCAAACGAATGTGATAAGAAATTAACACTTGAGCAGATTCAAGAATTATCAACTCGAGTTGATCGTGAAAGATTAATCCAGTGGGGTAAAAAGGCATTAAGTAAAAAGGCCAAAAATCCTGAAGCCTTTCAAAAAGAATTTTATGATCTTATTTTCAGCTTAGAATCAAATAACCAGCTGGAAGCATCGCTAGGCGATTTAATAAAAATGGTTCGTCAGTCAGAATACGGCGAAAAAATTAAAAATTACCCAGACACGATGCTTATTGCACAACTATCAATGGTCTTAAAGGCCGAATTATTGGCCCGCGGTTATCATCAAGGTTATCGGTTTCCAACTTGGCCGGAAAAAATGGCTAAAATTGACGAGATTTTAAAAACATTACCACCGACTAAAGATTTCTTAGATGAGGAATTTAAAACGACATTTAAGAAAATCACCAATCAAGTTTTTTATAATTATAATGAATTTACTTTTCTTGGTGAACCTTATCATTCACTCACGAAAAGAGTGGAATTAATTCGTAGAGCAAAAGAAATTTTCACCATTATGGTTTGGGGATGGCATGACGATACCATCGGTAAACTTATGGCAGATGAAGTGATTGCCGCTCATAAGCGTGGCAAGGCCAAGGGATATATCATGGTTGATTATCTAACATCACTTAAGCCTGGTTATAATCAAGAGCTTAAGCGAATGGCCGAAGCTGGTGTTCCTGTCATTTATTTCAAAGGGAAAGAGAATCCTTTTTTTGGTCTACACATTAAAGAATATAACGTGGATTACTGGCAGACCCTAGGTGGTGGTCGTAATATTGGTGAACATTATTTATCTCCAGCACAGTGGATGGACAGTGATTACCTAATTACTGGTGGAGGTTTAACTGGTATTGAAAATCCCAATTTCTTTGCCCAGCATTGGAATGAACAAGTTGAGCAACAGGGTTTAAGTTTTAATAAACTGAAACTTATCGAGCCTATTTCAGAAGGTGACCTGGATGGATTAGTCGCGACAGTTGCACAAATACCATCAGCTTTGAGTTATGACCCCATTCATCTTTTAGTTTTATACGGACTCAAAAATGCGAAAACTAAATTTGATGTGATGAATGCGTATTATATTCTCGATCCTATCATGAAAAGAGAAACTGAAGCCGCGCTCAAAAGAGGTGTCCCAGTAAGAATTTTTACGAACTCAGCTGAAAGTATTGATGAGCCGATTATCACGTATCTTATTATGAAGAGCGTGCGTGAAATGTACCGTGCTGGTGCACAAATTTATCTAAAGAAGGGCAAGACACTTCATACTAAGCAATGGGGAATTGATAATATGGCCATTTCTGGAACTTATAATAATCATCCACGTTCGACTTTCTATGAAGCAGAAAAAGTGCATGTTTTTCTAGGGCCGGTAGCTGTGGAGCAAATAAATGAAAACTTTGAGAATGGAATCACCGATGCGGTTCTTGTCACGAGTGAAGAGCAGATTCCTTTACCTGAATCACCTGAAATGGATTTGCTATTCTCATTATTTAGTAATCAATTATGAGTAAAAAATATTTCTTTGCCATTACTAATATCGGCAACGAGAAGTTGCTAAAGACTGAGATGGAATTTCGTTATCCTTCTTGGAAATTTGCTTATTCTCGTCCAGGCTTTTTAACTTATGTCGGTCCAGAAAACGACGACTTTCCAACTGAACTGATGATGGCTAGAGTCTGGGGTGAATCGAAAGGTAAAGTTAAAGAATTTCCGAAAAATTTTAAAGGTTTTTTTCTTAAGCTTGATGAAAGTTGGGATTGGCCAACGACATATGTGATTAAGCAATCTCAAATTAATTTAGGGTCACAACCACTCATGGTTCTGGTGGCACCTGATGAAGTATGGCAGGGAGAATTGGTCCCACAAGCATATTCTCTAGGCACGGTAGGCGAAGTGGGTCTATCTGAGGATTTCCAAGCACCGTCACGAGCTTATTTAAAGATGCTGGAAGCTGCCAAGGCGTTTGCGCTTGATTTGAAAGCGGCCGATAAGGTTTTAGAGTTAGGTTCGGCCCCAGGTGGAATTACGACCTATTTGCTTAACCAGCAGCTGGAAGTTTGGGGTGTAGATAAAGCGGAAATGGATGCGAGTGTTTTAGCCAATAAGAAATATCATCACCTTAATAACTCCCTAGAAAAGCTTACTGAGCGTGAATATCCTAAGGATGTGGCCTGGGTGGTAAGTGACATAAATCTTCCTTTTAAAGTAGTCATGAAGCACCTGACTCCGCATATTCAAAAGCTTACGAAATTAAAGGGGGCTGTGATTACCGCCAAGATCGAAAAGCCGACTCAGCTCAAGGAAGTACTTAAAATTAAGCATGAATTAGGGGTTAAATTTAAGGCCAAAGTTCTGATAAAACATTTACCTTCTCATCGTCAGGAAACGGCACTTTTATTGTTATTTAAATAAAAAACAAGTATAGTGCACAGCATGGATACGGCCAAATTGCTGCGCTTAAAATTCTCAGATTTAGCTCTTGAAATCGAGGGTAGCCGACTCGTGCCCGCAATCAAACAATTAGAACGAGAACTAAAACGTAAAGGTTTAAAATTTAAACCTTACTACTGGATTAGCCGTGAATGGTTCTGCGCCGATGGACATCCAGGAATTGCCATTCCTTTTTACTTATTCGATCCCAACTTAATGAAGTTACATAAGCAGCAAGGTCAAAAGATCGAGGGCAAAAATCATGACGATCTGATGCGCTATCTGCGACATGAATGTGGTCATGCGATTGATAATGCTTATCAGTTACGAGGACTCAAAAAGCGTCAGGAAATTTTTGGTCCGAGCAAAACTCGATATCCCAAAAGCTATCGCCCACAACTTTATAGTAAAAAATATGTGACAAATATTGGTGATGGTTACGCGCAAGCACATCCCGAAGAAGATTGGGCCGAGACGTTTGCTATTTGGCTAAATCCAAAATCTCACTGGAGAAAGAAATATCAAAATCCTGTGGTGAAAGAAAAGTTAATCTATATTGATGAACTTATGAAATCGCTCAAGCATGAAGAACCAAAATGCCGTAATACCATTCGTGTTGAGCCGTTAGAAAAGATATCACAAACTTTAAAAACATTTTACCAACATCGAGCAAGTCGAAATCTTTTTAAAAATTGGAAAAGTACGAAGGCATCAAAAAAAGATATTCCGCTTTCAACCTTTCTAAAGGCGAATAAGAGTAAAATTTTAAAAAGAATGAATCCTAGCGGCAATTATAAAAAATACCAGTGTGAATTGCTTTTTAAACACGCGGTTTTAGTTTCGAAGCAACAAAAACTGACGACCTATTCAAATAAACAAATGTTAACTAAAATAGAACATATGCTATCGAAATATTTAAAACGTGATGAATATCGGATTGAGATGTGAAGCAAAAAGTCCTTTTACTTGTTCATAAAGAATTTGTTCCAAAAGAAGAAAAAATTCAAGAGAATCAGCGCCACCAATTTAATTTCATGACCGAATACGATGTGTTGCAAGCACTTAAAGATCTTAAGTACGACGTAAATGTTTTTGGTCTTGATAATAATCTCAACGAACTTAAAGAAAAAATTGAGGAATTTAAACCTCACATCGTTTTTAATCTGATGGAAGGTTTTGATGGTTTAAGTATTCTGGACCACAACGTAGTGAGCTTCTTAGAACTTTTGAAAATTCCATACACCGGGTGTTCTCCACGTGGTTTGATGATTGCACGTGATAAAGCTCTCGCTAAAAAAATCATGACCTATCATCGTTTGCCAACGCCGAAGTTTTTTGTTTTTCCAAAAAATAAAAAAATGAAGCGACCAAAAAATTTAACCTTTCCATTAATCGTGAAATGTTTAAGAGAGGAATCATCAACTGGTATATCGCAAGCTTCGATTGTGCATAATGATGAGAAACTTCAAGAAAGAATTGAATTTATCAATCGTAGTCTGGCCGATGATGCTTTGGTCGAAGAATTTATTCCAGGTAAGGAATATTACGTTGGCCTCTACGGGAATTATCAAATTAAAGCGCTGCCAGTGTGGGAACTTAAATTTGAAAAATCGACTGAGCCTAGCAAAGAAATTTATTCGGCCCGTGCTAAATACAATATGAAGTATCGTAAAGAAAAAGGTATTACTTCAGAAAAGGCGCAATTGCCAAGTGAACTTACTAATAAAATTCAACAAATTTGTAAACGAACCTACAAGGCCCTGCATTTAAATGGATATGCTCGTTTAGATCTACGAGTCACTGATGATGGGAAAGTGTATATCTTAGAAGCTAATCCTAATCCAAACTTAGAAAGTGATGATGAATTTGCATTAAGCGCACAAAATTTAAAGTTGTCTTATAAAAAACTCATTAAAAAGATTTTAACTCTTGGTTTCACTTGGTCGAGCTATGAGCACTAATCCACGCCAACCGATCTTGGATTTTATGCAATCGATTCACAGCCAAGGTGTGGATTGCCAAAGTTGTGTTGGTCATTGCTGCACTTCGATTGCGAATTCGATGCAAATTACCGTGCAAGAAACTTGGGATATTTATTCTTACCTGCAAAAAAACCACCTCATGAACGAAGAATTGATTCAAAAATTAAAAGATAATGTGACTCAATTTCGTTTAGATAAAGATTTATCGCTTGGTAAGAAAAGCATTCTCCGTCGAACTTATACCTGTCCCTTTTATAACGGTCACAATCTAGGTTGTCAGCTGCCGACAGAGATAAAGCCTTATGGATGCTTGGCATTTAATCCTGCGACTGAGGCCGTGAGTGAAGTTGGGCACTGTCGTTCTGAAGTTGCGGCGTTAGAAGCTTGTGACGTTCAAGCCAAGGCACGTAATGTTGAATTACAGGCAAAGCTGGGTGTGACCTGGGACAAAAAACCTATACCTGTTGCCTTACTCGACTTTCATATGAGAAAAATATCAGTTGAACTTCATTAAATCTTTGGCACAATAAAATCCTATGCTACTTAAGAATCTCAGTCCTAAAATCCGATTTTTGGTCGTGGATGATGATGACATTATCTTGGATACCCTCGTTAAAGACCTTAAAGAGCTTAAGTACACCGGCGAAATGAGCATTGCCTATAATGGTGAGGAAGCCCAAGAAATCATTGGGAGCCAGTCCATTGATTTTATCATTTGTGATTACTTCATGCCGGGAGTTTCCGGGAAAGATTTTCTGACTTATGTCCGATCTAAGCCTAAATATAAGGATATTCCATTTTTAATGCTGACATCTAATAACGATTTTGAGACAGTAAATGAATGCATCGAGCTAGGGGTAAGCAACTATCTCTTAAAACCTTGGAACCTAGCAGACCTCGAAAAAAAAATCCTTAGTTCTTGGAAAAAATCATACGACATAAAAATGTAGTTGACAGTTAAGCACGGTCGTGCTATTTTGTTGAATATGAGTATCGAAACGACTAAAGACAAAATTATTAAAACAGCTTTTGAATTTACCAGCAAATTTGGCTTGGAAAGTTTAACTATCGGTGAGCTTGCGAAGGCCGTTGGTATGAGTAAAAGTGGTTTGTTCGGTCACTTTAAGTCGAAAGAAAAATTGCAAATGATGGTACTCGATTTTTCAGCTGAAAATTTCACACATAAAGTGATTAAACCCGCACTTCTTCGTCCACGAGGTATTCCTCGTCTTGAAGGGATGGTAGAAGGTTGGGTTAAGTGGTCGACATCAACTCACTCTGGTGGTTGTCCAATCGTGGCAGCGGCGATTGAATTTGATGATCGTCCAGGTAATATCCGTGATCGCATTCAAGAATTACTTCAACTGATGATGGCGACGTATGCGAAAGCGGCTCAGATCGCAGTCGATGAAGGTCAATTAAAAGCTGATCTTGATACTGAACAGTTTGCTTACGAACTTTATTCGCTCATGATGGGTCACCATGTTTATAATCGTCTATTGGCCGACAAAAATGCTAAAAATCGCCTGAATGTAGCATTTGAAGGATTAGTAGGAAGATATAAAGTCTAAAAAAAATTTGCCGACTAGAAAGTACGAACGTTCGGATATAAAATAGAACAAGGAGGTATTATGAAACTTCTCTTAATGAACTGGCAAAATGAACTCACTCGAACTCAGGAAGAGCTTACGGACAAATGGAGATTTCTTCAGAGTCTCAAAGAAGAATTAAAATTGGAGAATTGGATTCAATTCGTTAGCGATTATTTTTTTCAGATTGAATTTGAAAATAAAGGTCTGAATAAATTAATCAGCAAGGACTTGGAGGAGTAGATAAAATTAGTTAATGTATGTGGGTACAAAGGATGTCCCCATGAAATTAATTCAAGAAGAAATTCTGTTAGCTAATACACCTCAAAATCAACCGGTCTACCAAGTCAAAATCAAAAGTAAAAGCGGCAAGGAAGTTATCTGTGCCGATCCCAAAGCAACGAGAGCTTTAGTGGCGATTATGGATATGTATGCTGTTAACGGCGGAGCTGCTTGTCACTGGGGTGGTCCTGCGGCGATGGCCGAAGTCATGTCGGCCCTTCACTCAATAATGTTTAAGGAAAAAAATTGGTTTGAGCATTTCAATTTCGTGAATGATATTGGACATGCAGAAAACGGCTTATACGCTCTTCGCGCTAATTGGAAATTAGGTGGATTAAGTTTTGATGACCTTTGGAAATTCAGAAGTATTCAATCGAAACTGACTGGCCATGGTGAAGCTCATTTATATCCAGAGGGTGTCCTCTTAAGTAATGGCCCTTTGAGTTCAGCACTGGCGCAGGCGCAAGGTTTGGCGATGGGGGATATTGTCGCAAAAAATAGCCGTACGACGATTTGTGCTCTGTCTGATGGCGCAGCGATGGAAGGTGAAGCGAGAGAAGCTTTTGCTGCGATTGCTGGATTGGCCTCAAAAGGAAAATTAAATCCATTCGTTTTAATTATCTCTGACAATAATACAAAATTATCGGGTCGAATTAATGATGACTCATTTGATATGAAGCCAACTTTCCGTACCCTGGAAACCTTAGGTTGGAAAACAGTCTTTATTGAAGATGGACACAATCTCGAACTAGCTTACCAAACACTCGAGCGTGCATTCGAAGACGTGAAGAGTAACCCAAAAGCGCCGGTAGCACTCGTATTTAAAACGACCAAAGGTTATGGAGTGAAGAGTACCGCTGAAAGCAAAACTGGTGGACATGGTTTTCCGCTTAAAGCTTATAGCGAAGATTTATTGAAATTCGTAAATGAAATTTACCATGATAAGGCACCTGCTGAGTTTTTAGATTGGGCGAAAGCTTCGATTGTAAAACCAACCGTAAGTAAAAGTTCAGGTGATACAACACCAACCGAAAAAATCCAGGTAGGAATTTCGAAAGCGGCGATTCGTGCGGCCAAAGAAGGTCTCCCTGTTTTTTCAATTTCATCTGACCTGCAAGGCTCAACGGGAATGGCAGACTTTCATAAGGCCTATCCAAACTTGTCAGTGGATGTTGGGATTGCTGAATCAAATATGGTGAGCGCTGCTGCGGGTATGTCGAAAGTCGGTTTTGTTCCGATCGTTGATACTTTTGCCGCTTTTGGTGTGACGAAAGGAAATTTACCTTTGATTATGGCGAGTCTTTCAAAGGCGCCTATCATTGCAGTTTTTTCTCATACAGGTTTTCAAGATGCAGCGGACGGAGCAAGCCACCAGAGTTTAACTTATCTCGCGGCGACTTCGGCGATTCCTTACGTGAAGACGGTGGTTCTGTCTTGTTCAGAGGAAGCGGAAGCCCTGATGTACGAAGCGATTACTTCGATTATAAAAAGTCGTGAAGCTGGCGAACATGCTTATTCATATGTTTTCTTTTTAGGTCGTGAAAATTTTCCAAAGAAGTATTCGGAGGATGCGAAATACCAATTGGGCGAATTTCAGATTCTTAAAAAGGGAACGGCAGCAACTGTTGTTGCGAATGGAGCTCAAGTAGCAAAAGCGCTTAAGGCCAGTGAGCTTTTGGCCAAAGATAATATTCAACTTAACGTGATTAACGTTGCGAGCGTGAATGATACTAACTACACCAAACTTCAAGCCGAAATTAAAAAAACAAATAATCTTTTAGTAACGGTTGAAGACCATCAAATAATTGGCGGAATGGGTAGTATTATATCTCATGGATTATTAAATAATGGTTTTAGTGGTTTGAAATTAAAGTCACTTGCAGTTCACGGAGAGTTTGGTCAGTCGGCTTACTCAGCAGATGAACTTTACCGTAAACATGAGATCGATGAAGTGGCGATTGTAAAAGCGGTTAAATCACTACTATAGGATAATTATGCGTAATCTTTGGAAATGCTATTTTATTCCAAAAGGCTTTATGGGCCGTTGGGATTATTTTAAAATTTCACTCATTATGACTTTGGTTTTCTTTATTGCCATGGTCGGTGCGATTGTTGCTATCAGTGTGATGGGTAATAACGCTAATGATCCAATGCAGATGGCGCGTTCTTACCAACAGATTTTAGAAAATCCAACGGGTAGTGTTGGTGTGGCCCTCATGGGAGCGCTTTTCTTGCTTTTTTTATACACTTCTTTTTGTGTTACTATCAAAAGAGTGAATGATATTTTTGAAGTGAATACGAATAAACTGACGGTTTTTCTCACAATTGTCATGGATATTTTAGGTATTGTTTATTTGCCACTTAATATCGCTCTCGTTTTGGTTCTCTTCTTTTTTCCTGGTTTAAGCTCGTATGAAGATGAACCTTCGCAAGTGCACTTGCTGCAAAAAATTAAAAACTATTTTGCTAAATAAATTTCTTGAAAAATTCTGAATGCTGAGCAAGCTCTTGAACATAACCCTTTGTATCGGCTTGATCTTCTTTGGGTAAATCCTTCCAGTGATGAAAATGTTCTGTCGGGACGTAACGGAAAGTAAAATTGATCCGGCGTGTTTCAAAGTTTTTCGTATTTAAATCGAAAATTTCTTTACGCTTTTTTTCAACTCTTTGTACACGATGAAAAAGTTCATCTTTCCATTTCGGTCCCGCAAAAATTTGTAGAGAGGAGTCTTCTAACCATTGCTCAAAAATGACGTTTTCGCGACCGAGGGTTGATTTTCCTGCTACAAATTGAAAGAAGGCACGTTCACCCAAGGAAAGTGATGCTACCGGACCGGGCTCGAAATCTTGATGGTCGCCAACGCGCGCGCGATCGACTTTTTTCCCATTTTCAATTTTATCGCCATAATAATTAATGAGGCAGGTATTTAAATGCCATTTTTCAGGAATATAGTTTTTTGGTAGTTCTTTTTTCGCAATAAATTCAATGCGGTTAATAAGTTCTCTTAAAAGTTTTGGATATGGCTCTGCATAGACACAGCGATATTTATAACCTTTAGGTGGATGATAATAACCGAGGCAAGCAAATTGCCAATTCCCTAACCAGTAGACAGGACGTAAGAGCTCGCGTTGTTCATCCTCTGGCGGCGGCGGGTGATGTTCAGAGAAGCGATTCTCCCAAATCGGATAAAGCGTTTTTAGATAATTTAAAATATCACTGCGTTCTTGGCGATTAATAAAGAATTTTTTGTAGTATAGACCTTTAGGTAAAATGTCTTTCATGGGGCCGAATAGAATTGTGAGTTTTTCGTTAGCGGTATGCGGTAACCAAAGCCGAAACTTTTGCCCTTCACCTTTAAGATTGGGCAGAATTGCTTACGTTTAAATTCGCTTTGAGCATAAAGTTTGAAAACTTTTTGAACATCGTTAGTATTGATTCCAAGCTTGATCAGATCATGTGCACTAAAACGATAAGAAAGAATCCCTTCGAGAATAATATCTAGTACGTTGTATTCAGGGAGCGAGTCTTGATCTTTTTGGTTTTCACGTAATTCAGCGGTTGGAGGTCGGCTTAAAATTTGTTCTGGAATGCAGTTGTTATATTTTTTATTAATGTATTTTGCGAGTTGATAAATTTCTGTTTTATAAATATCACCAAGTAAACTTAGGGCCCCTACGCTATCACCATAAAGGGTTGAGTAGCCCACTGCCAGTTCCGATTTGTTACTCGTGTTGATAACCATTGAACCAGTCTGATTCGAACGTGTGTAAAGAATCAATCCACGCAGACGGCTTTGAATGTTTTCGAGGGCGAGGCCTTGCAGCTTTTGATCAAACTGTTCTGCCACTTGGCCGCTAAGTTGTTTGAACGAATCTTCGATAGGGAGAACATAAAGCGGAATATCTAGTTTTTTACATAGATCTTCTGATAGCTTGCGACTCAAATCACTTGAAAAACGACTTGGCATATAAAGCGCTTCAAGTGTTTGACCTGCTTGTAATCCAAGCTTCAGAATAGTTAGAACGAGAGCGGAGTCCATGCCACCAGAAAGTGCGACGGTAAATTTTTGGTGTTT
The DNA here is from genome assembly GCA_016786485.1 of Bacteriovoracaceae bacterium. Lineage (GTDB taxonomy): Bacteria > Bdellovibrionota > Bacteriovoracia > Bacteriovoracales > Bacteriovoracaceae > JAEUWD01. The sequence continues at coordinate 41,144 of JAEUWD010000015.1, read as the reverse complement.
CGTTTTCTTGGCGTACTCTTGATAGCCAAAAATCAATGAATCAATCAGTGCCTGACAATTTTCATCATTAAGTGGTTTTAGTTCAACACTTTTATTATTTTTTACAATATTGGCAGAAAAAAGTTCTTCCCAATGATTATGAATATGCGGAGTGACTTCTGGATAGATTTCCTTTTTTGGCAGAGCAAATTCTTTGGTTTCCGCCGCAAATGACTTTAACTGAGCGACCACTTCATCATTATTAACAATAAAGCTATTGCCATCAAAAAGAATTTCATCTTCAGCACCAACACGATTAACGTAAACAAAAGGAGCTTTTAAGGTTTTAGAAATTTCTTTCGCGCGATTAAAACGTGATTCACTTTTAAAGAGATTAAATGGGCTGGCGCTTAAATTAATGACAAGGTCGAAATTAATATTCAGGCCTTTTAGCATAACGGTTGGGTCTAGATCGTGATAAGTGCTGGCCCACATATCTTCACAAATTTGCAGGGCAATTTTTTTACCTGCAAATTCGATATACTCAGCTTTTGTTCCAGGTGTGAAATATTTTTTTTCATCAAAAATATCGTAATTGGGTAACAACATTTTGGTATAGATAGCTTTGATTTCTTTACCACAACGAATTTCGTAAATGACGTTACGGATATATTGAGCGAGTCCTTTGTCGTCAAATGTATATTGAAGGCCGCTGACGAGAAGTAATTTTTCATCCGGTTTTTGTTTGACGACAAACTGATTGAGTTCATTCAAGTAAGTTAAATATGTCTGATAAAAAGAAGGCTGTAAGCAAAGGTCTTGTAGGGGATAGCCGGTCAAATAAAGCTCTGGAAATAGATGTAGTTGGGGCTTATCTGTTTTTTTTTGAATAGCAGACTTTAGATCTGAAAAAATATTTTCAAAATCAGCGATTTGGTGATGGGTCTGGTGAATCAAAATTTTCATGGGGGCAATATAGCATGTTAAAGGGTCTTAAGGAACTCGATGAGCTCTCTTTTTTCGGTTTTTGTGTACTTTTCTTGTCCGTTAGCGTCCGTAAAAATGCGCTCGTAATGGCCTTGGTTTGATAAGCCTTTGATCTTTGTTTCGTAGAGATGGTCTTTGGTTTTCCAGCTTTCTGGTGCTTTATCGCCAAGCGGATAGCCATTACATTCTTCATCAAAGTCAGTCTCTGGGTTTATGGCCTCACCCGACCAATAACGAGTTACTCTTTCTGCGGGAGGAGTCATGAGTTGGCATAAGTTCGGGATAGAGTTGTTATGAAAATACGGCCAACGTGCCCAAATCCCAACCAGTGGAGGTGGGACATAACCCTTCTGGGGCACCACCACGGTACCGCTCATTTTGGAAATCTTAAGTTTGTTAAGACCTTCATAAAAGTAATTCATCCCTTGATAGCGTTGCGGGTCTGTTCCCACATTAATCACCGGTGTCTTGGCGTGATAGATCACTTTCGTCGTGCTTAAATATTCAGATAAGGATAAACGCTCGGCCCCTTCGCTCGACCAAGCTTTTTGATATTCCCCATGACATTTTTGGCACGATTGCTGGAAATGTTTTTCGCCTCGGCGAGCTCGTTCGACATCGATTTTTTCAATCGGAAGAATCTCCCAATACTGAGGTGCTTTGGTGGCAAATAACATCGTGGTTAATTCTTCAACTACTTTAGGATGATTTTGCAGCCAGCTTTCTAATTCATGCAAGTTTGTTCCACGACCAATTTCATTCCACAAAAAATTAGTGAAGACAGGATTACCTGAAATAATCGACCCGTCAGAAAGCCAGCGCGTTTTATATTTTAAATTCCACCAAACGGCCGGTTTACTATCGGCAGGTTCTGTTTCAAGCGGGTGCTTCTTTTTAGTTTGTTTGATTTGAGTGGCATATTCATCATCCGCGCGTAAAGCTAAACTTAAACCTACCTGTGCTAGCGATGTATCTAGTCCCAACGCTAGTGGCTTTTTGATTTTGACCCACTTCATGGAGTCAATTGATTTTTCGAGCATCTTTTTTTCCGCGACGGTTGCCTTTAGTCCTAAGTGAAATAATTCTGGACTGACATAGGGTGAGCCGGTTTTTCCATAAAGAAAAAATTCGTTCGAACGTGGAAAGCGATTGGTTAAACCTAAAATGGTTTTTCCAAAAAGTTGTCCTGAGTGGCAGGCAGCACAGCTGAATGTGAGGCCTTTGGCTTCGTTTTGCTCAATGATAGTGGCCCCAAGACGAAAATTTTTATAAGTTGGACTGAGTTCCGGAATTTGAGAAAAATTCTCGCTCGCAGTTTTGGGATAAGAATGGAGACCTAACCATTTAAAAAGATCATCGAGTTGATCCATTTTCGCTATATCTTGCATACCCTCAAAGAGCCAACGACGAAGCGGTGTGCCTCGAGGTGCTTCAAAGAAGTATTTAATAGGTTCGTAGGGAATTAATAAAGGTGTAATAGAAATAGGATAGATGAGCGCGTGCTTTTTGCCATCGGTGATTCTAGTGCGCCAACGCATGACCGGTAATTGGTAGATATTTTCCCGACTAGAAAAGTCGGATAAGTCGTTTTGATGTGCAAGGGTGGCCCGACTGGACCAGTCTGGTACTTGGGCATAGGTTAGCCATGCTGATAAAGCAGCTCCTATAAGCAACAACCTAACTCCTTGGTCGATGTTTATGAGATAATTTTCCTAAAACCATCGTAGGTCGTCAACTTTCGAAGTTTACAAAGATCTAACAATTGTGAACTTGTATCATTAGCTCCAAAGCATACAATCAACTAACAATTTACTAATTAAGGAGTAATGACATGAAATGCTTACTAACGGTTCTTTCTTTCGCATTATTTACGAGTGCTTTTGCAGCTCAACTAAAAATCGATTCTACTAAAAGTAAAGTGGGATTCGAAATTTACAAGTACAAAATTGGCGGCCCAGTTAACGGTGAATTCAAGCAATATGAAGGCACACTTGATTATGACAAGGCCACTCAAACCATTTCAAATGTTAACGTCACGGTTCAAGCGGCTTCGATCGATACTCAAGATGCTAAAAGAGATGAGCATTTAAGAACTGCTGACTTCTTTGATACTACAACTTTCAAAACTTTAACTTTTACATCGACTGAAAAAGCTGTGATCAAAGACAACAAAGCGAATATCAAAGGTAAATTAACTATTAAAGATAAGACTCAAGACGTCACTTTGAATCTTGAAGTTAAAGGTAGTGTTGATGCTCCAGTTTTCACAGCTTCAACGACTATCGACAGAAATAAGTTTGGCATTTCTTGGAATAATACTTTCAAAGTTGCTGACCTAAGTAAAAACGTTCTAGCAGACGAAGTTAAAATCGCGCTAGAAATCTCTACTAAAAATTAATTGAATTAAATTCTGAATGAGTGAGAAAGGGGCCATCGAATTGGCCCTTTTTTATTTTTTACTATGAAGTTTTAAAATCGCTTCACGAATCACCACTTCAGTTAGTGGGAACTTGAGATACTCATGAGCGCCGCCAGCAGAAGCTGCGTGAATTTTTACTTTTTCTGGGTCAAGAGCGTTCGCTACTAAAACAACTTTGCAAAAGGGAAATTTCTTTTTTACTTGCGGGATAATTTGGTTAATCAAATTCGGATTTGCTGGGTAATACAGAAAAAGAATTTTAAATTCATTTTTTTGTAAAAAATGATTAATTTTTGGTAGCTCGTTGGTCACTGTGTAACGAAATTCTTTTGGAAAATATTGAATATTTTTTTGAAAAAAGTTATCAGTAAAATCAAAACAGATAACGGGAAAATTGTATTTTTCTGCGCTGATGGTTTGCACTTTTGTTTCATCATTATTAATAGCAAAAGATAAATCAGATAACGAAACATTATGACTGGTTAAATCGTGATTTTTTGGTTCAGCTTGTGCCGCTTTGAGCGCTTTTATGTCAACGACAATAGTTGCTTCATCATTTTTATCTGTCATAGGTACCTCACTTAAATATTGTAAGCAGAAGCGGTTCTTTTACCAAGGTAAATTTTGCTCAAGTAGCTTATGACGCTAAGTTGATGATAATAAAGTGATGCGATTTATTCTTCTATTACTGGTCCTATTATTTTCCTGTCGCTTCGACGAAGGATATAAACTGGATTTTGAATTGAAAGATTTTGCTTACGCGGAGAATCAAGGGACAGGAGATTTGAAATTAGCTTATTTGCCTGAGGCCAAGTCTGATTATTTGCATTTTGAGTTAACGCGAAGAGAGTCGGACTTTTTAATTCAGTTACCAGGTCTACAATACTCGATGAAAAAAATCCCAAGTTTTTTTAAATCGCTTTCCTCACTTGAATTGGAGCAATTTCTTTTTTCAAGTAATGTCGAAACTTCGAAATTATCTTTCCCTCGTTATTTTCATGTTTATAAAGATGATTCACTACTATTGGAAGAACTGGAGATTGAATGTCATGGCGGCGAGTTATCGCTGGAATTAAAACAACGCCTCATTCAGAATTGTTTTAATGTCATGAGATTAAATCTTTATCGTTATTTCGACAAAGTTGATGAGTTTGAAATTTTAAATTTAAGAATTAATATTCGAAATCAGCGATTAAACGCTCAGGGAAATATATATTCCAAGCTTAGTGGTAGTTTTGAATTGAAAGGTAATGTGGATTATCTTCCTACTTCAGATGAGCTCAGCATTAAAGTTGATCAGGTGAAGCTTGGTGTCCTTAGTGTCACTAAATTGTTTTTGAAATTTGCCGAAAAAAATCAGCGTGAAGGTCTACGAGTAAAAAGTCCTTATATCTATTTTTCGCTTCATTAAATGGTCGTTTGTTTAATGGGCTTGCGAGCAAAATAATCACTCCCATAAACACCTAAGATGATAATCACAATTCCGAAAAAAGACTGAACCGAAATGACTTCATCAAAAAAGACGTAACCAATGATGACAGAATAAATCACCGCAATGTATTTATAAGGATCGACTTTTGAAGGCTGTTCAGCGTAATAAGCCTTGGTCAGAAAAATTTGAGCGACATAAGTTAATACACCCATATTCAGTAATTGCAGAGATTCATAAAAGTTAGGTGTCGTCCAATTGGCCCACATCAGAGGAATCGCAATAGGCAAGGTGACAAAAGGAAAATAAAAGACGGTAAGATGCGGATCAACCTTACCTGAAAGTTTGCGAATGAAGGTGTAGGCCAAACCAGAGAATAGTGCTCCCGCCAGCGCAATAAGGGTTAATTCAAACGAAGTATTAGGATCAAAGTTTTTAACAATGACAACTCCCATAAAAGAAAGTGCGATAAAAGGAATCTGCCAGGGATTAAATTTCTCATTTAAAAAGAGATAAGCAAAAAAGATGACAAAAACGGGTGAGAGGTATTGCAGCGTTACAGCTGTTGCCAGAGGCATTTTCTGAAGGGTGTAAAAATAGAGTCCAAGGGCGATTGAACCGGTAATTCCTCTTAAAAAGAGTCCAAACTTGTGAGCACCGAAAATCGGGATCTTTTTTTTATAAAGAAAGTAATAAGAGATGATGAGACTGATAAGGGCCCGAAAAAAGACGACTTCATAGATATCGATATGCGAGAGTGCCTTCACCGAAGCGTGCACGATACTAAAACATACGCCAGAGATTAATATATACTGGACGCCTCGAGAGAATTTCATATAAAAGATCCTTATGAATCAAAATAACAAAAAAATTCCAGTTAAAATAGGTGATTTAGACTTTCTTTGCTTAAAAAGAGCAAGTGCTAATAAGGCCGTTATCATGTTGCATGGATATGGTGCTAACTGGGAAGACCTCTTTCCTTTAGGTCAGGAACTTGATCCTGAAGGTCAGTTTGATTGGTATTTTCCCAATGCTCCATTGGAAGTCCCTTTAGGCTTTATGATGAGCGGTCGTGCGTGGTTTCCGATTAATGCACAAGAGCTGGAAGCTGCCATGGCCCGAGGCGAATGGCGCAGCTTTGGTGAAGCTGTTCCGGAGACTTTTGAGAAAGTTCTCGCGAATACTACTGCGTCGATCAAAATCATCGAGCAAGATTACGAAGAAATTATTTTAGGTGGCTTTTCTCAAGGTGCCATGATGTGTTCGCATTTGCTTTTTGGGCTTCAAAAGGTTGCAGGTCTAGTGTTATTTTCTGGTAATTTACTGGCCAAAGAATTTTTTAAAAATAAATCTACAAAGAGTATCGAATTTTTTCAAAGTCATGGCGATGAAGATCCCATTCTTGGCTTTGCTGGTGCTCAGGAACTTTTTGAGCAATTAGAATCAAAAGGTCTTAAGGGTGATTTTGTACGCTTTAACGGTGGTCACACCATTTCTTGGGATGTTATTAAGCGTGCTCAGAATTTTCTCGCTAAATTTTATTAGTATCCAAACGCCTTATTTGTGATTTTTGGTTTTTCACTTTTTACTTCTTCTTTTGCTGGTAGGCGATTTGAGCTATCGATGAAGTCTAAATCTTTTTGATATTCTTCGTAAGTATACCCACTTCCAAACAACTCATACAAATCTCGTCGAACAGCATCTAGTACTAGCACTACTCCTAAAACTGATAAGCCTCTATATGAAATTCTTTTACTGCTTGGCTTATTTGTTAGCTCAATAAATTTATCTCTTAGTTCTTTGGGATTTCTTAGATATTCATCAGCGATTACTTTACTAAATTTTTCAGATAATTCAGGTTTTAACAAAGCGCTTTTTCTTGCTATATCAACATTTAAAGTTTTTGATAAAATACTTTTTTCATTTTCAATTATTTTTGCTCTTATTTGAGGGTCCATATCTTTTAATGAATTCTCTAGCTCAACTAATACTTGTTGTGTATTTTTGTTAAGAGGAGTATGGATAATATCCTTTTTTTTTGTCGTTAATACTACTTGATCAGTCACGTATGTAGCTACCCCGACTGCATATTCCGCCTGGCTGATCTTAGAACCACCTTTTATCATAAGTTTTTGAGTTGCTTCTAACTTAGTTTTAGGCCGATTGGTTTGAGCGAATGTATTGGTCACAGAAATTAAAACAACAAGAAACAATATTTTTTTCATAAATAACCTCATTTATTTAAGTCTAATTTATTTTAAATTTACTACCAGTATGCTAGAAAAGATTACATTGAGTGTCTAAAGGTTCGACAGTGCTAGATATTCACTCGGTTTAGTTGTGGAATATGATCAAAATCGGAGTCACGATCAAAAAGTGTTACTTGATGTTGGATACAAAGTGCTGCGATCCAAAGATCGTTGGTAGGAATAGGTTTTCCTTTTTTTCTCAAATAGCTATAGAGCTCGGCATAGTAATATGTTGTTTGTGTATCTGGAGCTAAGGTGAATATGCCTTCATTCTGCAAAAAAAGTGATAGGACACGCTCGTTTTTTTCTCTTTGATTACCAAAACTAAAGCCAGCGCGAAGTTCTGCGATCACAATGAGAGGAAGATAGATGACTTGTGCTGAACTGACGATTTCTACCACCTCGGGAATTCCGCGGCAGAAATCAGTGTATCGATTGGAGTCGAGTACGATTTTCATCATGACCAGAGTTTTAAGTCAATTTGGCGTTGTAGAGCAACTTCCTGTTCTATTTCCTTGGCCTCTTTTTCAGAAATGGAACCAATAATTTCATTAAAATTTCTTTCAGGTATAAGTTTATTTTTTGCACCAATGATAATGGCCTCAAGCACGACCTGATTAAAGCTTTTGCCTGATTCCTGTGAGCGCTTTTTTAAGACATTATCGACACTTTCAGGAATGTTACGGATAGTGTATTGCTTCTTTTTCATGTATATATTGTATGTATATTTTGTATACATGTCAATTGTTATGGTCTTTATTCTGGGCAAAAGCTTCGCAGGTGGTGTCATTAAGTCCTTGAAATCTCATATTTTATGACACCCACTTGCTAGGATTTTTGTTTACCCTCACAATATAAGAGAGGACTAGGGAGGGTTTTAATGAGGACATTGCTCTTGGACAACACCTATCTGCCAGTAAAGATTATCGCCTGGGAAAAGGCGATGATACTCTTTTTGACTGGTCGAGCAGAGGTCATCGAAGAATACGCCAATCTCAAAATTAGATCACCACAACGCAGTTTTCAGCTTCCAAAAATTCTCAGACTCTTTAATCGAAATCGTACAAAGATGGAAGTGAAGTTCAATCGTAATAACGTTTTTTATCGTGATAACTATACTTGTCAGTATTGTCATGAACGATTTGCTCAGAAAGATCTCACCCTTGATCATGTTATTCCGCGTTCAAAAGGTGGTGCCAGCAGCTGGGAAAACGTCGTGACTTGTTGTTCACTTTGTAATCATAAAAAAGGTAATAAACTGCCAGAAGAATTCGCCTATCGTTTACTGAAGAAACCAACGAGGCCGCGATGGTCAGCTCATTTGGTTATCAAGCCCGGTGAGGATGATCCGCAAGAATGGGATCGTTGGCTACAGGTCGGTTAAGTAATAGGCCCCAAAAAAAGTCGCGACTGCAAAATATTTTTTTACCTTAGCTGTATCTTTAAGTTTGTTATCGTAATTTATACCAAATAAAGCTCCGCCATGACCTTGCATAATATCTTGCAGTTTCCAATCATTGTTCTCAATTTTTTTAGGGTCCCAAAGAATATTCGTGAGTCCTTCTTCCGCTGAAACCAGTTCATAAGTTAACGGAAGCATAAAAGCTGTGACAGCACTTAAGCGTTTGGTATATCCACGATTCTGTAAGCGTTTTGCTAAATAGGCTGGAACATAAAAGTGATAAGCTGAAAGATTGCGGTTTTTGTTTTCAGTGGGAGGATACAAGGCCTTCACATATTTTGGCATATCCATTTCAGCTAAAAAATTCATATTGTCGATGAGGCTTGAAAGTATTGTCAGGTTTTTTTCCATTTGAGTACTAATCGTTTTCTTTACCGTGCGCACGTATTCAATATGCAGTTTTAAGTGGGTGGTATCTTGCAAGAGAACGGCGATATGTGTGAGTGCACTCAAGCGATCACCTTTAAAATGAGTGAGTGTTGCGGTCCAAAGATCAAAATCTTTGTCGATGTTTTGGCTGTAACGATAAAATTTTTGATTGAGGACTTTCAAGTAATCGTGGGTTTGCGGATTTTCTAAGAGTTCGAGTAGTTTTGTTTTGAAAGCTGAAAAAACATAACGAGGTAAAGGAGCTGAAGCTGACTCAGCTGGTTTTTCAGCCTTGTTAAATCGTCTCTCATACTCATCAGTATATTTTCTGTCTTCAATATTTACGACGGTTTTTTCAGGCTCAAAAACGATATCGAAATCGAGCACTTGCACCAAATCCATAAGAGAAAAAGGACAAAGCGTGCGATCCATAAAATGAGCAGCGTATCGTTGACAACGAATATCAAGGACTTTGTAGAGGCCATAACCTCTTAGTGCAGAATTTTCTGATATATAACGAATGATTTTATCCATGTAACCGCTATCTTTATTAGTTTGGGCCAAAAGCGATTGCGCTGAAAGAAGGAAAAACAAAAAGAAAACGATGAATTTTTTAGACATGAAACACTCTCTTCTCAAAATGAGACAACATACTATGAAATGTACCTAAGTCGGGAAAGATGCAGGGCGTTACAAGGTGACTTGTAAGTTTGAGTCGTCAAGAAAGGTGAGAAGCAGATTAAGGCGTTGATTAATATTTTCTTGTTCTAATAGTTCTTGTTGCTGTTTTGGATCTTTGAGTAGGTGCAAGCAGGCATGATTGATGATTTGTCCGTGGTTTTTGACCTTTTCCCAGAACTGTTCTCTGGCCTTGGGATTGTAGGATTTTGCTGTAAACGCTAGGAGTTCTTGTCGAATACGATTGAAGCGGAAACGATTTTCTAATTCAAGTTGTTCGTTTTCGAGCACTGGAAAACAATTGTAAACTAAGTAAGGGTCCTGACGAAGTTGGGACACTAGTGAGATTTTTTCTACATAGTGAAGCATGATCACAGCACTTCCATCTGATTTTTTTTGTAAAATGCTGGGCATTCCCATACTACAAACAGGTGGAAAAGGACTATCGTTAAGAATAAATTCCGGTACGAGAGCGATAGGAACTTTATTGAGCAAAGAATCTTTGACCATCTTGAGGTAACGCGGTTCAGAAACTTGCAGAGCTACTGAAGTATGAGGAAAGAACACAACCTTGGGTAGTGGAAAAACGTAAACTTGATAGGGTGTAATGCTCATGCGCTAACTTACCAAGTTAATGAGTCATTGAGAAGTGCTCCTTTTACTTGACGCATTCGCTTATAAAAATAATTTGCAGAAACTATTGCTGAGTGTTTTCAGGATCTTAAGTAAGAGATATAATAAGACAAATAAGTTTTTTTTGGGGGGCACTTTGGACTACGCCTATTTATCGAGTTCGGATAATACTTTTATTGATTCACTTTATGAAAAATTTCAAAAAGATCCGCAGGCAGTAGATGAAAGCTGGCGCAAATTTTTTGAAGGTTTTGAATTTGCGATTGGCAAAGGTTTAGCTAACACTGACCTTAGCGCATCCTCATCAACTTCAAGCGGCAGCGATTTAGATAAAAATCAAGTGGATAAAGAATTTCGAGTTTATCGTATTATCCAGTCATACCGTGCCCGTGGACACTTAATTTCAAATACGAATCCCGTTAGAAACAGAAAAGATCGTAAGCCTCACTTGGAGCTAACGGATTACGGATTGAGCGATGCCGATTTAGAGAAAGAATTTATTTGTGGTGAATATCTTGGCTTAGGTAAAACCAGCTTACGTAATATTGTAAAACACTTACATACGCTTTATTGCGGTAATATCGGCGTAGAGTATATGCACATCACTAGCACTGATGTCAGACGTTGGTTTCGAGACAAATTTGAATCAAATGCTGGTAAAATCGATTTTCCAATTGAGAAGAAAAAAAGAATTTTATCGAAGTTAAATGAGTCAGTCGCTTTTGAAAATTTCTTACATAAAAAATATGTCGGCCAAAAAAGATTTTCGCTCGAAGGTGGAGAAAACACCATTCCTGCTTTAGATGCCCTTATTAATAAAGGTGCTGAGCTTGGAGCAAAAGAATTCGTGATTGGGATGGCCCACCGAGGTCGTCTGAATGTTCTGGCCAATACCCTTGGTAAGACCTACGAATATATTTTTAATGAATTTGAAGGCCAAGCGACTCCTGATTTAACTTTAGGTGACGGGGATGTGAAGTACCACTTAGGCTTTAGTTCAAAAATTGAAGCTACCAACGGTGAAAAAGTGTATTTGAAATTAATGCCAAACCCTTCGCACTTGGAAGTCGTGGCCGCAGTCGTACAAGGTTACACTCGTTCGCAAGGTGACTTTTTATATAATCGTGACCGCAATAAAGTTGTTCCAATTCAAATCCATGGTGATGCAGCGGTAGCGGGACAAGGGATTGTTTACGAATTGATTCAAATGTCGGGCCTTGAAGGTTATGGAACTGGCGGAACAGTTCACTTTGTTATCAATAACCAAATTGGTTTTACTACGAATTTTACTGAAGCTCGAACTTCTCTGTATTGTACGAGCGTTGGTCGAGTGGTGAATTGTCCTATCATTCACGTCAACGGTGATGATGCTGAAGCCGTGGTTTATGCTTCAGAGTTGGCGATTGAATTCCGTCAAAAATTTAATATGGATATTTTCGTGGATATGGTTTGCTATCGTCGTCACGGACATAACGAAGGTGATGAGCCGAAATATACTCAGCCAAAACTTTATGAGTTAATTGGCAAGCATAGTGACCCTCGTGAAATTTATAAAAATAAATTAATCGAAGGTAAAAAAATTGAAGCTGATCTTGCGGTTACGATGGATGAGCAGTTTAAGAGTTTATTGCAACAACGTTTAGATATCGTAAAACAAAAACCACTTCCTTATCAGTATCAAAAAGCTGATGAGGAATGGGTGAATATGCCAAAGGCCAAAGAAAGTGATTTTGATGAATCCCCAGAAACGGCAGTAGATAAAAAAACCTTAGAAAAAGTTTTAAAATGTTTAACCGAAGTGCCAAAAGATTTTCAAATCATTAAAAAAGCGCAAAAAGTTTTAGATGATCGAAAACAAGCTTTTGAAGGTAACAAGCTTGATTGGGGCTTGGTTGAGCTTCTGGCCTACGGAACATTATTACTTGAAAAACAATTTGTTCGTATGAGTGGCCAAGATGTTATTCGTGGGACTTTCTCCCATCGACATGCCGCTGTTTTTAATGCCAATGAAGATTGGGATAAATTTGTTAATCTTAAAAACTTGGATAAGAATCAAGGTAAGTTTTCCATTTATAACTCGCTCCTTTCTGAATACGCCGTACTTGGTTTTGAATATGGCTACTCCCTAGGTGATCCGAATGGTTTAGCGATCTGGGAAGCTCAGTTTGGAGATTTTCATAACGGTGCTCAAACCATTATCGATCAGTTCATCAGCTCTGGTGAATCAAAGTGGCAACGGATGAGTGGGATGGTTATGTTATTACCTCACGGTTATGAAGGCCAAGGTCCAGAACATTCAAATGCTCGTCCAGAAAGATTTCTACAATTAGCAGCTGAACTCAATATGGTGGTGGGAAATTTCACCACGCCAGCGAACATGTTCCATGCACTTCGCAGACAAGTGAAATGGAAATTTAGAAAACCTTTGATTGTCATGACTCCGAAATCGCTTCTTCGTCATTCAGCTTGTGTTTCAACTATTGAAGATTTGACCAAATCAAAATTTCAAGAAATTATCGACGATTCATACGTGACAGCAAAATCAGTTAAACGTGTCCTGATGTGTACTGGTAAAGTTTATTATGATTTATTAGCAAAACAACAAGAAGAGAAACGCAAAGATGTGGCGATTGTTCGTATTGAGCAATTGTATCCAATGGTCTTACCGCAACTCAACGCTATTTTTAAAAAATACAAAGACGCGGAGATGGTATGGGTGCAAGAAGAACCAAAAAATATGGGAGCATGGACTTTCTTGCTACGTTACAAAGAATTTATGAATTTCCATTTTATTGGTCGTAAATCTTCCGCTTCACCAGCAACTGGTTACGCGAAAGTGCACGCAAAAGAGCAAGCAGAAATCGTTAATAAAGCATTTAACCTAGGATAAAAAAGTTATGACAGTTCAAATTAAAGTACCGAGTGTTGGAGAGTCAATTACCGAAGTTACTATTGCCAATTGGATTAAAAAAACTGGCGATTACGTAAAAATGGATGAGGCAATTGCTGAAGTTGAATCAGATAAAGCGACAGTCGAATTAAACGCGTCGGCTGCCGGTGTCTTAAAATTATTAGTAGAAGTCGGAACTACTGTTGCGATTGGCGCAGTTGTCGCTGAAGTGGATGATAAAGCCGCTAAACCAGCTGATGCTCCTGCGGCTGCTGCGGCACCAACTCCAAAAGCTGAAACAAAATCGGTTCCACCAGCTCAAGCGGTAAATGCTCCAAGTTCAACCACTTCGAAAAATTTCCCATCACCTTCAGCTCGTAAAATTTTAGATGAGAAAGGCATAGATGCTGGTTTTACTGGTACAGGTAAAGATGGCCGAATAACCAAAGCTGATGCCATGGCGGCAACGGCAAGTTCGAGTGCTCCCTCAGTGAGTAGCAAACCAAGTGCACCTGTAATGAATGGTTCTCATGGTGGTCGTCAGATTGAAAAACAAAAAATGTCGATGCTACGTAAGACTATAGCGAAACGTTTAGTGGCGGTGAAAAATAATACAGCAATGCTCACGACTTTTAATGAAGTTGATATGGCGCCAGTCATGGAGCTTCGTAAAAAATATAAAGAGCAATTTAAAGAAAAGCACGGTGTCGGTTTAGGTTTTATGTCGCTTTTCACCAAAGCCGCTTGTTTGGCATTGAAAAATATTCCAGCGGTTAACGCTCAAATTGAAGGCGAAGATATTGTTTATTTTAATTATGCTGACGTTGGCATCGCCGTTTCAACTCCGAAAGGTTTAGTCGTGCCAGTCGTAAGAAATGCAGAAAGCCTTTCGCTTGCAGATATCGAAAAAGAAATTGCTCGTTTAGCACTTAAAGCCCGTGATGGAAAAATTTCAGTTGAAGATATGAGTGGTGGTACTTTTACTATTACAAATGGTGGCGTGTTTGGTTCGATGTTGTCGACGCCGATTCTTAATGCTCCACAATCGGCCATCTTGGGTATGCACAATATCGTGGAACGTCCCGTAGCGCTGAATGGCCAAGTTGTTATTCGTCCCATTATGTACCTGGCACTTTCTTACGATCACCGAATCGTTGATGGAAAGGAATCAGTGACATTCTTGAAAACGATTAAAGAAGTGTTAGAAGATCCTGCAAGACTTATCTTAGATGTATAAAGGAAAAAATTATGTTTGACTTGATTGTAATTGGTAGTGGCCCAGGCGGATATGTAGCAGCGATTCGTGCAGCTCAACTTGGATTTAAAACGGCGATTGTTGAAAAATACTCAACTCTAGGTGGAACGTGTCTAAACGTCGGGTGTATTCCTTCAAAAGCTTGGCTGGATTCTTCGGAGAGATATTTTCAAGCCGTTCACCATTTTCCAGTGCATGGAATTGAAGCGCCAGGAATTAAATTAAATATTAAACAAATGAAAAAACGTGTGGAAGAAGTTGTTAGTGCGACTACTAAAGGTATCGATTTTCTGATGAAGAAAAATAAAATTACCGTTCACCATGGACACGGCAGTTTTAAAGATAAAAATACGGTGATTGTGGATGATGGAAAAGCCAAACAAGAAATCCAAGGTAAATACATTATTATTGCAACAGGTTCGAAACCCACGACACTTCCAGGAGTGGAAATAGATAAAGAGCGTGTCATCACATCGACGGAAGCCTTAAAACTGGAAAAACTTCCAAAGCATTTAATCGTGATTGGTGGTGGTGTTATTGGTTTAGAACTTGGTTCAGTTTTCTGTCGTTTAGGTTCAAAAGTGAGTGTGGTGGAATTTGCGGATTCATTGATCGCAACCATGGACAAAGACATGGGGAAAGAATTGCAAAAAACGCTAAAAAAGGAAGGGATGGATTTTTATTTGTCTCACGCGGTAAAGTCGGTAACTCGTAAAGGGACAGCTGTGACTGTGTCTGCGACCGCGAAACAAAATAATAAAGAATTAGTTTTAGAAGGTGATTACTGTCTACTTGCCGTAGGTAGAAAACCTTACACGGATAAGCTTGGTTTGGAAAAAGCCGGACTCGCGGTTGATGAGCGCGGTAAAATTCCAACCGATGCTCATTGCAAAACAGCAGTGGATAATATTTATGCCATTGGTGATGTGACGAAAGGTGCGATGCTTGCGCATAAAGCGGAAGAAGAAGGCATTATGGTGGCTGAAATTTTGGCCGGCCAAAAACCTCATATGAATTATAATTTAGTTCCAGGTGTTGTCTACACTTGGCCAGAAGTAGCGAGTGTTGGAGCGACAGAAGAAGATTTGGTGAAACAACAAGTAGCGTTTAAGAAAGGTGTCTTTCCGATCAAGGCCAGCGGACGTGCTCGTGCTAGTCAGGAATCAGATGGTCTGATTAAAGTTCTGGCGCATAAAGAGACAGATGAAATTCTGGGTGTACACATGATTGCCCCTCGTAGTGCTGATATGATTGCGGAAGCAGTTCTCGCCATGGAATTTAGAGCGTCAGCAGAAGATGTTGCACGAACTTGCCATGCTCACCCGACATACACTGAATCATTTAAGGAAGCTTGTTTGGCCGCGACGGAAAATCGTGCGCTACATATTTAAGGTTTGAAAAAGAGATCGTCGATCTCATTTTGTGACATTCTAAGCTCTTCTGATGAGTCGAGCATTTTAGTGAGTTCTTCATTATTAGCTTCGTGCATGATGGTTAAAAAGGTATCGATATCTATATAAAGAACAGCATTTTTTAAAGAGCTTTGTGCGATTGAAACAATATAATCCCAGTTATTTGTTTTACTCTCTGAACGAATAAAATCCATTTCAGTACTAATTTTATATTCATTTTTGTGATGTTTTTTCATAAAAGCATCAATGACTCCAACACGCGAACTATTCGTATCATAAAAGAGAATTTTACTATTTTTAATATCATTGAATGTCATACCAATCCCTCAACTTTATGCAGCTTTTTTTAATGACACTCGTTCTGCTTCTAATAATTTTTTAGCTATCAAAGCTTTAAATTCTTTTGGATCATCAACGAAATAACACATGCGTTTTTTTCTTTTATTCAAATGCAATGTGATATTAGTGAAGCTAGCTTCTTCTTCTTGTAATTCAATCCCAGTAATTTGGCCGTAGGGAATTTTTTGATCAACGAAAAATAAGAATTTCAAATGAAGATGACTTTGATACAGAGTAATCTTGTAAAAAGAATCATAGATAATAAACATAGATAACATACTGACTAAACCTAGACCTAAAATCACAATCATTTCACCGCTCGTACCGAGCTCTTGGTAGAATTGCTTAATCAAATAAACCTGGACTAAAAAGACGATAAAAATAAAAGGAAAGACTTGCACTAAGTGCTGTAAATGGTGATTATGCTCGAATTTTTTAATGACTTCTTCCACACAGCTTTTATCGGATTTTACTGGGAAGTCTTTATTTTTTATAAGTGGTTAAAAACTGTCGGATAATAGCTTGTTCTGTGCGACTGCGGTTGTAAGCTGGAATGGTAATTCTTAAAACAAGATTGATTTTGTCAACCTCTGGAACTTTCACGCTTATGTTAGGTTCTATCGTTGGCGTTGGAACATTTTGTCGATTGGTAATTCGAGTCATGTGACGACGGGCCTTTTCGATATGTTCACCGCAGGCCATGTTGGCAGCTTCCAATAAGCATTTTTCGGCCAATTGCCAATTATCATTAATAGACAACGGCACTACGATGACATGCAGAACATATTCAGTTGAAAAAGTCTCATTGATTACTGGTTTGGTCAGAAAGACACTATTCGGAATAGTGATCGCGCGGCCAGTAAATTGGTGAGTCAGATTTTTAGGACCAACTTCCAGCACCACGGTCGCAAAGAGTCCCATATCAATAACGTCACCGCGAATATCTTCTATTTCAATGCGATCTCCGAGAGAAAAGGGGCGTGAAGAGATGCGCCAGAAGCTACCGGCGATACAAAGGAATAATTCTTTGGTCGCGATGGCGATAGCAGCTGCTACTGCTGCGATGGATAAGGCCACGGACTTAATTTCTGAGCCCCAAATAATGAAAACGGTCGAAATACTCAATAAAATGAAGATCAAACGGCTTTGAATGATGATTCTTTGGCGTCGCTCAAGTGTGAGCGACTTGCCCTTGAGATGCATAAAAAGTTTAACTGAGAATATACGGGTTAAATTCAAGATTAAAATGACTAAAAGTGTCTCGACAAATTTTATCAATTCAGGATTTTTGAGCCAAAAGCGGAGCATGTCAGAGATGATTTTATCCATAGTTCATTCTATGATTATTGTTAAAAGAATTCAATAATAAGCTTGGTTATGTTAAACTTATGAATATAAAAATTTAAGCAAGGGGAAACCTCGTGGCAAACCGAATTAATTCATTTAAATCTCAAAAAGTTTTAAAAATTGGAAAAACAAATTATCAAATTTTTAGTTTGAAAGAAGCTGAGAAAAATGGATTAAAAGAATTAGCGAAACTTCCGAAGTCACTCAAAGTTTTAGCGGAAAATCTTTTAAGAAAAGAAGATAACTACACTGTAAAAAAGGCCGATATCCAAGCGATGTGTGATTGGGTCAAAAATAAAAAATCAGATCACGAAATTAATTTTTATCCTGCACGAGTAATGATGCAAGATTTTACTGGAGTACCTGCCGTTGTCGACTTAGCTGCCATGAGAGATGCTATGAGTAAAATGGGTGGGGATGCTAAAAAGATCAACCCACTTGTTCCTGTTGATCTGGTTATCGACCACTCAGTAATGGTTGATCATTATGGTACCAATAGTTCATTTGATGAAAACGTGAGACTTGAATTTGATCGAAATCGTGAGCGTTATGAATTTTTAAAATGGGGTCAAAAAGCTTTTGATAATTTCCGTGTTGTTCCTCCCGGTACAGGTATCATTCACCAAGTAAATTTAGAATACGTGGCACAAGTTGTTTGGACCAATGAAGAAGATGGTGAGACTTACGCTTATTGCGATTCTTTAGTTGGAACTGATTCACACACGACAATGATTAACGGCTTAGCTGTACTTGGTTGGGGTGTGGGTGGTATTGAAGCGGAAGCGGCGATGTTAGGTCAGGCCGTCACTATGTTGATTCCAGAAGTTATTGGCTTTGAATTAAAAGGTAGCTTAAAAGAAGGTGTAACAGCAACGGACTTAGTTTTACGAGTAGTAGAAATGCTTCGTAAAAAAGGTGTTGTTGAAAAAATTGTTGAATTCTATGGTGATGGTCTAGAGAACTTATCTCTTGCTGATCGCGCGACCATTGCTAATATGGCACCTGAGTATGGTGCGACGATGGGATTCTTTCCTATTGATGCTGAGACGATTGAATATTTACGTTTCTCAGGTCGTGATGAAGAGCGCGTTCAATTAGTAGAAGCTTACGCAAAAGAGCAAGGCCTTTGGAGAAATAAAGGTGATGTGCCAGTTTTTACTGACACACTTGAATTAGATGTTTCGACAGTAGAACCAGCGATTTCAGGACCGAAACGTCCTCAAGATAGAATTGTTTTAAAAGATGCTGCTCAGAAATTTCATGCGGACTTAAAAGATGGCTTCAAAGTTGAAGCAGCTGATGCAGGTAAAGAAGTTAAAGTTGATGCGCATAATTTTTCAATTAAGCAAGGTGACGTGATGATCGCTGCGATCACTTCATGTACCAATACTTCAAACCCATCTGTTATGATTGCTGCCGGCTTAGTAGCGAAGAAAGCTTGTGAACGTGGCATGAAAGTAAAACCTTGGGTAAAAACTTCTTTGGCCCCAGGATCAAAAGTCGTTTCAGATTATTTAGAAGCAGCTGATCTTCAAAAATCTCTGGATCAAGTGGGCTTTAACTTAGTTGGTTATGGTTGTACGACTTGTATTGGAAACTCTGGTCCGCTTAAACCAGAATTTTCAAAAGCGATTAAAGATGGAAATTTAGTGGTAACAGCGGTGCTTTCTGGAAACAGAAACTTCGAAGGAAGAATTTCTCCAGATGTTAAAGCGAACTATCTTGCATCACCTCCGCTGGTTGTAGCTTACGCATTAGCTGGAAATATGAAAATTGATATTACCAAAGATCCGATTGGCCAAGACACTAAAGGTAAGGATGTCTTTTTAAAAGATCTTTGGCCAAGTGATGCTGAGATTCAAGCCACAATGACGAAGGCATTAACACCAAAAATGTTTAAGTCTCGTTACGCTAATGTTTTTGATGGGACAAGTGATTGGCAAAAAATTAAGACGACGAAAGGTGAAACCTTTAAGTGGGAAGAAGCTTCAACTTATATTCAGAATCCACCTTATTTTGAAGATATGAAAAAAACGCCAGCACCGATTAAAGATATTAAGGGTGCGCGAGTGTTAGCGATTTTAGCTGATAGTACTACGACCGATCACATTTCTCCTGCGGGCGATATTAAAGGTGATTCGCCAGCTGGAAAATTTTTACAAGAGCATGGGGTAAAAAAAATTGATTTCAACTCTTATGGTGCTCGTCGTGGTAACGACCGAGTTATGACTCGCGGAACTTTTGCGAACATTCGAATCAAAAACGAAATGTTAGGTGGAGTTGAAGGTGGCATAACGGTTCACTATCCAAGTCGTCAAACGATGTCGATTTACGATGCGGCCATGAAATACAAAGAAGAAGCAGTACCTCTCGTTGTTGTAGCAGGTAAAGAATATGGAACTGGTTCATCACGTGACTGGGCGGCCAAGGGAACTCGTTTACAAGGTATCCGTGCTGTTATCACTGAAAGCTTCGAAAGAATTCACCGTTCAAACTTAATTGGTATGGGTGTTCTTCCGTTAGAATTCAAAGCAGGTGAGAGTCGTAAAACGCTAAAGCTCACGGGTGAAGAATTAATCAATATCACTGGTATTGAAACGCTTAAGCCAGGTGGCACGCTAAAAGTTGAAATCCAATACAAAGACGGGGCAAAAAAGAATATCGAAGTTCAATCTCGTATTGATACTGCCAATGAATTGGAATACTTTAAAAACGGTGGGATTCTCCATTACGTTTTAAGAAAACTTAACGAGTAGTTATTTTTTTAAGTGATTATTACAATTATAATATGATTCGTAACGGCTAAGTTCTTTTAACCATGGAACGTAAGATTTCTTAGCTAAATACTCTTTGATTTCTCCGGTAGCGAATGCCGTATCAATAATACTTTCATAATTTTCGAGTTCGCTAAGAATCGTTCGGGCCAATTCTTTACGGCGTTTATCGACGCGTGTTTCTTCTTTGTTCATACTCCAAACAAAATAATCGACCATCGCTTCTTTAAAATCAGCATTTCCATCATGATAAATCTGGTGGAAGAAATTGAGCTTCTCTTTAGCATTTAAGCTTGAAAGTCCATCAATAAATTCTAAGGCCACCTCAGGGCTGTATTTGAAAAATTGATAGGCGCGATAGTGAGGAGCACTTGCTCCTAAGCGACTCAAAAAATCAAGATACGAAATATTTTTGGCGGAGAAAAGCTTCAGATAGTTAGTCATTCCTAGTTTTTTATAAAGTGTCGTTTCACGTGTTAAGATTTGTTGATAGGTGACGTTCGCAATAATCTCATCTTCAATTCTACGAATTCCCTCGCGTACCGAGAGAGCATCTAAAAATTTAAAAGCAGGAGAGGAAGGGCGATTACTAATTTGAGCAAGGTAATAATTTTTTAAAGAAATAGAAACTTGATAATGATCTTTATAGAAAGTTTCGAGTTCGGTTAATAAACTGTGATAGTGAATTTTTAAGTTTAAGTATGAATCATAACCTTCAGGATCACGTGCCATCAAAACGGTTAAATAGATAATTGCGTAGTTTTGTTCGATTTTAGAGAGGAGAGACAAATCATCAAAACTGCCAAGAATAGGTAGTGTAACGAGACCTTTGTTGTTATTGCGATTAAATTCTCCAATGAAATTGTTATAAAGTCCCATGATTTTGTGTTCAAGGTCTATATGGTAAATGGAGCTATTTTTCTTAATTAAATAAAAGAAGTGATCCATTGGAGAAGCATCAAACGCCGGTTTCACTAGTGGTAATGGTTTGTTTTTGTTTTGCCACTCAAGAGATTTGATATTTCTTTCAAGTGCAGGAATGATCACGCGAAAGTAAGCAAAGAAATCTTTCCATAAACTTGATTGAAATTTGGTCTTCGGATTAAGTAAACTTTCCGCCATGGAAGGACTCATGTCGGGATCTTTGAACATTTCTAAAACCATTTTTTCTTTGTTAAAGCGATCGAGTTTTGAATTCAGATCAATGGCATCAACCAAAAGTTTTTTTGTGATATCTTGCATGGTTTTATCAGCATAATTCATGATTAAAGTCAGGATGGTCGCTTTTTGAGTCGGCGATAAGCTTAGTAAATCTTTTTGCATAATCTTGTTTAATTCTGAACTGCGCTCTGTTCGTCCGTAGACTGTGAGTTTTTGAAAGAGCGGAATCGTGTCTTCTAAACTTGGAGCAATTGTTTCTCTCGACACATACGTTTTTAGTATTGGGTAGTAATAATTTAGGTATTGCTGAATCCCCAGAGATGAAAGTTGCAAACGCTCTTGATTTTGATAATAAGCCACATCAAAACTGGTGGTCGGATAATTAAAAGCTTTATCGATAAATTTTAGCCGTTCATAAAGATTAAACATTTTTTGCGATGGACCTTGCGTGAAGATGAGGCCCATCGAATTAATTTGATATTGAATGGCAGAACAATCAATTTTAACATTAAGAATTTTTTCTACTTCAGCGCTTAGGAATGCTGTAAATTCATGATGATGCTTTTTGATGGTTTTACGATCGTGATGTGTTTCATTTCTAAAAAGACCAATATAACCTTCATTGCCAGCAATAACTGCTAGAAAGTAAATGCTCATGGCCTCTTGTTGTTCTAGCGGAAAATGGAAAGCTTCTTCGATGCGATGAATTTTAGGTAAAAGTAATCTTACTCCGATAGCTCGCTCCGAATTAAAATAACCTTGACTCACCTCAACTTGTTCGTAATAAGCTGCCATTAAGTGCGACATCACATCTTCTTTATCCAAATAATCAGAATAACCAGCAATAGAATTTAATAATTCGACAAAAGGTTGCGAAGCGGCCTTGGCCTGACTGAAACCAATAAAAATACTAAGCGTTGAAATAACCAGAAACTTCACTCTCAAACCCCATCAAATTTGGCCTGATTTTAAAGAAGAATGTGTTAAAAAAATAAGTTTATTTGAGTTGTTGTAAAGATTATAAGTGAACTAGTGCCATGCGTCGTAGTTGCGAACCGCCCGTTGGAGAAAATCCAACATGAAGACGTGACGTCTTAGCTGTCGACGAATTCGGTGTTCTTTGATCGGGTTGAAAAGGCCTAAAATTGAGAAGAGTTGTAATGGATTTTTCTTCACCCAAATCCATGAACCAATTTCGAGGGTGAGTGGTATAAAAACACCTGGTCGTTTTTCTTTGCGATGTTCTTGCAGTAGGTAGTCCCAAAGGTCGCCATGGGTTACGTAGTTTTTTGTTTGAGGTTCGATTTTATAGATATGATTTGGAAATGAAGTTTCAAAAAGCCTTTGAAGATTAATAAACTGATCGTAGAAAGGAAATTTTTCTTTTCGCGTTTTTGCCCACGGATACCAAATTTGATCTTTGGTGCCGAAGCCTGAGTGAAAATCCATTGTGATATTCGCTCTTGATGGCATCACTTCTTTTTTAAAAAAATCTACTAACGTCTGAGTTTCAATTTCCATCGGTGCTTGTTCTTTGCCACGATACCAAGGGAGCGCATTCGAAATACGGTGGCCCGATAGAAGCCAAGTCGTATCATCAGGATCAGCTTCGACCGGGGCATTTCGCATCAGATCGACGCCATTAGGATTACAGCGCCAGTGATAAGCCGTTCCCGCGGGATTAAGAATAGGGATAGCGATAAGTCTCGTTTTCTTGAAGCTCTCACGTAAATCAGCGTCCCAATTTAGTGAATGAGTAATTGTTTTTAAATAAGAAATAATAACCTGAGTTCCAATGCGCTCGAGCCCATGCACGCCACCAACTAAAACCACACAAGGTAAAGTGGGATCATCAGGACCGTAGATCAATGCATCGATCGGGAATCGCTCCATCCCACAATCAATTTGAGTTAATTTAATATGGCGAATGATTTCAGGTTGGGCCTTGGCCAAGTCTTCAATCACATTCAGTTCAGGTAATAGTTTAAATATTTTGCTCATAACTAAGTTTAGAAGAAAAAGCCTCGGAAGTTAATAGGACAAACATCACACTTAAAAAGATATCAGCTTGAAATGGTCGGATATTCTAATTGATTCATTCTTTATTGGATATTAACCGATAGGTTCTTTGAGGGATTATGCCTAGACTTTATACCTTTTTATTCAGCTTCTTTATTTTCATCGCTGCGCTGATTATGCTGATGGGTGATGCCAGCAATCCTACTCATCGTTTGCCAGCTTCAGTCGTTACAAAAGGGGTTCAAAGCTCGGAAGACTTTATGGCCTCGGTTATTTCGACTCGCCAATTACAAAAAATTTTAAAAACAATTATTGATTCATCGAATTCCTTATTTTTTACCAATACACAAGAATACTTATGTTTTGAATTAGGCAAAATGGATAGCATTCAAGATGAATTAAGTGCTACTTACCAGCGCAATAAAGAGATTTGGCCTGAGTCACAAACGGAAACCATATCGCATCTTATGCTTAAGGGTGAAAAGAGCTGGAAGAGTCTGTGTGAAAATACTGAACGTCGTGAGATAAAACTAAAGCTCATGAAATTTGGTAATGAGGCAAAATTGGCGATTGATTCTGTTTATCAAGATACTGATTTTTCGCTGAACTATCGAGAATATTTTGAGCAATTAGAGCAGAGTATTGATAAGGCCCATCATGAAAAAATTCTTAAAGACATTGAAATCTTACGAAAAAAAATCCTAAAAATTAGTTATGCTGAAAGCCTTAAAACCGTTGATCTTTGTTATAAAATTGGTTTTGATTTTTTTGATTATTACATTTTGAATACCAGTTACTTGGATAGTTCAGAAAAAACGGCGGAAAGATTTATCAGTAAGCAACGCAAGATTGGCCGTATGATTAAAGAACTTGGTCCTTTGTGCCAGCGAAAGAACAATCTTAATATTCTCAAGAAAATTGAATCAATTAAGTCAGAATTGTAGTTATAATTTCTTTGCCTTTACATTTTCGCTATTCAAACTATGATCATGAGATATGTTTATTGCTTTTATCTTAAGCTTATTTCTTTCACAGAATGTTAGTGCACAAGAAGTCGTGCCAGAAGTTTTTCATCCACACTTAACGTATGATGCAAGACCTTTAGGGAGAGGGAATTTTTCCTTTCAAACTGTTCCTGGCATGATCAGTGCCTCAACCGGTAGTCAGTATGGATTGTTATTGGGTGTCTTTCCCAGGCTCGATATCGGGATAATGCCGTTTCCCTATTTGATTAAGTCTAAAGAAGAAAATGAGGTCAAACACTCATCCAATCTTGTTATGAAACTCAATTTTTGGAAAGGTGAAGAATGGTTTTGGACGATTGGAATGAGCGCTATAGATTTTGATGTTCCGTCCAGTCTAGGACAACCTTTTACAGAGTTAACTGTTATGCAAACCAGCCTTGGTGCTAATTATCTTCCACTCGGTTCTAGATGGACTTACGGTCTGGTGATAAACACGGGTTCAGTCACGACCGATGATGAGGCGACCAATGCTCAGCTGGAAGCTCAAGAAAAAGACCGCCAGCGATCAGAATGGTTTGTGGATGCTTGTTATCAAATTCAAGATAACGAATATCTCACGCTTGGTGCAGGACAAATTCGTAAAAATCCCTTTGATGATATTTATGGCGAAGATCTCGCTATTAGTTTTGGTTTTAATTATACCTGGGAGCGACCGACAAAAACTTTCAAGTCACCTTCGGTGGGACTCAACTATCGCCCTGAATTGAATCGATACATTCTGTTATTAAGTTCAGGTATCAATTTTTAATTATTTTCAAAAAGTTGCACGAGCTTCAATTGATTATCGGCCTTCAATTTATCAATGATAACATTAATCGGAGTCGCGTAATTAACAGCGTGTTTCCCATATTGTTCATCAGCAGTCATCGCACGAGTGATCGCAACGACTGAACCTTCACGATTAAAAACAGGTGAGCCAGAAGCACCTTGAAAAACTGGTGCGAAATGATGAAGCTGTGTAATGCTTTTCTTTCTTTGACGTTCGAGACAACGTTTCCTTCTTTTATCTTTTTTCTGACGACATTCGCGCTGGATCTCTTTGTGCATTTTTTTTACTATGAAACCGTAACCACTACTAGCTTGAATGCCTAAACCAAAACTATTATTAATTGAAATCAATTCAGCTTGGTTGTCGATCAAACCTTGTGAGTTGACAAAAATTCGAGGGTTGGCGGTGGTTAAATAAGTGGTATCGAACTGCACTTTGGGAAATAAATCAATTAAATCATAAGTCTGCCTACGATATTTTAATGGATAAAACTCAACCAAGCAGAAATCATTCAATTCATCACAGTAAAGAACTTCTTTGCAGGATAAGTACTGAATGGATGAAGTGTCATTTTCTTGGGCCATCACTTTCAAGCGAGTGGTGTGGCATCCATTTTGAGTATATTTTGAAAAGATAACATGATGATTGGTTATGACAATATTTCCATCCAATAAAAAACCTGAACCATGGGAATCTGTGTTCGCACTTGTTTCATTTTTGATTTCAAAAACGGACATCGCTTTATCTTGCACAAATTGGTAGAAATCTTCTTTCACATAAACTTTCATGCGCCGGTTTTTAGATATAGTCGCGCGGTTAGCATGTTTTTTACTTGGTTCGACCGAAATACCTTCTGTTATTAGTTGGCCTTGTTCGAAACTTGGTTCTTTGTTCACAAAAAAGAGGTGATTTAACACACGATCAGGATTGATCGACGCAAAAGCCGATTGATAGACGAAAAGTGAAGTTAAAATCCATTTGTAGTAATACATTTACTCTCATTCCATGAGAAGTTACTCAAATAGTTTAAAATGATTAAATTGCTCAGGATAGTACAAGCAAGAAGTTGTTAGAAAATTTTTTTGGACCGTGACAAGCCAGGGGCGGATAGTTAGAATTTTAACTTCATGAAGCTGAGATATAAATTATCCGTTATTTTAGTCACGATATTGCTCATGCCAGTTGTTTTTCTATGGTGGGCCTCACTAACACCATTAACACCAGGAAAGAGTAATGCAGTGATCTCAAAGGTCGATCCAGCTTTTATTCCTGCCACCAGTCGACCTAAAAAATTAACGATTATGACTTGGAATGTGGCCTTCATGCACGGGCCTGGTTCAGAGGGAACTGGGTATGTGAAATTGCCAGCGGAAATTTATCAGCAGAAGTTAGCAGAAGCTGCGGCTTTAATAAAAAAGTCTGGTGCTGATCTGGTGCTTTTACAAGAAATCGACATGGCCAGTTCGCGAACTTATTTTGTGGATCAAGTGGCAGAATTAGCGAAGCAGGCAGGGCTTAACTATTATGCTACGGCCGTTTCATGGGCAAATAACTATATTCCTTTTCCTTACTGGCCAATCACACAACAGTTTGGTGTGATGAATTCAGGTGGGGCGGTTTTATCTCGTTTTCCTATTGAAAAAAATGAACTTTTACTCTTTGAACACCCGACGACTAATGCTTGGTGGTACAATTTATTTTATCTTTATCGCTATTCACAAGCAGTTCAAATAAAAATTGCCAAGGACTATTATTGGGTTCTGAATCAGCATTTGGAAGCTTTTGATAAGGTTTCAAGACAAGCTCAAGCAACACAATTGATTCATCAAATTCATCAGTATCATCAAAAAGATTCGCCGATCTTGATTGTTGGTGGAGATCTTAATGCCATTGCTCAGGAGAGTTTTATGAATAAAAACTATTTCGGGGACTCGGTGGACTTTTATCGACCAGATTCGACTATTGATTTGATACGGACCACGTCGCCTCTCAAGGACTCGATTACCGTCGAAGAATATCTTTTAAATGAAAAACATTATTACACTTATCCAGCTCATCAGGCGGATCGAAAGTTAGATTATCTTTTTGTGAATGAGAAATTTAAAATTAATTCAGCTAAAGTCATTCAAAGTGTCACGATATCAGATCACTTGCCTTATCTGATTGAGATTACGCTTTAATTTTGCGCAATAAAAAGCTTCTGACCTGGAAAAATTTTACTTCGACGTAGGTTGTTTTCTTCTTTGATACTTTCAGGTGTTACACGATATTTTTTAGCAATCAAATGAAGGTTTTCGCCACGACGAACGAGGTGAACCTGGGTGGTATTGAATTCTTCGGGATAATTTTTTTCAAGATAAGATACGAGTTCTTTTTTCTCTGATTTTTTTGGCACAAACAAGACATGTTCATTGTAATGATACTTCGGTGTTCTGTTACTTTTTAAATCGGGATTTAAAATTTTCAGCACATCTGGATTGATGTCCAATTGCTTAGCGATAGTATTGAGGTTGTGGCTTTTTTTCAAACGATATTTTTGTGTATAAACATAAGGACTGGTCGTTTCACTCGGGATGCGGATGCGATATTTCTCAGGATTGGTGAGAATTTCCAAAGCTGCTAAAACTTTTGGAATATAATGACGAGTTTCTTTGGCGATTCCACGAATACGAGAAAGCTCATAGAAGTTTTTTGTTTGATATTTGCGAATTCTTCGCATTAAGCCATATTCGCCGGAATTGTAAGCACTAAGTGCCAGTTCCCACGAACCAAAAATTTGATAAAGATCGCGAAAGTAGCGAGCAGCTGCATGGGTCGCTTTAACTAAATGTATACGCTCATCAACATGCGAATTAATTTTTAACTGATAACGGCGACCAGTGTCTTCAATAAATTGCCATGGGCCAACGGCTTTGGCATGACTCTTGGCCTTCATGTTGTAGCCACTTTCAATGAGTCCGACATAGAAGAGTTCTTTTGGTAAATTATAACTTTGGAAAATTTCTTCGATCATTTTTTTATGTTTCCAACCATTGTCTAAGTAACGGTGAAAACGTTCGGTATCTTTTTTTGAAAAATAATTAATCCAGAAATGATAACTTTTAGATTTCACTGGCGTTAAGAAATGACGACCAGCAGTTCTTTTTTTATAACGTAATTTTTTGATAATTTTATTGGCACTTTGAATCGTCGAAACTTGATCAGAACTTTCAGTAGAAATATTTTGTGAACTGGCACATGAATTGAGACTTACAAACAGACAAGTGGAAATAATCGTAATGATTTTTTTCATGAGAATCCTTCTCAAAAATTAAAATTCTAATGGTTTATTTTAACATGATTGTGATTAATTCCAAGTGCGGAAAAATGCTCGAGGGAGTACTAGTATAAAACACTCAGAGATAAGAAATATTGAATGGCATTGAGGTCTAAATTTTCTTTGTTACTTAAATATTTTTGCTGCACTTCAAAATTTATTCCAAAATGTTTGGCGATATTTTGACCGTGACCAATTTTCCAACCATAACCTTGAAAAGTGGAAGCTGTTTCATCATCCGTACTTAGAAAATCACGTAATGTAAGGGCAATCCATGAGCGAAAAAAAGTTCCGTTATAGGTGAGATGGGGTCCAATGCTGAAGTGCTGAGCACTAGTAGCATTGGGTAAACGTTGATCGGTAAAGGTATTTTGTGAAAGATTAATGTGTGGTCCGAAAACCCAAGGGTGCATAATTTCTGGGCCAAATTTTAATTCAAGTGTGCTGCCTGACATGTTACCTTGTGACCATTTTGAAATGGTTTGGCCTAACTTTGTTTCAACCCAAAAGCAAAAAGCGTTGGTGCTCAAGAGGCTGAGAAAAATTATAAGGAATAATTTATTCATTCTTTCAGTTTAAAGCTTTTTTGCTATTCGTAAAGAGCGTGTCCACTTTTTACCACGGATGATCGTGCTTAGAATTTCCATTCAGGTAATGGACGTGTGTCTCTTAACCAAATATCTTTTTTTGGTGTGGGGATTTGGCTCAAATCGACATAAAGTCCGATTGAATTTTCTTTTTTTACTCTTTGATATTGACCAGGATTTTCATATTTAGCTTTTACCCATTGGTACATTTTGTCTGGATCCCAAAAAAAGATTTCTTTATGGGGTTCAGATTCGCTCGCCCAATAATTATTTCCCCATAATAAATTTAAGAAGCTCACTTTCTGTTTGATAAGAGGAAGACCAATATATTTGAAAGGAATTTTTACCGAATAGGTCCAATTTTTTTTCATATCTTCGTCGAGCAATCCAATGAGTTCAAGAAAGCTTGCACCAAAAGCGCTACAGCCCGATCCTTCTTTATACAGAGGACGATTATAGAGACCATAACGTTTCTCATAACCATTCTCTTTGTATTCCTTATGATATTTTTTTAATCGCGTACAAGCTTCGGCACTGATTTTAAAGGTGACGAAATTTATGCGATCACCATCAACAAGGTAATTTTGGACCTTTTCTAGTAACTCACGGCGAGTTTCGAGGTGTCCTTCGAAGCTATGAAAGAGAATCCCCATTCCGATATCATGACGAAATAATAAATCGACAGCATTAAGTTTACGCGCAATCATTCCAGTTAAAACAGTTTCATCCGGATTTTTATCTTGGTCACATTTGATTTCGATATTCACATGTCCCATGAAGTTGGGTTCGAATGTGATGTAGTTGCGAATGATACTGCGAGCGAGTGTCGTCCCTGATTCCCAATTAATTCCGTGAGGTGAACGGATAAAATAAAGTGTTAATTCGTTTGCCATAGTCGTGTTCGTCAAAAAAATAAGCCCAAAAAGGATTCTTCGCATAGGCACCATTTTAGTAAATTTGTAAGAAATCGCAAATGCGAAAAAACTTTACAAAAAAGCTTAACAATTATTTGATAGAATGACTTATAAAAAAGGGAGAATTTGTGGAAAAGATCAGAGAACTTACCAAGACATCGATCACTTTAGGGATTTTGATCGGGATTATTATGACCGCTGCCAATGTCTATTTGGGATTGTATGCGGGGATGACGGTTTCGGCTTCTATTCCAGCAGCAGTATTATCGATGGGATTCTATAGTGGTATCTTAAGAAGAAGTAGTATTTATGAAAGTAATATTGTGCAAACAATGGCCAGTGCTGGTGAATCCTTGGCGGCTGGAGTTATTTTCACCTTACCAGCTTTAATTTTAGTAGGAGCTTGGAATAAATTCGAATTTTGGCCAACAACTTTAATCGCTATTGCCGGTGGCTTATTGGGGGTTATTTTTATGATTCCTTTACGAAAAGCCCTCATCATCGAAGACAAAACTTTAATTTACCCAGAAGGGATTGCGTGTGCGGCAGTTTTGCGTGTCGGTTCAGAAGCTGGGGCAAAAAAAGGTTTCATGGCGATTGTTAAAGGTATTGGCTTAGGCGCCGTTTTTAAATTTCTATCGACCGGTATGAATTTAATTAAAGGCAGTGTCGAAGTTGCAACTAAAGCAGGTCAGTCTGTCTTCTTTATCGGTTCTGATATTTCTCCTGCACTGGTGGCCGTAGGGTATATTGTAAAACTCGAAGTCGCCACACTGGTTCTTATCGGTGGGATGATTGGCTGGACACTTGGTATTCCACTTGAAGGCACACCAATAGAGTTTGGTGATTTGGCCAATCTTGACCTTGCCTGGACCTTGTGGTCAAAGAAAATTCGCTTTTTAGGGGTGGGTGCGATGATCGTAGGGGGAGTTTGGTCAAT
This sequence comes from Bacteriovoracaceae bacterium, assembly GCA_016786485.1. GTDB lineage: Bacteria > Bdellovibrionota > Bacteriovoracia > Bacteriovoracales > Bacteriovoracaceae > JAEUWD01. Next base: position 10,191 of record JAEUWD010000015.1, on the reverse strand, counting down.
AATTTCTGTTAGAAAAGGAATTGTTGCCGGCCTGAAAGGAATAAATGCAGCTTATAAAAATAAAGATGTGAAAGTCGTAGAGCGGACGAATGTGGATTTAGGTTTAAGCCAATTAGTCCTCGTTCTTGGAGCTGCCTTTTTGATTATTTTTGGTCTTTATTATTATCTCATTCAAAATCTCGGTCTTTCATTTTTGACAACGATACTTATGATCATTTGTTCTTTTATTTTCGTAGCAGTTTCAAGTTATGTTGTAGGTTTGGTGGGAAGTTCTAATAACCCTGTTTCGGGTATGACAATATCGGCTTTACTTGTTACCTCTGCTTTCTTTTTAGTTCTAGGCTTTACTGGCCAATCGGCGATTCTTTCAACTCTTGGTGTCGCAGCAGTTGTTTGTTGTGCTGCTTGTACTGCTGGAGATTGTTCACAAGATTTAAAAACAGGTCAATTGATAGGAGCAACTCCTCGTAGTCAACAAATTGCAGAGATGATTGGTGTTGTTGTTCCTGCGTTTGTTATTGCACCCGTTTTAACTTTACTACATAACAACTATGGTATTGGAACCGGCCTTAAAGCACCTCAAGCAACTCTATTTGCATCGATTACCAATGCTCTTTTTGCAGACGGAAATTTACCAATAAAAATGGTTGTCCTTGGTATGATCTTAGGTGTTGTTGTTATTGCTTTTGATAAATTCATTTTAGAAAAACGCCAAGGTTTTCGCCTGCACTTAATGCCGATGGCGGTGGGAATTTATCTTCCCATTACGTTGGCCGTTCCTATGTTTTTTGGCGGACTTATTAATTATTTTGTTCATCGTAAGAATACCACCCATAATGAAGGTGAGGATGATGGTGTCTTGATGAGTTCAGGCCTCATCGCTGGCGAAGCGGTTATGGGTGTTTTAGTTGCTCTATTGATGTATTTCAACATCAGCACTTCTGTTGATTGGTTGTCACATACTGTAAGTGAGTTAGTCTCAATTCTGGCTTTGGCGGGTATGTGTTTTTATTTATATCGAATAGCTAAACGAGCATAATTAATGTGGCAGATTTTAGCGCTTTTTTTGATACCTTTTGGGATTATTTATCTTACGCCTAAAATAAAACTTTTCGAGTGGTTGGGGCCGGTCGGTGTTTGTTATGCCGTCGGCTTACTGCTGGCCAATTTGCCTTGGTTTCATTTTGATTCCAAAATCGGCATGCAGGTTTCAGAATTTTGCGTTCCCATGGCCATTTGCTTACTACTTTTTGCTACTGATCTCAAAAGTTGGTTAAAAGAAAGTAAGGCCACTATTATTTCTTTTGGTCTTATGATCGTGGCCGTCAGTGTGGGAAGCATCAGTGTTTCCTATTTTTTCAGTGATAAATTACCAGAGATTTCAAAACTCGCGGCGATGATGGTCGGAGTTTATATCGGTGGAACCGTGAATCTTTCAGCGATTGGACTCGCTTTAGGTGTAAGTGAAAAATCGTTTTTTCTATTGAATGCAACGGATGTTTTTATTGGTGGTTTTTATTTTTTATTTCTGATTTCATTCGGTGCTCGCTGGATGGCGGGTTTACTTAAACCTTACCCAAATCCAGAAGATTTTGTCGTGGAAGAAAAGACAGAAACTAAAGGTGAGCTTCGCAAGCAACTCACCAAAGAGGCGCCAGCTTTGATTCTTTTAGGCCTGGGTGGTTTGGTCATATCTTACTTTTTAACTCAGTTAATCTTCGGTGCTTTAACTGTTGGTTGGTTTTTGATGTTTACAACGACTTATGCGCTCATCTTGGCAGGTTTTCCTTGGCTACGAAAATTCACAATGAGTTATGAAGTTGGCCATTATTTTCTGTTAGTTTTTTGTCTTAGTATGGGCAGCATGGCCAAAGCTTCTGAACTCGTCGATGGTAGCGAAGTTTATTTTATCTATGTTTTATTGGTTTTAACCGCTTCCGCGCTTATTCATATGCTTTTATGTGCCAGCTTTAAAATTGATGGCCACACCGCCGTTATCACTTCGGTCGCAGGTATTTACGGCCCAGCTTTTATTCCACCAGTGGCGGCCAAACTTCGAAACAAAAAGATGCTCATCGCAGGTATTACAACTGGTTTAGTTGGGTATGCCGTAGGTAATTATTGCGGGTTTTTTGTGGTCTATTTGATGGAAAAAATTCTGAACTAAATTCACTTAATTTTTTTTAATGCCTGACGATGAGTCTCGTGCATGAAAAGAATTGTTATTTTTAAATTCATTCTTATTTTCTTATGTTCGGTGTTGGTTTTTGTGGCGAAGAATCAAACAATGGTAGGCGAACGAACGATATCAGGTGAAATGGAAAAGACCAAAGCACCTGACATCGATAAGTGGTTTTACTAATTAAGCTGACGGTGCTGCAAAATCTCTATCCATAACAGTTTTTCTTTTATCGTTAGTCGCGTTTTGAATCGCTAACGTGCAAGCTTTTTGCACTCTTAAAGTTAATTGATCAAAAGCTTGAGCAGAAGTACTTAGACCTGCAGTATCTTTAATATATTTTTTAATTTTTGAAGCAACAACTAAGCTCTCTTCAATTTGTGGATTTTCAACATAGAGGCTGAAATCACGTGCCATAACGGTTTTACGACCAGAAGTTTTCGCTGCTTCAATACTTGAAGTCAGTGATGACAAAACGTCTTGATTAAGTTTTTCAAAAAAAGCAGCAGAAGTGTTCATACCAGATTTTTCTTTAATAAATTTTTTTACTTTGGAAGCAATAATGTAGTTTTCCATGGGTACTCCGTTTTGAGAGGTTGTGTGCATTAAAGATATTCCTGCGCATCAAACTCAGCAAGTTGCAAAGAGTCATAGGAAAGATACATTTTGGTAGTGTGGAGTGAGTCAATTTTGGTTGCCATTATTTGGTAATAATTATAAAAATATGACCTAAACAAGAAAGTGAGAAGATTTTGTATTCCCATCAAAGAATTGTCATTACCGGTGTTGGACTCACTGCTCCTAATGGCAATAACCTGACTGAATATCGTCAAGCCTTAGTTCAAGGTGTTTCTGGAATTACACAAAGTGAAATTCGTTACATGGGTCAACAAGCAGTTGGTCTTTGTCGTTTCGATGAAATGAAATATCAAAGTAAAAAACAGCGTCGTCGTGGGACACGTGCGGGTTCGATTTCAATTTACTGTGCTAACGAAGCTATCACCGACGCGAAGCTTGATTGGGCCAGTTTAGATAAATCAAAAGTTGGCGTTTACGTGGGAATTACTGAACACGGTAACGTTGAAACGGAAAATGAAATCTACGAGCTTCATCAAAATAAATTAGATACAAAATTGTGGTCACCACATCACAATCCAAGAACGGTCGCAAATAATCCAGCAGGTGAAGTGACTCTCGCGCTTGGAATCACTGGGCCTCATTACACGATCGGTGCAGCTTGTGCTGGGGGTAACGCTGGGATTATTCAAGCGGTGCAAATGCTACGCTTAGGTGAAGTGGAATTGGCGATCGCTGGTGGTATCTCGGAAAGTCCACAAACGTTTGGAATTTTCGCAGGCTTTGCTGCTCAAGGTGCCTTAGGTTTTGATGCTAACGATGTGACAAAATCGATTCGACCAATGGATAAGAAAAGAAACGGCACTGTTATTAGTGAAGGTGGCTGTTTATATATTATTGAAAAATTAGAAACGGCTCTCGCTCGTGGAGCAAAGATTTATGCCGAAATCGTTGGTTACGCGATTAATTCAGATGCTTCTGATTACGTGAACCCTCATACAGGGCGACAAACAGAATGTATGCGTCTGGCGCTTCATCGCGCTCAAATGCAAGCTTCTGATGTTGATATTGTCAGTATGCATGCGACTGGAACCGGTGCGGGGGATATTTCTGAGGCGGCAGCTGTTAGAGAGGTCTTCTCAGCGTCGTCAAAAACCTATGTTAACTTTACCAAAGGTCATATTGGCCATTGCATGGGTGCAGCGGGTGCTTTAGAGTTAGCTGGTAACCTGTCAGCATTTGAAGATGGCATTGTGCACCTCGGCTTAAACGTGGATGAACTTGATCCCGATTGCGAGTGCCCTGGATTAGTGATTCAAGAATCTAAATATGTTGGCAATGTGAAAACTATTCTTAATAATTCTTTTGGAATGTTAGGAATTAATTCAGCATTAATTGTAAAAAAATACGAAGGAAAATAGGAGCTATTCATGACCACTCAAGATGTTAAACAAGTTGTTATCGATATCATCGCAGACATTGCACCAGATGAAGATCTTTCTGTTATTAAAGAAGATGTGAGTCTACGTGAACAATTAGATCTCGATTCAATGGATTTCTTAGATATCGTTATGGAGCTTAGAAAGAGACATCGTGTAGAAGTTCCAGCTGATGATTATCCAAGACTTGCAACTCTTGCGAGTTGTGTTGAGTATCTGACTCCTAAATTTATTCAGTAATGTACGACGCCGTCATAGTTGGTGCAGGCATGTCAGGTTTGGCCGCTGGGATCAGATTGGCCATGTTTGATAAGAAAGTCTGTATCTTCGAGAAACACTCCATTCCAGGCGGGCTTAATTCCTATTACCGAAGAAGAAGAGAGCCACTTGAAGAGCGAAAGTTCGATGTGGGTTTGCACGCTATGACCAATTTCATTCGTAAGGGTGAGAAAGGTAAGCCGTTTAGTAAGCTGCTAAAACAATTAAGACTCGATTATGATAGCTTCCAATTAGAAGAACAGTCACACTCAAAAATTCAATTTCCAGATGCTATCTTGAAATTCAGTAACGATTTTGAATTACTCAAAAGCGAAGTAGCGCGATTTTTTCCAGATGATTATCAAAATTTTCTGCACTTAGTGGAAACAATTGTGCAGTTTAATGAACTGGATTTAAATGCTACATACCAGTCAACGAAAGAGCTTTTATCTCAAAGAATCAAAAATCCGCAGTTAGTCGAAATGATCATGTGTCCGCTTTTGATTTATGGTTCGGCTTGGGAAAATGATATGGATTTTTCTCAGTTCGTGATCATGTTTAAATCCATTTTCTTAGAAGGCTTCGCTCGCCCGCGTGGTGGCGTACGAACTATTCTGGAATTATTAACGAAAAAGTTTTTAGAAGTCGGTGGTGAAATCAAATATCGTACACCAGTTGAAAAAATTATCGTCGAAAATAAAAAAATCAAAGGCGTGCAAACGCCAAATGGTTTTGTCGAAAGCAAACAAGTTTTCTCTTCCATGGGCCTACCTGAAACTTATGAACGTGTGAGTGAAGGTGTGAGATTGCCAATGGCACCAGCGGGCCCCTTAAGCTTTACGGAAACGATTTTGTTTTATGATAAGAAAGTTCCCCTTGAGCAATTTGATTCAACTATCGTGTTTTACAATAATGCTTCTCAATATCGTTATCAGCGACCAAGCAGTTTGTATGACAACACGAGTGCCGTTTTCTGTGCTCCTGATAATTATCATCCAAATCAGCGTGATGGCGAAGGTGTCTTACGTATTACCTATATGGCCAATTACAATTTATGGAAAAGTTTAGAGCGCGAAGTGTATTTGCAGAAAAAACAAGAAGTGCTTGCGGATTCGATTAAACTCGTGAACACACTAATTCCTGATTTTGATGGAAATGTCACTTTTAGTGACGTATTTTCTCCAACCACTATCGAGCGCTATACTTGGCATAAGGCCGGTGCCGTTTACGGTAGCACGGAAAAAAGCCGCGCGGGAAAAACACCAATCGAAAATCTTTTTATTATTGGAACCGATCAAGGTTTCGTTGGTATTGTCGGTAGTATTTTATCAGGGATCTCAATTTCGAACCTTTATGGTTTAATGGGGGAGAGTTGATTTTTACTAAGGCCAAAATTGCTTCGCTTGCTCATGTGTTACCTCCGATATTAGTCAGTTCTGAAGATTTAGAAACACGACTGGCGCCTCATTATGAGCGATGTAAATTACCAGCTGGTCGTTTAGAATTACAAACAGGAATTAAGCAACGTGGGCATTGGCCAGTAGGAACAGCTCCGAGTTTGATTGCGACGGAAGCAGCAGAAAAATGTTTGAGTAAAAGTTCTATCGCACGAGATAAGATTGATCTTCTCATTTTTGCCAGTGTCTGTCGGGATTTTTTAGAGCCAGCGACAGCGAGTGTGGTTCATCAGAAATTAGGTTTAAGTCCTCATTGTCAGCATTATGATCTTTCTCAAGCCTGTTTAGGTGTGATGAGTGGGATTGATCTTGCCGCTAAATTAATTGAAAGCGAACAAATCAATGCGGCCTTAATTGTCTCAGGTGAAAATAGTGGGCCCCTGATTAAGCAAACCGTTGAACTTTTAAATACTAATGAAAAAATTGATCGCAAAGAAAGTAAAAAATATGTCGCCAATCTAACCATCGGTAGTGCTGGAGTCGCAGTGCTGGTAACGAAAAATGGATGGGCATCAGAAGGGCATCAGATACTTGCGAGCTCGGTTATGAGTGATACTTCGGCCAACCACCTATGCCAAGGCAGTGGTGATCAGTCTGGCCTGATGATGGAAACGAATTCACCTGAGCTTTTACAAGCGGGTGTGAATTTGGCTTATGCTAACTGGCAAAATTTAAAGTCAGAAATGAAATGGAATAATGATAGTGCTGATAAATATATTACTCATCAAGTGGGGAGTGCTCATCGCGAGTTACTCTACAAAAGTTGTGAACTCAATTTGGCAAAAGATTTTTCTTCTTTTGAGCAATGGGGCAATACCGGATCAGCTGCGCTACCACTCACTTTATCACTCGCGAGCGAAGCGAAGTTTTTAAAGAAGGGTGACACTGTTGCGATGCTTGGAATTGGCAGTGGTATTAGTTCTGTCATGTTGGGGGTAGAGTGGTAGAAGTCTTAGCAAAAAATCAATCACCTATGGCAAGTCTTTATCCTTTTAAATCAAACTTTTTGAAGATCGGTGACCAGCGATATCATTACCTCGATGAAGGGCAAGGCGAAGTGATCCTTATGCTACACGGGAATCCGACTTGGTCTTTTTATTATCGCAATTTAGTTCGTACACTAAAAAAAGATTATCGCATTATCGTCCCAGATCATATGGGTTGTGGTTTATCAGATAAGCCGCAAGAGTATGCTTATACTTTGGACACGCATATTTCAAATCTTTTGGTACTCATTCATAAGTTACAACTCACTCAAGTGAACTTAATGGTACATGACTGGGGTGGCGCGATTGGGTTTGGCTTAGCAACGAAGCGACCGGAGTTGATTAAAAAAATTATGATCATGAATACGGCGGCTTTTTTAAGCCCACATATTCCGCGTAGAATTGCTTTTTGCCGTACGAAAATTGGGGCCTTCTTGGTACAAGCGATGAACGCTTTTGCTTGGCCAGCGACCTTTATGACGACAACTAAACCTATGACCAGTTTAGTTAAGGAAGGTTATCTTCTTCCATACGATAGCTTTGCCAATCGAATTGCGGTACGTCGTTTCGTGGAAGATATTCCTATGACACCCAAAGATCAAAGTTACGAAACGATTCTTGATATCGAAAGTAAGTTACCATTATTAGATATGCCAAAACTCATTCTCTGGGGTGGCGCGGATTTTTGTTTTAATGATAAATTTTATAAAAAGTGGCTTGAGATTTACCCTGAAGCTGAAGCTCATTATTTTAAAGATGTGGGACATTATGTCTTGGAAGACGCTCTCACTGAATGTTTACCACTGATTAAAAAATTTCTGAGAGGCTAAATGAATATAGCTGAATTTATTTCAGAAAATGCCAAGCGCTTTCCCACAAAAAAAGCGATCACATACCCGTCATCAAGTGGTCTTTACGAATACTATGATTTTAAAACTTATAATGAGAGAAGCCATAAGTATGCTCAAGTTCTAAAGTCCCAAGGGGTCGTAAGAGGTCAGCGCGTTCTGGTTTTTATTAAACCATCACTGAATTTTTCTATTATTATTTTTGCTCTTTTTCGTTTGGGTGCAGTTCCGATCATGATTGATCCTGGGATGGGAATTAAAAATCTTCTGACGGCAATTAAAAATGCCAGTCCAGAAGTGATGATTGCTGAGCCACTGGTTTATCTCATTCGACTATTAAAAAAAGATGCATTCAAGAGTTTGAAATTAACTTTCACGCCGAATGACTTTACCTTCGGAAAAATAAAAGGCCTTAGTCGGTTAGTCGGCAAGGAAAGTAACGTTACAGAGATTTGTGAAAATCTTGAAGCAAAAGATCTGGCGGCGATTCTTTTCACTTCGGGTGGAACAGGTGAGCCTAAAGGTGTGGAGTATACTCACGGAATTCTTAAGGCGCAGACTTTAAAATTAAAAGAAATGTACACGTTAACACCGATGGATGTAGATTTACCTGGTTTTCCTTTATTTTCGCTTTTTACCTTAGCAATCGGAATGACTAGTTGTATTCCTGCAATGAATCCGAGCCGACCAGCGAAAGTGAATCCAAAAAAAATTGTTAAAAATATTCAAGAACAAAACGTGACTTTTGCGGCAGGTTCCCCTGCCATTTGGCTGAAAGTGGCTGATTACTGTTTAGAAAATCAAATCAAACTGAGCAGTGTGCGCAGTCTTGTCATGTTTGGAGCACCAGTTGAGCCGGAACTTTTAAGTAAGCTCGCACAAATTTTACCTAACGGTGACAGCTACACTCCTTATGGGGCGACTGAATGTTTACCAATTACTAATATCTCGGGACAATTGATACTAAAGAATCAGCAGTCCAAGTATGCGACAGGTGCGGGCACTTGTGTTGGTAAGCCTGCTCCTGGTGTAAAAATAAAAATTATTAGTAATGAAAATCGTAATTTTTTAAACGTAAGTGATTGTCACGAGCTACCATTGGGAAGTGTCGGTGAAATTCTGGTTCATTCTGATACGGTGACAGCTCGCTATTTTAATGCTCAGGTCGCAACGCTTGAATCAAAAATTACAGGACCAGAAGGTCTGTGGCATCGAATGGGCGACGTAGGATATTTTGATAAGGATGGATATCTTTGGTTCTGTGGTCGAAAGTCGCACGTGATTGAAACTGGAACTGAAAAAATTTATTCGGTACAAATTGAAAATATTTTCAATCAGATTCCGGAAATTAAACGCACGGCCCTCGTAGGTTTAATGTACAATGAAAAAGTTGCGCCAGCTTTGGTGGTTGAATTAAAATCAGTTTTTCAAAAAAATCTGGTGCTTAAAAAAATCGAAACGATAAAGCATAATTTACCAACGAAGACTCCTATTAAGGATGTCTTTTTCGCGACTTCATTTCCCGTGGATGTAAGACATAATATTAAAATAGATAGATTAAAATTAAGAGATTACTATCAAGGAAAAGTCTGATGAAAATTTTAGTCACAGGTGGCGGTGGATTTCTTGGTACGGCCATTCTTAAAATTCTCAAAAATTATCCTTACGAACTGTATAGTTTTTCGCGTAATACTTACCCTCATCTGGAAACGATGGGTGTGAAAAATCTCACGGGAGACTTGAGCGATTATCAGTCGGTGAAAAAAGCGCTGACAGGAATGGATGCTGTCTTTCACGTCGCGGCCAAAGCTGGTGTCTGGGGCGATTACGAAGATTATTTTAATGCTAATTTTATGGGCACGAAAAATATCGTAGACGCATGTTTAGAATTAAAAATAAAAAAATGTGTTTACACCAGTAGCCCTAGCACGATTCTCGACCAACCAAATCTGAATGGCGTAGATGAGAGTCTGGATTATCCTACACGTTTTTCTTGCGCTTATGCGGAAACCAAGGCCTTAGCGGAAAAATATCTTTTAAGTCACGCTCACCCCACGGATTTTTTAGTAGTTGCTTTACGGCCTCACCTCATTTGGGGACCAGGTGATCCACATATCTTCCCACGCCTTTTTTCAAAAGCGAGCGAAGGCAAATTAAAAATTGTCGGCAATGGTAGAAATTTAGTAGATGTGACATACGTTGATAATGCGGCCAATGCTCACGTTCAAGCTTTTCATCATTTGGCCCCTGGAAGTAAAGTCACGGGAAAAGTTTATTTTATCGGCCAAAATGAACCAGTCAATCTTTGGAATTTTATCAATCAAGCGCTTACCATGAATGGTCAGAAACCTGTCACCACCAAAATTCCATTTTCTCTGGTGTATGCGATTGGATTTATGCTGGAAAAAATTTATGGTTTATTAAAATTAAAATCTGAACCACCGATGA
>JAEUWD010000002.1 GCA_016786485.1 Bacteriovoracaceae bacterium | reverse complement strand
AAAAAAATTCTTATCTAAAGAAAATATTGGCGGGGTTATTCTCTTCGCTAAAAACTATGAAGGACCAGCTCAGCTTGCAGAATTAGTAAATTCAATTCAGCAATGTCGTGACGAATATCCATTGTTTATTGGTATTGATCATGAAGGTGGACGAGTTATTCGTTTTAAGAAAAATTTTACGCAATTTCCAGCGATGGAAAAAATAGCAAAACTTAATTCGCCAAAACTAGTTTATGAAGTTCATCGAGTGATGGCACAAGAGCTTGGTGCTTGTGGTATCAATTTGAGTTTTTCTCCCGTTTGTGATGTCCTAAGACCTACGACCACAAAGGCGATAGGCGACCGAGCTTTTTCAAATGATCCGATCGAGGTTGAAAAGTATGTGAGCGCGGCGATTCGTGGTTTGCAAACAAATCAGATCATGTCATGTGCCAAACATTTTCCTGGTCACGGTAATACCTCGAAAGACTCGCATTTTGATCTTCCATACATTACCCAAGGTATGGATGAATTTAAAAATATCGATTTCATTCCATTTTCAAAAGCTTCACGTTCGAAAGTTGATTTTATGATGATGGCGCACTTAGTATGCGATGCTATCGATAAAGATCTGCCATGCAGTTTAAGCCCTAAAGCTTATGATCTTTTAAGAAAAGAATTAAAATTCAAACGTTGTATCATTTCAGATGATATGAATATGGAAGCTATTACTAAAAATTGGGGCTTCGAAGAAGCGGCTGCCATGGCGATTGAAGCTGGTTGTAATATACTTTGTTACCGTCATTTTACGGATGCTCAAAAAGGTCTGGAAGGGATCAAGGAAAAATATCGTAGCAAATCACTCGATAAAACAACACTGGAAGAGCGTCTGTCGCAAATTACAGAAATGAAGAAACAAAATTTGAAAACTTATAATCCAATATATATTCCTGAAATTACTGACAAATTTAAAGCAGCAAATGGAAAAGAATTATTGGAAGATATTCAAAAACAATTTACTACTCGTAAAATAACTTAATCCCGACAAATTTAGTCAGTACTTCATGGGTTAATATTGCCTAACGTTAGAGCGCAAAGCTTAGCACACTGAAATTTGGTATTCTATAAGCAAACTAGTTGCTTGGAGGCAACATGGATACTGTCTTAATTCAAGGAAGTCCGATGCTACACTGGACTTCGATCTTATTATTTGGGCTTGCTGCTTACATTTTAGCGCGCATGATCTTTCAAGATGAAGATTCTTTCAAGGCCGGAGAGTCGCTCCAGGACGCAGAAGAAAATCGAGATGCTAGCAAAGATGGAATGATCCTTAAGTACTCGAGACCATTTTACAAAAGATATTTTTTGCCAATTGTGAAGGGCATGAAAGGCAAAAATAATTTTCGTGATAAATACAAAAAGAAAATCGCCCAAGCTGGTCTTACAAAAAATATTACTCCAGATGAAGTGGTAGCGTTTAAATTATTTCTGATAATCGGATTTCCGATTGTTTTTTTAGTTTTGAAAGAATTTCTCGAAGCAGATTGGCCATTGAGCTATGTTCCACTGGTTTCGATTGTCGGATTTTTTTACCCAGATATTTGGATTAACGGTGTTATTGATCGTCGTAAAAAAGATGTTATTCGAAACATGCCGTTTATTGTTGATCTTCTCGCATTGTCCGTCGAGGCGGGGTTAGATTTTGTGGCGGCGATGACCAGAGTTATCGAGAAAGCTCCAAAGTCATCTCTGGCGGAAGAATTCGATAACTTGATTCGTGAAATTAAAATCGGTTCTTCTCGTGCCGAAGCTTTAAGACAACTCTCATGGCGTATTGATGTACTTCAAGTCTCTTCATTCACGGCCACTTTAATTGCGGCAGACTCAGTCGGTGCTTCGATTGGCCCCATTTTAAAAACGCTAGCGGTAGATATGCGTGGTAAGCGTGCTGCTGAAATCGAAAAGCAGGGAGCGACTGCAGGAACAAAAATGTTAATTCCGATGATGATATTTATTATGCCTGCGGTAGGCATGGTGGTATTGGCCCCAGCGGCAATGCAGTTAATTAGTGGAGGACCGTAAGTTTTGAAATTGATTAATAAAACAAAAAACAAAACGGTGTTAGAGAAAATGAAAGTTGCAGATACTTTCTATACACGTTTAATGGGCCTTATGTTCGTTAAGCATATGGATAATTACGATGGCGTTTTATTTAAGCGCAGCAATGCCATTCATACATTTTTTATGAAATTTTCCTTGGATGTTATTTTTCTCAATCACAAATATCAAGTGGTGAAAGTGATTAAAGATATGAAGCCAAATCGTATGACTCGTATGTACTTTACGGCTGCTCATGTGATTGAAGTCGAAGCAGGCAAGTATGTGGATGCATTTAGTGAAGGTGATGCGCTGGAGGTAATCAATGTTTAAATTGGTTGCTGTGGGCGGTAAATTGCGAGGAAAAGAAATTACTTTAAACGAAGGCGAAAATATTTTTGGTCGTGGCCAGGATTGTACTCACATGTTGAGCGTTCAAGGTATTTCAAAGCGACACATGAATATCAGTGTGAACCAAAATACACTTTATATTGAAGACCTCGGAAGTTCTAACGGAACATTTGTTAATGGAAAGATAGTTAAGCGCAAAACACTAGCACCAAATGATAAAATCGCGCTTCCTGATGTGATTTTTCAATTAATTTATCGTCCCGAAAAAAATGAGCAATTTGAAGAAAAAGCGCCAGAAGAAGATGATGGTGAATTAGTAGTAGAAGAAAAAGCGCCAGACAATATTGTGGCCAAAGTGGTTTTCCTTTTCAGAACTAAATTTATGCCAGTTATCTATGGCTTTAATGAGCAATATGAGTGGGGCGTTTTGCTGGGAATTTTGTTAGGTATTTTCCTGGCTGTTAATATTGCCTTAACCATCAGCCCGGTTTTAACTTCGAGCAAGCGAATTTTGATTTATGAAGTGGCCAAGCGTGGTATGCACTATGCGGATGAAGTCGCGCGGATTAATAACCTGGCCCTGCAACGTCGTGATCTCGATCGAATTGATACACAGTTTTTAGATAAAGAAACGGGTGTTATTTCTTATGAACTTTTTGATTTAGAGGGGCGTATCGTGCGTCCAATTACGAAACTGAATTCGTACTCTAATGATACTCTTTCTATTAAAACCAAAGAATGGATTCAAAAGCAAGATAAGCCTCTGGTGGATTTACTCGCTGGGGATGAAATTGGAATCGGTGGACCTATTAAAGCTTTCGATACTCGTACCGGGCGTGAAGAAGTGGTTGGTGGTATTTCTATTCGATTTAAACCGGACTCGCTGGTAGCTGAAGTTGCCAATAGTTCACAAGCTTATTTTGAAGCTTTGACCACTTCAGTGTTAGTCGCAATCTTATTCTTCGGTGCTGTTTATTATATGACAAAAAAGCACTTGGATGACATGTATATTCAGATTGAAGAATCGGTTCGGGGCAAGCGTAAGGATTTAGAATCGAATTTATTGATGAAAGAATTAGATCCACTTCGAAATTCGATTAATTCGATTTTGCAGCGATTTCGAGAAACACAGAATAAAGAAGATGGTTTTGTGGAAGAGATCGAAGAAGAAGGTCCGTACTTACGTAAGTTAGAAGATTTTTTAGCTGGTGCCCAGGGACCAGTGTTAGTGCTAAACTCCGAAAAAAATATTAAGCGTTTAAATTCGGAAGCTGAAGACCTTTTAGGTATTCGTGAAAATGCTTCTTCTGGGAATAGTTTACTTGATACAGCTCGTGACCAAGGGTTTGCAGCAACTGTCATTGAGTTATGTGACCAATCAGCATCAAATGAAGGTTGTAATCAAAAAAATAACTACGATATAAGTGGTGTCGCCTACGGTATTAACGTTGTGGCACTCATGGGTAAGGATAAATTTGCGAAAGGTTTTTATATAACCTTCGTAAAAGATTAGTATGGGAAATACGGTTCTAAAACTTAAAAACTTTGAACAGCCTGTCGATGTGGGAATGCACCATCGACTGATGTGTTTAACAGGTGAGGACAAAGGTGTAGCTTTCTTTTTGAAAGGCGCACGTATTGTTATTGGTCGCGGCGAAACAGCGACGATTCAAATTAAAGACCTAAAAGCTTCTCGTGAACATGCAGAACTGACTTTGGTTGGGGATGATTTTGTCGTGAGTGATTTAGGTTCACAGAACGGAATTGTGATTAATGATCTTAAAGTAAAACAGCATAAGCTCAAAGACGGTGACAAAATTATTATAGGCCAAACTGTTTTTAAATATGGACGTATCGAAGTCAGAAATAAAAATACGGAAGTGACCGGCCAAGTAAAACTCAAGAGTAGAAAAAAACTCGATCTTAATATTCAGCAAGTGGCAGATAAAAAGAAAATAAAACCGATTCATCTTATCGCTGGGATTGGTTTAATTTTAGTTTTATTTATGGAAGAAGAGCCCAAGCCAAATAACCCACAACAGCGAGATACAAAATCTTCTTATAAGATGAGTGAGATGGGTAATGAGTTCGAACAGGCGTTAATTAAACGTCGAATGAGCCAAGATAAAGAATTAAAATCCAAATTGGATGTCGTGTTTCAGCGTGGTTTACGTGAATATCGTGAAGGAAATTATTTTAGAGCAATGGAAGAATTTAATCTTGCGCTCATTCTAAGCCCAAACGATGGTCAGGCGTTATTTTATCTACAAAAAACACAAGATTCGTTAAATAAAATTATTGAAGGCAATTTCTCAAATGCGCAAAGAGATTTAGATGCTTTGAAGTATGTGAATGCTACGAACTCGTATTGTGCGATTATACGACTTCTACATCGTTATCCAGAAGATAAAAGATATGTTAATGCCAAAGAAAAATTAGAAGAAATAGAAAAAAAACTAGGGATGGAACAAGGTGAAATTAGTTGCTTACAAAAACAATAAAGTAGTCTCCCAGTTTGAGCTGGATGGGGGAAGCGTTTCAGAGGGCCAAGAAGTCTTTATCGGCCGCTCTGATGATTGTCATTTGGTGATTAATGACCCGCAAATCTCACGTGAGCATGCTGTGCTTTTATTCCAAAAAGGAAAATGGAAAGTTAAGCGATTAACGGACGTGGGCACGATCTTGATGAATAACAAGTCCATTCAAGAACAAGAAATTAGTAGTAATGAAGATTTTAATTTAGGTGCGTATAGCATTCATCTGGAAAACGAAGTTGCAGCCCCCGCGGTCAATGAAGATATTACCAATATTATTGCGGAGTCGATTCCCGAACAACCGGAATTAGTTCATGAGCCAATGGTGGCCAATGAACCAGCGACCAATATTATTTCTGAAGCGGCACCAGAGTCGACTGAAACTGTGACAGAGACAACGGAAGAGCCTTCGACGCTTGAGAATGACGATGTGGCACCTATTGATGATAGCTTTGCTTCGGACAATAATCTCTCAGATCCGGGAAGTTTAACTAATGAAGTAACTGAAAGTCAGCCTGAAAACACGGAAGCCCCTGCGACGGATTTTTCAATGGATAGTAATAATATTGCACCAATGGAAAATACGTTAAACGAGAATACTCAAAGTAATGTTGAAGCCGACGGCACACAAGTTATAAAATCTTTTTCTTCTTTTGAATTACAAATTTTTGGCGAACATGCACCGTATGATAGATACGTGATTGAAAAAGATGAAATCTTTATTGGTCGTAATCAACAAAAATGCCAAATCGTTTTAGATGATACAGAAGTCTCCGGAGTAAACTCGGTTTTACGTAAAGTGGGCTTTAGCTTAGTGCTGGAAGATTTAAAATCGACGAACGGAACTATTCTTAATGGTTCACGTATTAATAAAGCAGAATTAAGTGAAGGAGATGAATTCCTTATTGGCAGCACTAGTTTTACTGTCAAAGTAAAATCAGATTTACTTGAAAATGAATCAGAAACATTAATGCCAATTGAAGAATCGGCACCGATTGAAGCTATGCCAGTGGCCGCGGCGGCAACGACAGCAGGACAGGCTCCTGTTGCGGATCCCTTTGCAACGGTAGGTACTGTTAAAGGTAATGAATCAATTTTAAAAGATCCAGCGAAACGAAAAAAATTAATGTATGGAATTGTGGCGGTCCTATTAGTTTGGGTTCTTTTTGATGAAGAAAAGCCACCTGCACCGCAGCCCACACCAGCTGATCAACAAAAAGCGGCAGATGCAACAGCGGCTAAGCCAAGCACACCAGATCCTACGACACCACAAGCCAAACAATTGTCACAAGAAGAACGCGAATTTGTGGAAGCAACTTATAACGTCGCCAAAGCTTATATTGAAAAAGGTGAATACGCGAAAGGCTTAAACGAATTAGATAAAATCAAACTGATCGATGAGAACTATAAGTTAACGCAAACTTTATATTCTTACGCCAAAGAAGGTTTAACGAAGTTAGAAGAATTAGAGAAAAAAGAAAAACGTGAAAAACTACGCAAGTTACGTGAAAAAGAAATTGGCGAATTGTTTGCTAAGGCCCAGGAAGCCTACGAGAGAAAAGATATCAATGTAGCGGAACAATACATCAATAAAATTATTGAAATTGATCCAGAAAATACAAAATCACAAGAACTTAAATTAAGCATTGATGCTTTCAAGAAAGATTTAGACGAGAAACGTCGAATCGAAGAAGAGATCAAAAATAAACGTGAGACGATGGTAGCGTCACTCAAACCAGGAAAAAACTTTTATCTAAAAAAGGAATGGTACAAAGCCATCCTTAAGCTTGAAGAATTTTTAGCGAAAGATGGAATGGATGAAGATTTGATTAAAGAAGGGACAACGATGCTAGAAGAATCAAAAACTAGCTTGAATCAAATTACTTCACCTCTGCTTGGTAAGGCACGTTCATTAAAAGAAGGTCAGGATCTTAAAGGCGCTTATGAAACCTATAACGAATTACTTAAATATGATCCAACGAGCACGGAGGCGCTAAACGAAATGGCGGCGATACGTGAAGAACTCGAAAATCGCGCGAAAAAAGTTTATCGCGAAGCCATTATTTCAGAGTCATTAAGCCTCTTTGATGATGCCAAGGAAAAATTTCAAGAGGTTCAACAGATTTCACCAGTTGAAGGCGAGTACTATATTAAAGCGACAGAAAAACTGAAGGAGTACTTGGAATAATGAAAATTAAATCTTGTGTCGCTGAAACTCATCAAGGTCCTTTTCTTCAAATTAATGAAGATGGATATGATTTCGACGTGGCCAAAGGTATTTATTTTATTTTAGACGGTTTTGGAGGCAGCGGGGTGGGTGATAAGTGCGTCGATAAAATCAAAGAAAATATCAAAAAATATTACGGAAAAATGAGCAGTGATCCCGATGCAACGCTGCCTTTTTATTTTAGTAATCGTTATGAAGTTGAAGGTAATGCGCTTATCAACTCTGTTTTTCAAATTCATAAAAATATTTATCGCGAAAATCTTCAAGCAGATATTATGGCACGAGCAGGGGCTTCAGGGAGTTTTGTGGCTTGTTCCGAAGAATTACTGACGACTCTTTCGATTGGAAATACAATGTTGAAAGTTTATCGCGAAGGTAAATTGATTAATGTCACCGAACCAGATAGCTTTCGCTTATTAAACCCGAACGATCACGAATCGTTTTTTTCGACGACACCACTCAGTGGAATTGGTCTTTATCAAGAATTACACTTTCAAGTTCGAGAAATTAAATTGCAAGAAAATGACTTGGTGCTAATGATGACGGACGGAGTTTACGCGAGATTAGATGATTCACAAATACTTCACGCACTCTCGCAGAGTTCAGATTTAAGAAAAGCTGCAAATACCTTATTTAATTTGTCTAATACTCGAGGTAATTTGGATAATCAAACGGTCATGATCCTGCAATTCTAAGTGATTTCACTTAACATCTTTTCACATTTTCCCTTATAATCATGGGTAAGGTCTTGTTTTTTTTGGAGAACTGTAATGAAACATAAGGTGCTTTTAGCTGACGATAGCTTAACTATTCAAAAAGTTATTAAGATAACACTTGCGGCACATCCTTATGAGCTTATCGACTGCCAAAATGAAAACGAATTATTCACAAACTTAAAAACACATAAACCGGCCATCGTTCTTTTAGATTTTAATTTATCTGAAACAAAATCAGGTTACGATCTGGCCCGTCAAATCAAAGAAAAAAGTCCGTCGACTAAAGTGCTTATGCTTTATGGAACTTTTGACAGTATCGATGAAGCGGAATTAAAAGCGGCTGGCGGCGATGAGAAAATTATTAAGCCATTTGATAGCGCTAAGTTTGTTTCAATTTGTGCTTCACTAGCGGCAGGAGCTTCAGAGAGTAAACCAGTGCCAACAAAAACGGTTGTTGAACCAACACCTGCGCCGGTTGAAATGAAAGTTGAATCTTCACAAGATGATTGGGTGGTTGATTCACCAGAAATTGAAGATAAAACAGAAGATATCGGGACCCCATTTAATTTCCAAGAAATTCCTCGTCCAGGAAAAAATCAATTAGTGGCCGACGTGGAAGATTGGGGAATTGAAATCCCAGCCAAGTTAGATGATGCTGATTCGCAAATTGATCCAATTGAATTACCTCCAGTAATGGAATCTTCTTTAGATTCATCGCCAACGGCAAAAAATAATGCAAACAAAATTCCATCGCAAGAAGATTTAGAGTATCCAGATATGTTCAGCCCTGAAGGACATTCTTCAAAATTAATTTCAATCAGCGAGTTAAAACAAGACGATATTGAAAGCACGATTGAAGATGATAAAACACGTGAAATTGATTTAGACTTCGAACCAATTGAAGATGTTCGTAGTATCGAAGATCAAATTAAAGACGAAATTAATACTAACGACCTCTGGCAAGCTGATGATTTCTCAGTCGAAACAACACAGATGGATATTCCGAAAAATGTGGCGCCAGAGAAGAAAACTAAAAAAGAATCAAAGAAAGAGTCTGCTTCAGCGGATATTGATCTGAATAATTTGAAAGACAAGCTTCAGCCGATTATTGAACAGATTGTGCGTGAGTATTGTGAATCATCGATTGAAAAAATTGCTTGGGAAGTTATCCCTGATTTAGCTGAGAATTTAATTAAAAAAGAATTAAGTCGAATTGCTGATTCTGTTATTTCTGACGATCGCTAAGTCTTAAATTTCCCGTATAAAATGTTTTTATTTCATCGCCAATATTTATCATTGCCGCGCCATCAGCATTAATACCAATAAAAATTCCAGTATGGCTTTTATTGTCATCAGTGAGAGTCACTGATTTATTTAAATGAATACAAGATTTGTTCCATTGTTCTTTGGTGAACTGATTTCTTTCAAATTCTTTTAACAATGCTCGATAAATATTGAGGGAAATATTTTTCTTTGAAAATTGATTAAGTTCATCTTCAAAAATATATCCGACAGGATATTCCGCCTTCAACGCGGCTTTTTTATCTTGTTCAAATAAATTGAGCCCGATGCCTATAACTAAAACGTCTTGCAACTTATGAATGAGAATTCCGCCGACCTTTTGATTTTTTGCATTCAAAATATCATTGGGCCATTTCAAATAAAGTGATACACCCCATTGAGCTTTAAAGAACTGAATCAGATAGGTTCCCATTTCCAATGGTATGATTGTCGGAGTATTTTTTAAGGGAAACAAAGCGGAGAAACAAAGTGCGCCGCCCAGATCAGTCCAGCTATTTCCTCGTCGACCAATTCCATTTGTTTGGTGCTCGGTACTAACCATCGCTGGATAAGTAATCAGGCCCTGCTCAGCTTGGACTTTGAGATATTCTTGTGTAGAATGGCATTCGTCTAAATGGATATGTTTCATAATTTAAATCGAGGTTAAAATGTCGTTAATCGCTAGAAGTACACCCCGTGAAATTTCATTTCAAACTAACATAAATCCCTATGCTGATGGAAGCGTTATAGCTGAATTTGGTAATACAAAAGTTCACATTACGGTAACTATTGAGGACTCAGTGCCACCATGGATGAAATATCAAGGTGTCACAGGTGGCTGGATTACGGCCGAATATTCGATGCTACCGGGCTCAACTCATACTCGTAGTAAACGCGAGAGGCCGAATGTTTCTGGTCGTACCCAAGAAATTCAACGTCTGATTGGTCGCAGTCTTCGCTCCATCATTGACCTTGAAAAGATCGGTTCGCGTACGATTACGATTGATTGTGACGTTTTAGTTGCTGACGGTGGAACAAGAACAACGGCCATTTCAGGTGCTTATGTAGCGCTTTGTTTGGCCACAGAAAAACTGATGAAAAAAGGTTCGCTCAAGGTGAATCCGATTAAAGAGGCACTGGCAGCAGTCAGTGTGGGCGTTAATCCAGATGGAAAAATTATTGCTGACTTAAACTACGAAGAAGACGTCGCGTGCCACACAGATATGAATATCGTGATGACTGAGTCTGGAAAATTTGTCGAGCTTCAAGGCACGGCTGAAGAAGAAGCTTTCTCGCGTGAGCAATTGAATGCTTTAATTGAAGCTGCGGAAAGTGCACTTAAAAAAGTTTTCGCCGCTCAGAAAAAGGCGCTTCAGTGAAGTTATACTTAGCTTCCTCCAATCAACATAAGGCCCAGGAATTTGCAGAACTCTTTGATGAATCCATCAGTGTGTCAGCTGCTCCGTCGGCTTTGGAAGTCGAAGAGAACGGTTCAACCTTTCATGAGAATGCTTTTGCTAAGGCCAAAGCATATTTTGATAAATTTAAATCCCCAGTTATGGCGGATGATTCAGGCCTAGTTATTGAAGAGATGCCGGATATTATGGGCGTGCAATCGGCCAACTTTGCGCCAGAAACCAAAGACTACAGCGTTAAGGTTCAAAAATTATTGGAAATGACTAAGAACCTTAAAAACCGCAAAGCCTACTTTGTTTGCGTCTTATGTTTCTACCTTTCAGACGATGAAATCTTCTTTTTTGAAGGTCGTTTACTGGGTTCTTTGGCCCAAGAAGCGAAGGGGGCGGGCGGCTTTGGCTATGACCCGGTCTTTGTTCCAGAAGGCGAAAATTTCAGTTTAGCCGACGCTAAAGACTGGAAAAAACAGCATTCTCACCGTGCCAAAGCGGTCCAGTTTGCAATGAAGTTCTTCCGAGAAAGCAATTGCCAAAATTCTTAAAATCTTTTATACCTGTCTTTCACTACAAGTGATCGGGGTGTAGCGCAGTCTGGTAGCGTATTTGCTTTGGGAGCAAGTGGTCGCTGGTTCGAATCCAGTCACCCCGACCATCTTTTTTCTAATTTCTAATAGGTTGATAATGATTCTAATTTTAATACTTCTTTTTTCAAGTAGTTCTTTTGCGAAAGAATCTCTTTGTAGAGGTGTGTACAAGAATCGCTTTGAAAGAATTAAAGCCTACAAACTTATAAATATTTTTGAATCAAAATCATTGTGTGGTTATGACATGGTATATACTCAGGATGGAAATACTCACAAAGAACAAATAATTGTATCAAAAAATTCAAAAGAACCAGTATTAAAAATCAGTTTGAATAAATTAGGTCTTGTCGATATTTGTGAGCATTCGTTACCCATAGATCACGAGTTGCAATGTGCTACTGATAAAGATTATTTTTCTAAAATCGCAGAATTTAAAAATGAGAAAGTAACACAGATAAAACCTTAGTTAAAATTCCCTTCCAAACGCATTTTTTTGTTAATCATGACATCTATGACAGTTTTACGATGACTAATTGCTAACTTGATCTTGATATAATTCGCTTTCCTTGCGGGGAATAAAAACATAATCGTGAAATTGTTTAAAATTAACCAGTTCTTGTGACCAACTCACGAAATTATTCAAAACTTTTTTTTGTGTTTCTTTATCACTACCCCATAGCCAAATTTCTTGATGGCCAGTATAGACCCGTTCTGGCTCTTCAAAGGCATAACCATTTTGATGACCTAAGCAACTGATTAGTAAGACACTCACAGTTTGTTTTTTACCTAGTTCAAACAAGCAAGCGACCTCACCCATGAATTCATGAGTAGCGAATTTGGCCAAAATTTTATTGGGATAGGCAGTTAAAATAAAATATTGATTCCCGCGGAAGATAAAAGATTTTTCCGTTTGTGCTTCAAACAGATCTGATTCATGTTTCAGATTCACAAAAAAATTATCGTAATTATCAATAAAAAATTCCAATGAATCATGATTTTGAGTTTCGCTAAAGGATACAAGCCTTAGGGTTTGATGGAGTGTTTTTTCATTTAACGGTAAATCGCTGAGAACGAGTTTCTCTTGGGTATGGGCGAGGGTAATAAAGAGTAAAAGTTTTAAAACCACGAGGGTTTTATCCATAATTGGTCTTATAAAGTTAAGTCATTTGAAATAATTACCCTGCTTTGTGGATTTTTACTCGTAGCAATAAAACTCATGTTAGGTTGCCATATCCAGGAGGCTCGTATGATGAAGACCCTTGCGACCCTGATTCTTTTTAGTTCTCAAATCTATGCTCAAGAACAAGAAAATAAATGCCTCACTATTATGCCCAAAGACTTAACCGTTTGTGAAAATCAGTGGGAGCCAGTTTATGACTTAGCGGATATGAGCCATGGCAGCCCGACACACGGTTTTCATTTGGGTTATATTCGTAAAATTCATGAAGATGGCATGCTGGAAGTGGATAAGGAAATCGATATGAATTTAGCTTTTGTAAAACCTAGTGAGGATTTAGATTTTTTAAATATCGGCAAGCAAGTAACGATTCAATCTTGGTATGTGTTGCCAGAAAATGTGGTGGTATCCAGAGCAGAAATGAATGGTGTTGGTGCCGGTACCGTCGTGGTTTATAACCGTAAAAAATATCGAGTCGAAGCTGTTTATGATAATGGTAAAAATCATCCGGGTTATTACTACATTACTAAAATTGGAATTGTTCGACAGGACTTTGCTCCAAAAGCAAAAACGTTTGAGCCCGTAAAAAATGAAAGCACTGAAGCTGAAGTTATCGAAGGGTCTCTAGAAAATTAAAGCTGATCGTAGATAACATCCCATTCTGATAAAACTTGAAACGAGTAGTAGCGAAGTAGCTTCATCCAATCTGATTTGTTGTACCATTTTGGTGCATTTTTATAACCACCAATCGGGTCACCATTTTTATCTAATTGAACTGAAGCATACCCACCAATATTTTTATCAAATGAAGCGCGTAGTTCTTTGGCTTTGATGGGATCATCAATCATAACCGCCACTTCAGTATTTAAATTCGCTGAACGAGGGTCAAGATTATAACTACCAATCAAGGCAATTTGATCATCGATAACGGCAGATTTAGCATGCAAATAATTAGGACCTTGGTATTCCCAAAGATCAATTCCCATCTCAATCAGGCGTTTTTTATGATTGGAATAAGCTGCTGCCACTTCCACGCCATCGGTTGAACCTAAGGAATTGGTGAGAACGCGTACATAAATCTTTTTATCTAAAATTTGTTTAATGACTTTATAGAAAGTGTCAGTCGGGACCAGGTATGGTGTTTCGATAACTAAACTTTTTATTGTTCTTTCAGTTACGATTTTTGCTAGTTGTTTTGACATAGTATCTGAGCGGACTTTGCCATCTTGGGTTATTTCACTATGAAGAAATTTAACCGTGTTAACTTCATTTTCACCTTTGGTGACATCGTTACAGGTATTTAATTTAAATAATTTATTAGTTTCCATTTCCATCATGGCCACATCAAGTTCGAGCTTAGCAATTTTAACTTGTTCGGGTTTTGCCATTTGGTAATAAGGTTTACCTACGTGTTGGCTATCCCATAAGCGATAGAAATATTCTTGAGCTTGGCGAACCGCTTTTTTTGAACGAACTAAAACATCTCGGTCGTCATAATTTTTATGATAAGCTCCGTAGTAATCACCCTTCATGTTGCGACCACCAGTTAAAAGATAATTTTGTTCAGTCGATGCATCAACAATTAAAAGTTTGTCGTGCATACGACGAACCATTTTCTGAATAGCTTTCTTGGTTTCATCACCAAATTTATAATCCTCATCCATCATGTTCGCCATGAGGGTCATGAGTTTTCCTGGAGTCACAGGTAATGGGCCAGGGTGATAAAGTCTAATGTCGATCCCTTCGTCTTTAAGGTGTTTAACCATACCGATATCGAGTTCATTAAAGCTCGCATCAAGAATGACTTTTATTCTCTTTACGCCTCTACGTTTAGCTTGTCTTAAGAGGGCCAATCCATAGAGTCCGGCACTGTCTTTATTGTAAATAAAGTACGAGGTCAAAATCTCATTCTGAGCTTGCTGAACCAGATCCACTCGAGTTTGAGCAGCCTCTTGATTAGAGTCGAGGATGCGAAAAATATCCGCAAAAGTAGGAGTAGAAAGGGCTAAAATAAGCAGGGTGATTATTACTTTCATGGGCGTGAAGATAACCCACTTTTATACATTTTAAACTGGCCTTGTAAAAACTTCTCTAAGAATGTTTACACAGTGGATTGACGTTAATGGCTCGACGGTTCATAACCACTCAAATTTGTTCATTTTTGATGTGCTAATAAAGGTTAATTTATGAAGTTTCTCATTTTATTTTTTACGATCCAACTAGCTTGGGGGCAAACTGGGCCTGAGCAAATGAAAGTAGGGCCTGAATTTACTTTCACTAACAAAACGATGATAGCAGAAGAAGTCACTCGTTTTATCACTCGCTGGGAAGCTTTCAAGAAAACATGGTCAGGTTCAAAAAGTTTATTACAAGCAACAAAAATGTTCTTCGACCTTCCTGCAAGATATAGTGAATATAATGCTGATCTAAGTGTTGAGCGTGCTACTGTGGCCGTGAGAAGCCAGCCTAGTACGTTTCAACGCCGTTTCAATGTAAGCGACGATGTTGGTGTGGTTGAAGTCACGATGAAAGAAATAACAATTGCGGATTTGCGTGCTGATATTCAAGCTTTAGAAAATGATTTGTTTGTATCACTAAGAAAAGCAGGATTTACTCCATCATCACTGATTGGTGGTGGTGAAATAAATCTCGATTATCGAACTTTTTTTGGAAACGATGTTAAAAAACTTTCAAATTTCTTGGCCGATCTTTTTAACTATCCAGCGCTTTTTGATGGATTACTCGAAAAAGATTATTACATCGGGACTCCGATGTCGCTTAAGTCTGAAAAAACTCGTGAGTATTTTAAAAAATTGCATAATAAAACTATGAAAGGAAAAATTACTTCGATTGAAGAATATGCGGAAGAAATGAATCATGTTTTCTGTCATACCAAAGATATAGAACATTATTTGGGGATGTTTTATAAAACACGTTGGATTATTGATGATGAAGTTCTTAATCGTGAGCCATTTAAAGCGCTTGATCCTTTTATTCGCGAAAGGATCAAGAAGTTGGTTACAAAAGTTGATTCGTACCCAACCAAAAAGAGTTTTTTGAATGCGCTGGATAATATCACTTACGATATTGCTCATAATCATTTGATTCGTTTGCATGATAATCGCTTAGAAATTAAAGCGCTTCATGCGCAAGAAAATGCGGTGGAGTTTCTGTTATTATCACAACTTTTTGCTTACCGCGCGAATGCCATTAATGAAATAACCGACCGAGGTGAAATTATTCAGTATCAAATTGATAACGGCGTAAGAGGGAAAGTGGAAGCCTATTCGCAGTTTTATTATTATGTGACTGGTGCAACCATGGATATTAATGAGTATCAAAAAATAATTCCTTCAAAATATCGTGGCTTAAAAGTTCTCACACCGAAAAAAGCTTTTGCGCCATACACTTTTTTTAATATGTGTAATCGACATTTGTTAATGGAAGCCCATAAAAAAATCGGCCATAGTGTGGATTTACAGTTTCCGGATAATTGATCACTTAGAGAGATGAGGATTGCAAGATTCTTCTTTAATATGAATATCTGCATATGCTTTAGGGAAAACAAAATAATAATTAAAATCATTAACGGCATCGAGCTTTCGGCCATTAAGAACTTCATCGTGAAAGTACCATTCACGTTCTTTCAGCCATGGTTCTTGATTGCTAATTAAGGTTAGATTTTTCATTCCATTATCCAACAATTTCTTTTCGATTGAATCAGGGTGATTTGACTTTGGAAAAGCTCCTTTAAAAACACCTTCCACTTCGTATCCGCTTAACGAAATCGTTTTATATTCGTCTTGATAGACTTCCGCCAAAATTCCTCCCGTCAAGTCGACTTGATACCATGGATGCTCTGGTTGGAATGATTTCCCACCCGTTTTGGCCAGGTGAAGATTGTGGGCAAAGTAGATGGCCGGGCGATTATCATATTTTAATTTCAGCGCATCTTGAATTCTAAGGGCCATGACACGATCGCGTACGGAAAGAGCGTAGCGAGTATCAGTATTGATATAGAAACTTTTTAATTGATACGCTTTTAAGCCTCGTACTTCATCTAGTTTTAAATTTTCGAGAGAGTCCAACGCATCCATACATCTTTGATGTTTTTCTGGTGGTAAACCATTCTTCATCCAATCTTTCATCTCATCTGAAAAAGCAAAGGTAATGAAGTCTTTATGAGAAGCTCCAAAACAATTGTCGTGTAGAGCTTGTAAAGTCGATTGAGCTATATCTGGGATAATTTCACGTAGAATGTCTTTTAACTTTTGATATTCATACCATGGGCATTGGGGATCAACGCTTTTAAGCACAATGGGATCAAGTGGGTGGGCGTCGTTGAAGGCCCTCATCCATTGAAAGATTTTTTTGTTCTGCTCAGTTTTACCACGCCAATCATTTTGGTGCATGGCCTTGATAACATCGTTATGCTCACCCTTAAGATAAGCTTCTAATAACCTCGTATCAGACATTTCCCACATCACAAGGCGTGTGCCTTTGTGTTCAACAAAGTAACGTAGAAGATCAAAGCGAAGTCGATTATAGTCTTTGCTACCGTGGACGCTTTCTCCAATACCAATTAATTTTGTATTTTTAGTATCAAGACCAAATTGCGGAGTTTGTTGTGCGTGAAGTGTGGTTGCAATAAGAAACAAAATGAGCGTTTTCATGGAGCCCATTCATAACGAGAAAGTGCGTGAATGTCATGGATTTTTAGCTAACCCGGTGAAACTTTTTATTGTCTCGCTCAAGTTCTTCCGCCGCTGCAATTGAAATACGGGCCCACGGAATTCTTTCCAAGCGCTTTAGTTCAATTGGTTCACCAGTTTCTTCGCAAATGCCATATGTTCCCATATCCATTTTATGAAGTGCTAGGTCAATTTGACGTAATTTTTTAAGGGTATTTTCTTGAACTTGAATGGCCAAATTTTGACTAGCGAGAACTTGCGCTAAATCGCCTTCTTCGCTAATTGTTTTATCAGCATCAGTAATTTCTTCTTTAACAGCATCTCTCATTGAGTTTAGGAGCTGAGTCTTCATTCTCAGTAGCTTCTGCTTCTGCTCTTCAATGAACTTTTTAGTAAGCCCAGATTCTTTCATAAAAATCCTCCCGTCCAAACTCTATCGGACACTATTCTCATATTCTAGAATTGAAAGGCGCTTTTTCAAATAATAAAATAAAACGAGGCAAAAAGGGCCACTGGAGAGGTTAAGAAAGTTTATTGAATTGATAAGGTAATATTTCTTTGAGAGTTACTGTCTTCTGAATGCCTTTTAAATTGGATAAATAAATCGGAAATTCAGCTGGAACAAATTCACACAATTTTTGTCGGCAAATTCCACAAGGAGCTGCTACATCCTCCGTATCCGTGACAAGCACCATAAATTCGAAATTTTTAAGACCATGGTGAATTGAGGCATTGGCAAGCGCCACGTTTTCGGCACAGGTACAAGCCGGATATGAAGCGTTTTCGACGTTATGACCTAGGTAATACTTTTTATCGTCGGTAAATTTCAGGGCAACACCTACCTTAAATTTCGAATAAGGGGCATAGGCTTTTTCACGGATTTCTACTGCTTTTTGATAAGCCTCTAGAACTTCTTTACTATACTTTGCCATAACGCTCCTTTTTAAAGGGATACAAGGTATAGACTAACTGATTCGTAATGTCTATTCCCAAGCTACCAGTATGGAGCGAGGGCCTTGATAAGGCAACCGTCCGTGTGAGGTACGTTTATTATCAAGCATAAGAAAATCACCTTTTTCCCATTTAAAAATGATCTGATTTTTCCAAATGAGGTCATGGACGTGCTTAATATAATGACCAGGAATTGGTGTTCCATCACCGAAAGTCACATCCATCGGAACGAAGGCATTTTTTCTGAATTTACGAGCGGCCAAAAAAATTAACGAAAGAAGATAGGTCGCAAAACTCATGAGTGAGCGTTGGCGTTTTAGCACGCGATGACATTCAAAAACAGTTGAGGTTTCATGAAAAACCTGAGCGTGATTGTGCCAAATAATATCATCTGTTTTAGGATGCTTTAAAAAAGCTTCGTTATAGGTAATCAGCTTTAATTGTTCGTTTTCACCCCATTCCACCTGGAGATCAATTTTTTTACAAATGTCTTCGATTTCATCTCGTTTGGTGGTTGCGAACATCTCGCTCCAAGGTTTTAGTTCGAAAGGATTGTAGAGTCCTTTGCGTACTTTGTGATATTGGCGAATGGTTTTTAATTTTTTTGTTTCAAATTTTTCGCGAATTTCAGGTTTCATTTGGCGATAAACTTCGCGGAAATCACAAATTGGCGTTTCGCCGCCTTTGCGTGGTGGTTGCTGGCAGTAAAAATAAATGAGGTTTGGATTATTTTTTAAAAAACTCATTTCACAATGTTGTAGCATGGGAAAGAAAGCCGGAATTTCACTCGCGGTGAAAACTTCATCAGCTTCTTCGATTTTTGTACGAGGAGATGTGCCATAATAATCAGCTGCTAAGTTTGGTGAATAGACTTTCGCTAATGTTTGAAATTCTTTAGGTGTTTCGATTTTAAAACCACGAAATAAAATCGCACCTTCTTTTTGTAGAAGCGTTTGAACTTCAGCTTCATGATTTTTTAAGTATTCAGCTAATTGGTCCGCTGAAATTTCAGAACTAGGTGTAATGATATAAGGTTTTGTCACGATGATGCCTTGTTAAGTAGTAAGCGTGTGACTTTCGCTGATAAACCAGCGGGAGCGATTCGAGATAAATAAGCGACGATAGTATTGAGTAATCCATGGATGACTGAACCGCGATTTTTATTCAAGGCTTTTAATCCAAGTTTAGCCACCTCATTGGCCGAAGCCATTTTGGTTTTTTTATAAAGCGGCAAATCTGCCATTTTTGCCCGGCTTACAAATTCAGAACTGGTAGGACCTGGATTCAGCGCCGTGATTTTAATATTTGTCCCCTTGAATTCTTCGTGAAGTGCTTGGGTAAAAGAGAGCACGTAAGCCTTACTCGCAAAATAGACCGACATCAAAGGACCTGGTTGAAAAGCAGCGGTTGATGCTACGTTGAGAATTTCACCTCCGCCGTTTTTTTGCATTTCACGTGCGAAAAGTTTGGTTAATTTCGTGAGACTTAAAATATTAAGAATAATCATTTCTTCTTCACGCTTAAGATCAGTGTTTAAAAAATATCCGTAATCACCAAAACCAGCGTTGTTAATTAAAGTCTTAACCGTAAGATTGAGTTTTTGAGTTTGTGTAAAAAGTTTTTCTGGAGCATCGGATTGGCTTAAATCTAAGGGTAGAGTATGGACCTTGATTCCATACTTTTGGGTAAGTTCAGTCGCTAATTTTTGTAGCTTTTCAGCATTGCGGGCCGTGAGCACGAGATTATGTTTTTGTTCGGCCAATAGCTTAGCGAACT
The DNA here is from genome assembly GCA_016786485.1 of Bacteriovoracaceae bacterium. Taxonomy (GTDB): domain Bacteria; phylum Bdellovibrionota; class Bacteriovoracia; order Bacteriovoracales; family Bacteriovoracaceae; genus JAEUWD01. Next base: position 170,516 of record JAEUWD010000002.1, on the reverse strand, counting down.
CGGAACCAATTCCACAGGAAGCACCAGTCACAAGTGCGAACGTATTTGTCTTTTGCATAGGATTCGCAAGGTACTGGTTATCCGCATTTTGGTCAATAAAACTAGGGTGTTAGGGTCATTTTTACACTATGCTTCAATTAAGTGGGCATCGAAATGCTTTTGTACTAATTTCCACTGATGAAATACATTATTCTTTACTCTCTCCTTATTTCACCTTCCCTCTATGCTGCAAAAAAATGCTCGGATTATTTGTTGAAACACAGAGATGAAATGGTTCATAAAGATCCTCATCGCTGGTTAGAGAATGACACTCCAGAAAGAGAACAGTGGTTCAAATTACAGCATAAAAAAGTAAAAAATTATTTCAAAACCAAAATGAACGGCACCACTTATTGGGAACAAATTTTCTTAAATGAATACAGTCAGCCACACGGTTTAATGCAGTACGATCTGAGTGATGGCCAAGCCGTAATGTTAATGGATATGGGTTTGAATGCACCTAATGTTGTAGCGAAACTTAATGCTGATAATACGCTCACTCCTATTGTGAATTCTTTTCAATTTGGTGAATATCAAGGTCAGGCTTCCATTACAAAAATTTGGGTGAATCCGAAAAAAGATTTTTTAATTGTACCGGTGGCCTATAGTGGCTCGATTGATGTCATCGAACTTCACGTCTATAACTTAGTAACTGGCGAAAAACTTGAAGTCATCAAGAACGCTGGTGATTACAATATTCAGTGGGGCGGGGATAACATTTTTATTTATCAAAAATATGTCGGTAATGAATTAATCCAACTTATTCACCCATTAGGCACAAAAAAGAATGATATTTTTTATGAAGCCAGTGAGTGGCAATTAACTTCAAACAAAAATAATCATTCGAATAACTTGGTTCATACCAATAAAGCAGGTAAAACAAAATTAACCAATGTTGTATCTGGCAAGGTGATTGATTTGGATTTCCCAGTGAAACAAGTCGCTTATGCTGATGATAAGCAAATGGTGGTCGTAAAGCAGAATGCTGATGAAGAAGATGAGATCGTTAAAATTATGGAAAGCGGAGTGATAAGGAATTACGATCCAGAAAAAGGCGTGCTCAAAGATGTTTTCGAATTAGTCAATTATTCGGTTCACTCTTATTCAATGGGTGCGAGATACTGGGCCAATGTTTACGATGCTAATCAAAACTTAGTCACCAAAATTGAATTACCAAACTATGCAACTTTAAATCATGTCGAAGAGTTAGAGAATGATGAATTCTCGATGGTTTTCCAGTCGATGGTAGTTGAATATCAAAACGTGACTTACGATATAAAATCTAAGAAGTTTCTTGAAAAAAATATGGAAGATTTATTATTAACGGACGCGACGGGTGTTCGATACGTAAATGAATTCTTTTCCGCCAAAAGTGCGGATGGAGCGAAAGTTCCGGTACGAGTCGTTTATCGGAAGGGTTTAAAATTGGATGGCAACAACCCATCTTTTCTTGAAGGTTACGGTGGCTTTGGAGCCGCTGGATATTTTGATGCTAGTTATTCAACTCAACACAATTTCTTCCTTCGTGATGGCGGAGTTTATGTTGCTCCAGCTTTACGTGGCGGAAATGAGTTAGGTGAAAAATGGGCGGCCCAAGCGCAATTTGATCAAAAACAAAACACGTTCAATGATTTGATTGCCACAATTGAAACATTACATCGCAAAGGTTACTCACGTCCGCGCAGAACGGCTATTGCGGGTTGGTCAAACGGTGGTTTATTAATCGGAGCTTTAGTGACTCAACGTCCAGATTTAATCAGATTAGCTCTTCCAGGTAATGGTGTACAAGATATGCTTCGTAAAGAATTACTCGATCCACGTTTTGATAATGGTTGGAGTTATGAGTATGGAAATACTAGCGATCCTTATATGTTCCAATATATGCAAGGTTATTCGCCAGTCGCATTGGCCGAACGACCTCAACATTACCCAACCACACTTGTTATCGCAGCAAAAGATGATTCGCGTGTGAAAACAGCTCATTCTTATAAATTAACTCAGGCGCTTCAGCAGAATCAGAAAGCTGATCAGACTCAGCCGATTCTCATGCTGCATGTACCGGATGCTGGTCATTGGGCGACTTATGAAGACTTACAAGACATTCGCGCATATACCACGCTCACGAAAATCTGGACGGCGCTTTACTACGAGTTAAGTGTGAAGCCATCATCTGAAAGTCTAGAGTTATTAGAAGCCGAAGGTTTATAATTATTTAAGATATCCTGAGCGACAAAAATATTTCGAGTTTTAGTTCATACAAGAGATTAAATCAATCGCTTTTTCTAATTGATAGTCGGCTGGGAAGATTTTTGTGAGTGAATTTTTATAAACTGAATCGGCTTTCCCTTCTTTGGTGATACATTTACTAAGTTTAGCAATTTTCTTGGTTCGACGCTTGCTGATTGCTGGCAAAGGGCCTACGTGTTTAACTGAAGTTCGATAAAGTTCAGCTTCACGAAGGGCGAATTTTTCATCGAGAGATGGATTCGGTTTACGATAAAATTCAAAATCAGGTTTTACTCCAATACGATGAGGCGTCCAGGCATTATTCACAAAGAAATAGGCCTCAGTCTTGTAATAAGTTAGACCAAGGTTATTGAAATTTGAATCTTCAACTGGCGAAAGGATCGTCCCTTTTCCAAAGCTGCGTGTACCTAAAGTATAAGCGCGTTTTGTTTCTGATAAAAAACCAGCTACGACTTCACTACCGCTGGCGGAATCAGCATCAATTAAGACCACTAGTTTACCTTTCATCGGCTTCCAATAATAAGTTGGATAACCTTGTGGCTTATGTTCACTGCCCATAACTGGATAACTCACGACTACTAATTTTGCTGGTCCTGAAAATAAACTGCTAATACAAGCAGCCTCATGAAGAAAACCACCGCTATTTCCACGCAAATCTAAAATGATTGAAGAATATTTGTTTACGGTCATGAGCAGGTTCGTGGCATCTTCGCAGGTGTTATCATTAAAAAAGCTAGAAATGGTCAAGTGATAAACGGCATCTTCGCCTTTACCAGAAATCCAATTCATTAAAACATTTTGTTGTTGGATAATTTGTCGTGTGAGTGTTACGTCGCGTATGCCATCTTCATTAGCAATAGTAAGCATCACTTTTGATCCCACCGTTTCGCTGCGGATTTTTTTTAAAATTTCTTCGTGATTTTCGTCGGTGAGAACAACTTTTTCTCCATCGATCTTGATAATAGTGTCATATTTTTTAAGACCAGCTGCTTCGGCTGGGCCATTGCTTGCAACAGCACTGATAACGAGTTGATTCTGAATAAAAAGTAAATTAGCACCAATGCCGGCGAAGGCTTGCCCGCGTTCTTTTTTCTGCACATCTTTAAGGTATTGAGTGGGCATAATACTAGTATGAGAATCAATTCCTTCAATGAGGAGTTGATTTAGGCTCATACCGAAAGCGTATTTAGAAATGGTTTTATTTTCTTTCGTTAGCCAAATGAGAATTTGCTCAAATTCGACTTCGTCGTTCCCTGTTTTAATAGAATCTAAAATGGCTTTGTCATAGGCTGCGATATCTTTTGTGTACTCGAGGTAATTCGTGCGAAGTGTTGGCTTTAAAGCTGGCTTAGGTTTTTCAATTTCACTATATTCCCCTAAAATGAGGCCACCGAATTTTCCATCTTCTGGTGTTCGAATAAGCTTGAACAAACCCTGTTTTTCAGGATGGATTTGCCATTTCTCGTTTGTGAGTGAAACTAAAACATTGGCGGCTTTTACACAGGCAATGAGGTATTGGTCTGAGCTATAGCATTTTTCTGTGTTGAAGTAGGTGATATAGGTACTAATACCTATCGCGGTTTCTTCCCAATATTCTTCAAGCGTTTTATCCGTATTTATGCTTGAACTTTCATCGTAAAAAGTAGGTGGAACGAATCGATAAGCGATTTCAGGGCCCATTTGAGCTATAGAATTCGACAGTAGTAAGAGGGCATTGAAGACAAAAGTTCGCATGTTTTAGCCTCGTAAACTCACTGGTTTTATACGACAAATGACTCTCTGGGTCTACGGGAAGATTTTGGCCTGTATTATCTTCACGGAGATAAACAAATCTTCTATCAATTTCCAATTAGTTACCCCCTTTTTTCTAGACAATCCGGCCGGCCTCATTAGAAAATACTTTTGCTCTGTTCACACACACACAAAGAGCACAACGAGACGTAGGGTAGAAAGACATGAAATTATTAAGATTGCATCTGCAAGGTTTTAAGTCATTTAGAGATAAGACCACCATTTATTTCGACAAAGGTATTACAGGTATCGTAGGGCCAAATGGCTGCGGTAAATCCAATATCGTTGATGCCCTTTTCTGGGTTATGGGTGAGCAATCGGCCAAGCACTTACGTGGTAAGAGCATGATGGACCTGATTTTTGCAGGTTCAGATAAATATTCTCCAGCCTCTTTTGCAGAGGTTACGCTTGTTCTTGGTAACGATGATGGAAAGCATATTCACATCGGCGCTCAAGTTGTTAAGCCAACCGAAATTCAATTAACTCGTAAACTTTATCGTAACGGCGAAACAGAATATCGTATTAACGGCGTAGCTGCTCGTTTAAAAGATATCCAAGAAGTTTTCATGGATACAGGTGCCGGCGCAAAATCATACTCAATTATCGCTCAAGGCGAGATCAATCGTTTAGTTCAAGCGAAACCGGTTGAACGTCGTTCGATGATTGAAGAAGTCGCTGGTATTACGAAATTTAAAAAACGTAAAATTGAATCACTTCGTAAAATTGAGCAGACTCAAAGTAATCTTTCGCGCTTAGGTGATTTACAATCAGAGATTTACAAAAATTTAAAATCACTGGAGAAACAAGCTGAAAAAGCTGAGCGAGCAAAAAATCTAAAAGAAAAAATTGAAAGGTACGAACTTATCGTTGAATCACATAAAGAATTTGAATTACTAACTGATTTCAATGAAGGTATTGAATCTTCAGCGCGAAATGCCTTGGCGCTAAGTAACTTTATCGCTGAACGTGATCGTCTTGAGTTAAATATTCAGGAAGAGCGCACCACCAAAGTGGAATTAAGTGAAAAACTGGATGAAGCACAAAAAGAATACAATCAATTATCTCGCGAATTAGCTTCGAAAGAAGAAAAAATTAAATATTTCAAACGCTCACTCGATGAAAAAGAAAAGTTTATTGAAAATAAGAAAGTTGAAATCGAAAATTTACAGGATGAAGTCACTCTTCTTTTCAAAAAGAAAAATAATTTAACAGAGCAATTAGAAGCGCTTCAGGATGAAAACACCGATGCTGCGGCCATCGACGTTTTATCTCAAGCTATCAGCGAGCAAAAAGTTCAAATTACTCAGAAAGAAGCTGAATTAGCGGCCCAAAAGAAAGAACTTCAAGCGGTTAAAGAAGTTTATAATCAAACAGAAAAAGAATTTTTCAAATCAACTTCTCGTCTAGAAGAATATGCTAAAAACTTAGAAGATATTGCGAAAGAAATTGAGATGCTAGAAGAGCAGTCATCACAATTTTCGGGTGAATTATCTCGCCAGAAAGATGCTTTTGAAAAAGTGAAGAAAGTATATGAAGAACTTCAGGCTGAATTAGCACAATCTAAACAAGCCTCAGAGACTTTAAGTGCTCAAGAAAAAGAACTCGAGCAAAAATTTCGTATTCTTTCTCGAGAAGTGATGAATATTGATTCAAAACGTCAGGGTTTGATTGAAATTAATAAAAATGTAGAAAGTGTAAAAACGGAAGCGATTAATTATCTTGAACAAAATCAAGAAACAGCCGCTTTTCTATCAAACATTGTTAGCAGCGAAGAAAAGTATGCGTTGGCCATCGACGCTATGTTGTCGACAACTATCCATTCTTTGGTAACGAACGATAAAGCAGCTTCGCTGAAGTCATGGCTTGGAAATAAATCAGATATTTCTCTGGATATTTTCAAGGCGGATCGTGGAGATAAAATTTCGCAAGAATCAATTGAACGTCTGCAACTTAAAGATTGTGGAGAGTTAATTAATTTTAAAAATATTATCCAAATCAAGGATAATGCTTACGCTGATTTACTTGAGTCTTTGGATGGATACTTTATTGCACCTAATTTGACTGCCACCTTGGCTTTAGATTTAGGCACTGATTTAAATTTTAAGGGATTGGTTTCGTTGGATGGCAGAATTGTTTTACGCAAAACTACTTCGGGTCATCAGTTAACATTACGAAAAACTGAAGATTTATCTCAAAGTGTAATTTTAAGAAATTCAGAAATAGCCCAATTAAAAGTGATCTTAGATCAAAAGAACGAAGAACTCCAAACGGTTCAAGCTGAATTAGATTCAGTTATTGAAGCAGCTAAATCAGCGACTCAAAAATATCAACAAAGCAAAACAAAGTTTGAAACGATTCAAACCGATTACCTTTCAAAGAAAACGGTCTTCGAATCAAAAGAGATGGGATTCTCAACAGCTCATGGCCGTTTAGAAATTCTTAAGAATCGTAAAAAAGAAATTTCTATTCTACGTCTTGAGCTTTTAGAGTCGGAAGAAAAAAACAAAAAATCTTATCAGGAAGATAGTCAGAAAATTGCAGCACTTAACACTGCCATTCAGTCGGCTGAAGCGACTGTAAGCGAATTACGTGCGAAGTATGAAACTGATCGTGAGAATTATGTTAGCCAAGAAGTTAAACTTAAGACTTTTACTTCTCGTCTTAACTCATTAAACGAGCAATTGAACAATAATGACGATCAAATTGAAAAAAATAAAAACCGCCTGGTAAATAACCAAACTCAGATTGAAACGGAAGAAGAATTATTGGCCGATGCCCGCGCGACGATTGAAATGGATCAGAAAGCGAAAGATGGTTTAATTGATACATTAAAAGAAAAAGAAGAAGAGTTAAGCAATGCAAAGGAAACGTTAGAAGAGTTACTGGCGCAAATGCAAGAACGTGAAGACCAAATCAAAGATCTGAATTCACGTATTCATAAAATTGAAAAACAAATGAATGAAACGGAAGTGAAATTAGCTCAGATTTTAGTTGAAGAAGAAATGACCGTAAAAAATACATTTGAAATCTATCAAATTGATTTACGCGAAGTTATCGCTTCTCACCTTTCACTCAGCGCCGATCTTTTAAGAAAATTAAATAACATCGTAAATATCTTCACAATGGAGTCAGCAGAAGGTCCAGTAGCTATTGAGAAGAAAGGTTACCACTTCAATCGTAAATACGGACAAGAATTACGCGATTACAAAGATAAATTAAAAGAAAGCCGAACAGAATTAAATCGCCTTGGCGAAATTAACTGGCAGGCCATCACAGATTATGAACATCAAAAATTACGTTATGACTTTTTGCAAGTACAAGAAGTCGAACTTAAGAAATCATTGGCTGATTTACAATTAGCGATTTCAAGTATTGATGAGAAATCAAAAGTTCGTTTCAAAGAAGCTTTCAATGAAGTAAATGAAAAATTTGAAAAAGTATTCCCGGTTATCTTCGGCGGCGGTAGCGCTCGCCTTGAAGTTGCAGGTCACTTAGATGATCCTGAATGTGGTGTGGATATTATCGCTCAGCCACCAGGCAAAAAAATGCAAAACATTAACCTCATGTCAGGTGGTGAGAAAGCCATGACTGCGGTAAGTTTGATTTTCTCAATTTTCTTAGTGAAGCCATCACCATTCTGTTTATTAGATGAGGTTGATGCTCCGTTAGATGATGCGAACGTTGGAAGATTTAGTGAGTTATTAAGAGAAATGAGTACAGAGTCTCAATTTATTCTGATTACTCACAATAAGAAAACAATGGAATTAAATAATACACTCTACGGTGTAACGATGCAGGAGCCTGGTATTTCGAAGGCCGTATCGGTACAACTTAACTAGATGAAATATTTACTGCTCATTTTTTTACAATCAGTCTGCTACGCAGAGTTTTTACCACGTTCATTTCAAGCTGAATTCGAGCAGCAAATCGTAAGCGCCGTGACGGGTAAAGTGAAAAAAACGCAGGGAACTTTAGAGTACATGTTTCCAAGCCAACTCAAGTTCGAAATTTTTACACCAGATAAAAAATTATCGAGTGCCTTTTATAGTAATAAAAGCAAAAGTTCACTCTACACACCGCCCTTTGTCGAAGGAGAAGCGGGAAATCTGATTGTTCAATCTTCTGAAAAATTATTTTTATCCCGATTTTTCGATTCCATGTCTCATGGATTAAAAAACAATGAACTCTACGATGTGAAGCTAGACAAGAACTCCCTGGAGCTTATTTTCAAGGAAAAGATGCAAGAGCGAATCGGTATTGCACGTGCCATCTTCGAAAATGTCGCTAATCCACAAAAAGTTCATTCGTTGTCTGAACTTAAAGAACTCAAAATAATTTTGAGTGACAGTAAGGAAGTGAAATTGGTTTTCACTAACTTTAAAACTGGTATGAAATTCACCTCCGAACATTTTGTCTTCAAGGCGCCAAAGAACACCAAGATTTCCGAGAAGTAGAAAGTAAGAAATTTTTACTTATCTTTTTATAAATCGTGTAGAAAATATTCTTGCGTCACGGCAATTACAACTCATTAAGATTCAAAACACTATCATTATTACAGAGAGGGAGTTCTGTAGATGAAAATAATACAAGGTTTGTACGTGTTGTTATTGGGAATGTTGTTGTCTGAGCAAGCTTGGTCGCAGGCCAAGACCTATGGTTGTTCAGAAGCTGAAAAAAAAATGGTCACAGCTGAACATAAGCGAGCCAGTGCTTATGTTAAAGCTGCTCAGAAGCTGATGGAGCAAGCAGATCCCATTTTGAAAAAAAGTGACCTGATAACCAGTGCTTTGAAAGAGGTTTACGATATTCGTTCGATTAATGCAGAAACGATTCCACTTCTTCGCCGCCTGCAAAAATCATTAAAAAATATCGCCGAGAATATTGATCCCACACTATATTACTGTGCTGATTCTCAAGATTTTCTTTTTTGTTGGAATAATTCGTCAGCTTCAGTGCCTCCGCCAAAGATCGAAGTCGTGCTGTGTCCGAACTTCTTAAAAGATACTTCTCGAGGGATGTGGGAGGTGGGGTTGTTGATTCACGAACAGGGACATAAAAACGGTGGACTTGCTTTTGACTATTATCCAGAAACATATGGTGCGAAAATTAACAATCTACCATCGTGGCAACGCCTAAGACAGTCTGATGCGCTGGTGAAATTTGTTTTATTGATTGCAGCCCCTTCTTCAAATTTTAAGCTCTATTAAAAAAACACCCCCGGCATAACCGAGGGCATTTTGAGAGTGGAGAGAGAAAAAACCGTCTACCCGCAGGTAGCGGCAAGCTTTATAGGAGTCACGAAACAATTTTTTAACCCGTTATTATCAAGATCCAAAGTGTCACAGCTATCGGTATCAAGCTGACAAACTGAAAAATCATTTCCATAAATTCCCCCTTTATGAGAAACACAATTTTCAAATGAGCAAAAATTAAAACGACAATATTCAATTCGAGTGAAGAAAAACTGACAGTTTACAAAGCGGCAACCAATGAAAGTACAGTTATCTAGCGTTGCAGAGTAGAACGTGCAATTCTGGAAAACGCACCCATGAAATTCACTTTGCACTAATAAGGCACCTGAAATGGTCATGTTTTCGAAAGTTACTTGATTCACACACTCACCATTAACCACTGCATAAGTACCTGAAATAATTAAGCTATCTAAAGGGATACGTGCTGTTTTCATGGGATACCTCCCTGAAGTTCTTACTAATATCATACTGCAATTGACTAATTGCGTCAAGGAATATTATTTCTTAATGAAATTAAATTGCAATCCGATAAGGATATTAAGACCTTAAGGAGGCCTTTTTATGATTAGATTCAATAAGGATTATTTAGATGATTTTTTGGGTGTGGTTCGCAAGTATATGCAAATGCGAGGCAACCTCTCTCAAAAGGACTTAGCTGAAATAACCAACTCTAGCGTTTCGACCATGAGTCGCTTCCTTAATAAAAAGACCCATGAGATAGACGAGCAGGTTATTGCTCGAGTGGTGCATAAATTAGGTATTCCCCTGCATGAGATGATCGACTTTGTTCACGAGGAGGATACGGGGAAATTTAAGATGCTCGTGGAATTTTATAAAGAATCAGAACCTGCCGATAAGCCTACTGGTGGCCAGGATGAATTGGCGGATGCCTTTGGTGGCGGTGAGCGAGGGACGGCCCAAAAGACGACCTCGGCTACGGTTTCAATTGGTGGTAAAAAGCGCCAGATTCCATTTGGAAGTGAAGGCGAGAAGACCAGCATTAAAGAGAAGCTGGATCAATTAAGCCCCCGCCAAAAAGCTTATTTAACTGATTTTTTGGACCTCGATGTTGAAAGTCGAGATTTGATGGTGGATATCGGGAACTCATTGTTTCGATATTTTAAGCAAAAGGGTGTTGAGTTTTAATGAAGCGATTTTTGTTAACCACATTATTCTTAATGAATCATGCGCTGGCAGTACCAGAGCAGCTTGAGGTATGGTTTCTATCTGAATTAAAACCTGAAAAAACGACTTTTGTCTTTCCGTCACCATTTGAATTTTCACGTTTGATGGTGGAGGCAGAATATAAATGTATTCCTATGGGTGATCATTGCTTCGATCCGCAAATTGGTCTGTACGATAAAGCACAGCCAGGTAAAATGATCGATGCGGCACCTTCCTTAGTTGAAGAAGATACCGGTGGTCCTCCGCCAGCTTCGAGTCTTGACCGCAATATGATCGATTGTAAAAAAGAAGAACATAAGTTTGATATTTTTTGTGGCAAGGCCAAAAGCAAAACTAGTAAACCGGCTAACGTAGAAATGTGGATTGATGTGAGTTCGAGTTTAAGTCGAATTGATCCACTGGATAAAAACCACGATTGTTATCGCAAAAGCCTGGTTCGTCGTATTCACGATAGCTGTAAAGAAGGCGAAGTGGATTTTTATGTTTATAACACCAATAAAAAACAGCTCGGTGATTGGGATACTTTATGTACCAATGTGGGTTTAAATACAGCGAAGGGTCTCATTAATTGGATTAAAGAGAATGAAAGTAAAAAGCTCATTATCATCACCGATGTCCATGAATTAAGTAAAGAATTCACGGATTTTGTGATGAGCATTGGTGGGAATATGCGTGGGGAAAATGAAAGAGAGCCTCTGGACGCGAAAACCATGCTCGATGTGATTCCGACTATTGCCAAATCTTGCGAGAAGAAATAAATCACTTACATGCTAAAAAAACTTATTGCTTGGTCAGCACAATTTTCTCATTTGCCGTGGCGTAAAGAGCGTACGCTTTATCGCACTCTGGTTTCTGAGATCATGCTACAGCAGACGACTGTCGCGACTGTGCTGGGACATTTTGAGCGTTTTTTAGCGGAGTATCCTACGATAGAAAAACTGGCCGCTGCCACACCTGAGCAACTGACGATCAGTTGGAGAGGTTTGGGCTATTACAGACGAGCGAGAAATCTGCAGAAGGCTTGTGCTTTTATTGTGGAAAAGTTTCAAGGTGAAATTCCACTCGATTATGAAACACTGACTAGTATTCCAGGTATCGGTCCTTATACCGCGAGTGCGATCATTGGAATTGGAGCAGATCAACCGGCGCTGGCCGTTGATGCCAATCTTGAGCGAGTGCTTGCGCGTTTGTTTGGTTTAAATAGTGAAAAAGGTTTGAAGCTGCAAAAAGAAATCCAGGCGAAATTTCAGACCGGTGAGATTTATAAAAAAGAATTTTCTAAACTGAGTTCACGTGCCATCAACGAAGCCTTGATGGATTTAGGACGGAACTTTTGTCGTGCCAATAAGGCCAGTTGTGAATTATGTCCTATGAGTAGTGAGTGTGTAGCTGCCAAAGAAAAAAATGCACTGGCGTATCCAAGAGGTGAAAAGAAAGTTCAAAAATTTTATGAACTGGAATTACTTCGTTATGTGGTGAAGAAAAAGAATAAAGTATTAGTTTATAAAAAACAGGATTCAGAGTGGTTAGCAGGTCAGTACGAACTGCCGACTTTTGTTCTCTCATCTGAAGATAAAAAATTTAAGCAATACCCAGCTCTCAAAACGAAACTTTCGGCCAAGCCGAAGATGGTACTGAAGAGTGGAATAACCAAATACAATATTACCAATTACATTAAAGTTCCGAGTGAAGCGGAAGTGAAAAAATACTTAGCTGCAGGTTACGAGTTTATGGAAATTTCACCGAAGAGTAATTTGGGCAGTACCACGTTTAAAATTTTGGAAAAGATGAAATAAAAAAAGAGAGGAGGTCCCCCTCCTCTCCCCGTTAATTAAAGCTCCACAAATTGCAAAAGCTTCAAGATAAACTCAAGCAATGCGATCATGATTTTAATTAACTTAGTGAGCTTGTCCTCCATGACTTACCTCCCGTCCATGGTGAAACCATCAAGGGGAGTTCATCAAAAAAAATCCAAGCTAACTATTGAGAAATTATCACTATCAACCGTTCCACTGATTTTCGTGCTATAATTAAATTTCTTCTCCCCGCTACCGCAAGGGAGCTTAGTGAGCTTATAATCCAGAACCCTCGTTACAAGCGAGGGTTTTTACTTTTGAATGTCATTGAATTTCATTTTTGAATTTAGAAAAATGTCGAGAGCTGGCGTAAGCCGGATTCTGTTTCTATCATCATTCCTCTGGGATGATTGTCGCCAATCACCTCAAGCACTCTACCCGTGAACTTCTTCTGGCCGAAGTCAAACGTTCACCTACATGAGCTTGCACCTCGTAGAGTTTACCTGTTTTCACTACAGCACGATTGCTCGCCTGTACATACTTTCTGTTGCACTTGTCCTCATCTCGCGATGGACGGGCGTTACCCGCTACGATGCCATACGGTGTCCGGACTTTCCTCTAGGGATTGCTCCCCAGCGATGATACCCAGTTCTCGACGGGTTATTTATACTGCTTTTTCGGGTGAATAACAAGGCGTGTCTAAGGCTTTGAATTTTAAAGATGAGTCGGGATGAAAACCCGGTGGCAACCCTTACAGAATTTGATTTCGTACTTCTCTTCAATGGATTTCTCGTCCACCAGCGAGAGTTTAATGCCACATTCAGAGCAGCCCTTATTGTGGATGAAGGCCATAAAAGTACGCGGTATAGACTGTTTAAAGAGGCGAGAGAGTTGTTCTTTTTGGGTGGTCGGGAACTCTTCCAGCAGTGAGCTCACTCGAGCGGCATTGTTGGCGGAGTGATTGCTAACTTTCTTTATTTCCCCACTAGCTTCGAGTGTGATTTCTTCTAAGGAGCGTTCTGAGCCGGCCAAAAATTCAATGGCATCTTTAATTTCGGTCTCTAGCTGTTCGATATCTTCGAGTATGCGTAAAGCTTGGGTTTCGGTCACATCGAAAGCTGGTGTGCCGGTTTGCATTTTATTGAGTTCTTCTTCGCAGTGCTGATAAAGTGTTTGAAATTTATTTTTCTCCTGATCCATCAGAGAAATATCTTGTCTCTTTTGATCGCGAAGTTTTTCGATACGTTCAATACGTTTTTTTTGCTCAAGCGTTAGCTTTACATTACCTAAATTTGCTTTAAGCAGACTTTCGATTTCTTTAATAATTTGAAAAAATTCTTTTTGTTGTTCCATATATTTTTATTCGATTTTCGAATATAATCTCAGAATGAAAGATACCATTATACAAGTTAAATTGTCAGAATTAAAAACTCATCTGGATAAAATTCCTGCCAGTAAGCGTTTTTATGTTGTGGATAAGGCGATTCTCGAAGTTTATAAAAATGAATTACAAATAACAGGCAAAGAGAACATTTTTGTTTTAGATAATCCTGAATCTGATAAAAATATAGCCAAATATGAAGAGTGCTTAAATCACTTTATCGAAAAAAATATCCGCCGCGATTCGACCATTGTTGCGATTGGTGGTGGGGCCACGATTGATTTTGCTGGCTTTGTGGCCGCAACCACTTTGCGTGGAATTAACTGGCACGTAGTTCCAACCACACTGTTAGCGATGCTCGATGCTTGTATTGGTGGCAAAGTAGCTTTGAATACTTCGTACGGTAAAAATCTGATTGGGGCTTTTCACAAAGCGAACAATGTTTATATCTGTCACGAATTTTTAAAATCACTACCGAAGCCAGAAGTGGATTCAGGGATGGGAGAGTTAATTAAGTATGCTTTTATTTCTTCGGAAATTAATAAGGCCATAAAAAAATCCATTCCAATGGAAGATCTGATTTTAAAGTGTTTGAAGTACAAAAAAGAAGTCACAGATAAAGATTTCCGTGAAGAAAATGATCGTCGTATTCTTAATTTTGGTCATACTTTAGGTCATGCCTACGAAAAAGATTTAAACCTTCCCCATGGTATCGCGGTGATTTTGGGCATTTACCATACGATTAAATCTTTTCATCATGAATTACTAACGGAGCTTTATGGTTTGATGGATATTTTAAATATCGACAAAAATATTCTCTACACACGCCCAAGTAATATGGAAAAATTTTGGAGTTACGTCGCGAAAGATAAGAAGATAGTCGAAGATTCAGTTGATTATATTTTGTTAAAAAGTCTAGGGCATCCTACTATTAACAAAATGTTAATCGCGGAATTGAAAGAAAAAGTTCAATTTTAAAACATGAACAAAAAAATCCTGCCCGATTTTCCTAAGAAAAAAATAAGTGCACCGTATTCAAAGTCTTATCTTAATCGAGCTCTCATCTTAGGTTCGTTATTACCAGAAAAAGTGGTCATTAAAAATTTAACGCTCGCGCAAGATGTGGTAGATATGCTGGAAGCCTTAGAGCAATTAGGGCTAGATATACGACAAACCAGAGAACAGATTGAAATTAAAAACTCTTTTCCAGCTTGTGAATCGAAGGCAAAAAAAACTATCAAAACAGGCGAAGGTGGGACGACCACTCGTTTTTTAAGTTTGTTGGTTTCGCGTGGGACCAAGAAATATAAAATTCAACCAGCAGCCAGTATGAAAAGCAGGCCAAATAGCGAAATGCTAAA
The DNA here is from genome assembly GCA_016786485.1 of Bacteriovoracaceae bacterium. Lineage (GTDB taxonomy): Bacteria > Bdellovibrionota > Bacteriovoracia > Bacteriovoracales > Bacteriovoracaceae > JAEUWD01. Next base: position 155,464 of record JAEUWD010000002.1, on the reverse strand, counting down.
AATTTTGACAAAACTGAAAGTGAAATGTGATGCTAAGAAATTTCCCATGGACATTCAGGGACCTGGTAAGGCAACGGAGATGTCGGTGGACTGTTCCGAATCTACACAATTTTTAAGTGCGCTCAAGTTAGTTTATTTTGAAAATCAAAAATCGTTTAAACCGTCAAAAATAAAAAATTCTGCAAAATATTTGGCGATGACAGATTTCGTAATCGATAAAATGTTGAAAAATAAAACCTTCGAAATTCCGGTGGACTATTCTGGCATGGCCAATTTTATGGCCTTAGGATTAGTGAATAATGGGGTTTATTTTGATAATGCTTTCGAGAAAGATTCTCTGCAAGGTGATTCGCAAATTTTAGATTTTATTAAAGAGCAAGGTGGAGAGTATATTTTTTCGAGATCGGGTTTAGAAATAAAGCCGTTAAAGAAAATCGAAGCTTTTACTTGGGACTGTAGTGATTGTCTCGATCTAGTTCCCGTACTTGCATTTTTAGCGAGCTTAAGTGACGGCGAATGTGTTTTAGAAAATATCAAAAACCTTGAAATGAAAGAAAGTAATAGAATTAAAAGTATCGAAGAAGTTCTCGCGCCTTTCGGCGTGAAATGCTACTACGATCAAAAAAATGAATCGTTGCAAATTACGCCACCAACCGTCTTGCGTAAAAACGCCAGCTTGTCGCCGGCGAGTGATCACCGAATTGTCATGTTAGGTGCATTGCTCTTAAAAATGACAGGCGGGGGTAGACTAGAAAACTGTGAAAGTGTAAATAAGTCTTACCCTGATTTTTTTGAGCATTTATGACAAAACTTATATTTCTCGCTCTCGTTTTAAATTCCTGTGCGGTTTACGATTTGTTATTTGGACCGTACTCACCCGATGAATATTGTTCTGGCAATGCGGTTAAGCAATACGATGAAGGGATGAAAAACTACGAAGGTGTGAATAAATCCAATAACGAAATCCTTGTGCAGTTTTTTATCGATAATGAAGCCAATTTTAATCAATGTTTTAAGGAGGCGACGGTCGATCGGATTAAGTCTCGCTATTATTGTACGACGGTTCGTTTTATGAACTTTAAAGGTACGAATAAGATAGTTTATATGTCGGTGGATAATCTCAAAGACGGCATTACTCATAACCTGCGCAATTGTATCGAAGAACAGCTGTTTAAAATCGAAGACTTGAAGTTTCTACCCTATATCCATGCGACCTACCGTTATCCTTTGAAATTAAGTAGATAGACCCTCGATATTGTTTGACTTGGCGCGGCGTCATGGTACATTTCGCCCATGAAAATGCTCCTTACTCTGCTCCTCACTTTGACTATGACCGCTCAAGCGCTGGCAGCACCTGAAAACTGCAATAAACACTTTTTGGGCAAAGAAAGTTTACTCAAGGGTTGGCGTGATACTTGGATTATGTTCGAAGGTCCAGGCGGACCAATACCAACCGGTCGATATGAAAATTATTTTTTTAAAAGTTTAATTGTTGCAAAAGATCTCACACTAGATCTTTTTAACTTTTTTAATTTCTTACCTAAACTTCCGCTCAAATTACGAGTTGCTATTCGCGGACCTTTGTATCTTATTTATCGCCAGTTGTGGCATCAACCGGATCGTATTTTATCCATGCGACAAATAAGTGTTCTTTCAAAATACAATGCGATTGCACATTATCAAGCAACGAAAAAGTTTTTACTCGAGAATCCTAAAAAAGCAAAAACTCGTATTTGGGCCATGCACTTTATGGAAGCGGGTAAGTATCTTACTCTGAGCGCTTTAAGTATTACGATATATGAACTATTGCAGAATGAAGCGGAATCAAAAGAAGAATTTCTTCAAAGTGAAGCGAGTGCCTTGAAAAGAAATCAGGTTCAGTTGCTCGAAAACACGACACCATTTCCACATATTGCTTTAAGAATTAATAACACTGTTTATTCTTATGGTGTAACACATATGACGGCAACACCTGTTCAATATTATATGAATACGCAAATGTTCACGAACGAGTATGGACGAAAAGAAAAGGAAGAGAAGCTTAATTCAGCGGAACGTTCGAGTAATGAGCTGGCCAAAACGGTGGCACCATTACTTGATAAATATCTGGATGAATCTTATATCGTAACAACGATACAACTGACGAATGAGGAATATGTACGTTTGCAGACTTATTACGAATCCAACGTGGGTAAGCGTTACAAGAACTATACGATGGTTAATGACTGCGGCAGTATGATTGGTCGCGCCTTTAATTCACAAACCGATTTTTATATTCCACAAATCGTTGATGCTTCTCCTGGTCAATTTTCTATGTATTTGGCCATGTCCAAAAATTTTGGAGATGAAAGAGTTATCTCAAGTAAGATCGTGATGGGTGAAAATACAAAAGCTCCTAATACTCATATGGTTCAAAATTTGATTATGACCGGTATGGAATCAAATCTATTTATGCGTATGTTTGTTTTCAACCAAGGTTGGCGTGTGACGATGGACCTTTTTGAAACCCCAGAGACTATTCAATTTCATGAAGAAGCTACAAAGAGCGTACTCGATGAAATTTCTCAAACGGGTATTGAGTTCGTAAAAAAATCGATGGAGTATAAAGTTTTAGAAGAAGAACTTGTAGTCTATTTCAAGTTAACTCTCGCTGAAAGAAAAGAATTAGCACCTGAGTATCGTGAAACTATTAATTATATTTTTGATGAATTCGATTCCCGTGCCGATATGAAAACTGAGAATACGGATCATAAATCTTTGCTGAGGAAAAAGGCTTTAAAAGATTTTCTTAAAACAGAACGTGTTTTGTGGCTAGGGCTAGTTGAAAAAGGGACCCACTAAAAGCGGATCCCTTTCATTTGAAACAATTATTTTAAAAGTCTTCTTGCTTGTGGTTGAGTTCTTACTTTCGTTTCCTGAACAAACTTAGCAGCTAAAGCTTTAAGTTCTACTGATGTACTGAACTGAGCGTAGTGTTCAACAAGGTTTGCAAGAACAATGTTAGTATGGAAAGCATTGGCCGTCTTATTAACGATGTCTTCGTTAGGTGCAATAGCTTTACCATTGTTCATCATCCGTGCCATTTCGTCTAAGTAAGCAGCAGTTACCAGTTTCTCAGGTGCTACAACTTGCTCAAGCACTGATAAGGTACGATAGTTTTCAGGGTTGATCGATTTAATCATTCCTTTTTGCAATTTCAAATCATCAACATGCTTAGCTACTAGTTTATTCTTAATATTGTCTTTAAGTAGGACAGATTGCTGGGCATCTAAAGCAAAGAACTTACTGTAATTGAAAGTCATTTTATCTAAAACTTCTTCTACTTCAGCTGATTCAGCAGTTGCAAATAAAATACCGTGAGCATGTTCGAAATCAAGCTTAACCCCTGTATAGTGTTCATAAAGTTCAATTGCACCGTATGCAGAGCTACCTGAAACAGCACCTGGTACACCAACCATAAAGAAGAATGAAATAGGAAACGATAATATTTCAGTCGAAGCAGCGGCTAAGTTTCCAGCATATTTTTTTGCTGCTTCTTGTAGCATGAAAGTTCCTAACATCGCTTCATAAGTAGCTTCTGATGAACGGGCCATGTAAAAATATAAGTTATTTTTATGTGTACTTGATGAAGAATCATTACTTGGATCATAACTGAAAAACTCCACATACCACGCGAGTGCGTCACCACTCATTTCAGATGAGTTATTAAATAAGTATTGAATTTTAGCTGATGAAGAATCAATTGATTTGGCTAAAACTGGAGCTAATTTTTGAATTGAAGTTTTTAGCAATTTTAGGCCTTCGATAGCAGCGTTTTTTGCGAAGATATAAACATCGCGATAGCTATAAAGCCCTTGTTGTGAACCTTGTTGTAAATTGGTGAATGAATTATGCATACCTACGAAAAAGTTCTCGGCCAGTTTATAACGAAAAATAGTTGATGGATCATGGCTGTAAGTTGAGTCTGCCAAAGCTCCAAAAGTTGATTCACCCGCGGCTAAAGATCCTGCTACTAATCCAAGCGTGGCCGCTGAACTTACCGAATGTCCAAGTACTGTAACATGGAAATCTTTTTCAGTTCTTTCAATCAAAGCTTGTGGGATGTATTTAAAAACATCTGACGTTTGAACTAATTGAGCTGCTAATAATGTTCCTTGATAGTTGCTGGCCGCAAGCATGTTATCGGCTAATTTCAACTTTCGCGTTTGCTCGGTTGTTAATTGGGCCTGAGAACTGGCCGAAATAAGGAAAAGTGTAACGAAAATCAATTGTTTCATGAGAGTCCCCTTTGGATCAGAGTTTCTGCAGCCTGATTACGCTTTTCAATCAGGTGCGTCTATGTGTTTTGTAATTTTTTCTAGAACAAAATAAGAACAAAATTGAAACAGTTTTTACCAGCGGTCAATGTCTACGATACCTTTCTTATCCGGTGGCCATTTCCCTTTAGTTTTAAGAATGTCGATGACATTTTCTGGTACTTCATTTTGGCGACCTTTAGGTATTTTGATTCTGCCATCTTTTATCATCCATTCACGTGGCCAATACCACTTTTCACTTTGATCTTCTTTAAGGGCTACGTAAGGCGTATTAAACCCCCAAGGTGAGATAGGATAGGTTGGTGGCCAGGACCAAATGCCCACATTGAAATTTTCATCAATCACCTTTTGCGGAATCAGATCAAGTTCATCTTGAGGTACAATAATTTCATATCTTGGACTTAGCCAGCTTCTGGGCCATTCCCAAGATGTGCCATCACGAAGTTCAACCGAGCTGCTGCCAAAAAGATTGAACCCGTTGGCCGGTGGCCATTTGTTGGGATGAATAATTTTTTTCTGCACTTCAACTGGAACGTAATCAGTTTGTTCAATAGGAACAAAAATACGGTAACTATATTCTTGTCCAGATGGATTTTTAATCCAAGTCATTGGGAAATGGAAAAAATCACCATCGTCCATTTTGATCGAATAGCCATATTGAGGCATATCGATTTCAAGTTTCGGCGGCCAATCGCCTAGGCCGACAAAGAATTTTTTAAAAATTTCTTCATCAGGGTTTAAGACTTTTGGAAAATCAATTTTTCCTTTATCATTAAACCAGGCAAGTGGAACTTTAAGGACCCCATCTTTAGTTTGAAAACCAAGACGTTGTTGAACAAGATGCGGGTTAAATGTTTTTAAGCTGAAAACTTTTTCGGCCTCGAGAATTTGTATCACCTCAGTTGGCATAAAATCTTTTGCGTTACTTGGAAGATACGCGAAACTTTTTTGATTAAGCCATTCAAGTCGCCAATTCCAAGCCGCAGGAGTTTCACCAACTTGGTAGGTAAGCGATGGAGTATTATTCACATGTTTAATGAGGAAAGGTCGATTCGGTGGCCACGTTTCTAAACGATCTTTGAGGTGAACAACTAAAGCTTCTGGTAAATTTGCAACTTGATCACTTGGAATTTCTAGATAACCTTCGTAACTAATCCAATTGGGATCCCAATGGAAAATGGTTTGACCATCCGGTAATAAAAAGGGTTCTGGAATTTGAAAGATATACGGCGAAAATTCACCATCCCTTGGATCAACGCCAAAGATTTTTAAAACGTCATTCACGGCTTCTGGAATTTTGCCTATTTCACTTTCGGCAATTTTGATTTGGCCATCATAACGAATCCATTCCTTTGGCCAGTTCCATAAGCTACGATCAGCTAAAATAATGGGTGGCAAAGCTACACCCGTATAAGGTGGCATATAAGGCGGCGGTGGATTTCTTAAACGTTCTTGATATTGCTTTTCAAGGAGCGCTGTGACCGCAGGATTTTGTTCATAGAATTTTTTTAATTTACCTACATCTTGGCTAAAAACTAATTGATCCCATGGAACTTGTTCGATTTCAGAATAATAGAGTCCTGGTGAAATTTGTGATTTACCAGAAGAGCTAGTAGCAAGCTTTGTATCCATATGATAATCCGGACGGACCAGATTTAAACGTTTCTTATCATCGATGCCTTCTTTTAAACTGATAATAACGCTATTAACCGCTTCATCTGCATTATGTGAGTTATAAATATCCCACAGATAAAGTGTGAATTGATCGTCAACAATTTCGGAAACCTTAAAAGCTTGCATAACGTGAATAGCACCACCACGAGTAGCGACTTCTTTCCAAGGTCCTTCAAAAGGCGAAGCCACCCACATAATAGGGTTATAGTGAAGGTCGTTAATTCTGTGAGATAAATCCTTATGCAAATCAATGCCTTCTTGAATAGTGAATTTATCTTTCACGCTCTTTAAAATACGAACACCACTGAAGGAAATATTTCTTTCGGCCCACTTAAGTGCAATATGTTCTTTCAGATAATTTGTGATGCGTGGGTCAGATTCTGAGAATTCAAAAAGGTTTTTAAATCCAGGCACGACGATGGGATTACGCTTATGCATAATTTCATCGATAATATTTTTATAAAATTGAAACCATTCTTCAGATTGGTTTGCACGGTCCGGAATTTTTGCTCCCAAAACATTGTGCTCATCAAAGTGAGACAGACGATTCCATGTCGTAAGCGAGAAAGTGTAACCATGGCAATAACCAAAGTTTCGTTCGCAAACATTGTCGACGTCACCATTCGTGAACGCGAATTGGTTTCCAGTTTCAGGAATATTACGGTGATGGTTAAATTTTAAAACTTCGTGTAATGCTGGTAAACCACCTTGATTTATCACTGATTGCATTGGATGAACTTTCATCAGGTAAAGTGAGCAATCTAAAATATTTTTAGGAATAGTTTTTACGTAACGACCGACTTGATATTTAGCTAATTGTTTTTGCGTTTTAACTTTTTCAGGAATCAAAATATTTTTAATGGGATTCACAGCTTTCGGCTCGTTCTGGGCCCAAGATAGTGAACTGTAAAAAAGGACACTTAGGATTAAAAATTTATACATGAGCGACTAGCTATCACAGACAGTTTTATATGGAATTTAAGATTTTTTTGCTGTGTAAAGAATACTAAGAAAAAGTGGTGGGACAACCTGGACTTGAACCAGGGACCACCCGGTTATGAGCCGGGAGCTCTAACCAACTGAGCTATTATCCCACCTAAGCTTTGTAAGTATCAAAAATAGGCTTTTTATGCAAGAATACTCACATGTTTTCATTTATAAAATATTCAGCCACGGGTAACGATTTCGTTCTCGTTGATAACTTTAAAAGAAGCTATAAGCTCACATCAGACTTGGCGCAGAAGGTCTGTCATCGCCATCTAGGTATTGGTGCGGATGGTTTGATTTTTTTACAAAAAAAAGCAGGCTACGATTTTGAAATGCAAATTTTTAATCCTGATGGCTCTGAAGCGCAGATGTGTGGTAATGGCGCGAGGGCCGCTTTACATTTTTATCATCACTACTTAACAAAAAAAACTAAGAAAGTTTATCAATTTAAAACTATGAACAGTGTTTATCATGGTTCGGTCAAAAAAAAACTCGTTACTCTTGAGATGACCGAATTAAGCGACATTAAGAAGCCGACAGGTGAAGATTTTAAAGATTTTAATCAGTGCCTTTTTTTAAATACCGGTGTGCCGCATTTAGTAGCGGAAGTAAAAAACTTAGAAAATTATCCTGTGGACGTTAAGGGTAAATATTTTCGTTATCATAAGCAATTTCCAATTGGCGCCAATGTCGACTTCTTCGAAGTTATCGATGCGAAAAAAGCATTGATTGCTTTACGAACTTACGAAAGGGGTGTGGAAGCTGAAACGATGGCCTGTGGTACGGGTGTGGTGGCCACAGCTGTTTCATGTCGACGCTTTTATGGTTGGGGAGATAAAATCCAGGTCAAAGTTAAAGGCGGGTTGTTGCAAGTTGAATTTAAGAAAGATAAAATCTATTTTCAGGGCGAAGTCTCAGATCAGTTTGAAGGTAAAACTTTTAAAAACTTAATCGAAAGTTAAATTGATTTATCATATTGATTGGCTCAATGCCGTTGTCACGTTGTAAACGAATATCATTAGTGTAAATATTCATATAATCAATCGATGCATTGTTGGTGAGTTGATAACCAATACTAAAAGTATTATTAATATCCACATCATTAAAATCTAATTCAAATGAACTCTTGTACATCGCCGGTCGCCAGAAAAGGGTATTGCGAAAGTAAAAACGGCTTTGCGGAATATTCATATCAAAACGTACTCGAACAGAATGACGAAAGTTCTTACGATCCTGAATATTAATCTGTAGCAAGTTATAGTCCAGCACCTCACTTACCCGTGTTTCATAAAGTGGGATATAGCTAATATCAAAGCGACTAATCGTTGAGCTTTCATGGATGTGATATTTAATTCCAAAAGGACCAATGCGTGACTGGTTTTTGACGGGATAAATTTCTCCGAATATTGGGTCACTTTGTTTTTGCTGTAGGTACGAGCCAAGTAAAAAGTAACTCACTTTGGGTGTGACTCGATTTATATCGAGAGTTAGGTCGGCATTGGTTGATGAGAATTCGTTTTTAAAATTAGAAAATTGGTTCTGGCTAATAAAAAGATTTTGCGTCAGATTAAATGAAAGCTCATATTTTCTGCCACGACCAGTACCAATCGTGAGACCGTAATTGATATTTTTTTGATTATTTAGTCTTTGAGTTTGATAAGGACTAGCAAAAATATTAAAGAACATATTTTTAGCACTAAATGCTTCCCATATCGATTCAGAATGATAGGTGTCAGTTTCATAAACTTTGAGTTCACGATCGATATAGCGATAGTGTTTATCCGGATGAACCGCATCCATCACAGGAGGCAAGTCTGAAGTCATAAGTTGATTTTGAGCGATAATTTTACGATCGATGTCTTGTTCAAGTTTTTGCAAATCGAAATAGAAATCTCTTTCTCGAATTTCTTCTTCCACGTAAATTGGAACTTCACTTTTTTGTAGTGAACTAATCTTGATGTCAGCATTGGCCGTGAGAAGCTTTGGATTTGCGACACGATAGAGCTTTAAATAGGCGGTCCGAAGTGAAGTCCTTACGGCGACGGCCCTAGCCGCAAATACACCATCAACTTCAATTTTCATATGCTCTTGATGTTTAATGTAGTCTTCTATTCCTCGATTGATAACGATAGTATTTTTACCCGGAATAACTTTAATAATTCTAGTTTTAAGTTCATCATTGAGATCGAGCGCATAAGCAGCGTTAAAAATAACTGATAAAAAAACTAAACCACTAAAGACTAAACTCATATTTACAGTTTAATCTTTAGTGGTTTGGTTTATTAGAAAGAAAATTATGCCTGGATTAATCTATCTTTCTTTTTCTCTTGGGGCTTCCTCAAGGCATGTATCACCGGCAGCTGGATCGCAGGTATCTTCAATTACAATTCGGCAATACTTACCTACCGGTTCATAACCGGGACGACAGTAACAGTTGTCTGGGTCGAGGCCCGGGCCTGGATTCATGTCACATGCATCAGGTGCACGACATCCGTCTCCTCCAGCATTAAGCACCTCATCTGCTCCGCAAGTTACGCAGCTATTTAATGTCCTGTCGAGATAGGTCTTTGTTCCGGTACACTGGCAATTAGCGTCGGCATTAGTGATTGTACAGCTTGAGGCTTGGCATACATTATTGATAGAATCAGGTGTCTCGGCAGGGCATTGGTCACATCTTTTTGTCGTCTCATTAAATACAGCTCTTGTTCCGCATGCTCTACACATCAAGGGCCCGTTATCAATTGATGCTACAATTTTTAATTCGGCCCAGCAGTCAACACATTCACCTCCAGAGAGTACTTTACCTTCTAATGAATTACATACAATCGCAGATTCATCACAACCAGTACCTGTACTATTAATAGTGTAACCAGTATTGCACGTACAAGTCGTTGCATTAAAGTTTAAACCAGTTAAAGGGCAACCAAGCACACAACCAGTACCAGTACTATTTAAGCTATAACCAGAATTACAAGTACAAGTTGCTGCATTAAAGTTAGAGCCAGTTAAAGCACAGCCAAGCACACAGCCAGTTCCGGTTCTATTCACAATATAACCAGTATTACAAGTACAAGTGGCCTCATTAAAGTTAGAGCCAGTTAAAGCACAGCCAAGCACACAGCCAGTACCAGTATTATTTAAGCTGTAACCAGTATTACAAGTACAAGTCGTTGCATTAAAGTTTAGGCCTGTTAACTGACAACTACGAACACAAGCTGTGCCAGTTGAATTTTCTTGATAACCGGGATTACACGTACAAGTCGTAGCATTAAAGTTCAAACCTGAAAGCTGGCAAGTCGAAACACACATCGAACCATTTAGCTGAAAGCCGGTATTACAACCGGTACATGTGTTATTTACGCTGCCTGATGGGCCACTTAGACTACAGGTACAACCTGAGGAAGTGTTATAGATTTGAAAACTTGAAGGGCAATCACATCTTATAGCGATTTCGTTTTTAACCGCTGGTGCAATACAGTTTAATTTCATTATCGTTAACTGCTCTTCGCGTGCCTGAACATTTTCAAGAATATCTCTTTGGTCTCCTCGCTGTTCATTGGCCTTAATAATATTTGGATCAGAAACATTGATATTTTGATTTTGAATAACCGCATTTTGAAAACGGCTATTGTTTTGAGCATATAGATTGATACTCATTAGCAAGCATAAGGTATGTAGTAAGGTGTTAAGATGTTTAAATAAATTCATAAAAAAATCCTCGCTAAAATTTTTAATTTTTAGGTTGTATCCTGGAATTGTTGCTCTTCTTTGCAGCCCTCTCCGATACTACAATCGCCGCCGCCTTCACCGCCGCCACCGCCCTCACCGCCGTTGTTGCCACCATTATCGTTGTTGTCGTCATCTTCTTCGTCTTCTGGTATTAACACATCAGGCTCAACACAAACATTTGAATCATTTAGTTTGTATGGAAGTAAACACTCGCATGTATGCGTAGTCGCATTAAAGGTTTCATTTTGATTACAGGCCAGGCAGCCATCACCGCTACTATTTATCATTTGTGAATCTTCCCAACAGTTAAAACAAGCTCCAACGATCTTGGCTTCGCCCTTCGTTGCATCACAAGTAACTTCCTGGCAGGTGTGAGTTACTGAATCGAAAAATTGCAGTTCTGGACATGGAGAACATCCGCCACCTTCTACAATTTTATCAGCTGCCCAGCAGTCAGTACAAACACCTCCTACGACAACTTTACCCTCGCTTGCTTCACAGGAAGGAGCTTCACATAAATGGGTTGTTGAATTAAACACTTGTGGCAGAGTACACGCAACACAAGCGCCGTTTGAAACGATTTTTGAATCGTTCCAGCAATTCGTGCAGGCACCCGCTGTTCCGACTTCACCAATCGCGGCATTACAAGGAAGATCCTCGCAAGTATGTGTAGTCGTATTAAAGGCTTTCGGCGTACAAGCAGCGCAAGCGCCGTTTGAAATGATTTGACTTAAGTCCCAACAATTAATACAAGCTCCCGGGCTTCCAGTCTCGCCTTTGGTAGCATCACATGTGGCCTGAGCCACACACATCGTCCCACTTAATGTAAAGCCAGTATTACATCCCGTACAGGTGCTATTAACACTGCCAGCAGGGCCAGTAATCGAACAACTGCAACCTGAGTTTGCATTATAAGTTTGAAGTGCGTTCGGACAATCACATCTCATGGCAATTTCATTTTTTTCAGCTGGTGGAATACAAGTTAGTCGCATTAATTCCAGCTGCTCTTCACGCTCTTGAACATTTTCAAGAACATCACGTTGCTGACTTCTTTGTTCGTTACTTTTAATCAGATTGGGATTTGCAATATTGTTATTATTATTCAGAATGATCGCTTTTTGATGTCTTCTATTGGCTTGAGCGTATAAATCGCTGCTTACGAATAACGCCATCATAAAAAATATAGCAATTGCACTTTTTAATGGTCTCATAATATATCCTCTTACTTCTATATTAACTCATTATCGGCTTATATGAGTTCAGACTAAAAAGATTCAGTAATATAACGATATTTCAATAACTTGGGTTAAGCTAGCTTGGGTTCCTTAGCATCACTGAGCATTGATTTTAGTTGGCACTCAAACTAAGTATTTGAAATTACTAAGCACTCTTTTTTATGCGTTCTGGAGTTTTAGTTACTTGTTCAGCTTCAACGAAAAGCTGATTATCATCTTCGACTTCAATTCCGAGGCGAATGGCTTCTTGTTGAATGAGACGTCGGTCTTCATCGAAATCACGTTCACTATTTCTAAGGTATTCCAATAATTTTGGAATTTCATTTGGGTGATTATCCAAAATATGAAAATAAACTTTGTAACGTAATTGTTGTTGGTTGATAGCACTTAACTGATTAAGACATGTTTCGCGACTCTCATTACTTTCACTACTTAGAATATAATTGGCCACTAGCGAATAAGACTCTGGGTATTTTTGTTTAAGTAGAGAAATAAGCAGAGTGGAATTTTTATGCCCGACTTGTTTGCTGTTTTCATAGACGTAAGGGATGAGTGAACTCATTTTTAATTCACCCGCTAGGAAGGCGACAGCTGCTCGATCGTTAGGATCATTTGATGTTAAATAAACTTCAAAATGTTCTAGTGCCAGTTGCTTGTAGCGAGGGTGATCAAATAAGAAGACAATAACATTTGTGACTACTCGACGAGTGTACTGGTCGCTTAAATATTGCGATAAAATTTTATAGAGACCTGGATCACGAGTCTCGCGAGCGATTTCACCTAAAACAAAAAGGGCATTGGCCACAATTCGCTGATCGTTTTTCTGACCTTGAACAATTTCAAGTAATGAAGGAATCGCAATATCATTAATACGACTGGTGATAGCTCTGAAAATAGAGCGGCGAATTTGCCCAAGTGAAACTTGTTCAATAATAATTCGACGTAAAGTTTGAACTAAAAACAAATCAACTTCATGCGTTTTAAATTTGAGCAATGCCTGTACCACGGTTAGTTGCATATCTTCGCGCTTACTTTCATGAAAGTATTTCATTAAATATGGCAGTGAACGGGGATCACTGATTTCACCTAAAGCATGAATAATAGCTTTAGCTAAAAATGGGCGAGGATTGCTTTTCAAGAGTGAAAGCAGTGCTGTTGAATGGTTTTTAGCTTCTGGATGGGCCAGAGCTAAACATGCATTATAAGCATCATAAATATTAGAGCGCACGATGTTGGCAACTAGATATTCAGTCACTTGGTTGAAAAGTTTTTTTCTGAAAAATAACCCCAGCAGAGAAATCCCGCTGCCTAAGGCCCAGAAAACTTCCTGGCCAATCATGCCTTGCGTGAGCGGGTAAGTGATAAGTGCCAAGAAAACGTAAGAGTATAATCCAACAAATTTCTTTACGTAAATTCGTGCTTCGACCGCCACACGTTGTGGGAATGAACTCATTAGTAATGTAATGGCAGATTCGATAAAAGTTCGTTGAGAAACCTTTCTTAGGACTCCCGCGCCTAAAAATAAAAAAGGATTCATGGTAAAAACCAAGCTCGCCATACCTGTAAATTGCTGAATGAAATAAAGATTAAATCCACGGCTCCATGAATGTGCTTTCTTTTGCATCAGAGCAGTAAAACTTAGCATACTAATAATACAAACGGTTTCAACAATCGATAAATAAGAATAAATAGTTGAAGTGCTATATTCAGCATTATCTTTAAGTAAATTCATCGCTAGTAACACACCAAAACTTTGTAGGTTTTTAATTAAGAACATGATTCCAATCAGAACGATAATCATATTAATAAAGGGAAAATGAAATTTATCAAAAGGTGTTTTTTGCGCTTCAATATTGACCTTATTTTTAGCTGATGCTGGTTGGATAAAATAAGAAACGACAACAAAAGCCGATGAAAGAATAAATGGCAGATAAACAATCATTTGCGTTTCTTGTGAGAAAAATTTTTCGAAAAACAGCATCATGCCCGCTGCTGCCATGACCCCAACTTCCTTAGCGAAAGTGAGATATGTCGAAATCTTAGGATTTTTTAAAACAGAAATGCGTTGAGAGATTTCACCTTCGTAAGAAATTTCACTTAGTGTCGTCAAATTACTAGAAAGAATAAAAATGAAGAGCGGAAATGTGAGATCTTCTGGACTGTGTCCCAAATTATAATTAATCGCCAAAACCAAAATCGAAAGTGCGCTGGTAATAATATGAAATTTTAGTTTTGAACTAGTGACTAATTTATGGCTGAGTTGAATGGAAATGTAAGCAATGATCGCCTGCAATAACATTAAGTACGGAAAAGCTTTTAGTGAAAGGGTATTCACTAACTGAACGATCGAAATTAATTTTAAAAAATAAATGCTCTGACCTTGAAAAAAGCACAGCATGTACGAGCTAAAATCACTTTTGAAAAAAGTGGGTAGTAAACGACCTTTCATAGGTCATTTATCGGTTTTCCCTGACTTGATCTTAAAGCTATTTATAGGATTCCGCTGACTTTCTGAACTTTTCAAGCTCGGCGCTTTGCTCCTTGAGTGATTTGCTCAGGTAAATATTCAAAAAGTGTGGCTCTAGAAAGAACGTTTTCGTGATATTTCTGAAATCTTCCAGTTTAAATGACTGGATACTTTCAAGCATTTTAGCTTTATAACCAAAGTCTTGGTTAAGCACAAAAATTTCAGTCATAAGCCAAATAAAACGTTCACCCATATCTTTGTCTGGTAATGAGAATTCACGTGCGAGGCTGGTCTTTAAAGCTTTAAATTCAGCTTCTGTAATAGAGCCAATGGTCGTAGGGATGTGCTTCAACCACTCACGTGCTTTCTGTGCCAGCACTTGTGGTTTTTGCTCAGAAGATTGTATTAAAAATGATTGAGCATAACTTTTAGATGAATACTTATAGCTCGTATTAACAATATATCCAAGTTGTTGATTGGTACGCATTTCAGAGTAGAAAGCGCTATCGAGGACTGAATTTAATAAGCGTAAGTAGGCATTCAACTTGATATCACGTGGCCCGATTTGGTTGTAACCAATCCATACGTGGTTAGTGCCTTTGGTTGAAAAATTGAAATCGTGTTCACCTTTTTCAATTTTCGTATCTTCTTCAGTTGCTAAATATTGCTTATCCATTGGCGCAGCTTTCAAGATAAGATGAATTTTTTCCATCAGCGTTTTAACTTCGGAGCTTTTTAAATTTCCGTAAGCTAAGCTTTCAATTTTTAATTCTTTAAAGTTCGTAGCAGGGAAATTATTCACGTCAGCTAAAGTAACAGTAGGAAGAACCGGTTTTAGATCTTTATTACTGAATGTATTTTTTGCCACGGCGTAATTTAACCAGTGCATGGCCTGCTGATATTCTTCAGAAAGTTCAAAGTTATCAAAACTTTTTTGTAATTCTGTTTTGAAAATAAAAAATTTTTCTTCAGAAAGTTCGGCGCTTGGAATTTTACGTATGAGATCTTCTAGAAAGATTAAAATTTTCGGTGAATAACCGGAAATTTTAATTTCTAATCCACGAGGGAAACTCTCGATATCAAAACGTAACCCTGCCATATCAGCGGGATAACGCCATTCATTGATTGAATCGTGCAAAGAAGCCAGATATAAGTTTTCTATTAAAGTGTTTTTTGGAGTTTTAAGATTTTTATTAGTTAAAAGACGCAATAGAATATGGGCTTGCGGATAATTGAATTCATTATTTTGCTTGAACCAAGCGACGCCTAAATCGTTTTCAAAAAGTTTGGTTGGTTTGGTGGTATTTTCATCATCAACAAGACTTAAATCATCTGGGAGGTAGGGGTTTAAACTCGGCGGAAAAAGTTCTTTGTTAGTCGCTTCATTTTTTGTGACGCTAAAATTCTGGATATTGTATTGAACGCCATAAAATTGTTCTTTTAAGTTAGCTTTTACATTTGGGTGTTGCGAATAAACAGTTAAATTTTCTGGTGTCAGTTGGTCCAGAAAATATTTAAAATCTTCACTCGACTTGTGATAATAAAGTGAAATTTTCTTATCAATATCTAGTGAAGGATAAAAATTTAACCATTCAGCTTTACCAATAACCGCACCTAATTCCACATCTTCAGGTTGATAGATGTAATCGAGGCGGGCTAGTTTATCAATTTCTTCGAAGACGTAATCTTCGAGGCCTACTTTCTTTAACATATCAATATATTGAAAAACGGTTTGCACAATGAATGGGATTTGTTCAACACCTTTATCGGTAAGATTCATGCTCAATGAAAAGACGTTTTCAAAAGATGTTTCGTAATTACCAGCAGATAAAGAAAAGGCGAGGTTTTGCTTTTTAAAGAATGAAAGTAATGAGCCATCACCTTCATGTCCAAGGTAGTGTCCAATAATTTGTAATGGTTTAGTTGGCCAGAATTTCATTCGGTGTGAATCCACTTTAAAATCGAGAACAAGTCTTTGGATTTTAGAAATAGATTTTACTTCAACTAAGCGTGGTGCCTGCTTTTCCACCCACGGCAATTTTGCGACTTCATTATTCTTATTTGGGATATCGGAAAAAAACTTTGAAACATTTTTTTTAATATCACTGACGGATTCTTTTGAGTAAATCACAAGATTCATTAAATTTGGTGAATAATACTTTTGATAGAAATCAACCACGTCCTGGCGTGAAACATTTTTTAATGTTTGTGCATTTCCCGTCGAGAAAGTCGCTGCAGGATGATCTTTTGGTAAAACCAGTTGCTTAATGCGATAAAATCTTCGCATATCATTTGCTATATTTTTTTCGTGTTCTGAATTGACCGCTGATTTTTCACGTTGAACATAGTCAGCATTAAATAAAGGCTTCTTAAAAAACTCACTGAAACGTGAAAGAGCTTCATCTAAGTAATCATGAGCAATTTCAAAATGATAATTTGTCGATTCAAGTGCCGTGAAAGCATTGAACTGGCCGTGGTGTTTTCCAAAGAAGTTTTGAAATTCTCCTTCTGTAGGATATTTTTCTGTACCTAAAAAGAGCATATGTTCCAAGAAGTGCGCTAAACCTTCTTTGCCGGCAGGATCTTGGGCACTTCCAACTAAAACATTAAGTGAAACCATTGATTTTTTAAATTTTGGGTTTGAAACAACAAAAACATTCATCTTGTTATCAAGCTGAAAGAACATTTGTTCCGATTTATTTTCGGCAGGTTTAAGTTGTTCAATGCTGGTTTTTAAATAATCTTGGGTTGAATGTTTAGAGCATGAGAAATAGCCAAACGCGAGTACAGCAATGATTAAAAATTTCATGTTCAATTTCTGGCCAAAACAGAATGATTATTCTGCTTTTTTGCCAGCCCTTAGTTTTGAGATATATTGTGCAAGGATTTCAAAATCTTTTGTATCGAGATTTTTTAAATACGGCTTCATCTTTTCATTATTGCGACGGCCGGCTTTCATGTGATTAAGTTGTTCCAGGACATACCAGTCATACTGACCTGCAATAAGCGGGGCTTCTTCTTTTGGATTACCTTGACCAAATTCTCCGTGACACTTTATACACTGGCCAGAAACAGTGTAAATTTCATGGGCCTTAATCATTTCTGGTGTATCAAGCGTAACGGCTTGCGGTAGCACTTCGACGACTGCCGCTTCGGCCATAGCTTCACCAGTACTTTCAGTGCCTTTGACGGCAAGTTTCCTGATATCAAGTGAACGAGTATTGTCGAAATATTTTTTATAACCACCAAGTGATAGAGCACCGATGCTTAAGCTGATAAAAATAATAAAAAGAACTAACCGTGATTCCATTGTTACCTCAAAAATCGGGAAT
This sequence comes from Bacteriovoracaceae bacterium, assembly GCA_016786485.1. GTDB lineage: Bacteria > Bdellovibrionota > Bacteriovoracia > Bacteriovoracales > Bacteriovoracaceae > JAEUWD01. The sequence continues at coordinate 137,724 of JAEUWD010000002.1, read as the reverse complement.
ATTTGAATGGGTTCAGTATAAGCTAAGCCCTTAAGAAAAACAATCAACTAGCTCTTATTTTTGAACTTTGTAGGTGAGAGTGGCTGAGTTGATACTTGGGGTCGTAGAACCGTCGAAGGATTTTAGATATGCTCGAATCTGAATGCTCGAGGTAGCGACAGGAAATTCCGTGATGGCTGCTTGTAAAGTTGCTAAATCGATCGCATCTGCGTAACCCGTTGCGTTCACAACCCATGCTGTACCATCATAGGTTAAGTAGGTCGCCCCGTTATCGGCGCTGGCCTCAAAACGAATCTCGTCCCCACCGTTTTCGGTCAAATTAAAATTGACCGCTTGGAAACTTTCGATAGGTTCAAGTCCCGTGACTAAAGGAAATTCAACTTTGGTGACACTGGTATCGTAATCAGTTGTGAAGGTGCCATCGTAAACTTTTGCGTTGGTCCAATAACCATCGCCGGCAAAGCATGTCATCGCAAACATCCCACTCGTGATGGTGGTTGATGGCGGATTTGATTCCGAAGCGGTGAGTGACCAGCTGGCAGGTTCAGCACCACTAATGTCCCAAACTTTGTATTCAATTGTGACATTGTTGGAGCCTGTCGCACGCAACTTCATTCCGTACGTCACGCCGGTAGTAGGGGTAAAGCCTGGGCCAGAAGCAAGGGGTGTCCACAATCCTGCAAGTCGTTTGTAGAGATAATGAGTTCCGCCGAAAGTTTGTGCCATATAAAAATTATTGGCGTCGACGTAGCGACCGAGAATACCAATGGGTTGTGCACCCAAATCCCAATTTGACACTGTTACTTCGTTATAGATCATATAATCGGTGTAGTTATCGCTTGGTAAATAATAAACGCCGGCCCAACTATTGGTGCAATCGAAATTTAAACGATTGGTGTTCTCGGTATGTGTAATGGTTGAAACGCCCGTCACAAAAGAGACCCAATCAGCATCATTATCATCACTGAAGTCATCAATTTGCTCGAATCTTGGCGTTAATTTTGCACCACTTGAGTTAAGCACCATATCAGTTGAACTATAATTAAAATCGGCGGTTTGAGAAAAATCAAAAGTAACTGTTTGATAGGGCAGGACAAACGAGTCATAAGTGCCGCCACGATTTTGGATACAAGAGGTGAAGAAAATAAAGATGCAAAAGATTTTTTTCATCTAGAATCCCACACTGATAAAGTCGAGGCCCAAATAAAATCCGAATTCTTTAAGACGAGCGCCGCCCTGCTTAAAGTCGAGTGTGCCCTGACGATAAAGGCCGCCACCAGATAAAAATAAATTTTTGTATATCGGATAAGAAACTTTACTTGAGACGTGATACCACATGCCTTCGCCACCGGAAGTTGCTTGCCCTGCCATTTCGGTATTGGCTTTCATAATGCGTGAAGCTTGCAACTCAGTTGAGAAAATGTACTTTCCACGTTGTTTAACGGCTTCAGCTTGGAGGTTCATGTTTAAATATTTTAAACTACCAATACTTAAGTTCGATGTGATAAGAATATGTTTTTTAGAAGGTCCGGCAAAGAAGCGAATTTCATCGGCATAAGGTGACGAAACTTTTTTGCGGTATCCTGCCATTAGATTGTATTCACCAGAATTTCCGTTAGCATCAGTTGTTCCAAGGCCATTATTAACACCATATTGATAAGTAAAAACATTCACGTGACCTTTGACTCCCCACTTCGTGGCCGAGCGTCCCCACCATTCGCCGTAAATAGAATAGAAACTAAACGCATCACTGGTTTTTCGATCAATAAAGTTAATAGCATTGTCTGCTGAAATTCCTAAATAACGATTTTCAAAACGTGTTCCGATTGAGTACGTGCTTCGTTCTTGCATCTTACGAATGGTACTTTGATTAAGTGCCGGAATAATTTCTGGTTGAAATTGTCCCACTAGAGCTAGTTGATTATCATATTTCCATTCATAAATATTAAACGTATCTGGATTTAAACTTTCGACCATTAATTCATGGATTCTTTCCATGTCTTTTTTGTTTAGATCTTTCAATTTAATTTTTGCAACGATGTCATCACCATCACGATATTCAATTAGCATGTTGTCGTAATTATTAAGCCATGAGTATTTGGTCTGGTATGATTTGATTGACTCGTAAGTTTCAGGTTTTTCTTTATAGTAGATGGTCACGAATTCTGGATCATAAACGGTGTCAGCATGTGAATCGTGGAGAATTGGCCTGGTTAAACTTTCTTGAGCAGTTGATTCGAAAATTTCCAATTCACCAAAACCGTTGCGTAGACTTAAACGTGATTTCGCAGGTAAAGTTTTTGGTGGTTTTGCCAGCTTGTTCACATCACCTGCCATACAAAAACTCAAAGCATCTTGAAATTGTGTGTAGGCACAATCAGCGTTCGAGTTTTCAACTAGCGCTTTTATTTTCTGTTGATTCAAAATCACATCTTTGATGCGATAATCGACAGTGTTTTTGGAAATGAAACTTCCCACTTTGTTTTCGTAGTTAGCTTCGGCCGTTTCATCTTTGTTATAATATAAAACTTTGCCAACTTGACCCCAATAGACCACACGATAATCCAGTTTTTGAAAAAGAACTCTGCGAGTATCGCTAGACAGTTTTGTGGAAAAAGTGAGAGTTTCTTCATTTTTGATAAAATGTTCTGGTAAGTTTTCTTTGAAGCGAGTTTTGTGATCCCAAAATTCAGGGTAACTGTAACTGACTAAATCATCACCACGATAAACAAAGTCACATTTCATTTTTTCGCATAATTTTTTGGCCAAGTACTCTTGATATTTGTAATCGTAATCAAGATATTTCAGAGCGATTTTTAAGTTTCCTTTGAAGCCAAGATAATATTTTTCAATGGGCTTGGAATAAGGCTCAGTTTCAATGACCACCAAATCTTCGCCGACAAATTTATTCATCCAGTGCAGAATTACTTGTTTGTCTTGCGTGTGCATATCATCATTAGTTTCGAGATAGAAAAGTGTTTTTTCTTTTTGATCAATTCGAACTGTTCCAGCTTGTGCGAAGCCGAACAACATAAGTGTGAATATAAAAGCGACTTTTATCATCATACGAGGACTTAACGGCTAAATAATTTCAAACACTTAAGCGCTACCTATGAAGGGGCAAAAAATGACTAAACATTCAACAAAACCCTTACGTGTTTTCAAGGGGTTAACCCCAGTCTTTTCGGCATAGTTCTTGCTTTATAGAGAAGTAACATAGGAGGAACCTATATGAGTTTAAAGGGAATTTTAGTGTTATTAAGCTTCATTAGCTTCAATAACGTGTGGTCAAAAGACATTCAAAGAAGTTCAGAGCGTACTATCGCAAGTATGAAAGAATCGATCCGTGAAGTTCACGCTCGTGAGTTATTAGGCTCAAAATATAATAGCAGTATGGTGAAGAGTTTGGCGGATAACGCTGAAATGGAAAGAACGGTTAAGGCGACAGTAAAGGCTAAGTTACCAAAAAAATATCAAGCTCAAGCAGCACAGATTGCAGAGACCATTATCGTCGAATCATTTCGTTATGAACTTGATCCTTATTTCGTGATTGCTCTTATTAGTGGTGAAAGTAGTTTTAATCCAGATTCAAAAGGCCCAGTAGGTGAAATTGGTCTGATGCAGTTAAGAGATCAAACAGCGGTTTGGATTGCTGATATGTACAAGATTCCATGGAAAAAAGGTAAGAAGCTAAATGACCCTTACTTGAATATTAAATTAGGGACAGCTTATTTGAATTGGTTACGTAATAAATTTGATGGCCAAAGTCAGTTATACCTAGCGGCTTATAATATGGGTCCAAGTAATGTGAAAAGTGCTTTGAAGCGTAACAAAAAACCAAAAGATTATCCGATTCACGTGATGAAGCGATACTTAGAACTTTATAAAAACTTCAATTCGGATCAGGAATCTTTACTCGCTCGAAATGTTGAGCTTCTTAGTTCACTACAAAACACAAATTAATAAAATCACGCCCGCTGCCGAATAGTTAGGTACATAAAAAGCGGGTGCTGATGAAATTCTTATTGATTGAAGATGAAGATGAAATTCGCGAATTGATTCGATTTAATATCGAACTCGAACCAGGAACACATGTATATGAGGCCCGCAACGGTACCGACGCTGTGGAGCTGTTGCAAAAACTAAAAGACGTTGATGTCATTATTTGTGATTATCAAATGCCAGGCATGAACGGCGGGCAAGTTCAAAAATATGTCGTGAATCAAAACCTGCCATGTAAATTCGTTCTAAGTTCAGCTTATGATGTCGAAACATTGCCAGATGTGAATCCGAACAAACTTTACTTGGCGATCAAGAAGCCAGATATTTCAGAAGGTCTTACAATTTTATTTGATATGCTTAAAAAAGATAATATTGGTGATCGAGATACGATCGCCGAACCAGCGGCATACCATACGGTTGCCGTGAGTCTTATTTACAAAACTGGTGTTTGTCCCTGTGATCTGTACTTAGAACTCAACAAAGACAAAATTCTCAAAATTTTAAATCAAGGCGAGATGTTTAGTGATGAAGACTACGTGAAATATACAGGCAAGAAATTGACCAAGTTTTTAATAAAAAATGAAGACGGTGCCCATTGTTCAAAAACGATTGAACGTAACATTAGTGTTCTGTTTAAAAATCTAACGGATGAAGAAGTTGAAAAGGCTGTCGATGTTCAAGATTACATTCATGATACAGTAAAACGTTTTGGTTTGAATGATGATGTTATAAACATAGCTAAAGAAGGTGTGGATTATGCGGTGTCTATTATCCGTAATAATAAAAACCTTAAAAAATTACTCAAAAATATTTTCACTAATCAACGAGATTTTATTCCTCAACACTCAGTAGCTTTGGCTTTTATTTCCTGTGCAGTAGCTTCGAAAATGCAGTGGAACTCGGAACCAACCATGGTGAAATTGGCTTTCGCCAGTTTAATCCATGATGTGTTTATTGATTCGCCTAAACTCAACGAAACAGAGGAAGTGCAGAAGAGTGAAAAAAATAAAGATTTTATGAATCATACGATTGAATGCTCGACTACTTTATCCAAAAATCCAGATGTCCCGCCGGATGTTGATAAAATCATCCTCGAACATCACGAGCAACCGGATGGTTCAGGTTTTCCAAAAGGAATCGACCATATGAAAATTTCTCCACTTTCAAGCTTATTTATTATTTCACATCAGATTGTAGAAATCGCGATGGATTTAAAAATGAAAGGTGAAATGCTAACAGATGAGAAAGTCAAGGCCCGGATTAATAAAGAAAAATATCAAAAAGGTAATTTTAAAAAAGTTTTCAGTTCCATTGATGATCTGAAGTTGTTTGGAGAGTAAGTTGAAAGCATTTATCACTATTTTAGTTTTGATTAGTACTGCCTATGCCGAAACGACACCTGAAGTTTTACATGCTGAATGTTCTTCGGCCAAAGAGTTTATAACCACCTTAGAATACCTGCGTAGCCGTAATGAATTTCAACTAGACTCTTCCCAAGCTTTAAAAGTTTCTGAAAAAGTGGCCACTGCATGTACGGGTGCTGCTCAGAAATTCGTGGATGTCGTGAATCTTCTAACGAAGCTAACGGTTGATAGTAAAAGTGCAGTGGAAACGGCCGTGATGTTGTCAGCACAAGAACGAGGAGTGGTGGATAATTATCTGACTATTTTCAAGTATGCATTCGTGGAAGATGGTTTAGATCTTGATTTAATGAACTCTTTAAGCATGGCTAAATCGCTTTCGGTTGAATTCAAAGGTGAACAGAAAAAAGCGCGCGATGATTTTTTGGAGCTAGTGAAATTTTGTACGCATATGAAAACACTTAATCTTCCGCTCGGGTCCTGCGCACAAACAGCTGCAAAAGTGACACGAATGGGAGAGAAATTTAAAAATTCAGTGGCATCACCTTTTAAGGATCTTTTTCATTTTCTGACTGAGGCTGAAGCTGGACCTAAGCTTTCAAAACTCGAAGGCCTAAAGTTCGCAGAAGAGATGATGGGTTTTGGTCCGATGGCAGAAGATAATTTTGTACAAGCTTATAAATATGCCATATCAAAGGATGGTTTAGGATTCAGCCAAGTGCATGCTCTGGCTTTTGCTAAAAATTTAGCAAAATATTCTTTTAAAATTGAAAAGAAACCATAACTCCCGGAATCACTCGACGTGATTCTGGTTCAAAAAGTAAATTCTGAACGTTAATTGGTCCATATATTTTCTTTTTATATTCTTGGTGTTGATTATACGTTTTTACCCAACGTGGTTTTACAATCAGTGGAGCTAGCGAAACCACAGCTGAAAGTGTTGCCATCATTTTTGCCTTATTATCATCCGCTTTACTCGACATAACCGCCGAAGCGCCGGCGTTCGTAACGAATGAGAACCAACTTAATGCTCTCATGGTTGAAGCCGCGTCTTTCATTCCTTCTTCTGCCAATCTTTCTCGAGCTAATTTCTGCTCTTTAGTCGAAGTAGGTAATTTATAAGTCTCATTATAGGTTTGATAATATGGTCGATATCTGTTCGACATAATGTAAGAAGCTGCTATCCATGAAAGACCAACCCCGATACCAATATATGGCGCCATTTTAGCTTCACTGTTTTTATCTTTATCATCTTGAGTAACCGCAGGTTTAATTTCCTTAACATTTCCTAAAAGTGATAATCCGGCTATTGCAGTCATTGCACCGGAAACCAGAAAGGGTGAATAGGTCGTGATTTTTCTTTTTTGTTCTTCGACCGCTTCCATTTTAATTCTTTCAGATGCACTTGGAGCAACCAGTAACTCTGGATATTCATAGTTTTGGGCACGTGCAGCTGTAATGCTGAGTAGCGCTAGGTATAACGTAAAAAATGATTTTGCTAATTTGCCCATTGAAAATTTGCCCCCTAGACAAAAAATTATTATGCCTTGAAGATTACATTTTATATGAATTGTATTTTTAAAACCACGAGGAAAAAAATGAATCTTAAGTCACTCACCACATTATTCATCATTTTGTTTTCAAATTCGTTGTTGGCCCAAGATCATGCGGGTGTTATTGTAAAAATTAAGGGAAAGTCTGAGCTTTTTACGCAACCAAGTAAGACCTTATCTGCAGGTCAAACACAAAAAGTTCTTTTTGAAGGTTTGTATTACAGTGTTGAGCCGATAAAGCTTGGAACAAAAGTGACTCCAGGTTCAGTGGTTCGAACCGGTGCAGATGCAAAACTTCGTCTGGTTTATAAAAATGGTGATCAAGTGACTGTAGGGCCAGCGACTTCATATCAAATCATCGTTGGTGCCAAGAAAACAGAAGATGAAAAGTCTTCAATCAAATTAATGTACGGAGCAATTCGTTCAGTTGTTTCTAAAGAAGGACCACGTAGTGGGATGAATGTTAAGACTCGTACCGCGGCCATGGGGGTTCGAGGAACAGACTTTTTTATTTCACAACGAGGAAGTTCAGGTAACACGCGCGTAGCCGTTCTCAGAGGTGAAGTGGAAGTAAAGCCAAAAGATAAAAACGATGTCCTTAACGTGAAGAGTGGTTTTACAGCAGCGGTAGTTGAAAACAAAAATGATATTAAAGCTGAAGTAAAGCAAACTACGCAGCAAGAATTAATTTCAATTCAAAAAGATTCATTGATCAAAACATCAGAAGCTGAAGTCGATAGCGCGAGTGATGCAGTTAAAGCTGAAATCGCTCAGCTTGAAAAGAAAGCGACAGATGTAACTTTAAACGATATTAAACGTTACGATGAAAAACTCTATAACAAACTAAAAACAGTAGCCGTGAAATCAGTCGATGAGTTGAATACGTTGTCAGTCAAAAAAATCTTCAAAGATGCACCAAAAAACCAAGGCAAAATTTCGAGTGAAGATCTCGAAAACTTAGAAATGGATGCTTACGAAGAATTCTTCAAAGTCCAAAATTAAGTTGAATTTCGGCCGACTAACTTACTCGGTTATTTGGCCGAACTTTTACAAACATCTGATTTTATATTCAAAAAAAATAACGAACAGAACGAATTTTCTCTAGAAACACCACCCTGTGCTCAGATCGCGGAGAAGTGCTATGATACTGACTATGAGAGGAGTTCTAGTATGGAAAATCCAAACAAAATTTTAAAATTGTACAAGAGTCAGGAAGAACAGGATGTGATCCTGATGCGCCTACATGCCGTCAATGACATACTAAATGAGTGTGACAGTGATGAGCTTTTGGACATTGTTCAAAACAAAATTATTGAAGCGATTGATTGGTACACTCGCTATTGCGACGATTGTGGTTACATGCCTCATCAGTCACAAAAGAAAGAGTAGAAATTATTCTGTGAGAAAAGAATATTTTTTGCCAATCAAGCGTTCATCTAATTCACACTCAACTGGAGTCCCGGTAGGTATTTCGAGTTCTAATATATCGGCGTCAGAAATTCTGAATAAATGTTTCATCAATGCGCGTAAACTATTTCCATGCGCCACGACTAAAACCGATTTTCCATTTTGAACATCTTTCGAAATAGTTTGTTCCCAATATGGCGTTACACGTTTAACTGTATCTTCCAAGCTTTCACCAAGTGTCAGCGGAATACTTTTATCTGTAACTAATTCTCGGGCCGCTTTTTCATCCATAAGTGGCGGGCGAGTAGGATAAGAACGTCGCCAAATTTTAACTTGTTCAGCTCCATATTGATCCGCAGTTTCTTGTTTATTTTTCCCGGTTAAAGCGCCGTAGTGACGCTCATTAAGTCGCCAATCAATAATCGGTTTTACGTTTGAATTGAGTTCCTGAAGTGCGATTTTGGCCGTGTCCTGAGCGCGTGTGAGAGTTGAAGTATAAACCACGTCAAAGCTATAGTGACGTTTTTTAAGAATATTTCCGGCGTTTTTAGCTTCCTTGCGACCAAGGTCTGTGAGTTCCACGTTTTTCCAGCCGGTAAAGCGATTTTCGAGATTCCACTGGCTTTGGCCATGGCGAATAAACACACATTTCTTCATAAAACTCCTTTGTAATCAGTCACTTGTATTTCTTGATAAAAAAGCTCAAGTTTTTGTCTCAAGTTGCCGATAAAGTACTAGATGAAAGCTAGCTATTTTATCTTTATTCTTATTCTAAACTTTGTACACATCGGTTGTGATTCTACTAATAAACGTGTCCCAAGTTCGATTGAAGAAGAAAAAGAAACACAGTATCCAACCGAGCCAGTCAATCATCTAAAAGAAGAAGACGAAATTCAAGTCGTCTAATTATTCAGCTAATAAACTACGTAACATCCAAGCTGTTTTTTCGTGTAATTGAATTCTTTGTGTCAGTAGATCACAAGTCGCTTCATCCGAAACATTTTCAGCTGTTGGAAAAATTTTGCGAGCGGTACGAACAACCGCTTCTTGTCCTTCTACTAATTGACGAATCATATCTTTGGCCGCTGGAACAGTATCAGTTTCTTTAATCGTGGTTAGCTTTGCAAATTCCTTGTAAGTTCCTGGAGCATAAACACCAAGTGAACGAATTCTTTCCGCGATTAAATCAACCGCTAAAGCTAATTCAGTGTATTGAGTTTCAAACATGAGATGAAGTGTTTGAAACATGGGTCCTGTCACATTCCAATGAAAATTATGGGTCTTAAGATATAAGGTGTAGCTGTCGGCCAGTAAGTGTGAGAGGCCTTCAGCGATTTTTTTACGGTCAGCTTCATTAATTCCAATGTCGATATTCATAGTGGTCTCCTTAATTGTTTTATGGGCTCAGCTTAGGCCCAGTCCGAATGGTAGTCAACCTAAGAACAGGCCTAAATTTGAAAGAATTTCAGAGGGGAAAAGCCATTTTTACACCCAAACTTGTAAAGCCAGTCAAAGTGGTTTATAACCTCGAAATAATGCGACACGTAATTCTTGTAACGATAATTTTTTTTAGTAATTACAGTAGGTTGCATGCCTGCATCGGGCATCTACAAATTCATTCAGATAGCTCGTTAAAAAGCTATTCTGAGCTAAAAAATTATCTAACAGGTAATAAGCCGCAAGGACGTAAACCCATCTTTGTTATTCATGCTGATGAGGTTCAATCCCATGAAATGGAAAAACTGCTAGTCGCCCTAGCACAAATTCATAAACATGATTTTCATCGTTTTGATTCTGCAGCACTAAATTTAGTATCAGAAAATGTATCGCAATTTGTGACGGGTAAAAAGCGTGTGATTTTTGCGCGACTTAATTCAGACACAAATTACAAAGCACTTGAACGTTTGATTTATATGAATGAAGTGAACGGTAGTGAAAATAATATTATCGTCGCGAGCATGGATAAAAATACCCAAGAAATTTTTGATCAAAAAATCACATACGTAACTTTCAATCGTCGAGCTGAAATGATGAAAGCGAATGATATTCTTTCTGAACGTTATGAAGTTATTCGATTCGACGGAAAAAAGTTTGATATTGGTGTGCGAGTTTTTGATTGGATAGAATTTTATGAAATAAAAAATAGTTTACCTCCATACTATGAAGGTTACCCTGCTGATTACCAGGTTATTTTGCGAGATTAAATGAAACCTGAATTACTACTTCCAGTCGGCGATATGTCGATGTGCTTAGCCGCCATTCACAATGGTGCTGATGCCATTTATGTTGGTATGCCTGGCTTTAATGCCCGAGGCAGAACTCATGATCATACCGTCGCCGAGCTGAAAGAAATGATTGATTTGTGCCATCTTTACGGCGTACGAGTTAATTTGGCTTTTAACGTTGTTTTGTTTCAAGATGAATTAGAGCAGGCCATTCAGCTTTTAAAAGAAGTGCTTCCGCTTAGACCAGATGCTTTTATTGTCCAAGATTTAGGATTAGCTAAAATCATTCGAGCTATTTCGCCATCGCAAAGAATTCATGGCTCAACTCAAATGACAGTGACAAATTTTGAAGCGATTAATTTTTTAGATGATTTGAAGATTGATCGTTTTGTTTTAGGTCGTGAAAACTCGCTCGATGAAATTCAATTGATTCGAGAAAATACTCAAAAAGAACTAGAAGTTTTTGTTCACGGTGCTTTATGTGTTGCTTATTCTGGACAGTGTTTTACTTCTGAGGCGATTGGCGGTCGTTCAGCCAATCGAGGCCAGTGTGCTCAGAGTTGTCGTCTTGAATATGAGATGTATGTTGATGGTGAAAAGAAAGAAGTTAAAAATCAAAAATACTTAGTTTCACCGAAAGATCTTTTCGGCTTAGAAAAAGTTCCGGCATTAAAAAAAATAGGAATCAACTCTTACAAAGTCGAAGGTCGTTTAAAAGGTCCTGAGTATGTTGCGCTTACTGCTCGTCATTATGCTCAAGCTTTAAATTTTGAAAAAATAAACCCGAATGCTCACTATGAATTATCTCAAGGTTATTCACGTGGTTTTTTCACAGGCTGGTTAGATGGTGTGAATCACCAGGCCCTGGTCGATGGAACATACAGTTCTCACCGTGGTGTGAAAGCTGGAAAGATTTTAAAAATCGAAAAAAATCAAATCACATTGCAAAGTGATTATCCCTTAAAAGCCGGTCAGGGTTTACTTTTCATCGCAAAAAAAGAAATAGGCGATAAAATTTTCAAAGCACAAATGATTAAACAAGATACATATCAGATAAGCCTTTTAAGTCATAAAGGTGCAGATCTGTCGGTTGGTCAAATTTTTTATATTAATTCAGACGAGCAATTACAAAATACTGTGGCCAAAAGTTGGAGTGATCGTACTCAAGCTAAAAAAATCCCATTACGTATTCAGTTGCAAGGTGAAGTTGGTCAGCGTTTAAAACTGATAGCAAAAGATATTGATAATAATGAAGTCGTTTGTTTATCCGAAGCCTTTTTACAACCAGCAAAAACCTCCAAGCTTAGTAAAGAAGTGGCACTTGAAGAATTAAATGCGTTATCGTCTAGCGTTTATACCATTACTGAATGTGATGTCATGATTAAGGGAGATGTTTTTCTACATCATAAAGAATTAAAAAAGATCAAAAAAGAAATGATCGAAAATTTAAATGCTCTAAGAACAAAACCGAATACGGAGAAAGTGAATGAATATTCGTTGGCGAGTAAAACTTTAAAGTCATTTGTCGACATGCCACAACTCAATTTAGTTCTTCGTTCAAAAGAACAAGTTGAGGCTTTTGTTGCAGAACTTGAAAATTTTAATCTCAAGCATTTGGGCGTTGTCATTTTAGATTTTGAATTTGGAAAAGACTATTCAGCTTCACTTACGGCGTTACGTACTCAGAAAATCAAAACGGGTATCGCTACCACTCGAATTTTAAAACCAAAAGAGTATTATAACCTCCGCACTATTGAACGTTTGGCGCCTGATTTTATCTTAGCGAGAAACCTAGGTGCTGCTCATTATTTCTTAGGGCAAAATTTCGAAGTGTGGGGAGATTTTAGTCTAAATGTGACTAACTCAGAAAGTTATCAATACCTAAAAGCGAAAGGCTTAAAAGTTATTAATGCTTCTTATGATTTGAACAAGAATCAATTACTAGGATTAGCGAATCAAATTTCTGAATCAGGCCTCGAAGTTACGCTTCATCATTATATGCCTGAGTTTCATATGGAGCATTGTGTGTTCGCAGCTACTTTAAGTAACGGAACAAGTTTTAAAGATTGTGGTAAGCCTTGTGAAAAGCATACGGTAGAATTAAAAGATTCTTATGGTATTAATCACTTTCTTAAGGCCGATCACGAATGTCGTAATACTTTTTATAAGAGCACTCCACAATCAGCAGCTTTTTTATTAGAAGAATTGAAACAATTAGGTGTTCAACATTATCGTTTAGAATTACTCAATGAAACCGCAGCTGAATTAAGTGTAAAAATCAAAACATACTTAGCTTTCTTTGCACAAGAATTGTCATTGTCAGATGCTATGAATCAACTAGGTTTAACTGAAAAGTATGGGTTAAGTTCGGGGCAGTTAAATGATGTTAAGATTTATAAAGATCGTAAAAAAGTTATTGCGACTTTGAACGCTTAATTTGTTTGTTATGCTCTTCGATTTCTTGTGATTTGAGCGTGCCTCGAGAATTTTGATTAACTTCTGTACCATCTGAGTGAATTGTATCTGTGACGAAGGCGCAAACAGTAGGAGCATAAGTATATTCATCAACGACAGTGGAGCAAGCCTTGCCACCAGTTTCAAAAACCGAAACGCATTCAATCACGACTTCGCCGTAACTTTTAGGTTGTTTGTAAAATTGGTAAAACCATAAATCCTCAGCGATTTGATAAGTGTAGCGAACAGTTTTTTCGCACTTATTTTCAATTCGTTGTGTGTGAGTCGTGGTTGGTGTGATATCGGAAATAATAATATATTCAATATCACCAAATTGTTTTTGTTGTTCAGCTTGGTAAACTTTTCGATATTGCTCTAAAGCATCTTTCGGTTCTTTATAAACCTGAGCATTTAAGTATGTTGAAAAAAGTATAATCAATATCATCATAGCGATATTATCGGATGGAAGGAGACTATAAATTAGTCAAAAAGATAGAATAAACCGGCCCCGCCCATGAAGTAGCTCTTCTTTTTTACGAGTGGACTATCTTCGAAAACGGCGCCACTAAGATCATCATAGCGAACGAAGGGGAAAATCAAAACGTTGCCCCAGCTATTGCGATATGTAGCGATGACGGTTTTCCCAGAAAAGCCACCCTTGGCCTGATAAGCAGGGCGACCACCGTTAGCAAACGCAGGGTCTACAGTATAAAAATAATTATGCAGATTTTTATCGCCTTGTAAGTAACCAAAGGCCACTTCCATCGACCAATCGCGTGGTCCAATCTGATTTTTTCTAAATGTGATGTAACTGGCTTGGGAAATACCAATAGCTTTGGTGTATTTAAAATCAGTTTCAAACTCACGCCTTATGGCGTGTTCAAGTTGAAAATCAAACCGAGGTGTTTTTATAATATGAAACACAAGCAGTGGACCGACACCAAAAGTCCAATTAAGCTCAGGCATACCCTGTCTGGCCACGTTAGTTTCAGATTCGACTCTGGGATTAGCAGAAAAAGTTAATTTTACTGTTAAAAAACGTGAAGTGTAGAATTTCCCATTAATCAGTGAGCTATCAGCTTCTATTCTTTTACCTTTGTAGTAAATGTAGGGCATGGGAAACGTGTAGTTCAGTGATTGGTCTGAGCCGCGATAATGGTTTAAGGATATACTCATTACCCCGACGCCAAAGTTATACTGATTTTCTTCTGCCAAAGCGGGTGTAGAAAATCCTAAAAGGATAATAAGTAAATTTAAGAGCATTTATTTTTTTAATCCCAAATATTAATTTGAATTTTATGTGGAGCTGTTTCGTTACCGCCAAAATAGGGATAAAGCTTATAGCGAATTGGATTTTTTTGACTACATCCGCGTGCCATCTTTAGTGACTTACCTTTGAATTCAAACTGATAATGATTGTCGAGTGTTTGAATTTTAAAATCAGCTTTTTCATTGATTCCCATTTCTCCCATGTATTCATAACTGAATTGAGAATTTGCATGAACAAAGGCCATGATGTCGATTTTTTGTTTCTCTGTATTCCACAACCAACCAAAACGAGCGCTGTGCTTCGTATGGAGGGCGGTACAATCGGAGTGACCAAAAAGTTTATTCGTATCAAATTGATTCACGTTTCCGAGATTATATTTCGCTGATGAATCAAAGCAGGCAGAAAACTTAAAAGTTTTTCCCGAAACAAAAGCAAATTTACGGGGCTTCGATTTGTGTGAACCTTTTTGGATGGTAAATTCTTGACCACCCTGACAGGCGTACAAATCAAAAACGGATGCTAAAAAAAAACCTGCGAATACGATGAATTTCATATTACTGACCTATTAATTCAGAACGTAAGTAAGCCATGATGGTTTTACTATTAAATTTTTTGGAGGTGCTACAGAAAGCTTTATTCTCATCACCATGGATAATCGCGTCTTTAAACACATTCATCGCTAGCGAATGGCCATATTTTTTTTGATAATGTTTATTGATTTTAGTGTAAGTTTTCTCGAGTTCTTTTTTATTCAACTCAGCTGAGAAGTAGCTATCTGTATCAATCACTCGTCGATCACCAAAATACGGAAGTTGTCTCATATATTTAGCAGTTTCTCCGCGCGCTTCAGCGACTAAGCGTAGCGCTTTTACTCTTTTATCATTGGCGGAAATTTTTACGCCTGAAAAAACGGCTCCTGTTGTGGCGCCGAAAAAAGGCATGAAAGCTCCAATGCCACCCGTATAAGCGGCGACAACACCTGCACCAATAACACCAAGTGTGCCGTAACCAATACGAGTTAATTTTTGATTTGGAACTCTGATATTTTTTGAATAGTAAGTGCTTAAACAACTGGCTTGAGCAACAGAAATTGATAATAAAAAGACTAAAACCGTCAGTGTTTTCATGTTTCTTCCTTCGTGAAAGAGTTTTATTTCATAAAAGTAAAAACTGAATACACATTATTGTCAATAACGCTAAGTGGCTTTGCAGGTATTGCTCAGATCTCTCAACTAAGATAAACGAACTAGCAGCCATACCCTGGTAATTGACTAGCGGCTTGGTCTCGGGCCAGTTGTAAGCCTAGATCGAGGTAACTTTCTAGATTATCGAAAGAATTTCTGAAATAAATTCCGCGACGATTAAGCTGATTCATAAAATAATGGGCCCAAATAAATTCCAAGTACAAAACGGGAACTTTGCAATAGCCTTCGTTATCAAGAACTAATTCGGAGAAAGTGCGGTAAGCACTATCTTGCATTTGATAAAAATCAGTTGGCAATTCTTCAAATGTTCTTAAATTAAATAAATTATCATAGAGAAAAGTTTTGTTCGATTGAATCAAATAACGTTTAAAATCTTCAGTACTTAAGTACTCCATTTGTTCTAGACTAGTAAACATGACATACTTAGCAGCGAGCGGAATTTGTTGGGAGTAGATGAGTCCTGCTACCGTGTGATGGCCATCAGAAATATAATACCAACCTTCATGCGAGCGAACGGCATTGAGATTTTTTTTGATCCAAAAATCGTACATCTTTTCTTTAGCATAAGCTTTTTCAAGTTTTGCAATATTATCTGGTACTGTTCCCATACCTAAAGCAAACTGAGTTGGACGAATGCGACTGGCTTCCACCCAGCAAGGCATAGTCATATTGAGATCACAATGTGAATTAGCTGAAGCGAGGTAAGAAAAATAGAGAAGCAATGTTATCAACATGAAACTTATCGTCCCATACCCACTGTACTGGCGCAAGAGTGCCATGTTCCTAAAAAATGTACCCATCGCACTTGCCTGTAGTCGTTCTCTTGATCGCTTCATCAATATTATTGTAGTTTTGTGCGAAATCAAAAAACGGTATAGGAAATTTAGGAATCGTTGCCAGTTTTCGAATGGCCGCTTCAGTATTGGTAATATTAAAACGAGCTTTAATATAATCGATCGCTTGATTAAAATTTAAGTTCCATAGATTTTGAATCAAAATATTTTCTGGCATCAGTGGCCAACGGACCCATTGTAAATTCAAAGGTTGCCCGGTGAGAGGAAGCTTAGTATTACGTGCTTCATAATATTGATAAGTTTCTGCTGATGGTACCATCAGTTCAAAATCAATCGGAGTAAGGACTGGCCGATCGTATTCGCCCGAAACTAATAAGTTGGCAGCACTAATCAGATCGATCGTAAGTCCAGTATCTTTCAAAATGTTCTCTGCCGTATTTTGCAAAACCACAAATTGTTTCCAAATAGCTTGCATATTATATGGAGTATCAGAATCAGCTAAAACCTGCCGTAGCGTAACACCAGGAACAAAGGCCCGTTGAAAGCCTTGGAAATCAGTGCTTACTATCAAACGTGTTGTATCTTTTGGGTTATAGGTTTTCCAAATCAGTGCACCTAAAATTTCTTTATAAAGTGAAGCGCTCGTGTCGCCACCCCAGCCCAGTAATTCATTTCGGCGCTCAATCGCCCCTGGGCTTAATAACGGTAATAATTGGTACCAACTTGTGCTCGATGGACGTAAAACTTTTTGCTGCCAATCCCTATCACAAAAAGCGTGAATATTAAGTTTTGTGACAAGTTCATCGGTTTTGAAGGCGACACCATTATAACCGTAAGATAATTCGCTAGAATCACCTGTAGCTAATTGCATTCGCTCTAACATGCTTTCAGGTGTTTCAATTTTGATATCGTTTAAAAGTTTTTTAAATAGTTTGGGGCGAAGCTTTTTAGGTATCATATTTAAAAACCAATCAGGTAATTGCAAGGGACGTCCGACTTCGGCTTCTAGTGGAGTATTGAGATGAGAATATTGGCTCTGGGCGTGTCCGCTCAGAGGTGAAACTAACAAAAAGATGAATAAAATAAGCCAATTTCGCATAGCCCCAAGGGGTAGCATAGATGCCTGTTGTGAGCAATGATTATATTTTTGTTCATTAATTCAATATTGAAAAAGCACACTTCGAAATACTTCTAACATTCGCTTTAAGCCTAATTGATCATTAGTATGCCTCCAATCGTAGGAGGTAGTGATGAGTGATGAACTTGTTTTGCAAATAGATAAAATGATTTATGTGGTTCGTGGACAGCGAGTGATGTTGGATTCAGACTTGGCCAAGCTTTATGGAGTTGAAACAAGGAGTCTCAATCAAGTTGTTAGAAGGAATACTGAAAGATTTCCTGAAGATTTTATGTTTCAACCAAATTCCAGCGAGTTAGCCTATCTAAGATCACAATATGTGATCTTGGGCAATCTAAGTACACATAATTACATTAATAAATACCGACCCCATCTTTTTACAGAAAATGGCGTGGCCATGCTTTCCACTGTTCTTAAAAGCAAGCAAGCGATTCAAGTCAACATTGCTATCATGCGGATTTTTACAAAGCTTAGAAGTTATACGGTTCTTGAGCAAAGTCTTCAAAATGAAATTTATAAATTAAAGGATGAGACAGGACGTACATTCAAAATTGTATTTGAACGATTGGACGATCTCGAATCACTTCCGGAAATCCCCAATCCAATTCGAAAAAAAATAGGATTAAAAAATGAATGAGTTAATTATAATCACGCGTTGTTTTGAAAACAGTTCGAAAGAAAAATGGGGTGGCTGACGGGGCTTGAACCCGCGACACACGGAATCACAATCCGTTGCTCTACCAACTGAACTACAGCCACCGCTCGAGTGTCTTTTATAATTTTTAAGGCCATATTAGTCAATCATTTCTTGAGCCTTTCAGTCGGTCGTCAAAGGTTCAAGGGCCAATTTGCCGATAAAGCCAAGGTGAAAGGACGATTCTTTTTAGTTTTAAGTTTTTTGTTGGTAATCCAGAGTTTTGAAGCTCTGGCCATAACCAGTTGTCTAAAACGAATCAAGCAAACGCTCACTCGCTCGCGCCAATATAGTCTTGATTTGGATAAGGATTTTAAAAAAGTCTTATCTGAGATTCGTGAAGAGTATTTGCTTAATCCTCATCGTGTTTATAATACTAGCGGTTCAATTCCAAAAGGCACCAAGTATGGTGTTAATGATAAGGTTTATCAGGTTGAATATTTTTTAGGTGGAGGGGCCGAGGGTGAGAACTATGTTGTTCGTGAGCTGATTGAAGGTCGCCCGGGTGAAAAAAAGGTCCTAAAATTTTTCAAGGACCAAGCTAATGAACATCAAAAAGAGAACATCGAATTGCTTAAATTTTGGCGT
Organism: Bacteriovoracaceae bacterium; assembly: GCA_016786485.1. GTDB lineage: Bacteria > Bdellovibrionota > Bacteriovoracia > Bacteriovoracales > Bacteriovoracaceae > JAEUWD01. The sequence goes on along the minus strand of JAEUWD010000002.1, from coordinate 119,033 downwards.
GGGCGTGGCATTCCAACGGTCGATATTGAGGTTTATTCGCCACTGCAAAAACTCGCAGTCATTGGATATCGAGAAGGCGTTGCGCTTGAGTACCTGTTTCGCCACCCTAACGTTCCAGACTTTAGAAAACAACAACTTAGACATTTGTTTGATGTTATGAATCGCAAAGCCGGCGGCGACCTTAGTAGTTTTAATACAATTTTAGATATCAAAAATGGTGAAATTGTCGTGATTGACGCGATATAGCGTAAAAAACACAAACCCACTAGACAATCTATGACATTGAGCGTTTAATGGCCTCATAAAACATTTTAGAGAGGTACTTATGAAAAACATTTTAATCGTTCTTGCTATGTTATTCAGCCTAAGAGCATTTGCTCAAAATATTGGTGTTTCAACTCACCCATTTTCACTTAAGAGCTCAGTTATCAACGCAGAACTTGCTAACAATACCAGCAACGGCACAGGCACAGGTGTTAACCTTCGATACTATAATCGTTTAGCTGACGACGTAAATATGGACGTTGGTTATGGCGTAAATAGTGGTGATCGTGAAAACCGTTTCTTCCTTGGGACTGATTATCGTTTATTTCCTGATTATGGTTATCAACCACGTATTTCAGTTAAAGGTATGTACTCATACGGTAAAGAGTTTGATCAAAAGCTTCACCGCATCGGTTTTGCGCCAACAATTTCGAAAGGCTTTAATGTGAATGGAAACGAAGTTTTCCCATTCGTTGCGATTCCACTTCAATTACAGTTGAACTCTACGGCAAATAACTATCAAACTGTGAATACACTGGCCTTAGGTGTAACTGGTCGAATTCAATTAGATAATTCATCTGACGTGATAATAGCTAACCTTGAAACTCAGTTTAATTTAAGAAATAGTTATAATGCTATTGTTCTTGGTATTTCTGTTCCTCTTAATTAAACTTTCTTAATGAAAATAATTTTTTCTGATTTTGATGGGACCCTAACTCATAACCGAATGTTAGGGTCTCAATTTTTCGATATCTTAAATCTTACGCATAAGAATAATGCTGAATTTATTGTCGTTACTGGTCGTTCCATTTCTTGGGGCCATTTTTTATTAACTCATTTTCCAATGAGCGTGGTGATCACTGAAGGTGGCGGTGCTATTTTATTAAGCGACAATAAGGGAAATATTAAAGAAGAGCTGTTGATTAGTGAAAATGATCAATTGGTCTTGGATGAAATCACTATGAATCTGATGCAGCAGTTTCCGGGTTGTCCGTTGTCGGTGGATTCATTCGGACGTAAAACGGATCGCGCGATTGAGTTTCTTGGGCAAGATGAAAAAATGATCGATGAAATCAAGCTTTTTCTCTGTGAAAAACAAGTGAACTTCAATCAGTCAGACGTGCATATTAATTTTTGGCTGGGCGATCACACTAAATATACGGCGGTTGAGAAATTTCTGTATCGATATCGCACCGGTGTGGGTTTAGATAACGTGCTCTATTTTGGTGATTCGCTCAATGATGAATCGATGTTTGAAAAACTACCCCATACTGTTGGTGTGAGTAATATCGAGAGCGTTTTAGGAAAATTAAAACATCACCCGAAAGTTATTCTGAAGGGCGAGAAAAATATTGCGGCCAAAGGTGTATTGAATTATTTAAAGACCAAAGTTTTTATCGATAACAGCGCGGGCCTTACCTAGAACATCCTCTTCACTCAAATAAAAATTTGCTTCAATCCAATTTAAGATGTCAGTTGAGATCGGACAGTAGAACGGTGCGAGCTTTGTTTTTGGAAAATAAAGCGAAATGGCATGGAGGCCATGTCGTGGAATCTGCATTTGCTGATGATCTGCTAGAGTCGGGTTACCGTCTTTAAAGCGCATGAAAACACTTGGGTCTTTGCCGTAGAGCTTGTCCCCAATTAGTGGGAAGCCGTGAGTGTAAGCATGAGCACGAATCTGATGTTGGCGACCTGTTTTTGGGAAGGCCAAAGCGATATAATAGCGATCGTTTTCAAAAAGCATTTCAAAATATGTTTTCGCCACTTTACCTTCACCTGAATCTTTTGGAAAAGCGTGAGTGAAAGTGCGAGGGATAAAACCTTCTTTTTGTCCGAGGTTTTCTTCAGCGGTTAGTGGAAAAGTGACATCTTGATATTTATGAGCAATCAAAAGATAGCATTTTCGAACTTCTGCATTTTCAAAATAATTAGTAAAAGTATTCGTCGCGGCGGGATTTTTGCCTAAGATTAAGCAGCCGCTGGTTTCACGATCCAGGCGGTGAACAGAGTGAATAGTATGCCCATAAATTTGCTCGTAAAAAACAGTAGCGCAATTAAAAAGATGTTTACCTGTCGGGTGGGTCGCCATAAATGGTGGCTTATTGATGACAAAAACATCTTTATTTTCAAACAAGATTTCAGGCTTATCAAAACGGATTTTATGCCCGTTCCAGAACTCGTCCTCAAGACCGTAGTTGTGAGTTACGACTTGGATCTGTTCTCCGTGATAGACCTTTACGCTTGGACGATGTGGGAAAGGGCGCTTGAGAATACGAACTTCACCCGATTGAATTTTCTTTTTGAGCGTTTCCCGTGAAAAGGTCGCGAAATAAGGCATCAAGAATTGATCGAGCCTAAGGCCATCATGCTCAGGTAATACGGGATAAATAATTTCGTATTTATCACTGCCGAAACTCTTAAAAACTTGGGACATAGACCTCAGTATCTTTTCTTAATAAGATTTTTGAGGATATTAATAGCACCTTTTTCAGAGTATCCAAATTTATTCGTTAGATTTGAAATTATTCCACGAATCTGGTCACCAACTTCGCGGTTTAACTGACCTGAAAGTGACTTTTCACCTTCACTTTCTTCAGTGTATTCCTCGAGATAAATCACGAGGTTTTTTGCCACTTTATCGATGATTTTCTTCTGTTCGTTACGGAAAGATTCTTGCAATAATTTGACCATATCTTCGAAGACATCGCCGTAAACAATACTCTTACCTGGATTATCTAGATAGTAAGCTCCAAGACGAGAAATCAGGTGAGAACGGAATTTCTCAGGTGGTTCGTTCAGGTTGATATTAGTCTCAAATTCGCGCACAAAGAACATGTCTGATGGTTCAAATTTACCCGTTACCTTATTCTTAATTTTTTCACCTTTAATAAGCGCATTGATGTTAATGATATATTTCGAAATATAATCTTCGTATGAGCGTTCGTCGACTAAACCAAGAGCAGAACGGACTTCAGAATCAAAGAGATCGAGTGAATATTCTTCTAATAAATCCAAGAATTTCTTCGGATTATGGTAATCACCTTGAGGGGCTATATTTAAAAAGTCGTATTCTATTTTTCTTTCGCTGATGTCTTTTAAATACTCCAGAATTTCTATCGATGAAACATCAGAGTACTGTGACGAGAGTTCATAGATAATTTGCTTAACCTCACGAGGTGAAATACCAAATTTCCCTTCGTATAAACTGTCGTTGGCGTATTCTTTTAAGATTTGTGAAGCACCACGCTTAAGTGTTTGCTTGCCATCACTATCCAAATTATCTGGCGTGATTGATTCCGACAACAGGAGTGCTTTCTCTAGTGGATTCAAAGCTGCTGCGATTTTACCTAATTTTTGATCCTTGTAGTTCTTGTTAAGGGGAGCGCGGTAACGAGTCATAACTGCCCAGAGACCTAAAATGTGCAAGGCGTGCGGTTCAAAGCGAGTTTTTTCTTTGATGTTTTCCAGCTGCTCTTTGTAAATCATTTCTTCTTCTGTGTATTTCAATAAGTACGGGACGCGAATAAAATTGAAGCGGCCTTTGAATGAATTGAAATCTGGATGTTGTTTAAAAGCTGAAAAGTGAACTTCGTTCGAACTACCAACAAAGAAAATATCCAGCTCAGTTAAAATACCGTGAAGGTTAATCGTACGCGATTCCATTGTCATTAATAAGTATTTGAAAGCATCGAGAGGTCGCTTTAAAAGGTCTGAGAATTCTAAAATCCCTCGATTCGCAAGCACCACTTCACCGTTCATATTAAATAAGTTTAATGATTGTAAACTTGGTGGCAGGTTGGCCAAACGTTTATCCATTGTAATCTGTTGGAGGCGAGCATCTACGTGGACTTGTGGTTCAATCGTTGCAGCGCTATTTGAATAACGTTTATCGATCAAGAAGCGTTCAACGCGAACGTGTTTGAAAACTTCGCGGTAATCACCTTTGTAGTTTTTCAAAAGCGCATCCACAATCATGCGGTTGCGTTTTGAAAGGTCGCCGTTATATAGATATGATTTTTTCACTTGTTCTAGCTGTTTTGGCTTATTTTTGAAAACTGATTCAAACATTTTTTGACGAACATTTTGTGGCAATAAGAGTATCGGATGATCTTTTAATTCCGAAGTCAAAATGGCGCTGATTTCTTTATCATCCAGGTGGGCATAACTTTGAAGATTGCTTTTTGACGGAGTACTGCCACCAAGACCTAAAGAACCTTTCACGTAATTATCGATAGGGAAAATCCAACTGAAAGTGTAAAGCGAACCTTCATCTGTTCTTGAATAATCTTCGGCCACTTTCATGATTTTTTTCACGAGCGTTGATTTTGAAGAACCATTTGGCCCAACTAAGAGTAAAAATTTATTGTTATAACCTTCTTCTGCGAAGTTTTCTAAATTGCGATAAATATATTCTTGCGTTTGATGCTGACCGAAAACCGCCGGAGAGTCTGGGTGAACACGAGAAAATAAATTGAAACCGCCTTCTTCATTTTTTCCATAAAAATTAAACATGTCTCGTAGGTAATGACAGGTGATACGAAGTTCACGTTCTGGATGCGCTTCAAAAACATCCATATAGTCATCAAACGCTAGCGTTTTGCTGAATTCGTCTTGTTCTTGTTTAATTCCTTGCTGCCAATCCATTTTTTTCCTTAGATTTTAGGTTTCGAGTCCTCTAGACTATTTTATAATTACTTCTGACTCAAAGTCATCTTTAGGATTAAACTTTTATGCCAGCGCGTCTGATGAAGACAGTCATTGTATTTTTTGCACTTGTTGTCGGTGGCTATTTGACACTGAATTTCAATTCAAAAGAAAAAAAACTCACGGATGTTCAACAGCAAGAAATAATAGACAAGCTTTTAAGTCAGGTATCTGATCGCTGGCGGATGGGTGATATTGAGAACTATTATTCGGCAAATAAGTTTAACTGCCCGCAAATTTCGAATAAACAAAAAATTGATCCAGCTTATTTTCAATGTAACCCCGAATATCTCGAATGTTTTTTAAACGGGCAAACGGGCCAGTCAAAAAGTAAAATGGAATTGACACAAAAAATTCAGTTAAGATTCAAAGCCGATGTGCCAGAAAAAAATCATCTGCCATATAGTTTTTATTATCTTGAATTAAAATTGAATGGTTCGGATCGAATTTATCCCATTGCACTGGAAGCTTCATGCCATCAAGTTTACTTACCTGAAAAAAATTATACTTATTTCGGACGAGCGACCATTCGAAATAAAAACGTAACGACAAAGTGGAATAATATCGGGCGGCAAATTTATATTGATAAATATTTAGTTAATAATTTTCAAGTCAATGAATGGCGTAGTTTTAAAAATGAAGCACCGAAGTTCTCAAATGAAAATCATCAACCAAGTTATGATTTGAAACTTAAGGAACGGAAAGAATACTGCGAGTTTCGTGGTAAGAAATTATTAACGCCAGAATATTTTCAAGCTGCAGCCGTTATGCCGGATGATGATAATTCGCAAGCGGCCATGTTAAAATTAAATCCTTATCCATGGTCACGTTTCAAAGACGACGTTTTGCACACACAAGAAGAATTAACCAAAGACGAATATCAAAAGTTGTGTGGACTTAATTATACTCGTGAGTGTCATAAGATTATTCCGTTTAATGCTTACTATGGCGGTTATTTAACTTGGACGGGTATGAATCTTTCTTTGGGTGGTCCGCTTGAAGTTTTCGATTCAGAACATGACAATCTTAAGCTTTCAAGTTTTTATTTTGAGCGAACTTCTGCGCTTCATCGCTTGAATGCTTTTGGACGCTGGGAGGGCGAAGAGTTCGGAGTCAATGATATTACCTGGGGAAATAATTACGAAGTTCCACCAGCTGAAGAAACACAAGTGAAAATAGGATTTAGATGTTACGAAATAAAATCATATTAATTTTTTTGGCTTTGAGCATAAGCACAAAACTTTTAGCAACACCAGGTTGGGGCGAGTTAAAGTATCATCTGCAACAAGCCACCCAATTTGAGATCACAAATGAGTTGGCAAAAAAAAATGAAACGATTACCGAACCAAAAAATATCTGGCTTCCGATTTTAAAATATAAAAATATTGCTCAACAAGAATTCTGCCTACTCTATAAGACACCCTTTAAAGGTGAAGATGAGAAAAGTATCGGAGAACTGGCATTGACACGTGTGACTGGAAAATGCGAATTCACCAGCGTGAAAAATAGCTTGGTGCATATTTCTAATATTCATTATTTGAAAGTAACAATGAAAGCTCCGACCATTATTTTTGATTACGAAGCGGGTTTAGATAAAACACGACCAGAAAAACTCAGTGTTACCTTCAATCGCTTACAACCAAACTACACAGGATATAAAAATAAAAAACTGGCTGACGGCTTTTTTCCTGCGGCACTTGAAGGCGTAATACTACTGCCTGAACCGCTAAAATTCGTTCGTGCGAAACCTATGGAAATCACGAGCAAGATAAATTTGGATAAAGCCGAGTTTTGTGAAAAATATAATACCGCTTGTGGTGCGATTATTTCACAATGTGAAACTTGTGAAGGCTTTACTGAAGTCGTTGGCGGTGATTGCTGGGGAAAATACGATAAAATTTGCTCTCGTTTTGAATGTGGTCAAAAAGGCTTACCGGCCTGTCCAAAGCAAGCACAAATGACTAATAAAACTCTTCGCAAATGCTCTGAGTTAAAACAACTAGGTACTTGTTCTAATGGTGCGGCTCCTGAATGTGAAGGCGGTTACTTAGTTTGTGAGTGATTCTGAAGTGTGTTGGCCGCTGAATTAAAACGAATGATGACATTTTCAAACAATCGATTATTCTTAATTTCTTCTGCGATGATGTCGCGATAGTTGCGATCATAAAGTTTTTTATTCGAATAATGGATGTTATTGAGAATTTGCCCAAAAGAATCCTTGCTGGTGTGACCTAGGTAATTCACCGTTGCTACATCATAAACCTGATTGTCATTAATCAGTGTCCCGTCTTCGAGTGTGAGGTTTACGTTTTTTGAACGCTTCCAGGTTTCATTTTCTAGTGCATCGTCGCCTTGTGAATTGGCACCAGTAAAACTAATTTTGATGCCTGAATAATAAGCGCTCACGTGATAATCATCAGTGATGCTAAGTTTGATAAGGCTTTTTAGATCACGACCAAAGAGTTTTACACGCATGATTAAATTATCATGAGGTAGTGATTGGAAGAGTGAGCCGTAAGTTAATTCGCCTTTAGTCAGACCGTCTTGAACAGCATTAGCATTAAGTATACTGATTTGCGCATTCAGTTTTTTACGAATAGTTTCTGCCACAAAGCTGCCAAAGGGTGAAAGTGAGTTTTTGGTGTGTGGAAAATCGTTTTCTAGATCTTTGATTTTCTGGTTAGCTAGTTTGTTCACTTTTTGTTGAAATGGCTCAATTAGATTTTTTAAGTTTTGATCTTCATAAATATCTTGGCCCAAAAATTTTGCAGTTGTGACTAAGTCATGATTAACGCTGATATCTTGGGTGAAGCAATCTTCAGTCTCAGAAAAGAAATTATGACAAATTTTTGTGGGTTGATAAATAATGGTTTTTTCTTGATCTACTCTTTGCTTTTTTAAATCATAAACTAATTCAATTCTTGAAAAATATCTTCCGAGCCCGAAGTTTTGCGCGACTGGAACACCTTCAATGAAGTTTGCGACTTTGCCTAATTGATTACCTGAAACTACCAAGTCTACCGTATTTGGTGGGATCATTTTTAACATCTGAGTTAATTCAGAATTAGAATCGCAAGCCTCAGCATCATTTGGTGAGAAATTGACTTTGCTGATCGGTAATTCTTTTTTTAAAGCGGATTGAGTTCCACAAAGAATATCTGAGTGAGCAAGCAATAATACGACTTGCGCGCCAGCGCGTTTTGCTAAATGTGAATGACGAATAACGGCTTTGTTTAAATCTTCGATATATAAACCGGTTAACGCTTCTTTAATGCTTTTATCTAAAATTTCTTTTGTCATAACACCAATGATACCGACTTTAATGCCATTCACTTCTTTAATCACGAAAGGCTTGATGTTCTCCCAATTAATATTTTTGGCCGAAGAAATTTCATAGAGGTTACTTAGTAAATAAGGAAATTTGGATTTTTTTACTAAATTTCTAAAATAATTTTGATCATCATTTTTAGTATTATTTAAAAAGTAAAAATCGTTATCACCGATGTTAACGGCATCATAACCAAGATATTCATAAACATCGACAATCGGCTGACCCATTAAGCTGTTAGAAAGAAGTGTACCTTGGAAAAAGTCCCCTGCATCTACTAACATGACTTGGTTGGGATATCTCTCACGTAAAATTTTAAGGTAAGTTGAAAAGTAACTCATACCTCCGACCGGATAATTCTTTTGATTTTGATTATCAGGAGAAACGACTGTTTCATTTTCCGGAATGATATGGCCGTAGAGATCATTGGTTGAAACAATCACTAGACGCCGATTGGTTTCTTCTGTTTTTGTTTCTTCATAGTCGGGGTGAGAATAAAGTTGAAAATGGCCTTGTGCTACTTCGTTTCTTGCGCCACCTTTTCGAAAGGTGCAGGAATTAAAAAGCAGGATAGAGGATAATAGCGCAATAAGCAGTAATGTTTGATTCTTCATGTGGATATTCTTATTTTTTAAGTTTTTTATACGTTTTACAAACGGCTTTATAGATTTCATTATACTCGTGATCTTTCTGTTCCAGGCATAAGGAAATTCTTACTACACTCCGACCAATTTCTTCGGTAATTCCCATTGCTTTGAGCACTTTTGATGAAGCTTCTTCATTGTCCGAGCAAGCTGATGAGGTAGTCACATAAATGTTTTGGGATTCAAGGTCCATTTGGACGCGCTGACCAGAAATACCCGGTAATGCGATAAGGGTGGTTGAAGCCAAACGAGGTGAATCGTCACCGATAATAACAGCTTCTGGAAACTCTTTTTTGATTTGAGCTTCAAATTGTTCACGGTTTTTTCGACATTGATCTAATTTGCTTTTTTGGGAATGAAATTCCTTGAGCGCAATCGCTAGCGTTTCAATCGCCATATAATTTTGTGTGCCGCCGCGCAGACCACATTCCTGACCGCCTCCATAAATTAACGGCTGTAATTGCTCAGGATTTTTGACGAGTAAAATTCCACTACCAATCAAGGCGCCGACTTTATGCCCAGACAAAACGGCATAGTCCATGCCTGAATCTTCAAATGAAAAATCAGTTTTACCAATGTACTGTGTGGTATCTGAAAAATAAGGAACATTTTTTTTCTGGCAGTACTGAGCAATTTCTTTTGAGGGTTGAATGACACCAGTTTCATTATTGGCGGCCATAATCGAAACCATCGCCATATCGTTAGCATGTTCATCCATTAATTTTTTGAAGGCATTGAAATCAACAATTCCATTTTGTGCTACAGGAACTTTATGGATATCAAAACCACGACCAGCATAAATTTTGCACGCATGAACGACAGCTGAGTGCTCAATTCCAGAAACGAGAATTTTCTTTTTCTTTGTTTGGCTCAATATCGAATGGAAAACGTGAGAAATTCCTTCCGAAGAACCCGAATTAAAAATTATTTGTGAAGGCTTTGCACCTAAGACTTCAGCGCATATGCGACGAGCTTTTTCGATTTCGCCAATGAGTTTTTGGCCAAGACCATGAACAGCATTCGGATTTCCAAACGGTCCTTCACTCAGGCGTTTTTGTAGATGCGAAATAACTTCTGGGCACGGAAAAGATGAACCGTTGTAGTCTGCGTAAATCAAAATGACTCCTTAAGGTTTTACTCTAAATGAGGGTCAATGATGTTTCAAGTGTAGTATCACTTTGTTACTGAAAGTGATGACGCGACACCAAAGAAAATGCTGAGAATGAAATTACCGACTGATTAAGTTGGTCCACTTTTTGCATAATTAACACGCATCAAATTTTATTTAATCAAAGGGAGAGAAGAAATGAAAAAAGTTATTTTGCTATTTGTGTTCGCTATTTGTTTTATTATCAACACGCTGTCAGCTCAAGAATCCATCGCGGAGGGAACTAGCCTGGTTTACAAAAAAGGTGAAACATCGGAAGTCCTCGGTGCTAATTTGGTGACCAAAATTTATCGTCAAGAAAGTAAAACCGTGTCATATAGTTCGATGTGTGAGACCTATAGTCCGATTTCACAAAAATACTACACGAATCCTTGTACACAGTATGAAACTATTAATTACGATGTTTTCGATCGTTTCTTAGAAAATAAAATCACTCTCGATTTTACAGATGTGGCCCAGTTTACACGATTTCCAGTCGCCGTTTCTATTCGCAATCGTGAAACTTATTTTTCTGTAACCGGACAAGCCGAGCAATATGTTTATATTAAAAAGAAAACTTCAAAAATTAATTATGACGGCCGTACGGAATTTCTGGAAACACAAGCCACTATTCATTATCAAGCATTACCGGCTGTCGTAAAAAATTATACGAAACTTAAAAAGGAACTTTCAGTTCTGACTAAAAAAAGCCTGACGGTTTATTTTGAAGGTGAATTTAGTGATATCGATTTATTTAATATTGCACTTAAAGTTTATCCGAACAAAAATGAGTACAATATCAGAATATCTGAAAAATCGATTAAGCCTGCTACTGTTGATTTCGATGCTGTCGGCAATCTCACCAAAGTTGTTTTTGATTTCGAACAACTAAATTCGTTTCACAAATTGCGCAACAAAAAATTCTACGACATAAAATTTGTCGTGAGTGCAAAAGACGGATTCAAAACAAAATACAATATTCCAAAACAAGCCAACATCAATACGAGTGGATTAAGTTTTTCGAAGACGTATGATCTGAGCTTAAGTCCGACGAAATAACTCTGGTTTTTTTAAATTTTGACGAACCATAGATAAGTTCTTTAAACTATTAATAATAGGATGTTTTTAACACGAGTCGGGAGGACTTATTTATGAAAATCATTACCATCGGGAATAATAAAGGCGGAGTGGGTAAAACCATGCAGTGTTACCAATTGGCATGTTACTTGGCCAATCAAGGTAAGCGCGTTTTAGCGGTCGACCTCGATTCTCAGGCCAACCTCAGTTCAACTCTTGGTGTGAATGTTTCAAGAACATTAATTCCTGAATGGCTCATCGGCGATGTTGAAGTTAAAGACGTTATTGTTCCGACTGAAGGCGAATATGATTTTTATAAAAACCTATTCTTAATTCCATCAAGTCGACATTTAGCAAATCTGGCGAAACTTCTCATTCTTTCAGAAAGCGAAGTTCGTAAAAATGCCGGTCGTAAAGAGAGACTTTTAAAACTTAGATTACAAGATATTGCAGGAGACTTTGATTACGTGGTGATTGATACTCCTCCGATGCTTGGTGATGAATTAATTATGTCACTGGTTGCAAGTCAATTAGTTCTCATCCCAACTCAGGCCCAAGATTATTCAATTGATGGTCTTGAAGAGTTAATGGACACTTTCGAAATTATTAAAGAAACTGAAAATCCAGAATTAAAATTTTCCATTATTCCTTCAATGGTTAATATGCGAAGAAAAATTGAACGTTCACGTCTTGAAGAATTGTCGCAATCGTTTAATACCGCACCAGCTATTAGAAATTTAGTTGAGATGCAAGAATCGATTTCACTTAGAAAACCAGTTTTCATGTTAGGTAAAAATTCAAAAGGCAAAGGTGACTTTGTTGAATTATGGAAATCTCTTGGTTTAGGTGAGGAGGCACAAAATGAGCAAAACGTTTAAGCCACGTGTAACAAAGAGTGAACGAGTAAAAATTGACCTCACTGAAAATCTTTCAATCGATAGAAAAATTTTTGATTTGAACGATGAAAAACTTCTTCGAGGCGCTCAACTTCAGAATATAAAACTCAGCAAGATAGAAGTTCGTAAGCAAGTACGAACAAAATTTAATGATGATTCAATCAAAGAACTAGCGGATAACATTCGTGAAAATGGTTTGATTCAACCACTCGTCATTCATCGAGATGGTTCGAAATTCGTGCTGATTTGTGGTGAGAGAAGATTCCGCGCGATGAGCACTATCGCTGAAATGAATGAAGCGCCATGTTTTGTTTTAGAAAATAAAACACATCAAGAATTGATGGCGATTCAGTTTTCTGAAAACTCAGCTCGTGAAGAACTACACTACATCGATCAAGCCGATAGTATTTTTGGCTACCAACAATTAACTGGCGCGAGTGAGCGCAAGATTCAAGCGGCGCTTGGAACTTCAAAATCAGAAGTTCATCGTTGTTTGTTAATAGCGAAACTTCCGACAGATATTAAAGAGGCGGCGAAACTACATAATATTGAAAAATACGTATTACTTGAATGGGATAATTTGGAAGAATCTGAGAGTAAAAATCAGATCAAACAGAAAATTCTTAGTGGTGTTATTACCAAGAGAACACAACTGTCTCGGGCGGTTTCGAGCTCAAAGGCCAAGACTAAAAACGCACAAAAAAGTAGTGCGAAGAAAACCCAAAATTTATCAACTGAAGAGCTGATTTTGGCGCTCAAGAGTAAAACTAAAGACATAGCACTCGATAAAAATACTGAAAAACTACTTAAAAAGTTAGTCGCCGAAACACAGGCCCAGGCTTAAGTTATAGGCGGTCCTACCGGACCGTTCTGGTACGACGCTTGCAATTACTTACCTTAAGGAAGGGAAATCATTAATAAAACCTAATGATTTCAATGAATTAGGGGAGATATGTTGAACCTAGCTTGTCGATTGATTAGACACTTGTGCCGTTATGGTATGGGCTTTTTTTGTCTAATAAATTCAATAGCTTATGCTGGTCCAAGCCGCGCGCCAGCCAATTTCTCACCTGATGATGACATCATTTTCGTGCCGGTTGAAGTGAAGGAAGATTATATCGATTCTTTGATTCGTATGGATAACGGAAAAATCAATCCGAAGATTATTCGTATGAAGGAAACGGCCCTGCAGTGGCAAATCCAAAATGAATTTATGCAAAGCTGGAAATTGGAAGATACGGGATTTCCAATGCCAACGCCTGAAGAGAAGAAAGCTTTCGTTAACCGCCAATTCCTTCGTTATTTTACGACGGAAGCTGGTGAACCTTATAAAGCTTCAGTTTCCAACTGGTGGGATCGTTGGAATAACAGCCAGGATGAGGTCGATTATGCGAGTTCGCAACAAACTTTGAACGATTTAGGCACTAAGAATGCTACCAAAAAAGAAATTGCCATTAGCCGTCGCTATAAATTCACCATCACTCCAAAGGTTTATCGCGGATTAGTGACGACGAAACTGGTAAACCCATATCTGGACTTAGAATTCAACGCCGGTATCAACGGTCGTACGGAATTTAACGCGCGAAAAACTTACGATACAGGTACCACCGCCTTTATCAGCTATCAGTTAAGTAACCGAATTTTTATTGCTTCTGTCGATCAGCGACTGATCAAGAACATTGTTGCCCGACTTTCGACCATTCACGATGACACTCTCGAAGATCCAAAAATGCGCAATGAGCAGAGCATTCAGCTACGTTACAATTTTTCTTTTTAGTGGCCAGCCCAAAACAGAAATCTGTATAATGACCAAAATTTTTAGGAGTCATAATATATGCAGAATTCGCAGAGCCCGTTGTTTCAAAGTCCGTTGTTCCAAGATGCTATTAGTCAGCTGGAAAGCGCTTCTAGTATTATGAATTTAGATCCAAATATTTTGGAAAGACTTCGTTATCCAAAAAGAGCGATTCAAGTTTCAGTTCCCATTCGTTTAGATGACGGAACGGTAAAAGTTTTTGAAGCTTACCGTGTTCAGCACAATATGACTTTAGGCCCAGGTAAGGGTGGGATTCGTTTTCACCAAGACGTGAACCTTTCACAAACAGCTGCGCTTGCCATGCTAATGACATTTAAGTGTGCGCTGGTTGGTCTTCCGTTAGGTGGAGCAAAAGGTGGCGTTCGTGTTGATCCAAATTTACTTTCTCGTCAGGAGTTGCAAGCACTGACTCGTCGATATGCGGTTGAAATTGGTCCATTCGTTGGCCCTGATAAAGATATTCCAGCTCCAGATATCGGTACTGATGGTCAGACGATGGCTTGGTTTATGGATACATATTCTCAACAAACTGGTTACGCTGTTCATGGTGTTGTTACTGGTAAACCAATTGGTATCGGCGGCTCTCTTGGTCGTGCTGAATCAACTGGTAAAGGTGTCGCTTTTTGTATTCAATTCGCTTTTGAAAAATTGGGTTTAAGATTAGATTCAAATACAAAAGTAGCAATTCATGGTTTTGGTAAAGTTGGTGTTCCTGCGGCCCAAGATTTAGCAGCTCAAGGTGCACGTATTGTTGCTGTTAGTGACTATACCGGTGGTATCTACAATTCTCGTGGAATTAATCTGCAAGAAACAATTGAATGGGTAAAATCAGGCAAAGTTTTAAAGGATATGCCAAACGTAGAAAAAATTTCGAACGAAGATTTATTGTGCTTGGATGTTGATGTTCTCATTCCAGCTGCTATCTCTGGAGTTATTACTGAGAAGAACGCGGCTAAGATTAAGGCGAAAGTTATCGCCGAAGGTGCGAACGGTCCATGTACTGGTCCTGCTATTGATATTCTAACAGAAAAAGGTGTTTTTGTTATTCCAGATATTCTTTGTAATGCTGGTGGTGTTACCGTTTCATACTTTGAATGGGTTCAAGGTCTAGCTCACTTCTTCTGGGATTTAGATCAGATCAACAATAAATTATACGGTATCTTAAATAACGCTTTCCATCGCGTCGCAGATTGTGCAGATAAGTACAAGGTCGATATGAAGAAAGCCGCAACTATTTCGGCCCTTTCACGACTAGACGCTGCCATGAGACTTAGAGGTATCTGGCCAGCTTAAGAAGGGTCCTGTGTTTAAATTTCTCTTTGATTTTGCCGTTACAACTCCATCCATGGTTATGCGCTGGTTGTTTTTAAACCGTCATCAACGGTTTATGCAATTTCTTGAAAAAGACTATGGCCCTATGCTCATGGATTACTTTGTTGGGATTGTATTTTGGTTAGCGATTTGGGGATTTTTTTACTTCGATATTGCGGAAAAATTTCTTACGTATTTAAAATAAGCATTTAAATTAAAGGTCTTAGCTTTTTGAACGTGTCCACGCGATTGCACATCTATGCTTTAAGGAGCGATGATGGAGCATTCGATCAAAGCGATTATTAAAGGTAAAACTTCTTATCATGTCGTGACCTTTTTTGGTTACACCTCCAAGGGCCTACCAGGAATTGAATTGGTAGG
Organism: Bacteriovoracaceae bacterium; assembly: GCA_016786485.1. Taxonomy (GTDB): domain Bacteria; phylum Bdellovibrionota; class Bacteriovoracia; order Bacteriovoracales; family Bacteriovoracaceae; genus JAEUWD01. Next base: position 103,462 of record JAEUWD010000002.1, on the reverse strand, counting down.
GCTTGGTAAGTACTCGAAACAGATAAAAGAGAAACTGGTTTATTTGTGTCGTTCGCGTTCGATTCCGATGCCATTGCAACGGTTTATGATCTGCCTCGACAACCATGCTTGTCTTGATGGCCTCGATACAAATGAGATCCAGTGGATAGAACTCCCCATCTTTTTACTTTTTTTACAGCTAATGAAAAAAATCTCCATCCGCTCTCTAGAAAATTGTTTGTGTGGAGGGTATCTGCACATCAGTGGCGATATTTATCATTTACCGCTGAATGCGAAATTAGAAGATTATGTGGTGGATAAAAAACTGGTTCCTTTATTGAATGAAGGTGAAAGAAAATACCCGTATCTACCACTAGAGAAAATTTTAGAGAATATCCCAGCCATTCGAATTTGTTAAATCGATAAAATTTTAGCCAAGAGTAAGTGATCTTCTTTGAATGGATCAGTTTTTGCTAAACACTCGCTCAGTGGTGCCAGGGTAACTTTGCCATTTTTAACCACAGCGACTGTGTTAAATTTCTTTTCAATTAAAGCTTTCACCGCGATATGTCCCATGTGAGAGGCCACATAACGATCAAGCGCTGAAGGACTGCCACCACGTTGAACGTGACCTAGAATACAAACGCGTGAATCAAGTTGAAATTTTTCTCGAAGGTTTTTTTGAATTTCATAAGAACGACCTTCTTTTTCACCTTCGGCGACTATGATAATGCTAGAAGTTTTTCCACGCGAAATACCGCGATTAATACCGTCCGCTATTTCTTGATAATCCACTTTGATTTTTGGAACGATAACATTTTCTGCACCGGTGCAAACAGCGACTTTCATGGCAATCGAAGATGAATTACGGCCCATTACTTCCACGAGAAAAATGCGTGCGTGAGACGAAGCGGTATCGCGAATTCTATCCACGGCTTCAATGGCGGTTTGAATCGCGGTATCAAAACCAATCGTATATTCAGTACTAGAAATATCGTTATCAATTGTTCCTGGAATTCCAATCACCGGGAAATTATTTTCTGTTGAAAAAAGTTGCGCACCATTAAAAGATCCGTCGCCACCAATAACAATTAGGCCTTCAATTTTTTGTTTACGTAAAAGCTCCGCTGCTTTTTTGCGTGTTTTCTTTTCATGAAATTCAGGACAGCGAGAAGTTTGAATAATCGTTCCACCACGTTGAATAATATTGCCAACGCTCGAAGCATCCATTGGTGTGAACTTGCCTTGAAGTAAACCTGCATATCCTTGGTGAATGGCGACTGGTTTTATATTATGATAAAGCGCCGTTCTGACGATGGCACGAATCGCGCAGTTCATCCCAGGACTATCGCCGCCGCTGCAAAGAAAACCTATTTTTTTCATGTTGACCTATTCTTAGTGATGATAGGGATGACCACTCTTAATCGTAATCGCCCTATACAGTTGTTCGATAAGAATAATTCTAGCAAGTTTGTGTGGAAACGTAAGGGGTGAAAGTGAAAGTTTCTTATGGGCCTTCTTTTTTAAGCTCTCGGCATGGCCAAGCGCGCCGCCAATCGCGAAGATGAGTGTCGAATGTGTTTCAACCTGTTCAAAAAGCCAGCTTGAAAATTCACTACTGGTAAAAGTTTTTCCCGCTTCATCCATAAGAATTAATGGAAATTTTTCTTTTTTAAGTTCTTTGATTTTATTTAAAATTTCATCCGCTTCTTTTTCAGGAAATTCAGCGTGTGCCTTCACTTCATGTAATTGAAAAAGAGGATCACGAATTCGTTTGGTGAATTCTTGTTCGATAGCTTCAAGATTTGTATCTTTGAGTTTACCAACAACGATAAGATGAATTTCTCGCGCCATTAGAAATAGTCGTTTGAATCGTCGTTGTTGTTGTTAGGTTTTTTGCCTGCTTCTGGGTGACTGAAATAAAAGTCATGTGGAATTTCCACTTGCTCATACTGGCGCCACAGACTATCAAGATCATAAATATCACGTGAATGTTCTTGTAGAATGTGAACCATGACATCACCTAAATCGAGAAGTACCCAATCAGTTGAATCCATACCTTCTTTTGAAATGGCCATTTGACCATGTCGCTTAAGGTTCACCAGAATTTCATCAACCGCTGCACGACCTTGAATAGGGTTCGTCGCAGTACCAATAACGTAATAATCTGAAAGTGCACTCGACTGGCTTACGTCATAAATCTTAATGTTGATACCTTTGAAATTAGCAATGATCCAAGCTGCTGCCATCGCGTAATTTAACGGCGTTTGAAAACTTCGCTCTTCAATAATTTTATCAACTTCATTTTGAATATAGGTCTGACTCATTTTAATTCTCGCTTTGAACCATCTTTAACATAAGTGGTTTCAGTACATCAATGTTTCTTCCTGATATACCAGAAATGGGTAATATTTTTTTATCTAAATGCTCTTCTAAAACTTTTTTGAATCGATCAATTTCTTCTTCAGTCATAGCGTCGATTTTGGTTAGGCACACCAATTCTTTTTTCTCTAAAAACTCTGGACTAAATTTTTCTAATTCTTGTCGAATGGTAGCGTAAGCTTCAATCGCTTCATAATCTTCAATGAACATTGAACAATCAATTAAATGGACTAAAGCTTTTGTACGTTCAATATGTTTTAAAAATTTTATACCAAGACCTTTACCTTCTGCTGCGTTTTCAATTAATCCTGGAACATCGGCCACAACTATGGACTTATCTCCAATTGCCACGACACCTAAATGTGGCTCTAGTGTTGTAAAAGGGTAGTCTGCAATTTTAGGCTTCGCTGCTGAAATACAGCTGATTAAAGTTGATTTACCAGCGTTTGGATAACCAATCAGTGCGATATCTGCGAGTAGCTTTAACTCAAGTTTAAGTTGGAATTTCTCACCTGGTGTACCTTGCTGCGAATAGCTAGGAGCTTGGTTTGTGGCAGACTTAAATTGTGCATTTCCAAGTCCACCACGTCCACCTTTGGCCACGGTTACTTTTTGTCCGTGAGCTGTGATGTCGTGAATGATTTCATCTGTTTCTTTATTAATAACCAAGGTACCAACTGGAACTTTTAAAATGAGAGGTTCACCCCAAGCGCCGTCACACTGTGAACCTAGTCCTTTGCCGCCATCTGGAGCTTGGTAAGTCTTACGACCACGAATGTGAATCAAGGTATTGAAGTTTTCATCACCTTCAAAGATAACGTCGCCACCCATGCCGCCGTTACCGCCGTCAGGACCGCCAAAGGGAACGAATTTTTCACGCCGGAATGAAGAAGCCCCGTTGCCGCCGGCACCAGAAATGACTTCAATATTTACTTCATCAATAAATCGCATAGGGGTGGTTTTTAACACACTTTGTCAGTGAATAGCAAGGCTTTCGACAGGTAAAATTGCCATGACCCTTAATTCGCATCCGTATTATCAAAGACTTGTACGTTTAATCTCAAAACACCCTTTTGCAGACCTAAAGCAGGATGAAAAAGGAGACGATAATGATTGTGAATGTTTTTGATTATGTAGAAAAATTAGAAAAAAGTGGCTTCACTAGAAACCAAGCCGAAGCCTCACTTCAGGTACTAATGGATGTTATGAACCAAGAATTTGCGACCAAGAATGACATCGGTGAAGTAAAGTCTCATATGAAATATGAGATCGATAAGCTACGCCAAGAAATGAAACATGAATTCTCACAAGTTCGACAAGAAATGAATTCCCTCGGAGATAAATTAACGATTCGCTTAGGTGGAATGCTAACAGCTGGCTTAGCGATTATGTTTACAATGATTCAGTTTACAAAATAACCAATAAAAAAGCCCAGCTGAGTGGCCGGGCTTTTTCTTATATTTAGCTTTTAAAGTAAATTAAGCTACAACTGAAACAGTCTTGGTCTTTTTGTTCAACCAACCAAAAGTAACTGTTCCTGGAACTGCAGCATAAATCGTGAAATCACGACCCATACCTACGTTCTTACCTGGATGAAACTTAGTACCTTTTTGACGAACAATAATCTCGCCTGTTTTTACTACTTCACCACCGAATTTTTTAACGCCTCTGAATTTTGGGTTGGAATCACGTCCGTTACTCGTTGAACCACCCGATTTCTTATGTGCCATTGTTGACTCCTAATTATTTAGTTACGTTACCTTGACCATCATGAATTTCTTTAATTCTTAACCCTGTGAAAGGCTGACGGTGACCAGTTTTTCTATTGTAGCGACCTGGTTTACGCTTGAAAATAATAACTTTTGGACCTTTACCTTGCTTAATAACTTCGGCAACGATTTTGGCACCTTTTACAGTTGGCTTACCAATAACCGCTTCTTTGCCGCCAACATAAAGAACTTGGTCGAACTCAAGCTTATCGCCTAATTTCGCTTCAGCAAATTGTTCAACGTCTAGGATTTCTCCTACATTGATTCGGTACTGATGACCTTGGATTTGTGCAATTGCATACGTAGACATAGAGAACTCCTTACGCTTCATCAGGCGGGACTAAGCCACTTAGACCTGAAAGAATGCTAGTTTAGACTAGTGGTTTTAAGGCATATGTTGGGGGATGTCAAGCTGACTTAATGACCTTTAATTAAAAGGGTCAAGTAGGATGCAAGCAAGATATCAATTTCTATAATGCAATTATTTATGAGTAAGCAGTGGGTGCGCTTTTACTCTTGTTGCTCAGTCTCTGTTTTAAGGTGTGCATGTTGACGTTCTTGGAAGGTCAGGATCAGGGTGGCATGCATACCCTAAATAAGTCCATGAGCCATCAGATTCACATCTGTATTGTATGGAGTCATGTATCCCGCACGGCTGAACAGTTCCAGCGGGGTCCCAAATTAGAATTATTTGTCCGGCATTATATGAACATGAAATCGCGGGCGTTCCATAAGTTGCGGACGATGCGATTAATCCACTCGCATCGCAATCTCCGCACCCGGAAGATTTTGTACCTGTCGGACATGTGCCAGAGCAGCCATCACTTGGTTCATCACCGGCGCAATATGTACTAGTTGCAGGACATGAAGGTGTACAAGCCACAAGGCATCCGCCACAGGTTTGTGCGGAAGTATCCGTTATACATGCATAGTCCGTTACCATTGTTCCATCTGCGACATTACCGCCATCACTACACTTTCCGGATGGAAATGTATTTACTGTAGCCGGACAATCGCTATCTGATGTGCATGTCGCTGGAGTGGCTATGAAATTTTGTATGATGATGTCCATATCACCACAATCATTTCCTGCATCTCTTTCGACAGTTCTTTGGCATCGCTTAGTTGAGCCGGAGCATGTTCCGCCAGTACAAGCTGTGATTGAGCATGAGACCCCATTTTGACAGTCTGCCGCTGGTGCGCAAGTCGTACTGCAAGCCTCAGATGAGCTGTCAGTTCCTGAACTTGCACCACTACATGTAATGCCATCACATGTTGGTGTAGGATTGGTACATGTTAGGGTCCAAGGCTCAGATACACTTCTTGTTCCAGTTGTTGTTGGACAAACTGCTGAACAACTTCCAAATGTTGTTGTGCCATAAATTTTTGCACTCCAACCTCCATTAACATCACCACAAGATGTAGAACCTTGTGGAATAGTACAATCTGCAGCGGTTCCACCATTATTATTTGCAGCTGTACATCTTGAATCTAAACCTGAGCATGTTCCACCGCATTGGGCACCACAAACTGGATAAGCCTTTTCAACACAACCAGAACAAGCAAAACTTGGAGCTGGCCACGTGGCATTGATAACACAAGCTCTATCGTAGTTAGCAGTTGTTCCGTTGTAAGATAAAAGTGTTGCACCACCGATAGCAGGTGGAGTTATGAGAGCGCAATTTCCACAACCATTTGAATTACAGCTCATGGTTCCCGTTTCACGACATGTGCCAGAATTACAGCTCCCTGACCATGTGACTGAGCCAGACCAGTTGACGCCACAAGTTCCACCGGCATAAGGTCCGCCACTGTTTAAAATGGTTGGATCATATCGACGTCCACCGCTTCCGCTCATGCTGCCCGAATATTGAGAACCACTAAGGGGTACAGGAGAGTTTGAAGTATTGCTTGGATCGCAGTAATTGGCGGACGACGAAATACATGAATATCCAGTGCAATTTAAGGCTTCATAGCAATCATTTAAAGTTGTGTCGCAAGCCCATGGCCCAGAGCCAGCTGGAGAGTCTACATATTGTCCATAGACGGCACATGTGGGAGGAAGACTGTCAGTCGTATAAGTTGTAAAATTTGAAACCGTATTTGGATTTTGTCCGTATGCTAAGACTGTAAGACTGGCCGCAGGCTTCGCCGCCCCAAATTGAGCATCAGCAAACAAGCCGGTCGGAGGTGCATCGATGCAATTACCATTACAAAAACCTTCGATACACTCAGGATCTTTTTGTCTTTCGCATACAGTTGCTCCCGCGTCTGGCCCATCCGCGCAAGCTTTCCATGGATTTGTCACTTGAGGAGGGTTGGTAAATACCGTCGTCCAAGTTCCCGCAGTCGGAAATTCACATTTATTTAAAGCTGCATTCCAACATTCATATCTAAGAGGATCATCTGCAGCTAGTTCCGGTTTTGTCAGCCAAGCGCAAGTGTCTTTACCTTTTTCGCAAGTTCCGATAGCACTCATTGGTGGTGTTAATAAACCGTTAGCGTCTGGAATCCAACGCCCACCCATCATGAGACATGATTTTGCTTCAAATTGGTTATCACACTGGCCGTTACCTAAAATTCGGCCACCGACCATTTTACAAAAGATACGAGCATAGTAAGCTTCTGATTCTTCAGTGTAGCCAGTGTAGACAGCAGTCGCATCTCGAAAAACACGGAGGGTAAGTTGGCGATTAACAACAGAAGCAATATTCATTCCGCGGCTGCCGGCAGCATTTCTTCTGATTGCTATATCTAGTGTATAAATAACTTCATTGGGTTCAATTGGTGGATTTAATGTTCCGACGGCTGGAGTTGCGACTGTAAAGTTAATTCCTGAAACGGCTACACTTGAAGCACTCAACGCAAATGGCAAAGTGACAGAACCTGATGAAGCGGTTTGTGTGCCTACCAACATATCGGCTACGTTCGTTGGATTACCTAATTGCAGACGAATTTCATTTAAGAGTTCATCTGTTTCACCTTTTTTTCTAATTCCATATGTTTGTTTATTTTGAAGATCGGCTTCTTGAATGAAAACACCAGTCATAATGCCCATAACGCCAACAATCACCATCACTTGAATAAGTGAAGCACCCTTAGTTGTTAGTAGTTTTTTAAGTAAAGGCGTAAACATTTGTTTTCCTGCTATTACTTTATTTTAACACAAGGTTTTGAGGTTCCTATGAGATAAAAAAAGCACATTATAAGTTATTAATTTTATTATGCTTTTTTCATATATGCAAATTTAATAACTTACATAGTGCCAACTAAGCTTGGTGACCTATAGTTTGGTGCAGTTACCAGCTACCCATTGCCCACCCAGAGCGACGCAATCGGACTGTTTAGTACGAAGACATTTCTTCGTTGAGGTGTTGTATACACCACCTGTTTTTTCGCAATTATCTTGAACAAACGTATTGTTGCAGTTTCTGTTTCCAAAAGTGCCACCAATTGATTCACAAGTGACTTCACGATTTTTTTCTTCTAGAAATCCAGCCGAGCAAGTTTCAATTTTGGCCGATTTAACAACAGCTCCCAGTGAAATAAGATGGACTGATTCTATATCGCTAGCTTTCGAGCTATTGGCTTTTTTGATTAAGATAACTTCCAGCTGTACAAGATCTCTGTCACTCATCGTCCCAAAATTTTTCACTGTCATCGATTTAATACTTACGCCTGGATATTGAGTTATTGGTGTACCAACTTGAAAGTGATTAATCGTTCCTTTTATTTCCGTCACCGAGGCATTTTCAGCTAGATTCTTTAGGCTCGTTTCGCAAACGTTTTGGTCTTTGAGTGTTTCATTAAGATCACTTAAAAGCTCAAGTTGTTGCTTGGCTTTTTTGGCGGTTTGAGTTGATTCGACTTGAACGCGACTGGCGTACATAAAGCCTAACGAAACTACCGAAAGTATTCCTACTCCGACCATCATTTCGATTAATGTGAAACCGTTTTTTTTAATCATTTTTTATCCTATGGGTACGCCGGTACGGGCACCGCAAGTCTACACTCATATAAACTAGCACCACCCTCAGGAGCATTGTCACACCAAGCGTCTTGAAATCCATCTACTGTTCGGCATTCAAGCAACGTTCCAGATGATGACCAAGGTTGTGGCGTGTCGAATGTACAGCAAACGTTCCACCCGCTACACGCTATACTTTCATTGTAATATTGACCAACGTCCATGCAATATTCTGTTGTTGCTGGTGTACCTGGACATACAACACCGCACCCGTTACTCGTTCCACTGCAAGTAGCGGTTCTTGTTCTTGTTCCCCATGTGCTATCGTTACTACCTATACACGCACCCCATCCTCCGTAGTTCCAAGTCCCATAAGCAGGATTTTTTGTTCCGGTACAGTTATTCGTGCCACATCCGTTAGCATCACTAAACTGAACTCCTGCGCAAACATTTGATGCATTCGAGCAATTTGGAGTACATGAAGCCGAGCAAGAACATGTACCTATTGCTGGACAATTTTGGCATGTATAATTGTCAGTCGTTACATCACCACCACATGAGCAATCAACACATTCGTTCACGTTACCATACTGACCGCATTCAACAATATTACAACTCGAACCAGGGGTACACCCACCAGGTCCAACTGAATATGAACTGCCTACACATCCAGTAACACTGATTGAACAATCACCTGGAGTTGTTATTGGTATATTCACGCAGCTAGAGCCACCAGTACAATTCGAGTCATTGACGCAACTATCACCAATATTACATGAAGCAATATTGCAATTTCCTCCAGTTCCACAAGAGGCATCGCTATTACAGTTTGCTCCAACGGTACAAGTACCGCCAGCACAAGCACCATCGGTTTTTGTTCCATTTCCACAATCATTTCCGCATGAGTCGTTTCCTGCATCCACACCGGTACAAATACCTGCTGCGATTGCAGAGCATGAGGTTGTCGGTGTACATCCACAAGAACAAGAACCGAGTACTTCTGTTCCAGTGATTGGAAAACCAGTATTGCAGTAATAATCTGTTCCCGTTTGCTCTGTGCCTGGCGGTTCATAGCCACCACAATCTCCGTATGAGTCAACTACACGTGCTGGACAATCAGCTCCGCTATTGCAAGGTGTCCCCTCAGAGTAGTCAGGGCCGGTAGGACCTCCACCGCACGCAAATGGATCGCCCCAGCATGTACCAGCGTAGTTTGGACCAGCTGGGGTATATCCATTACATGTACCACCTGCTCCGCAACTTGGATCTGTGGTACAGCTGGCTCCGACAGTACATGAAGTAACTGGACATGAGCATGTGCCTGCTGTCGAGCTTGTAATAAATTTTCTTATGTGAAATCCACCCACATATGGAGATGGCCATCCCAGACTTGCTGAGCAACTGTCCATAGGTCCATATGAAAATCCGCCCAGACATTGGCAAGAACAATTAGTATCACCACCACAACTCGCAGTACAAAGTGGAAGCTGTGCTGTTGCATTAGCTGAACTGCAATTTTCAATCGAAGAACCTGCATAAAAATCGCTACAGGTTGTTGATGAACTAGCTCCAGTACATGTGCCTGTTACACAGGCAGCATCGCTTGTACAACTTGCACCATTAACACAGGTTGAAGGTGGACAAGCTGAACCTGTGCAATTTCCAGAGCCATCACATCCAGTTGGAGGTGTCACTGACGAGCAGTCTCCACCGCAAGCTCCAGGTGTACATGTGACCGTTGCTGTTTGAGCAGCGGGACAGGCGGGATAACTTGGTGTTGTCCAAGTACCAGGAACAGTTCCGCAGGCTTGAGTACAAGTAGCAGAAGTTCCGGTTCCATTTGGAACACAGTTAGCTGAGCCGATATTAAAAGCAGCAGTAGGGCATGTGCCTCCGCAGCTTCCTAAATTACAACTAATTGTCGCAGTTTGAGAGCAGCTCGAGCATGCTCCCCAAGCCCCACCTGGAATTGTAGCCGGCCATGTACCAGCAGGTCCGCAAACCGCGGCGGTATCGTATCGACGACCATTGGAAGAGTTAAGCGAAGTTGATATATTACCAAAACTTTGTGTTCCAGATAAACTTGGTCTTGGTGAGTTTGTTGCACTGTTTGGATCGCAATTAGCTCCACACGCTGAGCCTGAACAACTGATATCTTCGTAACAGGAATTTCCTGACTGAAAACCATCAGCGATGGCACAACTGTAAACACCTGGACTCGGGATTGTATATTGACCATAAATAGCACAGGTTGGTATTGGATTAAAGGCACCAATGACACCAGCTCCGACTGGTGAGCCACCTGATGCAAAAGGTGTTTCAAGTGAGCCACCAACACCGGCAGGGTAAACTTCTGGGGCAGGTTGTGGACCAGCTCCGGTACAAGTACCTACATCATCACACATACCAACCTGACATTCTTGTTGGCGAGATCGATTACAAGATGAGCAATCTGACCATGTTGTAGGTGGAACTGTGTTGATCCATCCCCAAGTTCCGGCAGTTTCAAAATTACAGCCGGGATAATTCGTTCCAGTTATTGGATGTACCCAATTCCAGCAACCGCCGATACCTTCACACATAGCTTCATCGGCATCACACGTTTGTCCACCGCCAGCGGTGATAGCGGTACCGCCAATTAAATTTTGACATTTTTGTTTTGAGGCATTGATGGCGGATAAAATTTCATTACCACTTCCAGTATTGATGTTACATGTTTGTGCATCAGAGTCCCATGTTCCACCTGAGCCTATACAATTTTGACGATAACTTTCTTCATCTAAGAATGCGGTTGAACATTCAAAATTACTCGCAGTTCTTCGGATATAAATGGTAGTGGATTTGGTTGCCACTCCACCTCCCGAAACACCACGATTATTCACATCGAGATTATAAACAATAACCAGTTGACCTGTTTGAACGTTAGGAGAAGCCGCGACAGCAGGAATAGTGACCGAGTTAATTCCAATTTCATTAAACTCACCACCGATTACGGAACCGTTGACGGAATATCCGGCAACTGTTGCAGGCGTATTGGTCGCACTAAAAGTGGCCTTACAAGTTGCTCGTATGGCAAGTTGACCAACAATTCTTTTATGGAGTCTGTCGGCTTGAACCGTACGCTTTTTTAATTTATTTGAGTTGCTCGAAATCTCTAAACCTTGCATAACACCAAGTCCAGTTATAGCAACGATGGCGCCACCAATAATCACCTCGGTTAGAGTAAAGCCTTTTGCATTAAATAAATTTTTTATCTTCATAAATATTCCTATGGTGTCTGACATGCAATTGGTGCAGTCGTGTCTGCACCACAAGTACATATTCCGTTAGCAGTACTATCATTGGCCATATCATTAGCGTCACCTAAAACACAGGTCATAGGCGCGCAGCACTGCCCACAATTTTTTAAATTAGCTGAGTTGGGTCCACATAAAACGTTTTCACACAAGCATTGATCATAACAACGAAATACGCCTGGATTCTCAATGTCTTCTGACCACTGTCTTCCGAGTGCCAAACAAACAACTTCATTAGCGTTTTGACAACGGTTATGCCAAGCGACGGCTTCGTTATCAGTGTAAACAGTATCAACACCAACGGCGACATCGTATCCTCGAGAAAAGTCTTCACATGTTTCTTCAAAATAATTGTGATTACAACGGCCAAAAGTTGAAAGCTCACCTTGTGTTCCGATGTTTGTACCTGAAATGAGAATATCTTGTGAACCACCATTCGTGTCAGTGTAAGGTATTAACTGCATGTTTTGATATGTTGGATCGAAATTCCAGTTTCCTGCCGCACCTGTTAATTGATCACAGTTATCTTGAAGTGCAACAGTGCGCGAGTTTTGAGAGTACATTAAATCCGTAATAGTTAAATCACCCGCTGCGTTTTCAGTTAAACGTGTTGTGAGTTTTATCGTGGCTTGAGCAGTACCCGAACCATACGTCACTTTTTTACCACCTACGATATCATTTTTATTAAAATTAGCTTCAATCTCAATTATACCTGGAAGTGTTGTGCCTGCATTGGCTGAAACAGTATCTGTGAGCGGACGAATTTCTAAGATTCTGATTTGACCAACAGTAATTCGACCAAAGCGTGTACCAGCTTGAAAGACTTGCTGGCCACCGACGGCGATACCAGCTCCATTGATAACGAGTGGTAAATTATCACAAACGGAATCGTCACGATAATTGGTACAAGTAATACCTGGTGTAACAAAATTGTCTTCGAAAACATCATTATTGGCCAAAGCATTTTCGAGATATGTGATAGCTACTCCGACATCACTATCTCTTTCCATACTAGCTTTTTGTCGGGCCGCGTTTTGCATTAGGCTCATCACTGAAAGTGTGACGATAGAACCCACACCTACCGCCAGCATGACTTCGACAAGACTGAAGCCTAAATGTTTCAAAAACAGCTTTCTCATAACTCGTTTTTTCCTAATATTAACAACTTAAATTTTAACACATTTTTGATTTTATCTAAGAGTAGGGTAAATAAGGCTTTTTTACAATTGCCTATCTTGTTGATTTGATTGAGCGATTTTCTTAAGTATTGAAAGTACGTAGTGCCAATTTTTTCTGCTTAATTTCAGCTAAAGTTCCACTAAATAAAATCCGAGAAGTTAGCAGCAAGAAAGGATTCTATGCAGAAACCAGGCAAAACATATTTTCAATTTCGTAAAGAGTTAGGGATTCCTCTCTTTATCTGTATTGAATCACCCATATTGGCAGAATCAATGACTCAAATGATCAAAGAACAAGGTTTTGAAGCTTGCAAAGAAGATGTTCTTAAAAATAAATTTGCTCCTGAAAAATTAAAAGTTCTAAAAATCGTCATGGCGAATCCTCTTGTGGCAAAACAGATTGGAACAGTCAGTGATTTAGATAAGTACGGTGAAGAAAGTCTAACTCCAAAACCAGACTACAATGTTTATCGTTTTAAGGGCGTAGGCTTGATGGTTTATTCATCATCAAAACCGATTTGGGAGCTGGGTCTGATTGGTAAAGTTGATAAAGAAAAAATGCGAGTGGTTTTAACTCGTTTTCTAAGTTTCGCTCTCGCGAGCGAAAATATCATGGGATTCTGGGGTGCTACCGTTGATCAAGGTATTGTTATTATGAAGCAATCGGACTCAAAAGGTGAAGCTGTTTTCATTGATATTCACAACCATAAATTATTTACGATTGATGGTGTTAAAGATTTAGAGCATCCATTTCAAATTATGAAACTTGATTCTTCGTTGGCCAATGAAATGAAACAAATGAAAATCGAAGAACTTGCGAGTCTTTTGACTCACTACTGTACATATTTCTCATTGAGCGGTTTAGATTATCAATTCAAAAAGAATATACTTTATTTAGCGCAATTTGCTCAAGGCATCTATTATCCAGAGAGTAGTTTTCTTCCGCGAAAACAACTTGCCGCTTAAGCTCGAACTCGTTATCTTAATCACATGAATATTGATCCAGTTTTATTTTCGTTAGGTCCGATTCAAGTCCGTTGGTATGGGCTTATGTATGTTATAGGGTATACCCTAGGGACGCAGTTGCTTAAAATTTTAAGTCGCCGAGGCTTTTTTAAAATCCCTGAGAACAAAATTGATTCGTACGTTTTTTATATTATTATTGGGATGTTGATTGGTGCCCGCTTAGCTTACGTTTTTGTGTATAACTGGGACTATTATTCACTTCATCTGGTAGATATTTTTTCAGTTTGGAAAGGTGGCTTAAGTTTTCACGGTGCAGTCGTTGGTATGAGCGTGGCTTCTTGGATGTTTGCAAAGAAAAACAATCTACATTTTTTCCATATCGGCGATGCGATGGCATTGGCAGGAACACAGGGATTATTTTTTGGACGTTTGGGGAATTTTATTAACGGCGAACTTTATGGTCGTGTAACTGATTCACCGATTGGAATTGTTTTTGCTAACGGTGGTCCTTATCCCCGCCATGCTTCACAATTATATGAAGGTATTTTAGAAGGAATTGTTCTTTCAGCTGTTCTTTGGTTTTTACTTTCTCGTGTTCGTATTTACGGCGCACTTTCGGCCGTTTTTCTTTTAGGTTATGGATTTTTTCGCTACGTGGTGGAATTTTTCCGTGAGCCTGATTCCCAACTTGGATATTATTTTGGTGGCACCACAACCATGGGACAAATTCTTTGTTTGCTGATGATGGTAGCAAGTATCTTCATGTATCTTTATGCTAAAAAAGTTTCGCTGCCTGTTTCAAATAAGAAATAAAACAAATTCAAAATCGATAAATTGTGCTTTTCAAAAATTTTGCTGTTAATAAAACGGCATGGATGAATTAAAACTTTCTCAAATTATTTATTTGATACGTGGCCAGCGGGTGATGCTGGATTCTGACTTGGCCCAGTTGTACGGCGTAGAAACAAGAGTATTTAATCAAGCCGTGAAACGTAACTTTTCTAGATTCCCTGAAGACTTCATGTTTCAGCTGTCTTTTCAAGAGTTTACAAACTTGATGTCACAATTTGTGACATCAAGTTTGCACGGTGGGATAAGAAAACGTCCTTACGTTTTTACTGAAAATGGTATCGCCATGTTGTCGAGTGTTCTGAATTCGGAACAAGCGATTCAAATGAATATCTCAATTATTCGAATTTTTACCAAACTACGAAGTTATCTCGTGCTAAATAATGAAACAGAAAAGCGATTAACGAAACTCGAAGAAAATACTGAAAAGACTTTTAAAATTATTTTCGAAAGACTCGATTCCGTCGATGAAATCATTTATCCAAATGTTCCGAAAGAACGAAAAAAAATCGGGATCAAAAAGAATTAATTCTTTTTCTGGTTTCTCACACTCTTTTCATTTTCGATAAAAAGATCAATCAGTGGCTGATATCTTTCACCGTCAATGCGTGAAACAGAATAGAAAATAGGGAAGCAGGTAATGGTGCAGGCAGCACTATAAGTGTGCTTCAAATTTTTAACATTATTCCAAACATACACGGCATGTTCGTCCCTTAATAGGTACTGATTTTGTTTTCCGATACGATTAATCAGGGATTGATGAAAAACATCATGTAAAAAATAACTTGGTAAAGTGGCGTAAAAATCTAAAACTTCGGCTGATTTTGCCTGCACGATCACGGGGAATTTATAACGAAGTTGCGATACAAAAAAACGAAAAATTGTTATCTCGCCTTTTTTTTCAATGATTAAACCTGGCCCATATTTTTTTTCAATTTCGGAGATGCTGCTTCCAGGATTAAAAATCGCAAGTTCATCGAGGCTAAAATTGTAATTGGGGGGATCAACTTTCGCGTTTAAATTTAAACTAAAAATTAAAACTAGAATTTTTAACGTAATATTGAAATAATACATAGGACGATTTTAACACTTGATATCAGAGAAAACCAGTAAGGAATTATTTTCTTATAATGTGGAAAATATTATTTCAGTTATCTCTCACACATGACGTTAATATGATGATATATTTATTCTAGTTAGGAGTACATGCGGATGCGTCTTAAAATTTTATCTTCCCTGATCTTATTACTCGGTTTTTCTTGCGCTCAAGTTGAAACCAAAAAGATTTCTCTTTCAGATATTGTTGACCCTTCAAATGATGAAGGATTCAATGGTAAAAAGATTGCGAGAAATATTGAAGCTGATACATGTGAAGGTTGTTTGATTGGTTCTTCAGCTTCAACCAATTTAGAAGATTCTTCAAAAACAATTTATTATCTTTATGGTGCTGAACATTTAAATCTAAAAAATTATTATTTTGATATCCCTGTTGTTTATAACGATTCAGTAAAAAAATGGATCAAATATTTTACGACTGGTCGTGGTCGTGAGATGTTCGAACTTTATTCTCAAAGAGCGGGAAGATATTCTCCTATTTTAAGTAAGCTTCTACGTGACAATGATATGCCACATGATTTGATCTACTTGGCGATGGCGGAAAGTGGATTTCAAACTAACGCGAAATCGTGGGCACGTGCCGTAGGTCCTTGGCAATTCATGCCATATACAGGAAAAAAATATGGTCTAAGAATTGACTGGTATGTGGATCAAAGACGTGATCCAATTCACTCAACTCAAGCAGCAATCAGTTACTTATCGGAATTAAATAAATTATTCGGCTCATGGGAACTAGCAGCCGCTGGTTACAACGCAGGTGAAGGGAAAATCTCACGAGCGATTCGTCGTTATAAGACACAAAACTTTTGGAAACTTCGTGAAGGTCGTTATTTAAAATCAGAAACAAAAAACTATGTTCCTAAAATTATGGCACTTGCCATCGTTGGAAAGAACTTAGAATCTTTTGGTTTCGAATCAATCGATTATCATGAGCCTCTAGATTTCGATATCGTTGAAGTGGCCGCCATGACTGACTTATACCAAGTGGCAGATGCGCTTGATGTAGATTTCGATGAATTAAAGAAACTCAATCCAGAATTGATTCGTTGGCAAACACCAAGCGATATGGATAAATATCCACTTCGTTTACCTAAGGGCCTCGCGAGTGACTTCAAGTCTTGCTGTCAACCAGCTCAATTCGTAGCTAATGACTATCAAATGCATGTTGTAACGAAGAGTATGACTCTAAAAGATGTTAGTCGTAAGTTCAAAGTTCCAGAAAAAATTCTTCAGGAATTAAACCCGACTCTATCATCAACGAAATCTCTTTATGCTAAAACCGCAGTAGTATTACCATTCAGAAATGGTCATAGCAAACGTGAGAATATGTATGCGGATATTTATGAATTACCTCCAAGAAAGACACGTGAGCGCCAAGCTTATAGACGTAGAATTGCCAATGCTGTTTCTAAAGGGGAGCTCATTAGCAATCCAACACAGCATTATGTCGTGCAAAAAGGTGATACTTTATGGGATGTTTCTAAAAAAACAGGTGTCTCGCTAGACACTTTGATTAGAAGTAATCTACCATTGGTGAAGTCGCGCCAGATTGTACCTGGAGATAAGCTAGGAATTAGATAAAACCTTCCACTTTTCTCCTTAATTGAGGAGTAAACGTGGCCTTTGGTTTAAAGAAATTTCAAAATCTTAAAGAGAAAACTGAAACTAAAATTACCAATAAATTTTACCAAAACATTATTGTGGGTGAGGATATCTCTGCAATTGCGACCTTGCTTAAATTGAAAGATAGTTGTGCTCCGGAAAAACTCCTTTTTATCGCTTCAGATCGTTTTAATAAGTCGCTATTAGAGCTTAAGCTTAAGGCCCAGCTCAATCAGTTAAGAGGTAGTGCACTGGCAGCCTACTTCGCACAGCCAACACTTGAGACGATGATCTATAAGAATGCTGAGTTTAAGTTATATACCGAAAAACAATCATTACCGGCGCCATTTTTGGGACGTGAAAGTTTTTTTGCTAAGCCATTGCTTTCACTGAGCTTGGAAAAGCTGCTTTCTTTACTACAAATTAAGGCCAACGATTGGGCAAATTTAGATGAGATTATTGCAGCTTACCGTCAAGATAAAGCGGTAGTTGAAGTGAAGAAAACTCAAGAAAATGATCTGGTAAACGTTAATAAATGGGAAATTCGTTGTAGTGATACGCAAATTTTAAGCTGTGAAAATCTCTTTTGGGCAGCTTCAGCTAAGAAATTTTTAAATTATTTAACTAACAAAGATCAATTCCATACTAATACACTCCAGTTTTTTCAGTCGATCGTAGAGACCGCTGGATACTCGATGACTTTTTCTTCAAACGAAAAACTTTTTACGGAAAATACTTCGGTCTTAATTCCACAAAGTATCACGCATGAACATGGATATTTTTTGGGCGAATTTTTTTCTGAAAACAATGGTCAGGAATTTACTTTTCAGGCGCAAATTCATGAAGAAGATTTTAATACAGAAGAATTATCGAAGAAAATTCTCCTCTTAAAACGCACATTACAGCGCATTTTCGAAAAAATGCCAGCCAACATTAAGGAATCAATTATTTTCGAAGAAAATATGTTTGTTGATTCCGTTAATGATGATCTTTACTTTGATTATGCCACTCATGATTTGGATGGATTCTTTTTCTTAGGACAGTGTTCACCCATTGCAAAAAATATTCGCGAAAAAATTTCTGCAGATGAGTTAAAATATTTTCCGCGAACGCTGATTTCTCTCTGTCAATTTAATGACTCGCTCAGCGCGCCATCGTCTAACTAGTTAAAAAAGCTTGCCAAAATTTTTAAAATGCTTTTAAATTTAATTAACAAATAATTTTATTAACTCTAGAAACTTACAACAAAAGGAAGTTCTATGAAAAATTTAATTGCTGCTTTAGTTCTAGTAGGCTCAGTGTCTGCTTTCGCTCAAGACAAAAACATGGTTTCATTTGACCTTGGTGGTATCGGCGCTCTTTATTCTTCTACAACAGTTGAAAAAGCTGCTGGCGATGAAGACACAACTACTATGAACATTCTTGTTAACTACGCTTGGAAAGTTCACTCAAATGTACAAGTAAAAGCTATCTTAGGTTACGCTACTGAAGAAGTTGAAGATCAAACAGGTACAACTTCAGATGCTACAATGATGACTTATGGTGTTGGAGCTATTTGGAACTTTGATACAGATTTCAAAAAATCTCTTTATGTTGGCGCTAGCTACGTAATCCAAAATATTGAAGAAGATGTTGCTGCTACAGAAGAAGATTCAACAGCAATCGTTTTAGAAGTTGGTAAGAGAATGAGCCTTGGTTCAATCGGCGCTGCTAACTTCAACTGGTCACCATCTTTTGCTTACCAAGTTGCTGGAAGTGTTGATGACGGCACTGAAGATGCAGATAAAACAGGTTGGACTCTTAACATCCTAAAAATTGACGTTCTTTTTTAATTAAAAGTTAGTTAATAGTTCGATGAGGGCCACGCTTTATGCGTGGCCTTTTTTTTAGAAAAATATTTTGAAAATTATTGCTAGTTGTGTTGAAAATAAAAGTCCGAATGCCCACATCAGTACTTTATTAAGATTATTGAAGCAATTATCGATTTGCTCAAATCTTTTATCCATTTTTGTTTCTAATTTTTCTAGTTTCAAATCAAATTTTTCTTCCATTCGCTCAAATCGAAGAGCAATTTTTGTTTCAAGAGCATCGATTCGAGCATTTAGGAGTTCGACTTCAACTTTACTTGGCAAGTGAAGCTCAATAAGTTCTAGATTCACAGTCATTATCCCTTCTGCCTGTTCTCGTTTGAAGCCAGAACCTTCTAAACGGCGGCTAAATTCGATGGTATTAATCACTTTTCTACTCCTTATTTCGGATGATTTTTACATTTTATTAATGTGGTTTTCTGCAAAAACGCCCAAATTTTTCAAAATTATAAGCTATTAAAATTATTCAGTGCTTTTTGATTAGGCAGAATATTTTACCAATGTTAATCTCCGTTTATGCTTAAATTCTTATACATATTATTCACTTCTGTTGCGCTTTTTCTTTTGTCGCTTGTGTTTATTTATTTCACGACTGATATCGAAATTCTCAAAACTCATTATCCTCATACCGTGGGTATGGATGGCAAAAAAGTGAATTATGAATTTAAACCAAGACCGCCTGCCCATTGGGTGAGGCTGGATCAAATTTCTTCACCGATGAGACGAGCAGTTGTCATCACAGAAGACTGGGCCTTCTATGACCATGAGGGTGTCGACTTTAATCAGGTCCGAGTTATTGTCCAGGAATTTTTAGTTTCCCGTCGTTTCACTCGTGGTGGTTCAACAATCACTCAACAGCTGGTTAAAAATATTCTGCTTTATCCGGATAAAACCATTTGGCGAAAAATGAAAGAAATCGTACTCGCTAAGAAAATGGAAATGACTTTAACTAAGTATCGAATTCTCGAATTATATTTGAACGTCATCGAAGTGGGGCCTGGTTTGTACGGTGTCCAGAAAGGGGCCCAACATTATTTTGGCAAAAATGCGAGTGAACTCGATGCTCGTGAAGCGGCGTTTATTGCAATGTTACTACCTAATCCTAAAAAATATTCAGAATCATTTCGCAAAAAACAGTTAACGGCTTTTGCGCGCCAAAGAGTGCGGGATATTTTACGAAAAATGAAAGCGGTTCATGTCATCACTGAAGAGCAATATCTATTCATGCGTTCTGATCACTTCAATTGGGAAATTGTCGATCCAGCAGAAGACACGCAAATTTCTGAAACTGACAATGCTGAGCTAGAAGATGAACTTTCAGCAGAAGACGAAGAAGAACTCCAGGATCTATGGGATTGACGAACATGTCCATCATCTGGTTACATGTTTATCAATATATTAAATGGGAGAATTTATGAAAAAATTGTTATTAGCGATGCTTATTTGTTTACCGCTTAAATCATTTGCTCAATGGTCAGGAACAGTCGGTATTTTCAACTACGAGTTTGATGCTGATGGCGCTTCTGTTGATGCCGAAAACGGAATTTTTCTGGGCGGTTTGTATCAAACTAAATTACAGTTTGGAAATGTTCGCACTGGCGTCATTTACACTCAAAGAAAAAGCTCTATAGGTACTGTTGATTTTAACACTAAGTACATCGATGTCCCGGCTTTATATATGCACTCACTTAATCAAACAGTGACTTTGTTAGGTGGTCCAGTCCTAGCTTTCAATCTTGAAGATGATGATCTAGATCTTGAGACTTTCTTCTTTGCTTTGCGCTTCGGTGCTAACTTTGTTCTTGATTCGCTTAATAGTATTGATGCTTTCTATGAGATGAACCTAACAACAGTTGGTGAAGATGCTACAGGTGGCGATGTTGATGGTTCAGGTATCGGTGTAGCTTACGTTCGTAAATTTTAATTTTTTGAAATAGAAATAAATTTGTAAGGGCTTGCTTCGGCAGGCCCTTTTTTTTAGTTCAATTGTGAAATAAGTCGATTCTAAAATTAGCAATTAATAGTTTTGTCATATTTATTTATATACATTCTTTGCATTAAATTTAGCGGGAGAATGAAATGCAAGAAATCAATTCTTTGAAAATTGAAAAAATGATTTATGTCATTAGAGGGCAGAAGGTCATGTTAGATTCAGACTTGGCAAAACTATATGGTGTTGTAACTAAGAATTTAAATAAAGCAGTTAAGCGTAATATTGACCGTTTCCCGGATGATTTTATGTTTCAATTAAATGAACAAGAGTCAGAGTGCTTGAGGTTCCAATTTGGAACCTCAAAGAAAGGTGGTCGGCGATACTTACCTTTTGTTTTTTCAGAGGGTGGTGTAGCAATGTTATCCAGCGTTTTGAATAGCGAACGCGCATCAAAGGTAAATATTTCTATAATACGTACATTTATAAGACTCCGCAGTTTTCTGGCCATGGATAATTCTTTAAGTGAAAAAGTTGATAAACTAGAGCAGAGCACAAATAAATTATTTAGAATAGTTTTTCAAAGACTCGATTTAGTAGAAGAAAATGCTCCGAAATTAAAGCCGAATCGCAAGAAAATTGGGTTAAATTAGTTCAATTGCCGTAAACATTCGTAGGCAACGGCAGTAGCAGCGTTTGATAAGTTTAGTGAGCGTACATTTTCAGAAAACATCGGCATGGAAAAAAATCTTTCTGAATACTTTTTATGTAAATCATCCGGCAGACCCTTGGTTTCAGAACCAAAAATCAAATAGCAATTTTCTGCGTAGTCCGCTTCGAAATAATTTTTCTTAGCGAGCTTGGATAAAAAAATCATATTTTCTGGTTTTTCTTGAGTTAAGAAATCTTCCCAGTTTTCATAAACGCGAAGATTGATAAACTTCCAATAATCAAGGCCAGCGCGTCGGACAGCTTTTTCTGAAATATCAAAAGCAATCGGCTTAATGAGAATTAATTCTATATCGAGCGCCACGCAAGTTCTACCGATACTCCCGGTGTTCCCGGGAATATCGGGTGAATGCAGAACAATTTTAAATTTTTTCTTATTCATTAAAAATATAATTAACCATTGTACGAACCATCAAGCCAGATGCGCCTTGAGAAGGGCAGTATGGAAGATGAGCTTGATCGTGAGCGACACCAGCAATATCAAAATGGGCCCAAGCAATTCCGTCTTTAATAAATTCTTCAAGAAAAACGCCACCGATAGCAGTCCCAGCTTTCATGGGTTTTCCAATATTTTTTAAGTCAGCTACTTTCGATTTGATAGCATCACGATATTCATCAATCAGTGGTAATTGCCACAAGTACTCATCAGACTCTTTAGCTGAAGTTAGTAAGTCTTTTACCAATTTATCGTTATTCGACATGATCCCACAAACTTCATCACCCAAAGCGACTAACACGGCACCGGTCAGTGTGGCCGCATCTAAAATAACATCTGGTTTTAGATCACAGGCGTAATCAAGTGCGTCGGCGAGAATCAAGCGACCTTCAGCATCGGTATTTAAAATTTCAACGGTTTTTCCACGCCGTGAAGTGACAACGGCATCTGGTACTGTTGCATTTTCGTTAACAGCGTTGTCAGTGATGGCCATTAAGCACGTAAGCTTGTGCGGACACTTGTTGAGAACAGCTGTTCTAAAGGCAGCATAGACAGTGGCCGAGCCTGCCATGTCATACTTCATACTCGTCATATTGGCCGCAGGTTTTAAACTGTAACCGCCAGTATCAAAAGTAATACCTTTACCAACCAGCGCAATATGTTTAGCTTTTTTAGCTGCTTTACTTGGAGTGTAACTTAAGTGAACGAAACGAGGTTCATAGGCCGAGCCTGCGTTGACTGAAAGGAACAAATTCATTTTTTCAGCTTTCACTTGAGCTTTATTTAAAATTTTAACTTTAACGCCTTTTAAATTTTTACGAGCATCTTCAGCGATGATTTGTGCGTATTTTTCAGAATGAAGTACATTTGGCACTTCATTTACGAGATCACGTGAAAAATTCACCGATTGAGCTAAAATCGTTGTCTTCTTCTGGATCTGAGCGAAGAGGGCGTGATTTTTTTTTGGAACAGATAAAGTAATTGTTTTAAGCTTTGGTGTTTTCGGATTTGATTTATATTTTTGAAAATCGTAATTAGCTAGCATCAAGCCTTCATACATCGCAACGATAGAATCTTCGGTATTGCCTAAGAAGAACGAACTGGCATCAACCGCTAAGCTCGTCACTTTGTTTTTATAACTTAAAAGTTTTGCAATATTTCTTCTTAGTTGTTCACGCGTAAGGTTTTTCTTTTCCCCAAGACCCATCAGAAGATAAGTTCCGCCTTGGCTGCAGTTGAAACTAAATAAGCTTCCTAATGAAGCATCAAAAGTAGAAGCGAGAGCAATATTTTTTAATTCTTTTCTAACGTACGAGTCTTTAATCGATGATTCATCGTAATAACGTTCCGTCACTTTGCCCTTTTTTTCAACTGTTTGAAAAACGCCGAAGACTTTAATGTCGGCTTGTAGGTCCGTAGCAGCATTGGCATCAACTTTAATTTGCATATTAACTCCTTGAAGTAGGTTAGAGGTTATCAAAAATTGATTTTATTGTCTAAGGTAGTTGCTTTAGATATTCTAGGAGGACGAGTAATTTATGAAACTGTTGTTACAAAAGTATTTAACTATCAATTATCTCTTGGCCTTTTTGGTCAGTTGTTCTTTTTTTGTGGCGTTTCTTCTGTCTTTTAGGCTCTTCAGTTTGACCTCATTGATTGTAAATAAAGGTCTATCGGTTTTTGTAGCACTCGAACTCTTTGCGTATATGGCGGTCTCTCTCTTACCCATGGGTTTCCCTTTGGCCTGTTTATTTTCGGCCATCTTTTGTATGAGTAAACTGAGTGGAGATTCGGAGTATATCGCTATGCGATCACTTGGAATGAATCGAAACCAAATTCTATTGCCTTTCTTGCTTGCTTCCGCGATTTTGGGTCTGATTATTCTTATGCTCGGAAGAAGTGTGATTCCATATTCTGAAGTTCGTTTAAAAAATATTATTTCATCCCTGGAATCATCACAGTTCTTGGCCGATATCAAGGAAGGTCGATTTTTTAATAGTATCCCCAATGTTGTGATTTTTTCAGAAAAAGTCTCGGACGATGGTAAATATTTAGAAAATATCTTTATTCATATAGATACCCCTTCGTCTAACACGGAAAAAACTATTTTCGCAAAATCCGGTCACATGATTAAGAAGAGAGACTTTGAGACAGCACAAGAATCATTACGCTTAGTTCTTGAAGATGGAAACATCAATACCGCCAAACTGGACGGAGAATCTATCGAAAAGATCTTGTTTAAAGGTTATGACTTTCCAATTACCGATGGAAGTTTTAAGCCTAGTTCAGCTTCTAATAAGCCAAGTGTTATGGTCAGCTCTCGTATATCGGAAATTTTGAAGATGAGTCCGGAAGAGCTAAAAAAAAATAAAATCAAAGAGAGTCTTCTTCCTAAAATGAGTTTTGAATATTGGAGTCGAATAAATACACCACTCCTCTGTGTTCTGTTTACTCTGCTAGGCGCATGTATCGGCATTCAAGATAACCGAGGTAAAAAGAAAAACATCGGTGTCATCAGTTTAGTGATTATTTTATGTTATTACGGAATATTCTTTGGATTAATTTCACTAGGACTAAAGGGAACATTACCTGTGTGGTTTACGACATTCGTCCCAAGCTTGCTCGTCGCAGGATATGTTTATTTTAATTATAAAAAGCTAGATTGGATCGGTAGTTAACTATTCTTCCGGTTTCTCATCCATCAATTTTTGATAGTCTTGAGCGGTGAAAAGTACGCCATCCGTATTTTGTACGAAAAGTGGTAATATAAAATTTGACGAATTTTCTTTCGGGAAAATTAAACTTTTTACACCAGAGCGTGAATCAATTTTCATTAATTGATTATTGTAGAAAATCTTGGTTACATTAACGTTACCCATGAAAAGTTGAATTTGATCACCTTGTAGAAAGAGAGCTTTGCCTTGTCTTAGAACGAGTGACTTCACTTCTTTATTTTCAATTTTATAAGTTAACCAGCTTTCTCCGTTCATCGATCTTACGAAAACATTTTGTTTTCCTGGAACGTAAGCTTCTTTAACTACGTCTGGGATCAACTCTGGGTCTGAATTTTCTGGTGCATCAGCAATTGTTTCGAATAAATCACTAGTTTTCATCGCTGAGAACTTAACGTATGGATATTTGCCAGCATCTTCTTCTTTCTTTTCACGAACTACGCGACCATTTCTTAGATCTTCTGGAGTCTGAACAACAATATCCAGTGCTCGAATTTCTTCGATAACTTTTTGGAAAGTACGCTCTGGTGCGGCTGGAGTCGTTGGAGCAGGTGCTGCAGCAGTTGTTTCACCACGAAGTTCCTTCGCTTTTTCAAGAACGAAAAGTGAAGAATCTTTATCTTTAATTTCTGGCTCAATAGCGGCTATTGTTTCTGTTTTGTTTTCTAAAATATTTGTTTTTACATAATTTGTAATAAGAAGTGCTAAAACAATAAAGCCAAAAAGAATCGCTGCTGGAATGGTAACGGTTTTATTTTTAGCAAGCGAAGATATTTTGTTTAACAGTTCAAAATAAACAGATGGCTCAACTGATTGCGGAACTTTGCCAAATGTTCTTTTAAGTTCAGCCTGAGTTGGAAGCAGAGAAGTGATGTTGGCAGATTGTGCATCCGAAATTTTTTCTTCTGCTACCTCATGACCAATACCTTGGTATTCAGCGTATGACTTATCAAGAATGGCCAGAGCTTCTTTTTGATTTCCTTTTACCGCGCGGATATAACTCATGACAAATCCTCTAACATAGGCTTTGCTTGGTAATGCTGGAAAATCAGTGGATTCAAGTCGCTTTAGAACATTCAAATTGATTTTTGTGTAATCAGAGATTTGCACAAGTTTTAAGTTTTTTGCTTCTCTTAGATTTGCGAGGTAGTCGCCGATTTTTTGGTGTGACATAGGTTTATCTTTCTTCTTTGGTTGTTGGTAATTTAAATTATCTCTAGTTTTTTCTACTTCCATGATTATACTACCTATTTAAAATTCTTCGCTAATATTAAAAATCCGGCGAAAAAATCTTGTTTGTATTTTTTGCGTGTTCTACATTTCTAATATTATCTTGTTCTATGATTTGATCCATCTCAGCAATTTTTGCATGGGCTTTAGCGTCATAGCCAGAGCCGCGGAAACGTCGAACCACTTCATCAAGTTTAATTCGAGCAGTGTCGTAACGTTGTTGTTTGATCATGGTAAGCCCTAGATGATAATGTGGTGCTGGGTTTACGTGGCATACTCCGTTGGCCGATGCTTGGAAGTTTTGGAATGCATCATCATATTTTTGGTTGTCGTAATCGATCAAGCCAAGTTGAAAATAGGCCGGGCAATAATTCTCTTTGATCTTAACTGATTCTTTAAAGTACTCGAATGCTTTAGTCGGGTTTTCTCGTTTCATTTCAAGTACGCCGAGGTTGTAATAAGTGCGGTATTGATGCTGGTAGATAAGATCTTTAAGTACTTCATTATAGAGTTTCTCGGCATCAGTTAGGTTGTTATTTTGCAGATAGATAGAAGCAATATTCATTTTTGCATCAGTATTTTTCTCATCAAGCTCAATAGATCTTCTGATACGAGCGAGAGCAAGTTTTTGTTCGCCCTTGAAGTAATATGCCATTCCTAAATTATTGTTGATTTCACTATTGTTTGGGTTCAATTTATCAGCTTCAAGAAGATGTTCTAATGCTGTCGTGTAGTCTTTTTGCATCATGCTGGTGGTGCCGTGACTGTAGTGAATATCAGCTCTTTTCGCGAGTGTATCTTTTTCGTTGGAAGCACATCCCACAAACAAAGTCAGCAAAGATAAGCATAATAAAAAACGCATGAAAAACTCCTTCTTAAAAGATCATAAAATATCATATCTTATGGGGATTAAAAGGCAATGAAAGAAACACTCTCAAAATGATGTGTAGATGGGAACAAATCGAGCAGTGCTAGCTTCTTAACCTGATAAGGTCGTTTGAGTGACCTAAGATCGCGGGCCAGAGTTTGGGGATCACAGCTGACATAAAGGATAGTCCGAGGTTGTAAGCATTCGGTCCATTCATTTAGAGTTTTGAATCCACTTCGCGGAGGATCAAGTAATAAGCAATCGATGGAATTTTTGCCCAATTTTTTTTGTAATTCAGCAAGTGCTTTGGGTGAATACAGATCAAGATTTAGAGATGTTTTATCGGCAGGAGTTTTAGTGTAGTAATCCACCATCAAGTGATAAGAAAATTTTTGTTTTTTTGTTAAATTTCCGTCGCCTGCAAAAAGTTCAACCACGTTTTTAAATTTTTGTTCTTCAAAAACTTTATCTAAATATTCGATTAAAACTTGATTCATTTCAGAATTAACTTGTGTAAAACCCTCATGGCTATAACGAGCATCAGCTTGAATTTTAACTTCGTTACCTGTGTAGTAAAATTCTAAATGCCCCTCTGGTTTTTGACATAATTTGCGCCAATTTTGTGACTCGGTTAGCTCGCGAATTTTTACGGCCAAAGGTGGCACTGTTATTTGGCAATTTGGAATAGAAACAATTTTATTTTCTAATGAATTCACAAAGCCGAATTGATTTTTAATTTGATGGTAATGGAGTTGCACGCGGTTTCGATAATGGAGGCGATTTTTGGCGGCGATGTAATCGATATCGTTAATAGGTTTCAAAAACGAAAAAATTCTTTGAAAGCTTTCCCGTTTAAATGCAAATTCATTTTCATAACTGGTGTGAAGATAGTCACAACCAGGACAATCTTGAAAATGTTCGCATTCTGGCTCAATTCTTTTTGGTGATGTTTGTTCTAATTTTTTTACTTTACCAAAATGCACGCCTTTGGCCGAACGTAAAATAGTGGCCTCTCCTTGTTCTTCTGGTAGGACTTTTTTAATAAATAGGACTTTCCCTTCCTTTTTTGATACTCCTTGTCCCAAAGTATCCATGTTTTCGATTTTAAATGTGTCTTTCATGCGTTTTTTTCCAGAGTTACAGTTACGCTACTTTGTCATAAAATAAGTATATGCAATTATTCCTACGCCGAATTTCTTTTTTTTTAGAGGCCTTACTTAATGGATCGTATATCCTACTATTTACCCTCAATCAAAATAAAAAAATTCCTCATCGTATTTTATCGGAAGAACAAATTCAAAGTTACCTAGATATCGGGGCTTACATAGTTCCCATCGTTATTTTAGTCGTTCTGATTATTAATTATTTGAAGTCTGAAAATCTGCAGGATTTTTTACGTAAATATGTTTTCTCGCTTATCGTTTTCGTTCCGTTGCTGCTGACCTTGGGTGACCAAGAATTTTCTTATTGGTTAGTGACAGTCCATTTGTTTTCTTCTTTTCTTTCATTGTACGAAATTGATCAAAATAAAACTAAAGACGTACAAACCGTTATGGAAGCAACTTTTCTATACAAACTCAAAATGCGTCCGGCCCAATTTGTTATTTTGTCTTTTATCGGCTTAATTTTATTTGGAACCGTTTTGCTGATTTTGCCTGTCGCTTCACCACCTGGAAAAAGTTTGTCACTGATCGATGCGCTTTTTATGTCGACTTCTGCAGTTTGTGTGACGGGACTCGCTAGTGTTTCGGTCGCCGATCAATTGAGCTTATTTGGTCAGCTTGTATTACTCGCCTTGATACAAATGGGTGGTTTGGGAATTATGACCCTTTATTCTTCGATGACAATTTTTCTTGGGAAAAACATGGCGATGAGACATCGAGTCGTTATGCAAGACGTACTTGATATAGGAAGTATGGCGGATCTTATCACGATGATAGTAAATATTTTAAAATATACTTTTTTTATCGAACTCTGGGGCGTAGTCGTACTGACCATTGGCTTTTCGTTTGAAGGTTATGAATTTGGCCAGGCACTCTATTTTGGTTTTTTTCACGCCATTTCAGCTTTTTGTAACGCTGGTTTTGGTTTACTCAATAACAGTCTTGAGAGTTATGCCAGCAGCCCACTTATTAGTGGAACAATATCAGTACTAATTATTTTGGGTGGACTTGGTTTTATTGTTTTAAAAGAAATTAAACAAACAGTCGTTGAAAGAAAGCCATATCACACTATGACAGTACATTCTCGTTTGGCCATTAACACTACTTTTATTCTCATAACAATAGGAGCTTTTTATATTTTCTTTAGCGAATATATGCATGGCTTAGATAGTTTTGATTTGTTGGATAAAATTCAAGTAGCGTTTTTTCAATCCGTGACAACCAGAACAGCAGGCTTTAATTCTGTCGGTCTGAATAGTTTTTATTCTCATACCTTGTACTTTATGTGCATTTTAATGTTTATCGGCGGTTCACCTGGTTCAACTGCGGGCGGGATTAAAACCACCACTTTTGCAATTCTCATTCAATCTGTCCGTTCAACTTTAAGAGGCCGGCCTCATGTTGAATTTTTTAAAAGGAAAGTTCCTAGTCAGTTGGTTGTTACTTCGACTTCAATTGTCATTATTTCTTTGATGATGATAAGTTTTTTCCTACTCGTTATTATGAAAGTCGAAACACAACAAACATTTTTAACGTTATTTTTTGAATCTATTAGTGCTTTTGGCACTGTTGGATTAAGTTTAGGTCTCACTCCATACTTAACAGTTGCAGGGAAGTTGGTTATTATTACGCTCATGTATATTGGTCGGGTTGGCCCGTTAACGTTGGCCTTAGCGATTGGGCAAAAAAGTTCTATTCAGGGAGCGCTAGAATACCCTGAAACGAAAATCATGATAGGATAGGAAATATGATCGTTGCAGTTATTGGTTTAGGTACATTCGGAGCGAAAACAGCTTCGCGTCTTTTTGAAAAAGGGGCAGAAGTTATTGCGATTGATAGTAACGTTGAGTTGGTTGAAAAGATCAAAGATCGTGTAACACATGCGGTTTGTATTGATGTCACTGATGAGCGTGCCGCACGTACGATTAATATTTCAGATTGTGATGTCGCGATTGTTGCGATCGGTGACAATATCGAAATGAGTATCTTGTCAGTTGCGATGTTAAGAAAGTTAGGTGTTGGGCGAGTTATTGCTCGTGCCACCGATAAATTACATGAGCACGTATTAAAAGAAATTGGCGCTAGTGAAATTATTAAAGTTGAAGAAGAAATGGGCGAAATCATTGCTTCTAAAATTGTCGCTCCTCACGTTCTGCAACGTTATAACTTCGCAGCTGGTTATTCGATCGTTGAAATTAAGTTAGGCAGTAGTTTTGCTGGCAAAACGCTGGTCGAAAGTCAGATTCGTCAGAGTTACTCACTGAACATCGTCGCGATCCAAAAACGTGTTCCTTATGTTAACGAGGATGGCCGGGCTTCATACCGAATTGAAATTAATGACAGTCCATTGCCGATGGATGTTATTGGTGAAGACGACATTATTGTTCTTGTTGGTAGTGAAAAGAATTTTAATAAATTATTTGATGAGATAGCAGAAGTTTAATATGAATTTATCATTAAAAAATCGTATAGCCGTTAGTTTTATCATTGTTACTGCTATGGTTCTAACATTAGGTTTTACCGTTTTCTTCTTTTTGAATAATCTTAATCAAGAAATAGAACAGATCACAGATAATTCAAAGAAAGCTTACGACTTAACCTTTGACGTAAGAATTCAAACCGTTTCATTATTAAAGACACAAAGAAAAATTTTAACCCAAAAAGCCATTTCTGAAGACTTAAGAAACCTAGTTGTGACTTGTGAAAATATTCAATCACAATTACAGCAGCTAGATGTGTTTTATTCTGATGTTGAAATTAAAAAAATTATTGCAAAACTTTTGGGTTACGTTGATTCACTTAAAACCATTGTTAGTAAAACCTCGTTACAGGCGCGAGATGGGGCGAGTTTTTCGACCATCAGTGATTTGGCCGATAAAATTCTCGATACCTTCTCCAACTTCCAGGACATCCAGCGGATTCAGTTAGAAGAGCGTGATCGCCAGGTTCAAAAAATTATCGAAGAGACGAAACGTAATATGCTGATCACACTGATTATTACGTTTTTGTTTACCATTTTGCTGACACTGGTTATTCCAGGAAAGATTGCCCTGCCATTTAAGAAAATCAATGATGCGATTCGCGAATTGCAGGAATGTAATTTCGACGTTTCCATTTATTATGACCAGGATGATGAAATCGGCGAACTTTCACGCGAGATCAATAAAATGATCAGCAGTATGAAAACCTTCGATGAATTGCGCGCCAATCGAATTCAAATGGAGCACCGAAAGTTTGATGCTCTGGCCAACATGCTGAAGAAAATGGTGCTCATTTCAAATGCGAAAGGTGAGTTGATTTACTTAAATAACTCGCTTTATTCGTTGCTTGATTTCCAAACTGACGACGTTCTGAACAAGAGTATTGCCGATACCCTGATTTCTGATTCGATTGTGGAAACAATGGATTTGGCGATTAAGCGTCGTTCGAAGATTGAAAATGCTGAAATTACTATCTTTGACCACCATCATACCGAGCAAGATGAGACGGGTTACCATGAACCAGAAGAGCGAAAGCTCATTTTTAAGGGTTTTGCGACCGTTATCCCTATTCGAGGTAAAGATAGCTCATCTGACTACTATTTAATGATATTATCAGAAGAAGTTTTTTCTTAATTACTAAGCCCATAATTTTTGATAGAAGTTTAGAACCATGGACAATAAGTTTATTCGAAATTTCTCAATTATCGCGCACATTGATCACGGTAAATCGACCCTAGCGGATCGAATTATCGAAAAGACTAATTCTATCTCACAACGTGAGATGAGTGACCAGTTCTTGGATAATATGGATATTGAAAAGGAACGTGGGATTACCATTAAGGCCCAAACCGTTCGTTTGGCCTATAAAGCTAAAGATGGGCAAACCTATTATCTCAATTTGATTGATACTCCGGGGCACGTGGATTTTACTTATGAAGTTTCACGCTCTCTGGCTTCTTGTGAAGGCGCCCTGCTGGTCGTTGATGCTTCTCAAGGGGTTGAGGCACAGACCTTGGCCAACGTTTACATGGCGATTGATAATAATCTCGAAATTATCCCAGTTTTAAATAAAGTTGATCTTCCGCATGCTGACCCAGATAAAGTCAAAAATGAAATTGAAGATTTGATTGGCATTGATGCTTCTGAGGCGCCTCGTGTTTCGGCCAAAACCGGCATGGGTGTTGAAGACTTACTGGAAGAAATTGTAAAGCGGGTTCCGCCACCAACGGGTAAAAGCGAAAAACCACTACAGGCCTTGATCTTTGACTCATGGTTTGACCCTTACCGTGGTGTTGTTATTTTGGTGCGAGTTTTTGAAGGGAAGATGAAACTTAAAGATAAGATTTTATTAAAAGCTTCAAATCAGGCCCATGAAATTTTAAGCCTGGCCGTTCATACACCATTTGTTCATGAACTAACCGAATTAGGCGCAGGAGAAGTAGGGATTGTGGTTTGCGGGATCAAAACCATTCGCGATGTAAAGGTCGGCGATACGGTTATTCATGCTGATAGTCCTGAGACTCCACTGCTAAAAGGTTACAAAGAAGTTAAGCCGATGGTTTTTTGCGGGATTTTCCCGGTTGATTCAAATGACTACCACTTACAAAAAGATGCTCTCGAGAAATTGGCCCTTAACGATGCTTCTTTCACCTATGAACCAGAAACTTCCCAAGCTCTTGGGTTCGGATTTCGTTGTGGATTCTTAGGCTTATTACACATGAATATTATTCAAGAGCGCTTAGAGCGTGAGTTTAATTTGAATCTCATTTCAACCGCTCCGTCCGTGAATTACGAAGTTCTGACGACGGCGAATGAAACTATTTTCGTGAAGAATCCTTCTGATCTTCCTGACGTTGGTAGTATTGAGACCATTTCTGAGCCAGTAGTGGAATTAAATATTCACGTGCCAAACGAATATGTTGGAAAGATCATTAAGCTTTGTGAAGACCGTCGTGGTGTTCAAAAAAATATTAATTATATTACTCAAGATCGCGTTCAGATAACTTATGAATTGCCTTTAAGTGAAATGGTTTATGATTTTTATGATCAGTTAAAATCCATCAGTAAGGGCTATGCGAGTATGGATTATGAATACAAAGGCTACCAAGCTGCGGATCTGGTGAAGTTAGATGTTCTCCTTAACGGCGACAATGTGGATGCTCTTTCACTTATTTGTCACCGTGCGAATTCATTTTTCAAAGGCCGAGAGCTAACGACTAAATTACAAAAAATTATTGATCGTCAGCAATTTGATATCGCCATCCAAGCTGCTATTGGTTCTAAAGTTGTGGCCCGCGAAACTGTTAA
The DNA here is from genome assembly GCA_016786485.1 of Bacteriovoracaceae bacterium. Classification (GTDB taxonomy): domain Bacteria; phylum Bdellovibrionota; class Bacteriovoracia; order Bacteriovoracales; family Bacteriovoracaceae; genus JAEUWD01. The sequence continues at coordinate 70,114 of JAEUWD010000002.1, read as the reverse complement.
GGCCCTTCGCAAAAACGTTTTAGCAAAGTGTTATGGTGGTGACGTATCCCGTAAAAGAAAGCTTTTAGAGAAGCAGAAAGAAGGGAAAAAGAGGATGAAAATGGTAGGGAATGTGGAAATTCCTCAAGAAGCCTTCTTGGCAGTTCTTAAGGTTGAAGAGTAAGATAGAAGCCTATGAAATTAACCAAAGTTGAAAACACAATTGATAACATGCTCACCAAATACACAAGAGGTGAGTATTACGAAACTCTCATGCAGGCGAAGAAAGAGTATGTTGCTCTGACTGGTCGTTTGACGGAAGAAGACGAAGAGTATGAGTCGCGCATGTACTGCTTTAATAATTGGTATCTGTTTCAGCGTCGCGATGCTGAAGGTTCTTCGATGAGTACGGATTATTTGCATAATCATCCAGAGCTAGAAGAGAAAGTTCAAGACGTTATAAAAAACATTAACCACTCGGTTTTTGAATTTTTAAAAGTGAACCTTAAAAAAGAAATTGTTCTTTATGATATTCTTCACGATAAAAAAATTACTTTAGGCGCTGAACAAACCTCGATTAATCTGATTGTGGGAGATATTTTTACTGGTCGCTCAGTTGTTTATGACGGAACCCATTTCTTACTACGTGGCGTATGTCTGTTGCCGACGGGTATCGTTTCAGGTCTTAAAAAGAAATGTAAAGCTCTTCGAAAATTGAATAACCCAAAAGATGAAATTGCATTCTTACTGCAACTTGAGTCGCTTAAAACAAAATACTTGCGTTATTCTCATATCGATCCTAATGAAATATTTATTTTTACCTAGGGGATAATCTTATGAAGATTTCAATCATTGGAACCGGTTATGTCGGTTTAGTTTCAGGAACATGTTTTGCCGAAATCGGTCATGATGTTACCTGTATTGATATTGATGAACGCAAAATTGCTCTACTGATGGAAGGTAAATCACCGATTTATGAACCAGGTTTAACGGAATTAATCACTCGAAATATTAAAAACGGCAGACTTCATTTTTCAACTAATTATCAATCAGTCGAATACGCTGATGCGACTTTTTTGGCGGTTGGTACACCTTCATCAGACAATGGTGAAGCGAACCTGACTTATTTATATGCTGCCGCGGATGAAGTCGTTAAACATATTCGTGACAATGCTCTGATGATTATTAAATCAACTGTTCCAGTTGGCACGGCCGGTAAAATGACTGAAAGACTAGCGCAGAAAAGCAAAAAGAATTTCTATATTGTGAACAACCCAGAATTTTTAAAAGAAGGCTCTGCGGTTGAAGATTTCATGCGTCCAGACCGAGTTATTATCGGTTCAGACAGTGAAGAAGCTTTTGCAGTGATGGATGAAATGTATTCACAATTAGTGAGACAAGGGAATCCGTTAATTCGTATGAGTAATATCTCTGCGGAAATGACTAAATATGCGGCCAATTGTTTTCTTGCGACAAAAATTTCTTTCATCAATGAAATAGCAAAACTTTGTGATGCGACTGGTGCCGATATCGAACAAGTTCGTGATGGTATCAAGTCAGACGTAAGAATTGGTCATCATTTCTTATATCCAGGTCCAGGTTACGGCGGTAGCTGTTTCCCTAAAGACGTTAAAGCACTTATGCGAACAGCAGAAGCTTATGGCATGAACCTTAAGATTGTGGATGCGGCTGAAGCAGTTAATGACGAACAACGTAGTTATGTTTTCAATAAAATCAAAACACACTTCACTCAGTTAAAGGGTAAAACTTTTGCTTTCTGGGGAGTGGCTTTCAAAGCTAACACAGATGATATTCGTGAAACTGCCGCGATTCGTATTGCAGAACTTCTACATAAAGCTGGTGCTAATGTGAAATTTTATGATCCAGTCGCAGCAGATAATTACGGCAAATACATGAAAGAAATCGGTGTGCCAGTTCAGAAAGTGGATGGCCAGTATGAGTGTCTTGCTGGAGCTGATGCACTTGTGATCTTAACTGAGTGGCGCGAATTCAGTAACCCTGACTATGATAAAATAAAGGCAAATTTAAATCAGCCGGTATTGTTCGATGCTCGTAACTTACTTAAGACGAACAAAGTTTTATCACTCGGCTTTAAGTACTACGCCATTGGGAAAAGAATTGAATGAAAATTGGAGTTATTCAATTAACCTCAGTTCTCGAACCAGAAATTAATTTAAAAAAAATTCGAACTTTTTTAGACGATGCTAAAAAGCAAAACGTTCAAGCGGTTTTTCTACCGGAAGTTTTTTATTCTATTTCAGATGGCACGAAGCCTACGACTTATCTGATTGAAGGCGAGAATGAGCATTTTAAAAATATTCAAAAGCTCGCAAAAGACTATCAGATTTATTTATTGGGTGGTTCAGCAGCAACATTAGTGGATGGAAAAATTATTAATCGTGCTTATCACTTTGATCCGAAAGGCAAGTTGCTTGCTAGTTACGATAAGATCCATTTGTTTGCATGTAATCTATTAAATCACCCGAGCCAAACCGTGCTAAATGAAAGTGCCATCTATTCTCCTGGCGATAAATTATGTTTATTACCGATTGAAGAATTTACGATGGGTACTACCATCTGCTTTGATGTGCGTTTTCCTGAAATGTTTCGCAAATATTATAAAATGGGCGCGAACCTCTTTACTGTTTCGGCGGCGTTCACTGTCCCAACTGGCAAAGCTCATTGGCATACTTTACTGCGTGCGCGTGCGATTGAAACACAAAGTTATGTCGTGGCCGCAGCTCAGTGGGGTCAGCATAATGCTAAAATATCAACCTTTGGTCATTCCTTAATTGTGAATCCTTGGGGGGAAGTGATGGCCGATGCAGGTGAAGGCGAGAAGTTAATCACGGCAGAACTCGATCTCGAGCAAATTAATCGATATCGGGAGCGTCTGTCAGTGCCTGTAGATACGTTTCTGATGTAGGTTCTTCCTCAGGAATTTTGCGCCAACCATAATCCTTAAATTCATAACCCTGCATTCCCATTTCAACAATGGCCGAGTCAAATTCAACCGGGATTTGATAACCTTCGTATTGGTTGAATAAAGAGGTGCCAACGCCAGTGATATTGTCAGGAGTAATATAGAGTGGGGCCAGATTTGCTTGTACGATAAAATAAACTTTTTCTTTTGTTTCCATTTTGACAGGAGTGAGGAGCAAACCTCTGTCGGCCAAAAAATGGACCGCTAGAATTCCGGTCCAACTATGCATCCAGGCATCCGTCATTACGACATTAGAATCCATGGCAAATTTTAAGGTATTTTTGAACTTCACCGCGCGATAACCAATCTGCACCATGAATTCTTCCGGTGACATAAAATCACTGAGAACATCATAGTCGATACCAATGTTTGAGAGTTGTCTTCTTACTGGTGCTTTAATTTTTTTGAAAAGCTCTAAACTCTCTTCAACACTCTTCATTTTCGAATGATCCAGGAGATTGGAATTACAAACTTCCTGCAGTTGCAACATGGGGACTGAAGTGTGAGAGGAGAGGAGTGTGGCGAGCAAAATAAGTGCTAAAAACTTCATAGGTCGGCAATATGACAATCAGCGTTGTTTTTGCCAATAAGTATCTGAATTTCTTGAAAGATTTACATGTAGGGATTATCGCCAGTGGCATGGTCCGTTAGGTCGACCACTTCAGTGATCTCGGGAAAGGTACTCTTTACCAGTGTCTCGATTCCGCCCTTTAATGTCGCCTTTGAGCTCGAACAGCCTTGGCAGCCGCCATGCAAGCGCACAAAGAGTTTACCGTTGTCTACGTCGATAATTTCAACATTACCGCCGTGTTGAGCGAGGGCCGGTCGAACTTGTTCATTAAATAGTTTTTCGAGGTTATGAATCATGTAGCCTGTATACCACAGCTACTTATTTTTGGGCAGTAGTTTTCAATCCTTGGAACTCTGCCAAAAGTGTTTCTGGGTTTTTGCGCGGAGTTTCGCTCTTGAAAGGACGAATCCACGAAATACTTTCTACGCTTTTATCTTCGAGGATTTTCCAAAGCTTACCTTTTTCTGGAATACCGATAAGGACCCATTTTTGATTGTCGTTTTGAGGTGAGTTACCTTCGCCGATTTTTACCATTTCTTTTTCAGTATGGGCGACAAGGTCAAAATTTTGCGGATCAGTGAATTTTAAGACTGCGCCTTTTAATTTATTTTCTTTGATGGTGAGAATTAACATCGATTTGTTTTCTAATTTATAGTGCCAAGAATGCTGTTCTGTTTTGACCGGCTGACCGAGTTTTTCAACAATTTCAGAACTCGATAATCCCACTTTTAAAAATTCAACTTCATGAATATCAAGTGAGCTAGAACTGAATCTGTAATAGCTTACGGTAAAACCAACTACTACTAACGCCATTGTGATAAATTTTTGCATAAGCTTAATTCCTCTTAAGTGTTTCATCGGCTAGTTTTCTGGAAAACTTTAGTAAATTACTAGGAAATTCTTGCCGCTTTTTCATTTTAACCTCTAGTAAAATCAGGAGCTTGGAGACTTTGGTGTGTTTTTTATTCTTGCAAGTGTCCGAGAATGCAGGAACTTAAAATTATCTTAAAAAACAGTACGGCCATGACCTCAATCCTATTCCTTGCCCCGCCGGCATGGGGTAAAACCCATCTTCTTCTGGGGTTGTTTCAGGAGCGAAGCTTTGTCTGGCTCTTTATTTCTCCCTTGCGTGCTCTGGCCAATGAGTTCGAAGAAAAGCTCAAGCAAGCAGACTTTAAGGTGGTTAACGTAAGAAGCGACCTGCGGGAAATGACGACAGAGTTTATCTATATAACAACGCCTGAGAGTTTTCCGGAATTATCCGACTGTCATATAAAAGCGCCGATAGTTGTTGTGTGGGACGAGTTTCATTTGAATTATCTTTGGGAAGATTTTAGACCGAAATTGATGGATTTTTTTCATGAGCTTTCGGGTTATGAGCATCACTTGCTCGCTCTGAGCGCCACCTTTAGTGAGGAAAATCTGCAGCGCTGGGAACAAGAAGTACGACTTAACTACGATGACAATTATGTTTTCAATATAGGAAATCTGCTTTTAAAAAATCATCCGGTGCAGGTCTATTATTATCCAGAACACCAAAGGCCATTATTAGAGGAAATGATAAAACTTCAGATGAAAATGAAGAAACCGGATGAAGTGTATCTCGTTTTTGTCGCGTATCGTGAAGAAGTCAATCGTTGGCTTAACTGGGGCGAAAAGCACGGAAAGAATTTTATTGGTGCTAAAGGTGGGAGAGTAGCGAATTTTATTCAAGAGCTTAGTTCTTCGCAGAATCTGGACGGGATTATTACCACCACCGTTTTAAGTCATGGAGTGAATTTACCCCAGATTAAAAAGATTTTTATTACCTATCCAGTAAAGAACCTTTCGCTTTGGATTCAAATGGTGGGACGCGGGGGAAGAAAAGGTGAAAATTTTGAACTTTATCATATGGATGTGCTAGAAAAGTCGTTCACCTCGCGACTGGCAGCGGCTTTTGGCAATCGCTTCCGCGCCGTATATTATGAATTCTTAGAAGGAATCGGCATTGCAAACCAAGATTGAAGGTATCGTATTACAGAAAAGTTTTTATCGTGATCGCGATGTGATTGCGAAAATTCTTTTACGCAGTGGCAAGCTCTTATCGGTACTGTTCTATGGCGGACGCGGCGGTGGTAAAAGCCAAAAATCTTCCATTATTGAATTGGGTTTTCTCTTGAGTGTTGAACTCAAGGCCACGACGAAAGTGACGGAACTGTATTCCGCCCGTGAATGGGCACTCAAGTGGGACTACAAGCAGATTCGTGATAATCACGAAGCATTTTATTTAATGTGTTTATTTTTGGAAGTGATTCAATCTTTGGGTGTACAAGAAGATATGAAAAACGTGGAAGAGACCGAACATGAGGGCATTTTTAATGTGCTTAGTAATGCTATTTTCTATTTAGAAAAAAGTGTTGAAGCAAAAAATTTAAATTCACCCGGTCAATTATTATTCTTTCTTACCAAGCTGCTCAACAAAGTCGGAGTACTGCCCGACCTCGACCACTGTACTCATTGTGGAAGTGATTTGGCTGACAAGCGCATTCATCTGGAGAGCAATCAAGGTGGCTTTTCTTGTTGTTTAAGCCAAGAGCAAATAGAATTTAGTAGTGATATGGACGCCCAAGGTATTCGTCACTTTATGATTCGCGCCTTGCGAGTTCCTTACGCCGAGATTGGAAAATTTGAATTAAGTCATTACGATTGGTCGAAAATATTATTGCGTTACTTATCGTTTCAATTTCATTTTGAACTCAATAAATTTAAATCAACCCAGATGCTTTTTTAGCCATTCATAAAATTCAGTCAGGTTTTTTACTGAAGGGTAATCTTTTGAATCTTGACCTAGGACTACGCCGTGAATGCCGGCATTTTTACCACATTCAGCATCAATTAATTTATCACCGACCATAACGCTGTTTTTTTTATCGATTTTCCATTTGGCCACCAAATCATCAATCATTTTGGATTTAGGTTTGCGACAGGCGCAATCATCTTCCGGGCCATGGGGGCAATAGGCCATTTCCACAAAAGGCTTTATTCCTTGCGCCTTAAGATCTGATTGAATTTTATTATAAACCTTGATGATATCGGCTTCGCAGAACATTTTTTTTGCGACACCTGATTGATTCGTTACCATGAAAAGCGCGTAACCTAAGTTTTGTAGTTTTTTAAGAACGTCAAAGGTATCAGAAAAATATTTTATTTCGGTAGGTTTATAGAGATAGCCGCCGTCATGAATAATGGTGCCGTCTCGATCGAGGAAAATCGCCTTCATAATTTAGTTTTACATGATTTTGCTTAAAAAGTATCATGTAAAGCAGATGAAAAAATTATTACGCTTTTTAAAACCATTCTTGATGAAATACTGGCGGCGTGCTCTCGTTGGGGTGGCCATGTCAATTCCTATGGCCGCAATAAAGTCATATGAAGCTTATTTTGTAAAAAAGATTATTGATGAAGGCTTCACCCCGGAATCGGGAGCAGAGACGGCATACCAGATGGGTTTTATCTTAATAGGCTTAGCGATTCTGAATTACCCAATTCGTTTCACGCATTTTTATTATGTTAAGAGTGTCGTTGAATCGATTACAAATGATTTGCGTTCCGCTCTAACCAAAAAATTGCAAACGCTACCGGTAAGTTTTTTTGGTCAAACTAAACAAGGAAAAATCATCTCGATAACGATGGCAGATACAAATCAGTTTTCACAAGGTTTTAGAAATATTATTGATTTAATACGTGAGCCACTAACTGCTATGGGACTTTTAGGAGTAGCCTTTTATCAAGACTGGCAGCTCACTATCGTTATTCTGATTGTATCGCCTTTTTTTATTCTAATTTTTGATAAAACTGGAAAAAAATTAAGACATCATGAATTAGGTATACGTGAAGAATCGGCCAATATTAATCATGAAATTGCTGAAGGTATCATGGGGCAAAAAATCATCAAGGCCTTCAATTTGCAAAATTATATTAATTTAAGATTTAATCGAGCAACCAAAGCTTATATGCGTAAGTTTAAGGACTTTTTAAAAGTGGAAGAGCATTCCCATCCTTTAATTGAATTAGTTGGAGCACTAGGTTTTGGCGGAGTTGTTATCTTTGCTCATCATCGTATCGTCAGTGGTGAACTTACTACGGGTGGCTTTATGAGTTTTGTGGCGGCCCTGGCGCTTTTTATGGATCCCGTAAGAAAGTTTTCTCATGCTAACGTAAAAATCAATCAAGCTGTCGCCGCAGGTGAACGCATCCTGCAAATTTTAGAAAAGCCCGACGAAACTGATCAGGGCAATGAAGTTATTGAGAATTTTTCACAAGGAATAGAGTTTAAAAATATCAGTTTTAGCTATGGTGACAATGAAGTTCTAAAAGACTTTAGTTTACAAATTAAGAAGGGCCAAAAAATTGGGCTTGTTGGACTTTCTGGTTCTGGAAAATCAACTTTGATTTCACTGCTTTTGCGCCTTTATAATATACAGAAAGGCGAAATTCTTATTGATGCTAAGCCATTGCCTCAAATTAAGCTGCACAGTTTACGTGAGCAGTTTTCTTTAGTGACTCAGGATGTTTTTCTTTTTAATGATACTGTTCGCGAGAATATTTGTGTCGGTAAGAATTTAAGCGAAGACGAGATTAACGAAGGCTTGCGCATTTCTTACGCCGCTGATTTTATTCAGGATCTTCCACAAGGCATTGAGACAATTATTGGCGATCGGGGAATGAGGTTATCAGGTGGTCAGGCGCAACGTTTAACTATTGCTCGTGCCTTTTTAAAAAACTCACCGATTCTACTTTTTGATGAAGCCACTTCAGCACTTGATAACGAATCGGAAAAAATCGTGCAAAAGGCCCTGGAGCAAGTGGCCGGCGATAAAACGGTAATAGCCGTTGCTCATAGGCTTTCGACCATACAAAACTACGACAAGATCGTAGTCATGAAAGAAGGTCGTAAAGTTGAAGAGGGAACACATGACGAACTCATAAAACTTAAAGGTGAATACTATAAGCTTTATGAGTTATCGAAAAAATAATTATTTTAAATTGTAGAGTTTTAAAAGTGCATCCGGATCTAATTCTTTCTCAAGATAGAGCATGAGATTTTCTAAGTGATCAATACTCCCGCCTTTAGAGAGTAGCAGTTCGCGATACCGTTTCGCGTTTTCTTGATTAAACATTCCCGCCTCTTTGAATTTATTTAAGATATTGGCTTGGATGGCATCGGACCATTTGTAGCTATAGTAACCAGCGGCATAGCCGCCCTCAAAAATATGGCTAAAATTAGTTGAAACAAGAGAGTTATTATTCTCAATATCGTAGGCATTGCGATAAAAAACCTCATCTTCAAGTTTTTTAATATCTTGGATGTTGACCCCATTTGTTCCATGCCAGTACATATCGAGTAGAGAATAATTAACTTGGCGAAATAAACCAGTGCCAGCTAAATTGTTCCGTGCTTTAACAATTTTTTCGATTAAGTCATTTGGAATTTTTTCACCACTTACAAAATGTTTTCCTACCATATCTAGGAATTCACGCTCATATAAGAAGTTTTCCATAAAGGTCGAAGGAACCTCGACGAAGTCACGTGGCGTGTGAGTGCCTGTATGACTCGCGTATTTTACTTTAGAAAAAAGAGTATGAAGTCCATGCCCAAGTTCATGTAAGATGGTTTCGACTTCGTCCAGATTAAGTAGTGTTTTTTCGCCCGCTGCTGGTTTTAAAACATTAAGGACATTGACGACAAAAGGTTTTTCTTCTTTTGGATATAATTGATGTTGTGATTTTATTCCCTCACTGGGCACCACTTATAAAAGTGTGAGAGTTTTAAAAGCCATCGTCTCGCGCCGATGGCTTTTTTTTTGCCTTTAATTTTAGTGAGTTAAAGAGATTTTTTCTTCCGAGATTTTTTCCAATCAATGCAACTTCAGATCACTTCTAAAAGCCCGTTGGGCTGGATTTGGGCTACTTTTCCTAACAATGGATCACCAAAGCTCACAACGCTTGTCACACCGGCCAGATGTTGAGGAGACAAGTGAGCGTAGATTTGAGTCATCTCTGTTTTAGTATGTCCCATTACTTTTTGTAGATCATAGATGTTGCCGCCATTCATCATAAAATGACTTGCAAAGGTATGACGCAGGTCGTGGAAGCGAATTATCTGTTCGATTTCCGCTCTTTCCTGTGCTCTTTGAAAGTCTCTATAAAGATGATGAACGCACATTACTCCATCGCTTTCAGCGTTGGGGAATACAAGATGAACAGGTTTTCCTTTATCGTCAAAATAGATCGTTGAGCTTGTCTTTCTACGCGACATTTCCAAAAGAATTGCACGAACGACAGGGTTCATAGGTATGTGTCTAGCAACACCTGTTTTAGTTGTTCTGCGTAGCCCGTAACGATCTCTGATGCGGCTTACTTGGATCATATTTCTGCTGAAGTCAATCATGTCCCAGGCCAGTCCAGCAAGTTCACCACGCCTCATTCCAGTGTTTAGTGCGACCACATAGACTGGATAAAGATGATGTTCTTTTTCTGAAGTTAAGAATTGATTGATCTCATTTGAGTTCCAGTAAGCAGGAGGCATTTCAATAAGCTTAAGCTGAGCATAGTCTTCAAATGGATTTTCACTGATTTTCTTTTTCTTTTTAGCTTCTTTGAAAATGCTTTTAAAAATCTGAAGAATGTCGTTTACGCCTTTATTGACATGGCCATCTTCAAGCAAGGATTGAACTAATTGATCTGCATGATCTGTGTTTAAATCATTTAAATAAAGATCCTTAAACCGCTCAGAAAAATGATTTTTAATAACATTTGAGTAGCGATTATAAGTTGATTTTGAACGTTGGGGCTTGATTTTGTTTTCAACCCAATTTTCAGCAAAAGTGATGAATTTCACCTTTTCTACAACTTTAAACTTACTACCTAACGCTTTTGCTTTTTCTCGTTGAGAAAGTATTTCATTCTTCCAAGCTTTGGCATCGGACTTCTTATCAAACGTAGGACTGCGATTTCTTACACCGTCGATGTAAACTGTTTCTCGGTAGCTGATTTTATTTTTACTTCTAATCGTCTCCACACAAGGCTCCTTAGCCTTGTGACCAACTTCCACCCTATTTAATTGTCAAAGAACAGCTTGGGGCCATTCTAACACAATCTTACTGGATTTGATACCTGGTCACCGAGTTTCTAGCTTCTTGAAATTGCGAGTTTACCCATTCGACAAGATGGATTTTCTTGAATCGGAGCAAGGCCCCGAACTTGTAGTGCTTAATTCTCTTAAGAAAAACTTCTCTCCTTATTTTTGAAACTTTCACATTCAAAAATTGAGCTGCTTGATTGATGTCTAAATACTCTTCTTGTTGGCCTTCTGGTTGCAATGTCATTTCCAAAATTACTCCTTGTGATTTTTCAAAAAATAAAAAAGTCACAAGAGAACTATTACAAAGGAGATGCCAATGAGCGTGTAAGTTTCTGAAAGGAAAGGCGTTTGTAAGTGATGAAAAATTAGATGAAAAATGAATTGAAAAGAAAAGAATGGGTAGCAATGTAAAAAAACAAACTTTCTATGCGAAACACTAACACTTTCGCAAAGAAAGTATTTGAAGAGGAGAAAACAAGATGGAGTTAAATTTTTTAGAGCTTAAAGCAAAACATCAACCCAAAGAATTAACTTTCAAAGTTTACCTAGCAGATTTTGAAAAATTCTCTAAACTTGTGGAGTTCATTAATAAAGACAAGGCTACGGATGAGTTAATTGCCGAAGAAGATATTTTTGAGGAGCTTATGAAAGCTACTGGACAGGTTGAAGGGTTCAATGAGTTTTTAGCTTCAGGGAAAGGTGCTAGACGAGGACGTAAACGTAATTCAACTGAACAATAAAATAATTGGGCCAGAGTAGGATGATCTACCTGGCCCAAATTCAAATTGACCTGAAAATAACATTTTTTGTTATGTTGAGATTGGAATACTTCTGTTGAAAGGTCTGGTTAGAGAAAACAAAAGCTTGATCAAAGTTAGAGTTTTCAATTTTACTCATCATCCTTTCATTCGTGTAATTTCCATATTCGACTGCAATTGTGCTTGTACCTCCTCCTGAGATAGAAAGAGCTTCAGCAATGGGTTCTTCTACAATCAGAACAGCATCCATAAAACTTGGCCCATCTTTTCTCCAGTTATTATCTTTTCCAGCTTTTGCATCTGAATATTGAGAAGATTCATTTTTCACTTCGAGAATTTTATAGCCTTTCTCTTCAAGTTCTTTTTTGACAAGAAGGACACAATCAACAACCTTGAGGTCATGGAAAAGAAGATCCTGACGCTGTTGAGGCCTTTGAGCAATAAATTCTTTTCCTATCCGAGTTTCAAGGAGGCTCCTGCCAGAGACTATTCCTTGATGTTGAATAGAATAGTAAATGATATTTCCTTTAGGAGTATTAAGTGTATGACGATTCAGAAGCTTTCCGCCAAATGGAATGTCATCATTGGCAATCCCTCGAACGTATCTATCAATTTCACCTTCAGATAACCCAAGCTTAAGAAGTTGTTCGTGAGTGACCTGTTTAAATTTATTGATAAAATCTAAGACTTTTATATCTACCTGGTATCTTTTCGTAAAATACTGAATGAAGGCCTGCTTCTTTGCCGCTTTCATATTCCACGAAGCATGGTCTTCTGATAAGAAGGAGTAGTTAAGTTCAGGGTGAACGCCATTCTCTCTTAGGTGAGTGAGCCTAGCAGTTTCAGACATCGACAAAGGTTCTTTGAAGTGAACCTTGAGAAATAAATTGAAGTCTTCAATCTTTTGTTGTGGATAGATGAGATAATTATCTTTTAACAGTAGTTTTAATGATAAGCTTGGTTCTTCAATTTTAAGTGCTGAAAGAATTTTTATAGAATCTTCAAAAGAGTATCGTTCCAGGGTTGCCTGCCAAATTCTTGCATTTTCAATTGATTTTGGCTCGATCCATTCGTTTTTATAAAAACCATTTTGAGTGGAAGTAAATTGGTTTAATAAGATATGGTAAACGGCATCTTTATCCAGGCCAAAATCATCTTTTCCTATTTTCATAGCAAGTTCTTGGTCAGCATTTCGACCATGAATTCTTCGCAAAAAGGCTAATTGAGCGTTGTTTGGTATAAATTTAAGGAAAGAAAGGTCTTTCGATGCCAGGATTTCGGTATAGCGATCAAATTCTCTTTTTGAAAGATGTTCATTGGCCTGTCCTCTCAGATAGATAGAGGCATCTTTTGATGAAGTATAAAGATCATAATCAAGGATGAGCTTTTCTCGAAAAGAGAGAATAGGAGAACTTTCACGGTAAAAAACTTTTGCGGTAATATCGTGAATATCACTAAGATTGACAGAAACAGTGTAATCAATATTTTTAATCTCTTTACCTGTGAACTTTTCAACTCTCTGAATGAGTTTTTGAGCATGGTCTTTGCTGAACTCTATACTTTCTTTAGAACCAGTCGCCATGAAGCTTGTGATAAATTCTTTTTCTTTAATGGTAAGTTCTGAATCATCGACAAATTTCACTTCTCCTTTTGTATGGAACTCAATACGTTTTTTTAGTCGGAAATAATCAGGAAGAGAAAGATTATAGTTGCTGAGTTTTTCAATGTTTGCTCCATTTTTTAAGAAGCTCTGCTCACTTTGTGTCAGAATATCCAGATGTCCTTTGTTCTTTAGTTTTATTAATTCGGGATTTTGAGCATCCAATATTGCTTCTGTCCCTGATAGAGATTTAAGAAGTGACTTTTGAGATTCAGTTAGAGAACTAAGAAATCCTCTTCTTATTAGATTTTCTTTGGAATATTCTTCATAGTCGTCAAGATAATCAACAAATCCTTGCTCTCTTAGATTCTGAACATCCTTCTTATTTAGACCGTATCCTTTTGCCCAATCGAGAATGGATTCTTCTGAGCGAAGTTTTTTCTCTCGTAGTTCAGAAAGAAAAAAATAGTGTTTGTTTGGAATAATGGAACTTAGCAGCTCTTCATTGGTTACGAGATGTTCTAGGGTGCGGAGATGTTTGATTCGTTCAGGAGAAAAGTGTTTTTCGGCATCCGGAGACAATCTTAGCGTTAGAAGGTCAGCTTTTTCTTGAGGTCTAAGCTTTTTTTCATGCTGTGACTTGAATAACTCTCTTGCTAGTTTTTGTTCAAGATTGTTATCTTGAGAATTTGTTTGTTCTACTTTAAGAATCTGTCTATTGATGTTTTGTAGGTTCATCTACTAGGCCTCCTTTGGTTCGTGTTGAGGGAACAAATTTTCAATAGCATTAGTTTGTAGAGGATATTTTTTAGAGTCCCTGTTGTTGCTTTGAAAGAGAAGTTTTTCCATAAGGGCCCACTTATCTCTCCTGTCCGGCCAGAAGGTGGGTTTGAAGGCAACCTTGATAATCTCAGATTTAAGTCCATCAAAGAGGATAGCTATTCCAGTAAAGGCCTTTGCTCCTTGAATGTCGCTTGATTGAATAAAGTCTTCTAATGACTGAGATGTCGTAAAAGAAACGCTTAGAGATGAATCACCTTTATACTTCTCTGAAATCATATCAAGCTCTGGGGCATTGGCCCCTTCGAGAACGGTCTTAGAGACTCTTTCTTTTACCCTTTTCCCTGCAATGTCCTGAATGAATCGAATGGTTTTACTGTCGTTTGTGGCAAAGCAAATAATAGATCTTATGACCCCATGAATTTTCTCCCAATCTGCTTCGCGTGGTGCTTTGGCCCTTAAAGCAGAAATGGATTGAGTTGTCATAAGAGTGATGCCGCCAAAACTTCGTGAAAGTTCAAGATACTCAAAATCTCCTGCGTTTCGACCTTCTCCGAAAGTAATCACCCTCTGAGCTTCATCCACAATCTGAAATTTCACTCTATTCGATTGAGGGTTAGAAAGAACTGCATACTGCCATCTTGCCTTTATGAGAGTGACAATGGCATCAGCAAGAGAATCACCGATTTCAATTCCTGGAAAACTTGGAATAACGATAGAACCTTCAGTTATGATCTGATCGAAATTAATCTGGGGAGTGGAAGGAGACAATGATCGTCGCACTTCTGGAGTCTCGAACATCTTGAGAAAAGGTTCCATGTTAGAAACGATGTTTGCTCTATTCTCAGGAGGCATTTGGCTCCAAGTTTTGATCAACCACTCACAAGCATCTTTAATTATTTGGAAGGCAGTCTCTCTTGGGATTTCTTCTTTAAGATCGGCCTCAAGTTTTTCTTTTAATTCTTGAGCTGACTGAATGAGATGGGTCTTGGCAAAATCTTGTGGTTCCATCTTTTTATCTTTAAACTTTTCTGCCATGTCTTTATTGACCAATTCTTTTAATTTTTCGAGATAATCATGACGACATTTCAAAAGGTCTTGTTGGCCTTTAGCTTGTTCGCCTTTATTTAAAATCTCTCTTAGCTCAATGCTTGTATTTTGATGGTACATCTTCCTTTGGGATTGATAGGTTTCCTTCCATTGCTCTAGTCTTTTTTCAGTGTCTTTAAAAATTTCAGATGTCATTTGAGAAAGTTTTATGGGTTTAAGTTCATATTCATCAATGAGGTCGGAGATTGCTTCTTCTTCTGACTTCGCCAAGAGAGTCATGATATAGGCCTTAAAGACCCATGTTCCAAACTCTGTCAGAGTTTTTGTTTTGTCTTGCTTTATGAAACAACCAGTTGAAGACGGGCCTAGCATCTTAGAGATGTCATACATCCCTACGTTATTTCCTTTATCAAGGTAGAGAAGAACGAGTAGATTTCTTACAAGTAGGTAGTTTTGATTTTCCCAATATGGTTCAGGTGAGGATTTTCCTTGGAAGTTCTGCCACGCCGAAATAATCCATCCAGATATTCGCCAAGATGTTTGACCATCCCAGATATTATTCACTTGAAGAGGGTTGATGTTGTTGAGGCTTTTAAGTGAGAGAACACAAAGATCATTCTCCCTGTTGGCCTTTTTCGCTATTTCTACAGCATATTCGGTAAGTTCTCCCTTCGGATCGTAAACGGCCACACTTGCTTTTAATTCTGGTCTATCATTTTGCCAGAGGATAGCTTGCTCAATGGTCGGTTTAATTAACGACGATGTTTTACCACCTCCTGTTGGGGCAATACCAAGAGTATTTGTGACCAGTCCGGCCTCTTTTCTTGGAATCCATTTTTCGTAAGATGTTTCTTGAGTCGCAGGTTCTCCCACCTTGGTGATGAATTGACTAAAGAGGCATAGTTCTAATGTGGGGGAATATTTATCCCAAGGAATTTCAGGTAGAGGAACTTTCCATGCAATTGAGTCTTTGTAGGAATCATACTTTGTTAAGAGCCTGGCAATGATACGAGAGCGACCTTCAAAGAGTGAAATTATCCAAAAATAGATCGTTAAAAGAGAAAGATGTTTTAGAGCTTTTATCCATATAAGAGAAACCGTATAGCGGATATGTATAGCCTCTTGAGACCAAGAGTACGGAGTGGAAAAACTCAAAAAGTATTTCTGAAATAGGGTGAATGGAAGAAGGCTTAGAAAATATAAGAAAAGACTTAGAACTAGAATAATACTCCATCTTTGTATGAATAATTCTTTTGTGTCAGGAGTGAGATGTTTAAAGTTTTCGTTATACCACTCAATTTTCTGTCCAAGTTTTTGAGTGTCGGCAAAAATGAATCTCCAAACAGGGAGAACCCAGACTTTAATGAACGCATAAACCGCTATGTAAATGAGAATGGTGTTCCATAGGGTCTGGAGTGGGCAATTATAAATAAGAGATAAATATTCCTTTCCTAAAAAAGGATTTTTATAGATAAGACAAATGATAGCAATGAGTAATGAGAAGATTACTGTATGCTTAGTTGTCCAGCTTCTTGATTTTGGCGTGGGTTTTGTTTTGTTTCCCATAAGTCTTTTTCTTCCCATTGATTTGCTTCATCAGTAGAAATAATCCCTTCTTGTGAAAGTCTTAAGGCTTCTGAATAGAGACTTGTTTTTAATTGAGTCTGCTTAAATTCCTGCTTGTTGAAATTGAGAATACTTTTTGGGTCTGGGTGAAGTGAGTATTCAACTATAGGTTGTCTCCCGATGATTCCTTTAATCTTTGAGGTTTCACATTGAGAGCAGCCATGACCTTGATCGTAACCTCCAAGTTTGTTCGGTTGTCTGCACGAGGAACAAATTTTTTGAACAAGTCTTTGAGCAGAAATAAAAAGAAGATTGTCTGCAATCAATTTTCGATCAACTCCTAGTCCTATGAGTCGATCAACAATTCCTGATACATCATTGGTATGAAGGGTAGATAAAACGAGATGGCCTGTTTGAGCGGCTTCAAGAGCGAGGGAAGCCGATTCTCTATCTCGAATCTCTCCAATCAAAATCACATCAGGATCTTGTCTCATGGCCGCTTTAATGGCCTTAGACCAAGTGAGCTTGTGAGAAATCTGCTGCTGAACAGTATCAGGTATAATTCTCTCTACGGGATCTTCAATGGTGATGACATTTTTCTTAATTCTTGCAATCTCCATTAGGGTTGCTTGAAGAGTCGTACTTTTTCCTGACCCTGTTGGGCCTGTGATACAGATAAAACCTTGCTTGCGATTTATGGCATAGAGGAGGTCTTTTTCTATCTGCGGAGGAAGGAGGCAATTCTTGATTGTCGGAAGTTCTTCTTCTCGGATAATACGGAAGACAAAATTCTCTCCAAATATTCCTGGAGTCACCACTCCGCGATAGCGACTGTTAGTGACTTTAAGACTAAATGATCTGTCCTGAGCTTCATCATTGATATTGAGTTCAAAGTGACAGATGGCCTTAAGTCGGTTTATAAGCGTTGTTCGGACTTCTTCTGTTTCAGTAATTTCTTGAGATATACACAAGTCTCCAAGGATTCTTAGTTTTACTCTGATGAAATTTTCAAACTGTTGAACGTGAATGTCGCTGGCTTTATTCTCATTGGCCTCAGCAAAAATTTTCTTCCAAGTCATAGAGAAAAAATCTTTCTTTTCGATCACATCATCAGAAGTATTCGCTTTAGCGATTGTGAGATACGAGTTTTTTACAACCACGGCTTTCCCTCCGTTTCTCCAAACGAGTTACAAATTCGTCTGAGGAGTTTGAGTTGAACGTATTTATAAACTTCAAACCTTACAGCACTTGTGCAGGAGTCATAGAAAGTTACTGAAGGTAGAGGTTTGACTTGTTCGGTGACTTTTGTTGATTGAGCAACACAAGAGACTTTTTCCCAGATAGTATAGATTCTTCTATCTCCCGATAGAGCATTCCCTTTTCCGAGTTGGGCCGATTTCATTCGAGTAAGCTCTGCTGCTAAAAAAGGGGCCGAACCAGTTGCCGTCATAGCTCCAATGTAGGCAAACTCTTTACCGTGTTGGGCAATCCGATCTTGAACGTATTTACCTGTAATGGATGAATTAACGAGTAGTGGGCTACCTGAAATAAGTAGTGATTCTGAACGACTTGATGATGAGGTATCGCCTTTAACCTCGATACCATTTTGTTTTAAGACTTCATTGCTCCCACTACCCAATGAATCTTTGAGTTTTGCTAGGCTTCCTAGAGCTGATGAAGCCGAAGACCCTTTTCCTTCCCAAGGATAGGCAAGACTCCAGCGTTCTTGTTCACCACGAGGAATACCGAACATTTCATGGGAGAGAAGTTTGAACTTGAGGGCAGTATTGGCAAAAGAATAGTCCGAAGCATAAGTTGAGGCCGAAATCCGTGGTGCAATGCTTCCCCAGAGGGTGCATTTAAGGTCTTTCCACTTTTTAAGGTTGGCAAGACTAAGGGACTTCTTCGCTATGGCCTCAGCAGTGCCTAAGATTGGCCAGGAACAGTTTTGGAGACTTTTCTGATCATTTCCCCCAACTGATGATAGCTGCCCTGAAATGGCCTTCTGGTCGCCAATTTTGTTCCCATTTTGAGATCCCATTTCTGAGAAGGCTTTGCTGGCCTGAGCGATTCCACAAGATAGGGGATTACTGGCCAGAACCATACCTGAGACAATTTCTGGGTCAATATAGTCCAGCATTCCCGTGTCCCAATAAGCAAAGGCATCATTAGACATGGCCACAGGACAGGTCATGGGTATTCCTTCCATTGACCATGAGTAACCACCAGGGTGCTTGCCTTGGCGGACAAGATCAGGCCCACAAACCGTTAAGTGACTGGCCAGGGTTTTTGAGTTCGCTACAGGCCAGATATTCACATCATAGGTTGTTTGAGTTTTTGCATGAGAACCACGAAATCTCATTTTTTCAAGTGGAGTGAGAGCAGTGGCCTTCATTAGTTCTGAGGTATTTACTTCGCCAGTTTTTACTCCAATTGTTGAGAGAAGGGAGGAACCACCCATTACATAAGAAGTAAGTGTGACAGCTCCATTTCCATCAATGAGTGAAGAGAGATTTTCAGCGAGGCTTCGATTCAATGTGAAAAGGAGATTATTTCCACCAGCAAAGGCTTGATGGGGGTCATTACCTTTTTCAGTGACTTCAATAAAATACTTGGGCCACCAGTAAGAAGGCATTGGCCTTTGTTTTTTGATATGTTTTCTTTTAAGACATTTCCCAAACTTCCTCATGATACATGGGGAAGAGTTTGAGCTATGAGTGCCCTCTGAGTAGGAGTTAAGTTGATTTTGAGTCAGAACATGACACACGGATGGGAAATCTTTTTTCATTCCAACTTGAAGTGAAAATTCTGTTGCAACCTTGCCTATCCCTCCCACAAGGGACTTCACTTCACTGACGAATTGAGAATAGTTTTGAGGCTGGCCGCAGTTAAGACCAAGATTACGAATGATTTTTCGAGCATCATTCGCTAGTTCGTTTGCTCCAATGATTTCATTGGCCAAACTTACTTGTACTCCAATTAAACTAATTAAGAGGTGAAGAATGAGATGTCTCATTTGAATCCTTTTGAGTGTTTCTTTCTGTTACGTTTTGGGCAAGAGCAGAGGCGGCAGTCCCTGCAACAGTTCCAACTGGGCCGAAGATACTTCCAATTTGTGCTCCAGCTTTTGCCGTAGCGGATTTAAGAAGCTTGTCTGTTCCTGCACGAACCACAGTTCCTCCAGCAGTCCCTGCCACAGATGAACCCATGCGATTAACAAAGTTTCCAGCTTGTCCTACGAGCCAAGAAGAGAATGGGATGACAACAAATAAACTGCCCCAAAGGGCCAACTCACATTGAAGAAAAACACTCATCATGCGTGAGGTGTCTTCAAGAACTTTTGAAGTGGCATCGAAGCTAATTCCATGAAGAAGGTAGTTAGAAGCGTAAGATTCTTTTGGGGCCAGTTCATCAAGTTTTAGTGTCCACATGAGAATGGAGTTTGAGATCGTTCGCGAGATATACAAGAACCATGGTAAGACTAAACTCAACGACCAGCTTAGTGACCAATACTTAATCCATTTCATTGTTCCAAAAAACATCGTTAGGATGGCCAGTGGAGCAATCACTTTAAGTATCACTTGAAGGTAAGAAGTGTAATAAGGGAGATTTAAAATCTTCTCGTTGATGTCATGAAGTTTTGAGGCATTACTCAAAACACCATCGACATTTAGACTTCTTGCAATTGCCTTGGGAGTATTCATAATAGCAAGTGATACACCTGTTAGAAAATTTGCATCGCTTGTAGAGGCGGCGACAGTTCCATCAATCGTGTCAAACATGGAGGTGCTGGCCTCTGGGAAATAGTCTTTGACCACTTGCTTATGGATGGAGCTTGCTTGGGCAAGGTTTAAGGAAAATTCGTTGATCTTTTTATAATCAGAAGATTCTCTTCCGTTCGTTTCATTAATCTTGCTTGGATCTTGTTCTTGTCTTGTTAAATCTTTTGAACGTAAGTGTGACCTGACACCATGAAGAGTGGAGTTCAAGAGATCAAAGCAGTTGGTATTTACTCCATCAACGTCAAAAGTTCTTACCTTCAAAAGATTTGGGTCAAAGTTATATTCCAGGGCTTCAGAGGCAGATATGCCAGTTTTACTCGAAGATTTGACCTTCACACTGAAAAGATCATTGGCACTGAAAGGCTTACCTTCAAGATTATTTGCACTTGGGATGCAGTTACTAATAAGAAAACGGACATTATCTTTTAAGTCTTGGTCTGTGATTTCAGCTAGAGATGAGCGATTGATGACATTAAAAACAAAGCCTGGAGGCACACTATTCTTCGTTCCAAAACTTGTCAGAAGGTTATAGGTGAACTTATGAAGAAGATCTGTTGAAAGCTCGGAAAAGCTATTGATAGCGACATAGAGCATTGGCTTTTGGTTTACTGGCACTATAGCGATCCATGAAAACCAAAACACACCGATAAACTTTGAAAAATGACCACGGTGGATAGAATGCCCAGCGAGAACAAACATAACGACACCCGTGGCATAGATGATAAGTTTTACCAACGGAGCTTCGTAAAATGTTGTGACCATGACAGTCATGGCACTATCACCAAAATCTCTGACAAACGAAGCGAGGGCGGTATCGTTAGGAATCATTTTAATCCTTTCCTGGAACCTTGATGGAAGCTTTTGGAGCTTGTTCTAGTTCTTTGCCTGTATCTTGGTTTGAAATTCCAAGCTGTCTTTTTTGTTCTTCGGCCACCATCTGAGCGATCAGTTGATGTGCTCTTATGGCACTTTCCTCTGCTTCTCGCTTGTATGAAAGGGCCTGAAGATTTGCCTTTGCTGTTTCAATGATGAGGTCGCAGTTTCTTTGAGCGACGGAGTTCTGGACTTCGGGATCTTTTTTACATTTATCTAAGCTCAGGGTGAGAATGTCGGAGAAGCGATCAGTCAGTTTTACAAACGCCGCAGATGAAGAAAGTCTATCTGCTGAGAGGTCTAAAAGTTCGCCAGCTTGATTGGGATTAGAGTTATCAACTAACGGAACAAGTAAAAGAAGTTGGTCAGGGGTGATGATAAAAGACGGTTCACTCCCATCATTCGTTGGACGGTGAAGAGGGGACGGGTCTTTGTCTTTTTCCCATTGCTTCTTATTCAGCCATAGATGTTCCGATCTTTTAATGGCTTCCCTTGGAGAATAGCCTTGTCTAGTCCATCGGTGGAGCTCTCGCACTGACTCAAGGATGAAGTCTCGTGTTTGCACTGTCATTTTTGCATATTCCACGTCGATATTTGGCTGAAACGTGCCACCGTTAATAACAGTTGCACTATTTCGTACAGTGATTCCTGGGAAGAGGGTTGTCATGAACTCTTTTGTCTTGGATTTTCGAGAGTACAGATGTCCTCCCGAGTTCATGTAATAAGTTCCATTTCTGGTATTGACCGAAGTTGGAAATAGAGAATTGATGAATCTTTCCATGTTAAACTCATCAGTCGAGTCAGCAAGATTTGAAGAGTTATTTAGTTTATCTTCTTTAGAAGGCGGTTCTGAGCCATTTCGATTTTGTCCATTGATACACATTTCACGGGCCTCACTAGGAGATCGGCCTTTAGAAGTCATATTCTGAATACAGCGACGGAGTTGACTGTTTGCTGGAGCAGTCGCATTTCCAATGCCATCAAGCATTTGACAGGTATCAAATGTTAAGTCGGTTTCAAAAGCGGCCATCAGTTCTGACTGGTTAAAAACGTGACAAAACGTAGGGCTGACGTTGCAGGCAAGCATCGAAGGGAGAGCACCACTTAAATCCATGACTGCTTGTTGGGCCTGACGATAGACTCTATCTCCAACATTTTTCCAATACTGCTTAGAGAGAAGTTGCTTAGGAAGATGAAGTTGAGCTGTAGTCCAATCTGTATAGCCACAAACTTGTTGAGCTTGAAGACCAATTTTAACGTCGAGAAGTCTTATTGAACTTCCTGAGGGAGGTTGACGAGTTCTAAATCCGAAAGGTGCAACAATGCGATTTCCACCTTCGTATCGAGAGCGAGGCTTTGCATGGGAGAGATCAGTAAAAATTGTCCCAAGTAGAAAGAAAAGAGCAACGTCTATGAGTCTCATTTTAAAGTCCTTTTCCAAATGGGTGAAATTCTTTCATGTAACTTAGGCACTCAGAGGGAGATAGGCCTTTCTGTTTAAGGCCTTTGTATAGATTCATTTGAGAACCTGATGAAGTTGTCAGAGCATCAATGAAACTTGAAAGGATGAGGTAAAAAGACCCAATATAGGGAGCAGTATCATTCTCTGAGTAAACAAGGATTGAGCTTCGCTTATACTCAACTTCTTTTTTAAGGGATTTAAGAATTTGCCAGAAGGCTTCATTGAACTGACCTGACCATGCTTTCTTAGCGTTCTCAAACATTGAACCTAGAGGAAGAAAAATCTTGATGGTCGAAAGTTCCCAAAAAGAGACTCCAGCGGGTTTGACAGCAAAATCATCTACATTGTTGGTAATAGCGATGGGTTGAGCATTGAGCTTGGCAGTTGTCTTTACAATCAGACGGATATTTTGCTCGTTGAGCTTTTGTGCTTCATCATCTCCATTAAGTAAGATTCCAAACTCTTCAAAGATGATGAGCTTAGGGACTGAAGTTGGAAGTTTTGCAAGATCACGCGTAATCTTAACAAACGCCATCATTGCTGAAATTTGGCGAAGTACCTCATCATTATTTCCATCAAGATCATAAACAAGAATCTTCTTGTCATGACTTTGTTCAGATGTATTTTCATAGCGATTGAAAATAAATCCGAACTGTCCTGTTTGATAAAGATTTACTGACCAAAGAGCAATGTCTTTATTCGCTTGTTCGGCTCCTTGAACACCAGAACTTGTCAGAGTCGTTACAGCCTGAGGAAGTGATGCAAGAATATCATCCCAGATAGGATGAGGTGCTGATTCAGTTTTTCCAAATTTAGTTTTGGTTGTTAGATTTGAGTTATAGGCAATCTTTAAGGCTTCTCTCAATAATTCTGTATGTACAGCTGAGAATCTGATACCAGGATTCTTTTGGATAATGGCAGTGGAAATAAGAAGGAAAATCGCTTCAATATCGTCCATGTCATAGTTTTCCCCCAAGGCAAATGGTGAGTAGCAGCTTTCTTTCAGTTTTTCTTCTGAAAACTGAATGATTTTTCCACCAAGGAGGTCACAAAGCTTGAGATAAGACGTTTTAACGTCAATGATTCGGACAATACCTTCAGGATTCTTTTCAATAAATTCTAAAATCAGGTTATTCGTAAGGACGGATTTACCACCACGGGACATTCCCAAAACAGAAGTGATTTTATTTCCCTCACCAGCAAAATAGTCAACTCTGGTAGGAGTCCAATTTCGTGAAGCATAGTAACGGATTCCGTGGGAGTCCTCTGGCCCTTGGTAAAGAGGCAAGAAGGCTAGAGCGTTCTCTAGCCTGATCTTGCGTGAGATACCCTTTAGTTTGTTCGCTTCGGCCCTACAATTCAGAGGGAGTGACGTAACAAACAAATGAGTTTGAATTTGACTCTCTTTGACGAGTCTTGCTCCAATATAGTCTTGAGCAAGAGATTCAAGAAGACCCTCTTTATCTTGTGCAGGATTATAAATAAGGAGTCTAATTGATTGAGAGCCGTGAGGATGTTGAGGGTCAATATTGCTTCTAAAAGACACAAATTCTTGAAACTCAACATCAGTGGTTTTCTTTCTTCCATAGAAAGTTTCTCGTGCAATAAGGTCTTTTGTGACTTCTTTGCTTCCGTGAGAAAAAATCCAAACAAGATCGAAGTTTTTATAGGGAATGGAATCTATGAAGTGACGGAATCTGCCAAAAGAATAACCCTTTGGAAGTTGTTCAAGGCGATAAGAGCAAATTGACTTTTCTGATTGTGGGGAAGTGAGAAGGCTTCCTTTGTCCTCATAAGCAGGAGAATAGAGTGTTTTTTCGATGGAATCTTCACCATCAAAGAGAAATTTATCTTCGCCAGCAAAAAGCATATTTTGAATTACTTTCAGAGACTCAAGGCGAGTGAGCCTTTTTAAAGCAAAACCAATTGGGAAATGACGTTCAAAGTTTGTAAGTTCATTACTGAAAGTTTCATAAATCTTTAAGAACTCATCTAAATGATCATTTTGGGATCTTATAAAACTTGATCTTAAAGGATTGATTAGACTGCTGAGGAAGTCAGAATTTTTTTTAGTCTTAATTTCAGGGGAGTAACGAATCGTGATAAAAAAGTTTCTTCTCACTAATCCACGTTTAAAAAGTTCTTCTTCCTCTTCCTGAAGAATCCTTCCAACGTTTGTATCGCTAAAGTGATGTTTTTGAGGGGGAGTTTTTATCTCCCGCTGTTTGTGTATAAGTTGAATAGTGGTATTGCGAAGGCTTAAATGCGAAGGAATACCAGTCCCGACACTTCTGAATCCCTTCATGAATGAATGGAGTTTTTCTATTAGACCTTCTTGGTCTAGGATTTCATCATAGACACCGTTAATTTCATAAATGACACCTAAATCACCATTTTTCAGAATGACGACATTGTCAGGTGAAAAATCGCGAAGCTCGATATGCTTTTCTGAAAAGCTATCAGGAAGATCCTCAGAAGCTTTAAGATAATTTTTGGATGTTTTGAATGATGAAAGATTAAATTTTTGAAGTGTCTCAGTAAGCATATTCATTTTCCTATGGTTTATAAAATGTCACTTGAATTTGTGATTTAAGATTCCATTGCCCTTTAACAGGCAATGGAGGACGGATTGTTGAAACTCGGTATCTGACATTGTTTAGTCTCACACCAAATAGGGCCTCGTCTTGGTTGCAACTCACTTTATGGCCAGTTTTGATAAAAGGAGAACCAAAGCATTTAGTCAGATCGAATTCGACTTGAAGTTGATCACAGTTTCCATTTTGGGTAATTTTCGGCCTTGCACATTTGAAGTGATTAACAAATCGTTTATCTTTCTCTTTAATCGAAGCCTCTTGGAGCTTAAGAAAGTCAGCGAAGGTTTCTGTTCCTGGAGTCTTTGGGAAAATAATGGACTCGGCTTGGGCATGACGGGGGCCGCCTACTTCACGAATAAAGGGCGACGGTTCTTTAATCTCGGGAGTAATCTGCTTTTCTTGTGTCTCCTCTTCCTTTTGAGTTGGGAGTAGTTCATTAAGAGAGAGTTCTTCCCTGCCTACATAGACTAAAAGTTTTCCTTCCATTGAGATATGTCCGTCTGGAAGCAGATAAGGATAAGAGGTACTTTCCACATAAAGAGGTCTTCCTGCATGGACGTAGGAAATTCCACCTCTTGGTTCACGGGGTTGATCATCAAGCATCATTTTTTTGAGTTGAAGATCGCCTTTAGGAAGAGACGTGCAGGCTGATAGGACAAATAATGAGAGAATAAGTGTTTTCATGGTAGCTCCTTGTGCTGAAGTTTGATCGAATCGTTAGTATTGATTCGAGTTGATGATTGATTATTGACAAAAAATATTTCAGGAATTTGAACTTCGCCTTCTACACTTAGGTAGATTTTCGTTCCTGGTGGGACGGCAATAGTTGGTGAAAGTTTGGTATAATAATCCACCCACCAATTAAGAAATTTTCCAGAAGCTCCTGCGGCAGTCTGACCGATTATGTAGCTGTCTTTATTGCCAGAAACATTCGTCCCCGTGGCGGTTGTTCCAGATATTCCACCACCCACGACCTCGGTATTGGTTTGAGACTTTGCCATGGCTTCGCCAAAGGCAGTTGTTCCATCTCTAAGAAAAGACAATGCTGCTGCTGCAAGTTTTCCATTGGCAATGAGCTTGCCTTTAATGCCAAGGTATTCATCTCTTTCATCTTTCACATGGGCCATGATTGGAAGATCAAAGGTTTTTCCATTAGGTGAACGGCAAGAGATTGAGTAGGCCTTACCAAAAAGACGTTCAGTGCTGTAGTCTCCTGAGAGCTTTACCCATGCAATACAGCCAGTAAGTTCAACAATCGCTTTGTTTGGCCCTAAGAAAGCATAGTCTAGTCGAACATCAATAGATTTCTCCTCAGAGGATATTTCAACACCGCTTAAGAGGGTTGCAAGAGCAGACGAGCCGCTTGGAAGAGTGATCGTTTTAGGGATTTCGTTACCAGGAACATAGCGAAGGTTTCTTTTAAAAATCCTAACGTCATTCTGGTCTTCATAGCTAGGAAACTGCGGAGCCGCTGAGATGACATGGACTTCATCAATAGATGGTGGAGAAATAGAATCGACCTCAGAAATCATTTCTTGTTGAGGTTCAGTTTTATGATTTTCTTTGATAGGAGCAGAGGGATTTTCAAGAATCTTGCGAGATTCCTCAATGCTCTTTTTAAGGAAATGATCTTTTAAAGAGATATTGGGCAGGACTCGATCTTCTGGGATACTCTTCTCTTCATCTTTCATGAGTTTGGGAGTGACCTGATCTGATGAGATAGAATCACCATTAGGAGATGTCTGGGCCAATACATTTAAAGCAATGAGATGGAATCCAATAATGATCAAACTTCTCATGGTAGTTTCTCCATAAGTTCTTCTGTTGAAATGTCATTTGAACTCAAGATGAAGAGATAAAGTTCCTTCCCCTTTTTCCAAGCTGAAAAATGAATCTGATTTAATTTAACATTCTTCAGCTTGGACTCAGTTATGGCCTTAGCTTTAGGAGAGACTCTAACCTTCCAGACTTTATATTTTTCCCGATCTGTTCCAATATATGTAACCGCGTATTTGGCAAGGACTGTCGTTTTTAAGATGGGGTCATCTTTTGAAGTCGTCATATCGTAGAAGTTGAATAGTTCACCTCCTGAAAGCAGTTTCTGGAAGATCTCAAGGGAATCATTATCGTACTTCTTGATGTTTTTAGCTTGATTCGAGAAAACATTCACAAATTCAATAGAGGGTCTTTTGATAAGTGAAGAAGTTTTAAATCTGAGGGTAACTGTTTCACTATTAGCAAGTTTGATGTCACAAAGTGTTACTTGCGAATCTTGGTAGGGACGAAGTTTAAGCATCCTTTCGGTGCTATCACTTATCGTTTTACTCTGGTTCAAGTTCCATTCTACTGAACTAAGAGTCGGATTCATTTCATTCCCACTTTCCTCAATTGGGAAAAAATCAACAACACCCGAAGGATGGCATACTCTGGCAATTGGTGGGGAAGGAAACATCAAAAGTGATGGCTCTTGAGAATTTACAACAACATCTTTTGCTCCGTCGCCATAATGAACCTGTTCAAAGGCCATGACCTTAATAGTGAGACACATAAAGATCAGTGTGATGAAACTATTTTTTGTTCGCATCTGGTAAAACTCCTGATAAAGCGGCATCAAATTGGGCCTTAATATTCATATAAGGTGATTCACTTGAGTCATCGACGATGAGTCTTGTCAGACGAACAGCGAAGGGATTATTTTCATCTGGATAAACGCCGCTTGAGATGATGAGGTAAGCAACTTCTTTCTCTGCAAATGGTTCATTGTTATTGATATAGAGTCTTCTTTTTCCAATCACGATGGCACAAGCACGTTGAATCTGTTCACACCAACGAAATTCACTTCTTTTCCAGTCAAACTGGAAAGTGCTGACCATCTTGTGCTCCATGATCTTTTGAACGAAATTTGAAGCCATGAGGTTGGCCTTTGTGAGTTGGGTCAGGCCATGATCATAATATTCTTTGAACAACTCCTGATAAGAGTCCTCGATGCTCTCATAAGTCCACTGCTCAAGAAGCTCAACGACTCGTTTTGAAACGGCTCTGATGTAGGTATCTGACAGATAGGCTTCAGCAGGGATAACAAGTTTCCGATGGATTCCAGGGACGAGAACAAGTTTTTGGGAGTTCACCCCTTTCATGAGCTGGAATCCAAAAGTGATAGATGTAATCGCATTTGTGATCATAACCATTATGACTAATATGAGAATTGAACGCAGAAGATGATTTTCTGCCTTAAGGCCTAGATTTTGATCCAGCCATGAGCCTGACTTCGTGGCAGGAGAAAGGATAAGTTTATCAAAATATCCTTTAATAGATTTAATCACGATAAACCTCCGATTGACTTAGATGATCCAGAGAAGGGAAAAGATCTTTGATTAGAGGAAGAGAGTTAGAAAGTTTAATAAACCACCCTTGGTACTCGATGGGTGTTCCTGCCTTTTCAGCAAAATAAAACTTCCTGACAATTCCAATAAAGGCAAAGGTCACAAGGAAAGCGAGAAAGGGATTGATGATGAGAAAGCCAAGGAAGATATAGATACACCAGGGCATCGCAGGGACTTTTACACCTAAGATATGAATCTCATGTTCTACATTCTCAATTTTATGAATTTCACTTTTTGAATAATCGTACATATTTTCCTTAAAGGGCTATTGAGCCAGCTAGATAAATAGTGAGTCCACTTACAAGAGCACCCATAAAGGGCCCAGCACTTCCGATGTAGTCATCGTCACTAAGTTTTTTGCTGCCTTTAATTAAGAAAACGATTGTTGCCCCAAGGGCGACTGCACTGAGAAGCCAGTTCGCCATGGTGACGGCTTTGGTTGCTTTTTCATTTCCTGCAAGTAATCCTTCAGGATTTTGGATGCAGGCTCTTGTCATTGAAGATTGACCAGAACAAGTCTGTGCATGAGCCGTTCCTTGATCAAAAAGAAAAAGAGAGAAGAGAGAAAAAAAGATATACCAATACCATTTCTGGGCCATACCCATCATAAAAGCCTCCTAAATGAAGTGATCTAAGTTAGAAATTAACTTAGTGGGAGAGCGTAGATTGTTGCTCCCCCTGCGATAACAGCTCCTAAAGAACTGAGTATCGCTTGGGTGTAGTTCTCAGATGTAAAGCTCTTTGAAGCTCCAAAAAGAAGAACGATACAAGCGGTGATGCAAAATGCCTTTAATGCCCACATAGTAAACTGAATGGTTGCCTGGTGATCTGTTGTCTTCGTTAGCTCGGGTGAGGGTGAGAATGGAACTGACCACGCAATAGATTTTTCAGACATGACAAGCATCATTGTTGCTAAACTTGCTCTCATTTATTTTCTCCTCGGTTGTTAATAAGGGATGCCATGGCAAGGAGAATTTCTTCTTGGGGCCTATTCCCTTTTAGAATATTTACAGTTTTTGTTTTTGGGTCATGCAGTACCAGTACAGGGACTTCTCCTGAGGCTAGATACTCATTCTTTGTACTATCTGTAGCCAACTCGCTTGAGGGAAGCCCCTCAAAGTGAAAGAGACTTTTTGTCTCATCAACCTGGAGGGGACTTACATTTGAAAAACCTTTAAGAGTAGAGGCCAATTTTTTACAGTGAGAGCATGACGAGCTAAATAAGAAAAAAATTTCTATTTCCGCCATGCCCTCCTTGTTCAAAGTTTGTTTTATTGCTGGAGTAGGAAGTGATTTTGCCTTTGCTAAAACTCCATATCTGTCTTTCAAAATCCCAGACTTAATAAGTTCCTGTTGGGCTTTAGCTATAGAATCAAACATCACTTCAAGATGCTTTGCCTTTGTTTCCATACGAAGAAGCCAGAGCTTAGCATTATCTACTGATGGGTTTCGTGCAAAGAGAACGAAGCCAGCATCAGGACGATGATTGCCTTCTGTCCAAAATTCTTCAAAGGCGGGGTTAAGATAAGGGAGCCATGAATCTGAAATTTTCACTCCTGATGGGATCTTAATTTTTTCAGCACTCCTCTCAATCTCTTGTTTTGTAGGTGTGGGAAGGAGGTTATTACCTGAGAGAGTATTTGCTGTTGCTGCAAAAACATCCATAGAGATCAGAAGTAAAATTAAAATTTTCATAGCCGAGTTCCTATTCACCTATTAGGCTGAGACAGTCGAGTTGAAGTTTATAGATGACTCTTCTCGCTGCTTAATCTCTTTTTTATAATTCTTGAAATCATCAAAAATCTCGTCCAAAACTTTTTCAAGTTTTTCGAATTTTTCAAAAATACCACGGCGAACCTTGGTAATTGGAAGTTCGTGTTTTAAGTATGAATCGCCACTTAACATATACATCGGGAGCTCAAGATTAAGTTCCTCTTCCACATACTCTGTGAACTGAGTACCTGTCATGTATGGCATCCGATTGTCTGTAATAACAAAATCGAAATTTTTTAAATAATTTTGATTCAGAACTCTGACTGGTGTTTCCGAAAATATTGCTTCAATCCCTCTTTTCTCAAGAGACTTTTTAAGAATAAGACGTTGAAGTTTGTCATCCTCACAGACCAAAACCTTGAGGCCTGTTTCTGGTTGTTGGTTCTCGGCAAATGGTTTTAGAAATTTAGAAAGAAAGCCCTTGCTATTATTTTCTTTGGCCTGGCAGGCTTTAACTTCATCCATCTTGGTCATCACTTCTACTTGAATTCTGTTTTTTTCTATTTCAAACATTGCTGACTCCTTTGTGTCGTTGATTTCTCTTAAAGCAGGCCTGAGGCCAAGTTCGCGAAGTGATACTTTTTTTGAAGAGAATGTAAAAATTTCAATGGATTAGTGTAAATAATGGGGCTTTACACAGTCTTTGTAGTGTACTAAAACGCTTTCGAGCAGAAAGTATTCTGGCTTTCGCAGCGAAAGCATTGGGCAAGGTTGGCTAATAATGAGAATTTTAATTGTTGATGACGAGAAGTTGGCGAGATTTGCGATTAAGCAACAATTTCAAAAAAATTTTGAGGTTTATGAAGCCGATAATTTTTTTGATGCCAAAAAGATTCTTGAAACGAAAGTCATAGATATTGCTTTCATTGACTTGCGTTTAGATGATAGCGACGAGTTAATGGGCTTGAAGTTAATTCCTGTAGCAGTAAAAAGAGGAATCTACTCTGTAGTAATGTCTTCTTACTCTGAAGATGAAACAGTTGATAAAGCTTATGATCTCGGATGTAAGGACTTTTATGCTAAGGGAAATGAAGATAGTCATGTTAGCGAAACACTTACGAAATATCTTTTAGGGAAAAATAGTTTTAATGGAAGTATTCTTACGACTGAGATTTATCCTACTAAGAATCCAATCCAAAAAGAGATCATTGAATCCATTACTCCGTTCATTTCTACAAAAGTTCCTCTATATATCAGTGGAGAAACAGGTTCTGGCAAAACTTTTCTTGCAGAAGGAATTCATCGGCTTTCAAAAAGAACTGGAAAGTTCATTCAGTTAAATTGTGGAGCGATTAGCAAAGAGTTACTAGAAGCGGAGCTGTTCGGTTATGGAAAAGGGGCTTATTCTGGAGCAGTAGAATCCGCAGAAGGGAAGTTGATGCTCGCTAATGGGGGAACCCTGTTCCTTGATGAGGTTGGGAGTATGCCAGAGGCTATGCAAATTAAGCTCCTCAAAGCATTAGAAGAAAAGAAATTCTACGCGGTAAACTCTGACAAAGAAGTGAAATCTGATTTTTCTCTTATTTGTGGAGGTTGGGATAATTTGGATGAACTAGTAAAGCAAGGAAAATTCAGATTTGATTTATACCAAAGGATTTGTGGATTCCGAGTAAGGCTCCTTCCTCTCAGAGAAAGGATTGAAGATATTATTCCTACAATTAAAAAGAAAATTTCTGAAATGAGAAAGGTTGTTATCTCAAAAGAGGCAGAGGAAGCACTTCTCAATTATAGTTGGCCAGGGAACCTCAGAGAAGCAATTCGATTTGCTGAGATTGTTTCAAGATCATCCCCTGGTAGAATTACAGTAGGAGATGTGAACAAGATTTTGAATGGTTCCAAAGAAGATGAAGGAATTATTACTTCGAAACACTATGAATTAGCGAAGCAAATTGGATTAGAGAGTTTTTTGGAATTAATGAAAAATAGCATGATGCAATATTCGGTAGATAAAAATGGTGGGGTTAAAAGAAAGGCAATTGAAGAACTCAAAATTTCTACAGCGACATACTATGGACGAAACAAGAAGAAAAAATTGAATAATGGCGTTACCGAGATTGAATCTTCTATGGAGCTACAATAATGATCTCAATGGAAAAATTCAAACATAATACTACTGGAAAGTTCCATAACATAAATTTGATGGTTCAAAATCTTGAACAAGGTAGAGTTCAGCCAAAAGAGGGGTATGGAGCGATCCATGAAACAGTCATTACAATGATAAATACTTCAAGAGAACAGTACCGTGATTATAGTGGTGAATTACTTGTTATTGTGAAAGACAAAGACGAAGCGATAAAACTCATTGGCCAAGAAAGAGCTGATAGACTTAAGGCTCTAACGATCTGTGAACAGAATCTTAGTAAAGAAAGCTCTTCAGAAAAAGCAGTTTATTTTTGGTATGTCGATAAGACTTCAAATAGACTGATCTATTGGTTAGGTCAAATCACATCCCAAATACCAGTAAGAAAAATATTGATGAACCAGATTCCAGCTGAACTATATGACATTTTGATTGATGAAAAGATCGAAGTGGATTCTTTTCTTAATGAAATAGAAGAGTCTGAAAGACTCAGAGGATGATAGCTATGGGAGAAATTTTAGAAGCAGTTAGCATGGTAAGAAGATACGCTATAGCAGAGGGATTGCAAGAGGCGGTAGATTTTCTTCAGTATAAGAAAGACGACTCAGTTATCCTTGAAAAGATTTATGAGGATATTTGTCAGAATCTTGGTAATAAAAAAATCTTTAAAGAAATCTCAGAAAAAGAAAATGTCATCTATGGGAATTTTAGCTGTGCTTACCATCCCTATCTCAGTGTTGAGTATAGTGAGATTATTAGTGTTCAGCCATCTCTTCATTTAGATTCTACTTTTAAGCACATTCGATGTGTTGTTCAAAAAGAAGGAACTGAGGGGATATCTAATCCTCAAGTCGTTGCAATCTTTCCAGAAAACTTCAGAGGAAGAGAAGCACAAGAAAAAGATCCGGTTTACTACTTCGTAAATAAATTTTCACAGAGACATTTTCAACATACACGGCCATTCTTAAATAACTCACGGTTTAAAAATTTTTTCCAGGAAGTCTTAATGACTGACAGTGCGAAAACTTATGAACTTATTGCCAACTGGGTTCACATTCATGAGCAGTCTCACAGAAAAGGCCCAATGCCTATTCCGACATATTTGAAAGAAAAATCAGGGAAGTATTCTGCGGCAATGGAAGAACTAAGAGCTGATCTTGGAGTTATTCAATACTGTCTTCAGAATGGAAGCAAGGAAGCAGAACTTACTGCCCTCTATGTGTTTGCAGAGAGGTTGATGGCATATCCTCTTTTCAGGGAGAGGACGAATTTTGATGCCATTTCTTCAGTGTTTTTTTGGAAATACCTTCAAGAAAAAAACTTTTTTCTTGGGCTAAGCCTTGAACTACTGAAAAAAGAAGTGAATGAACTTATTTCGATTATCCATTCAGCAGAAATGGAGTCTTTAAAACTTCAATCAGTCATTGAACGTAGGACTTACCTTAATGACTTTGTAAGAAATTATCTTGGTGATATAGACAGTCAGTTTGAAAACTATCGTAGATTTTGGGAGTTTGTATGAAAACAGTAGTAGTGTGTGGGGCGAGTAAAGGCATCGGGGCATCTCTTGTCAAAAATTTAATTTCTCGTGGCTTTAATGTTATCGGCATTTCTCGTTCAAATAAAGAAATTCGCGAGGAAGTATTATCTCATAAGAACTATCAGCATCTAATTTTAGATTTATCAGACAGCGTGAAACGAGCGGAGGTTTTTGCATCTATTTCTCAGAACAATATATGGGGTGTCGTGAATAATGCTTCCGGGCCAGCAACTGGGCCTGCTGACAGTACAACTAAAGAAGATTATTTAAAGACTTTTGAAACTCATCTGTTCCCGTCTGACGAATTAGCGAAAGCCGTGTTGCCTAAGATGAAACAAAATGGTGGGGGAAGAATTGTTAATATCATTTCAGTTACGGCAAGAATTCCCCTCGAAAATATGGGAGTCTCAAATACGTTAAGAGGAGCTATGTTGAATTGGTCTAAGACTCTCTCTAAGGAGTTTGGAAAGTTCAATATTACAGTCAATAACGTACTCCCTGGTTACACTGAGACAGAAAGGCTCCTTGAGGTCATTGATGGAGTTTCAAGTAAACAAGGCATCACTAAGCAAGCCTATTCCGATAAACTCATTGGTCAAATACCTATGGGGCGATTTGGAAGACCTGAAGAAATCGCAGCTGTCGCAGGATTTCTTTTGAGTGATGAGTCTTCATTTGTTAATGGTGCATCTATTCCAGTAGATGGAGGGTGGACTCCATGCCCATAAGATGGAAAGAAATTTTCACAAACTCTTTGCCTGTTGCTTTTGGGTATCTTTCTCTAGGGTTTACCTTTGGTGTTTTATTTGCGGGAAAGGGTGGCTCAGCATTAGAAGCTTTTTTAATTGCTCTATTTTGCTTCGCAGGTGCGGCACAGTTTATTGCCCTCCAGTTTTATCAACCTGCCTTCTCTTGGGTATTCCTATGCACAACAATTTTTCTTTTAAATATCAGGCATATATTTTATGGCCTCAAACATCTCAACTCTTGGAAGAAAAGCGTAGGAAGAGTTTATCTTTTTTCGGCACTGACAGACGAAAATTACGGTATGACAAATGTCTATTCATCAAGAAATTTATCGACCTCTGATTGGATAAAAGTTTTTGGCCTCAATCATTTTTATTGGGTATTAGGTTGTACCTTAGGAGCACTCGTTCCCGCTCAGGCTCTGGGGTATATTAAAGGAGCTGATTTTTCTCTCGTTGCCTTATTTATTGTGATTTTCTCCAGTGCATTGAAATCAAAATTAGCAAATCGTGGAGAATGTCATGGATAATTTTGATAAAATATCCTTTGCGACAGCACTGATTCTAGCGACCCAAGCAACGAGGCTCATTCCTTTGATCTTCCGTGAGCAACTAGAGAAACTTCTTAATTTCGGTTTTATTAAAAACCATTTGGGTGATCTCATCATCTTCTTTCTTATTATTTATTGTTATCGGGATTTTTCTTTTACCAACGAATACCTGCTACGGTTGACCGTTGGAATGGTCGTTTTCACTGTTCAATGGGTAAAGGGAAATTCTTTGATGAGTATATTCTTGGGAACAGCTCTTTATATGGGGGCAAGGATATTTATATGAGAATACTAAGCATATTCCTGGTTCTTATCTATGTTCAGTTATCTTATGCCAATGATCAGAAGCTAAAAATCTGCTTGGCTGGATCAACTGAAAAAACAATTCCTAATTATGGTGAAGCATTTGTTAATGGGGCCAGATTAGCGATAAACGAGCTTCCTTCAAAAGTTCAAGAAAAAATTGAGCTGGAAGTACACTATTACGATGTTACGGCTCTGGCGGCACTTAATGAACTGCAGATTATGAGGAAGGCAGGATGTGATGCGATACTTGGATTCTCGACAGGGAATGATCTCTTAGCCATTGAAGACGATTTGGCATTAAATCCTATCCTTACCTTATCCATTTATGGTGATCCGCAGGATCGTTTTGAAAAGACGAACTATCTGAGAACAATCCAACCTAATGCTGAAATGCTTTTAGGACATCTTTTTGAAAAAATCCCTTATAAAATGAAAAGAGAAGATCGAGTCCTTGTTATTACAGCGTCAGATCGTTCTGAAATGTTAGAGTATAAAAAAGCTATTGAGCCTTTACTTAAAAATAGAACAAACAATGTTACTTATCTAAATGTCATAGAACAGACTCATGATATTTCGGAGTTTTTGAAAGTTCATAAAGAGATTAAAAATTGGGATTATGTAATACTTTTAACGAGGTCGCTTATTGCTGCCAAGATTACAGATGAACTATCTGAGAGTAAAACTCAGAAAATGCCCATTCTTATTGGTACTAAGTATTTTGGTTCGAGTGAGCTGCCAGCATATTTGAACTTTTTAAAGAACAAAGATATTGAGGCTTATTTTTCGAGACAAAACTGTTCTTGCGATAACTCTAAGAGCTTCCTGGCATTCTCCATTAAATATGAGAAACAATTCAAGAAAAAGCCAATGCTTATCAGTGTAGATACCTATGACTCAGTTCGTTTTCTTTCAAGCATTGTTGGCCAAGTAGAGAAGATGGATTCTGCTACCATCATAGACTACTTTTCTAAAACTACAAATCAATTTATCGGAGCTGGGACACTTGTAGTTAATCCGAGATTTAAAGTAGTGTCGGAAAAGAAATTTTTGATTAGGGTGTCCAAAAACGGATATGAGAGTATGAAATGAGTTTAGCAAAACGACTATTGAAGTTTTTAGGATTAAGCCTCCTGATCCAGATTCTTGGATTGATTGTGTTTGGTTATTATATTTATAAAAATAAAGAACAATCATTGCCACCTTCAATTATTCAAAGTTTAACGAAGGTAGATCAGAAGATTCTTGAAGGTGTAGCTTTACAGCATAAAATGAACAATGAAACAGCGAGAAATCTTATCGCTTATGAATTATTAGAATTGAATGGGGTAAGTGATGTTGAATTTTTAAATCCAGAGTCGGTACCACAAATCATTCATAAAATGGAACTGGGTTGTAGGAAGAGTGATAATTCTATCCAAATTTGTTTAAAGCCAAACCACAAGGATGTTTATTCCTTTGTTCCTGTGAAAATGAATAATTACGTCCTAGGATATTTAAAGCTGGGTAAGTCTTTGAGTAGTCCTTTTGTTACGTCAAAAGAAATTGGTCTTGTTTTTTTTGCAATTGTCGCTTCATTTTTATTTAATATGTCGTTTATTCTTATATTCTGGCTAAAGTATTTAAAACCAGATTTGCATAAGTTATTATCCGTAATTTATTCGGGTAAGCTGGATGATTCAATTGAGTCTAAAGAATACCTCGATATTCAGTCTAAAATCGTTGAAAGTTACAAAAAGATTAAGGAAGCAGAGGAAGAACGTGTTACTCATGCACGAGCCATTGAAAGAGAAGTATTGGCCAAGCGTGTGGCACATGATAGTAAGTCGCCACTGACGGCTATTAAGGCTGGTTTAAATCGTATTCAGATTGCTAGTAACGACAAAAGTTTATTACAGAAAGCTACCGAGAGGCTTTCTGCAATAATTTCAGAGCTATCTCAGGGGAAAAACATCACTAAGTCTAAGGTGGAGCTGGGTGAGTACATCCAAGACATCGTGGATGAAAAAAGAGCTGAATATAGAGAGCTTCCAAATATAAGCATTATTTATCAAAGGTCAGACATAAATCGTATTACTGTTGATGTTGTTCTAGGTGATCTTGGAAGATGCCTTTCAAATCTAATCAACAATGCTGTTGAAGCTTCTGAAAATAAGAGAAATGTAATCAAAATTAATCTTGAGGTTAATGGTAGATCAGCCGTGATTAAAGTGGAAGATTCAGGAGTAGGAATTGAACAAAAAAAATTGGAAATGATTCTTTCAGGAAAGATGTCATCAGAAAAACCTGAAGGATCTGGTATCGGATTATCTTCAACTCAAAAATTTTCCAAAGATCACAGTGGTGATTTTGAGATTAGATCTAAACTCGGAATTGGAACAGTCGTGAAAATCACATTGCCTTTATGCTTTAATGTAATTGAGAACGGAACAATTCAGATTAGAGGAGGGACGAAAGTCATTGTAGCCGATGATGAAAAGCTAATTCACATTCACTGGAAAAGAGTCCTTAGAGATATTCCAAATAAAGTTGAATACTATTCTAGTGTTGAGGAAATTCCTGAACTTGATTTTAATACGCGCTATATTGTTTTTAGCGATTATGATTTCGGAGCCTCTCCTCTTAATGGAGTAGATTGTTATAAAAAGATTAAATCTTTTGGAGCAGATTTCGATTTTTATCTTGTCACAGGGACAGACTTAAGTTCGATTGAAGCTAATTTGATACCAAATGTAATTCCGAAGTCTGCTCTTAGTTCGATTGGCGTAAGGCCAGTGCTAGATGAAAAAGTCATTCTTCTTTTAGATGATGAAGAGATAAACCATTTGAATTGGAGAATAGAAGCAGAGAGGAAGGGGGTTGAGATCCTTAGTTGTTATACGTCCTTTGAATTTTTTAAACTCTTACTGTCTATCCAAAATAAAAATACTCCAATTTATATAGATTATGAACTTTCAGAAAAAACGAATGGGGTAGAAGTTGCCCAAAAGGCGGCTGACTTAGGTTTTCAGAACATTATTTTAACCACTGGCCAAGAGCAAAATTCGATTTCACTTCCATCATATATACAAAAAATTCAAGGGAAAGAATTTCCTTTTCTATAAATATTGGGGAGTAGGTTTGAAAGTCAAAGAATCTTGCTGAATGCTTAGAAGTTGATTTTCAATCCAGGACTTAGAGTTTTCGCGTGTTAAGCGATTCCCATTAATTTTAGCTAGAGGAGGATACTTCTTGATGATCAATTCACTGGCTTTTGGTATTAGTTCGGGAAATTCATGCGTATAAACGTGGCGTTGAAAAAAAGAATTCCAAGATGCGATAAATACCATTCATCGTTCCACAACGCTTGTCTGTTATGACTGATAAGATGTCAATCATAGGGAATGATTTTTTACCCATTATTACACTTTTTGTCGGTACTGATTTAGTAAAATGACGTTTGTCATATCAACAACCTTTACTGGACGAAGCCTTCTTCTTGAAGCAAATTTGACGATTTTCCACATCATCTTAGACACTCCATAAAGTACTAAGCCTAGAAGAAGCACGATTCCTAGCAATAGCATCCAATCATTAAATGGACTCGAATTTGTATTGTTCATTTAGTATTTCCTTTTTCAATGTCTGCCAAATAACTCATACTAACTTCGCTTGGATAAAGCTCATTTGATTTTAAGATATTCGCTTTGGCCGTATCAGTATTCCCTAGAAGAGACTCAACTACTGCAAGAGTAAAAAAAGCTTTTCCCTTTTCCGTATCATCTGAACAGTTTCGGATGTGGTCACTTATTTTTTCTTTTGCGATATCAAGTTTACCGTAGCTTATGAGATTTTTTACTTCATCGAATTTTTTTGTCTCTTTGTATGGAATAAGCTCAATTTCTTCCCATTTCTTTTGAGGTGTGAATTGAGAGATAAATTTGTCTAAAGCAACATTCCGAGCAGAAAATAAGGCATCAGTAAAACTGTCATAAGTTGTATTTGAATTTTTTAGATAAATGTTTGATAGAGATGTTCCTACGAAGTAGTCTGAGAGTACGACTTCACCAGAATCAGCTTTTATAAGTTGCAGATAAAGTCTTGAAGTTACAGCAAACTGAGTGAAACCATCTTTAATTCTCCTTTCTATAGATTCTTGTGCCTGACCCCGAATAATCAAATCAGCTTGAGGATAGCTCTGGCGATTTCTATTTCCTCTAAGTTTTGCATCAATCAACTCTTCAGTATTTTGAGAGTAGATAACTTTGAAGTCGGTCTGTTGAGATAATACTTGGGCCAGTGCTGCCTGCAAGTTTTCTGTATCTCTTCCAGAAATATTCTGAATTTCAATGGTCCTAAGATTCCTAGGAAGTGAAACTCTTGGCGGAACTTCTTTCTCAATAACAAGACGATTAGAAGAGCATCCAGTTAAAATTAGGACTGTTGCAAGTAATATTAGTTTCATTGTTCTTTTCCTTTATTTATTCGTTTAACGATGACTTGGATTTCATCAAAGTAAACCTCATGTAAAATATCAGAAGGCTTATTATGCGGATCTACTATGCCGAATAGTATTTCGTAGAGGCTAACCTCAAGCACATTACAAACTCGGACTAAATCTTCTATCTTTTTAACTGATCGACCAGTGCTCCATCCATGTAGGGTCGGCTGACTTATCCCACTAAGACGAGCCAAACTTGTAAGGGTTATTCCTTTCTTTTTACACTCCAGGATGAGATTTTTAGCTAATAGAAGATGTTTTTCTGTATTTTTCATGACTATTATATAATATAGCTATTTTTAAAAATAGTCTATAGCATGAGATAGCTATGCTTTAGAATAGCTAAATGTCTAATAATAATAAGAAACCTAACCTTAATCTTGAGAAGGCGTTAAAGGCCAAGGGGATGAGTAAGTACGAATTTTCAAAAAGACTAGGTGTTCAAACTTCTAATTCCGCTCGATACTTTAAGAAGGGGTTCAATCCTACTTTAAATACTCTAATAAAATGGGCCGAAGTTTTGGAGTGTAAAATTTCCGACTTGATTGAGGAATGACATGTATATGATTAGGCGAAGATCAAAAAATCTCCTTCGTTCCTAAAGATGGTAATATTTAAATACTGAATGGCTGGCTGATGAATTGCCCACATGCTATAGACAAAAATATTTAATCGCGAGAGTGTCTATAGCCTTCAGTAAAATATTGATTTACAGGGATGCTTTGAGCTTCAGTAAATCTTTGTTCTGCTACTTCTTTGAGGTTATAAACTCCAAAGTTATGGTGAATAAACCATTGATTCTTATTATAGATTTCTATACCAACTACTCCCCAGCGATGATCTGTTCTTTCACATAGGACCACTATCGTTTTTTGTTCTTTTTGAATGGAAGCCCTAAGAACCTTTAAAGAAAAGTATAGTTCAGGATGCTCCTCGTATTTTTGTGTATAAGCAAAAACTTCACCTGGTTTGATATTGTTAAAATATTCTTGGAGATGATCACCT
This sequence comes from Bacteriovoracaceae bacterium, assembly GCA_016786485.1. GTDB lineage: Bacteria > Bdellovibrionota > Bacteriovoracia > Bacteriovoracales > Bacteriovoracaceae > JAEUWD01. The sequence goes on along the minus strand of JAEUWD010000002.1, from coordinate 29,111 downwards.
GTGAAGGTTTCAGGGCAAAGAGGAAAATACGAAGGGGCAAACATATACGTTGCTGCCCATAGTGTTTTGCTAATATCAAGGCCAGGTTCTCTAGGAAAACCTACTTCAAACTTATTGAGTGGTAAAAATGCTCGTTTTCCAAAAGATGAAGAATGACGTTTTGAAACCATTTTAGGTTTAAATATCTTATTTTCTTGAGTTGCCCAAATTGTCATTCGATTTTTGCAGTTGAGTGCTTCTTCTTTTGTCACTGTACGCATCCATGAATAATTTGGCTCTAGTTGGTGGTTATTAAGCATTGCTGGGTTCTCTAAAAAAGCTTCAATACTACCGCATAGATATTCAATCTTTTTTCGAGTGAATGGATTTTTTAAAGAGTTTTCTAATCGAGTTAGCCATCTTAAATTTTCAGGCCGATTGTTCTGGCGATTTGAATCAATATGATCTACGACATAATTAAGATCAGGTGGCTCACCATGAAAGGCGGTGGCCACAATTCGGTGAACTCTAACGGTGGAGATGGTTAAATATCCATTTTGCTTGTTTTCTTTTCCGAATGTCCATTGATTATCATTTAAGCGGGCTCTTTTACCTTCAGCTGAGTGACGAAGAATAGCCCCATTGTTACGAACAGAGTAATGTTCACCTTCAAAAGAGCACTCTTTAACTTCTGTGTAATCATTTATATCTATTTCGTTCAAAATGAGACCTTTTGAATTTCAGATAGTCTTGTACAGTCTCAATAAGTCACTGTACACCTTTGGATACAATTATGTCAGTTGTTCCACGGCAGTCAAGTACGCCCCATTACTATCTCTAAAGGATAGCACCATCAAATGAAATCCATTCTACTATCGCCTAGATATAATTAAGAAATCTTATGTAAGGCTTTTTATTCGTTGTTCCGATCAATCCGTACCATGAAGTTAAATTGAAAAGGTGGCAAATGAAGATGGATCAAATTGAACAGCAATTGCTTATAGATATTCTCAATTCAATTACTCGTCCAATTCTCTATAAGTATGGAAAGCAAGAACTACAAATAGAGATTGAATCAACAAGCACGAAAGAAGATATAATTGGGGTCATTTTAGATGACGTTGCAAAAAACAAAACTCATAAAGAGCATCTTTATAACTTTGTAAATAAAGTTCAAGAATGGGGAAGACAGCATATCTTCTTATTCAGATCGCTACCCGAAATTCGGGCAGATTTTAAAAAGTTGAATTTTGAATCTCTGCAGAAAATTCTAATTAAAGAAGAGATTGATTTGAGGCTAAACGAATCAAGACCTTTGTTCATGCCAGGAAAAAATGGTTTTGAACTTTTTAAGGTAACTCTTGATGAAGGAAAAAGGTTGTCCCTTATTTGGGCAGAAAGAAGAGTTTTTTATTCAAGGTATGAGGGTGAGGATTATATTGATAAAGATAGTGGCTTAGAGTACAGAGCATGGAAATCTCACCAATCGAGGGGGATTCTAATATTTGATTGGAATCTCTTGACTGGTCAGATGATGGTAAGGGTTTCACAGGCCGAAAATAAATCTACATATGATAATGGTAGAAGACATGTTCTTCAATCAATCGAAAGTATTCTAAAAATTCCTGCGAAGAGTTGGTCAAAACTCGATATTAGAAAATGTATTGCTAATATTAAAGACTCAGGGGAAGTCTCTACAAAAAAATTCAATCAAGAGACTCAATCTGGTGGGAAGCAATCTCTACAATCCCGCGATAAAAAGCATGGAATTGAAGTTGATAGGGAATTATTAGATGCGAGTAAGGCGATGAAAAACAAGTATGCTTCAACTTATGGAAATTTCTTTTGGAAAGTTGATGACGATGAAGGGCTTGAAAAAGAAGTGCATACTACGATTGATTCTAAATCTAATAGCCTTCTTGTTTATGGAATACAAACCGAAGATAGAGTGAGGTATATACTTGGTAGAATTATCCATCATACTAGATGAGTTGCAGGGATCTAACGATCAGGTTATTGAACTTGCAAGAGTCATAAAATCTCACGGTGTAGGAAACTATATTCTAAAACGGAGATTAATTGATATTGTCAGCTCTGAAGATGATCCTGAAATGTTCATGGACATTCTAATTGATAAGAAAATAATTTCAGAATCTGAAGAGTTAGAGGGGTGTAGTGATTGTGAGAGTCCTCTTTTAGATTCTGAGTATTGTATCTTTTGTGAACATTCTAAGAAAACTGAAAACTTCTCGTTTTATAAAGTATTAGATCTTATAAAATTTGTGGACGAATGGAGAAGTATTATTAGTGAAAGGATCGATGATACGGTTAAGGCTTCTGATAGAGAATATTTAAAGCTGATTGCTTCTCAGGTTAAAACCCTTGATGTTTTGCCGATTGTTCCCATCGAAATTAGAACTAAAGAAGTTCAATATCAGTTAGTAGGGGCCAGAATTTTATATCCAGCTTTTGAAGTAGAGTTAGAGTCTATTGGAAAGGATGGCAGGTCCGACTTAAAGTTTAAGAAATCAGGTGAAGTTACAAATTATGTAGGCGAGTATAAGCTGTGGTCTAATAAATCGAATAATCCAGTGGATCAGTGCCTAAACTATTTTCTTTCAGAAACTGAATCAGGGTTTGTCTTTATGGCGAATGATTCTCATTCCAATATATGGTCTGACTATGTCACTAAATATGTTAAAGGATCGGCAACATTTATTAATGATAATTCTGATTCATTCCTGCTAACCGAGGATAAGAACTATGTAAATATCTACTGCTCCTATCATTTGTGTCCGATTTCAGCTAAGAGAGTTGCGATTTATCATTTTATCTACAATCTTCATGGAAATTTTGGAACGAGACCACAGGCCATAAAGAAACCAAAAGCAAAAAAAGTTTCTTCCAAGTGAAGAAATATGATCTTTTAAAGAACATTCCATTAGATCGTTTTGATTACGTTCACAAGCTCGTCGAATTGAAGCTTATGAACCGTTCCCAAAAACTTTTCATACTTAACAGGAATTTCAGGATCAATATCGTTAGTAAAAAAAATAAATGGTAATGAGCACCCAGTTGAGGCCACATATCTCAATAGTGCGGCACCATCACCATTTGGCATTGAATAGTCAGATATTATACAATCAAGACTAAGACCGGTTTCCAAGAGTTTAATAGCTTCATTCCCCGATTGGGCAACATAAAGTGTACTATTTAGGTTTTTTAATTGGCTTGAGAATATACTTCTTAAGTCGAAGTCATCCTCAACCAATAGAATTTTTAGATTTTTCAACATACCAGACCTTTTTTGTAGGAGGTTAACATAACTAGGAATTTTCTAAAATATAAGTTTTCTTGATTCGTATCTTTTTCAAATTATATCCTGAACTTGCAGGTTCGTGTTTGTAAACGATAGTCAGTGAGAAAATTTACCCGAATCCACAGGTACGGGTAGAAATGTCAGCATTACGAAAAAGAGTTTCTAAAAATTTGAAGAGAATCAGGAAAGAGCAAATGACCCAAGAGGAATTTGCTGAAAAGCTCGATGTTAGTGTGAGGTATATTCAAAAGGTTGAAGCGAGTACTTTCCCTAATATGAAACTTGATACCCTTGAAGAAATAGCAAGGGTTCTAAAAGTTGATATACTAGAGTTGTTTAAAAGACGTTAGTTTCTATTGATTTACCTATGTCTCTAGCTTACCTGCTCAATGAGGTGGGAGTGAATCTTTGCCAGATTCTGAGAGCTTCTTACCAAAGCTGTAGTAAGTAACGGCTTTCGTTTTTAATCGTATGTCTTGAAGTCTACTTATTACTGTTGTTATAGCCTCAAACATTCCACCACTTAATAAATAATGAAGACACTAATTATTAAGTGAACTGTATCACAGGGGTCCTTGAGTTTCTGAATTTAAAGACCTACTAAGTTTTGTTGGACGACTTTGAAGGTGCATACTTATTAATGCGCGTTATTGTCATCCTATTTTAGTCAGGGCTAAGATTTTATAATTGTTGATATTTTTTTATATGTTGACCTTACCCGTAAGGGAAGGCTTAGAGTTTAACCAATGATACTTTCGAGGAGGATATATGAAAGCTTTTAAAAGTTCTTTGTTTCTAGGATTAATGCTGAATTTTTCTTTAGTTTTTGCTCATGGAATGAATAAACCAGGACCCAATGGCGGAGAGATCAGAATGCCGGGCCCATTTCATACTGAGGCTAAAGCAGAAGGGGCGAATAAATTGAAGGTTTATCTTTTAGATATGAATTTCAAAAATCCTGTGACTGCTAACTCTAGCGTTGAAGTAACATTTTCAGGACACCATAAAACTAAGGCTTCGTGTGAGAAGAGCAAAGATTATTTCTTATGTTCTTTTGAGGGTGGGGTAGATCTTCAAAAAGAAGGAACAATCGAAATTAAGGCTGTTCGTGATTCTAAAAAAGGAAGCATTGCTACCTACAAAACTCCACTTATGGCCAAATAGTAGAGAGGTTCAACAATGGAACATAATCATTCAGGACATCATGGTCATAGTTGTGGGAGTGCAGGGGATACAAGTGAAGTAACTGATCCGGTATGCGGAATGAAGGTTAATCCTGAAACAGCAAAGGGCGGAAAAACTAATTTTCATGGCAAGGATTATTTCTTTTGTAGCATAAAGTGCAAAGGCAAATTTGATTTATCACCTCATACATATCTACATAAAGAAAATCAAAAAAGTGTAGTTTCTGAAGCTGATAAGGCAAAAATCTACACATGTCCTATGCATCCTGAAGTTCGTCAAAAAGGACCAGGCAATTGTCCAATTTGTGGAATGGCCTTGGAGCCAGAAGAAATTAGTTTAGATGATGAAGAGAATCCTGAGTTAGTTGACTTTACTAAGCGTTTTAAGGTGAGTGTATTTTTGTCGGTGCCACTTCTATTCTTGGCCATGTCGGATCTTATCCCAGGGCAGCCTGTTCAGCATGCCATGCCACATTGGTTGTATGCAGGCCTTCAGTTACTTATGGCATCACCTGTTGTTTTATGGGCCGGAATTCCGTTTTTTGAAAGAGGATGGGATTCTATTAAAACAAGAAATCTTAATATGTTTACCCTGATTGCTATAGGCACAGGTGTCGCTTACATATTTAGTGTCTTTGCGACTTTCGTACCAGATTTTTTTCCTGAAAGTATGAGATTTCATGGAGGAATGGTTCCTTTATACTACGAAGCTTCGGCCGTGATTATTACACTCGTTTTATTGGGACAAGTTCTTGAGCTACGGGCGAGAAGTCAAACTGGAAATGCTATTAGGTCACTTCTTGAGCTGGCCCCAAAAACAGCGAGAAGGGTAACAGCTGACGGTAAGGAAGAGGATGTTTCAATTGATCTGATTAAAGAAAACGATCTCCTTAGAGTACGCCCAGGAGAAAAAGTTCCTGTTGATGGAGTCATCACAGAAGGTCAAAGTGTCATAGACGAATCGATGATTTCGGGAGAACCCGTTCCTGTCGAAAAAGAAGTAGGCGATAAGGTTACTGGAGCCACTATCAATTCCACAGGCTCGTTTATCATGAAAGCGACTAAGGTAGGCTCAGATACTTTATTATCTCAGATCGTGAAAATGGTATCGCAAGCGCAACGTAGCAGAACTCCAATTCAAAAACTTGCTGATACAGTATCATCATACTTTGTTCCTGCCGTCGTTCTTATTTCTATTATCACTGCTTGTATTTGGTACTTCATAGGTCCAGAACCAAGGCTGACCTATGCTATCGTCAATGCAGTGGCGGTTTTGATTATTGCTTGCCCATGTGCTCTTGGCCTAGCAACCCCAATGTCCATTATGGTAGGAGTTGGTAAAGGTGCTACTCATGGCGTTTTAGTAAAAAATGCAGAAGCCTTAGAAAGACTAGAGAAAATCAACACTCTTGTAGTTGATAAAACAGGCACTTTAACTTTAGGTAAACCAAAATTTTCAGTTGTACAAACAGTCAACGGATATGCTGAAGATGATGTTTTAGCATTATCAGCAGCATTAGAGAAATCAAGTGAGCATCCACTGGCAGAAGCGATTGTAGCCGGTGCTGAAGAGAAAAAATTAGTTTTGGCCGAAGTTTCGAATTTCAACTCTGTTACAGGAATGGGAATTTCTGGAATAGTCCAAGGAAAAAAAGTTCTTGTAGGGAATAGGAAGCTTTTAGAAAGTAATGGAGTCGATTCGACCACATTAGTGGAGATGGCCAAAGTACTTCAGTCTGAAGGTCAAGGAGTTATGCTTGTTGCGATTGATGGATCACCTGCCGGAGTAATTTCTGTGAAAGATCCAATTAAAGAATCTTCAAAACCAGCTATTCAGTATTTTCATTCGAAAGGTATTGAGGTTGTGATGCTTACTGGAGACAACAAGAATACCGCTGATGTTGTTGGGCGAGAGCTTGGCATTGATAAAGTTATTGCTGAAGTTCTTCCAGACCAAAAGCATGAAGTTATAAAAAAACTGCAAAAAGAAGGGAAAAAAGTCGCAATGGCCGGAGATGGTATTAACGATGCTCCTTCATTAGCACAAGCCGATGTCGGAATTGCGATGGGGACAGGAGCAGATGTCGCTATTGAAAGTGCTGGGGTGACGCTTGTTAAGGGGGATTTAGTTGGTATTCAAAGAGCGCATCGATTAAGCATAATGACGATGAAAAATATTCGACAAAATCTTCTTTTCGCCTTTGGCTACAATGCACTAGGAGTACCTTTAGCTGCTGGAGTTTTATATCCAGCGTTTGGAATATTACTAAGTCCAATGCTGGCCAGCCTCGCTATGAGCTTAAGTTCAGTTTCTGTAATTGGAAATTCACTACGACTAAGACATTCTGATTTGGATGATTAAGGAACTAAAGACCCATCAGTTAAATTGCTGATGGGTCGTCTTAAAAAACAAAAAATTACTTATCTACTTCTCCACCACAGTCAAGCATTGATTTCCCGTAGTATGGATTTCGAATTGATCCTTTCTTTTGAATCCATTTCGCTTTTGCCATCGGGCAATAAGCAACTAGGAGACCATCAATTTCTTTAGTGTCTCCATGCTTAATATAGAACTCAGAAAGACTTTTGAACGACTCACGAATATCTTTGATATCCTTAAACTTTTTACCGCAATCTTGGTATTCTTTTTTATGCTTCTCATCGAGTTCTTTTTCACAGATTTGTTTCTGAATCTTCATCGCCCCTTGAAAGTCATCAGAAGCAAGTTTGTCTTGCATCTCGACATAAGATCCCGTTTTGAGATTGTGAGCAAAAGCTGAAAAGGATAAGAATACCATAGATGTAATGAGAAACTTCATAAAACTCCTTAGTTCATAAGTTTGGGTAGGACATAAGCATAAAAAATGCCAATTAAATTTATAATGAGTGAAATTTTGAAAAGCGGTTTAGACCAGTCTTTAGTTTTCTCACAATCTTCTTTTCGATCAATGGGGCAAACCTGACTTTGTGAATATTTTTGAGCAATATAAGAAACAGAAAGCATGAATAAGCTAGTGCCGAATACGATTCCTTTATTCTCTGACAGCCAAATTAGCTGAGGAAAGTTTCCAAGGAAGGACGCTAAAGTAGCACCAAAGCCTAGTATGACGAGGGTGGCGGGGATAGCACAGCAGAGAAGAGTACCTAGGGAACTAAATAATCCAAGCCAACTTGCAAATTTACTTCCTTTCAATTTCTGCAACATTGTAACCTGCTTCTGATATTAGTTCTTTGATTTTTTCATCCGAAATATTTTGGCCATCTTTCGTTAGAATTTGAACAAGTTTGTTATCAAGATTTACTTTGATCTTTTCAACAGATTTTTCATTGGAAAATTTCTTTTGAATTCCTTGGGCACACATTGAGCAGACCATGCCGCTTACTTTAACATTAATTTCAGCCGCATATGCCTGAATTGATAATAAAGACGTCATAACTAGAATTGTTGCATATTTCATACTTTCTCTCCTTATACTTAGTAGGACGTTTTAAATTCCCATTTGTGACATTTTTAATAATGGACCATCAGATTTAACATCCATTCACCCCTAGTACTCGATCCAAACTCCCAAAGAACGTTTTTATAAAAAAATCTTAGCATGGGAGTCAGAATTATTTTTTTCTCGATTTCAGGCATATACATGGCCTGAAGCATGAACCATGATTGTAGGTTTTCAAAATCTGATTCAAATGGTGAGAAACCGATTCTTGCTTGGGTCATCGTTAGATCTGAAGTAGCAGGGCTATTAAATTGGTAGTGTTTGAGGGCCGTATAAAGAGTCCGAGTTTCCCAATCGGCTTCAAAGCCGCTCATGAATGCGACTGCAGTGGATTTTTTATCTATTTCCGAATCCATCATTCCAGCTCCAGAAAGCAGGTAAATGTTCGCCTGAGAATCCTCGGTATTTCTTCTCCATAAAAGATAATTCAGGCGAGCGAGGCCAATCTCTGTATTTTGTTGATCCTTCGTAAATCTCCAGTGATTTAACCCTGTCGCCCATCGAGAAGAAAATGAGTAAAGAAGCTGGTTGTCACTGTAGCTACTCATGTTAAAGGAGGAAACTACTGTTCCTCCTTTATAGATTACAGGATGGGACATAACAGAAGTTGATAGGAGTAAAGTAATTAATCCGAATAGTCGCTTAAGCATTTGGCCCCTTATTACACAGCTTTTGAGCCGCAACATGAAGGCTTGTCTTCACAAACTGGATAGCCTGCTTCTTCTTCTATGATTTCTTTGATTTTCTCATAAGTTTGAGTTGATTCTACAGTCACTGTCTTAGTCTTAATATCCGCTGAAGCTTTAATTGTTGGATCAAATTCCTTAAGAGATTCTTCAATATTATGAAAACAGCTCATACACGTCATGGATTGAACTTTAAAATTGTACATACATATTCTCCTTCGTTGTACTTTGCCTAATTCTGAGCCTTCCCCCTAGAGTAAGGTCAATCGGTTTTTTTCATAAAATAAATGCTTGAGGTTGCCACGAGGGGAAGGTTTATGATTTGGGAAGGTTTTAAAAGGTGCGTCTAAAAAATGGTTAATATTTAGATATTTGGCACTTGACCTTACCTAGAGGGGAAGGTTTACGATGCCTACAAAGGATTATTTTATGCAACAAAGTATTGATCTAGATATTAAAGGAATGACTTGTGCTTCATGCGTAGGTCGAATAGAGAAAGTTCTAAAAAAGAATTCTGGCGTGTTATCAGCATCGGTTAACCTTGCTACGGAGAAAGCGAATGTCCACTATGAAGCTTCAAAATTAGAAGCTTCAGAAATCGTGAATCTTATTAAAAATGCTGGTTATGAAGCTTCTCTTGTGAGTGATGAAAGTCCCGCAAAGAATTCTAATGAAGAGCGCTTAAGGCAAGAGAAGATTCTTATCATTATAGCTTCTGTATTAACTCTTCCTCTCGTATTACCAATGATTTTTGATCCATTTGGCATAAATCTTATGCCAAATGCATGGATACAACTTGCTCTGGCTACTCCAGTTCAGTTTTTTATCGGTTGGAGATTTTATAAATCTGCATGGGGAGCGATTAAGGCCAGAACTGGTAATATGGAGTTGTTAGTTGCTCTAGGAACGACAGCTGCATATAGCTTGAGTCTCTATCTTATGCTGAAAGGTCTGGATCACTTAGAGCATCAAATGCCTCATCTATATTTTGAAGGTTCATCTGTCATTATCACTTTAGTCTTACTCGGAAAATACTTAGAAAGTAAGGCCAAGACACAAACGTCGGAGGCTATCAGAGCATTACAAAATCTTCGCCCTTCTATGGCCAGAGTTTTGAAAGATAATATCGAAATTGAAGTACCTGTGGAGAAAGTAAGACTGGCGGATAGAGTGATCATTAGACCGGGTGAAAGAATCCCCGTTGATGGAGTAATTCAAAAAGGAAAAACGCATGTTGATGAGTCTCTTATAACGGGAGAAAGCTTACCAGTAAGCAAACAAGAATCTGATAAAATTGTTGGAGGATCGGTCAACGGGGAAGGACTTATCATTGTTGAAGTAACAGCCACTGGCAAAGAAACTATGCTTTCTAGGATTATTAGGCTCATTGAAGATGCTCAAGCAGTTAAAGCTCCGATTCAGAGGCTAGTGGATAAAGTAAGTGCTGTCTTCGTTCCAGCCGTAATTATAATAACCGCTTTAACAGTTCTAATCACAGGATTTATTTCTCATGATTGGGAGATGGCAATTATTCATGGAGTGTCTGTACTTGTGATCGCTTGTCCGTGTGCTCTTGGCCTAGCTACACCAACCTCAATTATGGTGGGGACTGGAGCAGCGGCCAGAGCAGGAATACTTATTAAAGATGCTGAAAGCTTAGAGGTTGCTCATTCTTTAACAACTATTGCATTTGATAAAACAGGAACATTAACAGAAGGGAAGCCACAGGTGAAAAAACTTGTGGCCATTGATAGACCACTCACGGAAGTACTAAGTGTTTTAGCGACGATTCAAAATGGAAGTGAGCATCCACTTGCTAAGGCAATCATTGATGAAGCTCGCAAGAAAAATATTGTTCCTGGTCATGCAGAATCAATAAAAGCTTTACCTGGAAGAGGACTTGAAGCGACGATTGAAGGACGCCATTATATTGTAGGAAGCAAAAGAGTTATTCAAGGTCTAAATATATTTGAAGGCGAGACTCTTCAATTTACAGAAGAGAGAGAGGTAGTTGGAGAAACTGTTTCTTATCTTATTGATGTAGAAAATAATAAGGTTATTGGGTTAATTAGTTTTAGTGACATGATTAAAGGATCTTCGAAGAAAACTATTGAAGAACTCAAAAAACTTGGAATCAAGACTGTCATGTTGACTGGGGATAATAAGGGAAGTGCTTATGCTGTTGCCCAAGAACTGGGTATAGATGAGGTAAGGGCTGAGGTTCTTCCTGAACATAAAGCAGAAGTGATTCAAGAACTTAGAAAAAATGGAGAAATTGTAGGCATGATTGGAGATGGTATTAACGATGCTCCAGCACTTGCTGCTGCCCATGTAGGGATGGCGATGTCGACAGGGACAGATGTGGCCATGCATACGGCAGGAATCACTCTAATGAGAGGAAATCCTCTCCTCATTCCTGATGCCGTTTCTGTATCAAGAAGAACATATACGAAAATAAAGCAGAACCTTTTTTGGGCCTTTGTTTATAACATAATCGGTATACCTCTTGCTGCATTTGGATATTTGAGCCCAGTTGTTGCTGGTGCAGCGATGGCCTTGAGTTCAGTAAGCGTTGTTACAAATTCATTATTATTAAAAAACTGGAAATCCGTAATTAGTAAAGGAGATCTGTAATGAACATTGGAGAAGTTTCAAAGCGAGCTGATATAAGCAGCAAAATGGTGAGACGTTATGAAGAACAAGGAATTATTCCGAAGGCTTCGAGATCTGATGCTGGCTATCGTCAGTATTCAGAAAATGACGTACACATTTTGAAATTTGTTAAGCGGTCAAGAGAGCTAGGGTTTTCTATGAAGGACATCAAACAGCTTGTTGGCCTATGGAGAAACAAAGGAAGATCAAGTTCACAGGTTAAGAATATTGCAACTAAACATATTGATGAACTCGAAAAAAAGCTTAAAGAGACTCAAGAAATGTTAAAAACACTCAATCATCTTGTTAAAAATTGCCAGGGTGATAATCGACCTGATTGCCCAATCCTGGAAGAGTTAAGTTGCCATTAAATATAAAAATTGAATTAACGACTGAAGGTTCAGTCATCTAAGTGAAGAGGTTATATGGAAAGTTGGATTAAATTTGTTATAAAGTATCGAAAGGCAGTGATGTTTCTCTCTGTCCTAGTTACTTTAGGATTAATGACTCAGCTCAGAGAGTTGAAAATTGTTTTAGACACTGATGATGTTCTTCCTCAGAATCATCCTTATGTGGCCACAAACAATCTTATTGAAAAAGTATTTGGTAATAAGTATTCGGCAATCATTGGAATTACTGCCAAAAATGGTACAGTTTATGATGAAAAGATACTTGGAAAAGTAAAGAGAATTACTGACAAAATCACTGAAGCCCCTGGCGTAGTTAAGAATAACATCAATTCTTTAGCTTCAAGAAAAACCAAGGCGATTACGGGGAATGAAGAGGGGATGATCGTACAACAGATTATGGAGTCAGAACCCAAATCTCCAGAAGATGTTGAAAAAATTAAAGAAGCTGTCGCAACAAACCCTGTCTTTAACGATCTTTTAGTTTCTGCAGATCAGAAAACAACTTCAATTGTTGCTGAGTTTACGAAGATCCCTGGTGGATACACGCCAATCAATGACTACATTAATAATATCATTGCTCCAGAGAAAGACGGGACTGTTGATTTTGCAACAGGAGGGATTGTAGTTTTCTTAGCAAACTTAGAAATGTTCTCATCTCGTATGGGGTTATTCTTCTTAATTGCATTAGTTATCATCGGTATTATCCATTATGAAGCTTTTAGAACTGTTCAGGCACTGATCCTACCACTTGTCACGGCCATCCTCGCAGTTATTTGGGCACTTGGTGTTCTAGCATTGCTAGGTCAGTCAATGGATGTATTTAATGCTTCGACACCTATTATGATTCTCGCTATCGCCGCTGGTCACGCTGTACAGATTTTGAAACGGTATTATGAAGAATTTGCCAAATTAAAAACCAATAATCCTAATATGTCTCCGAAAGAGATGAATGAAGAAGCCGTTCGAATCGCGTTGTCTAAAGTTGGAAATGTTATGGTTGCAGCGTGTACGGTTGCGGCACTCGGTTTCTTATCTCTCGTTATTTTTGATATTAAATCTATTCGAACATTTGGTCTCTTCTCCGCTGCTGGAGTTGCCGCCGCTTTAGTTCTTGAATTAACATTTATTCCAGCTCTTCGTTGTATCTTGCCACCTCCTGGTAAAAAGGAGTTTGAAAGAGAGAAGCAACATACGGTTTGGGATTCATTAATTGAAAAACTGTTTTACCTCGTTTCTCATAAAAGAAAGCAGATTTATGCTGTGGCCAGTTTGTTAGTTGTAGGACTATCTCTTGGAGGGTATTTCCTAGTCGTTAACAATTCTGGGAAAGAGAACTTCTCTAAGAACGTTCAATTTCGTTTGGATGATGACAAGCTTAACGAAAGAATGGCCGGAACAAATATTCTCCAATTCGTGATCGATGCTGGGGATGTTGATGGTATTAAGAATCCAGAAGTTTTAAAGGGAATGGAGAAAATCCAAGAATTCTTAAAGAAAGACGAAATTGTCGGAAAAACGGTGTCGTTTGTTGATTTCATGAAACAGATGAACAAATCAATGCATGCTGATGATCCAGCTATGTACCGTGTTCCTGAAAGTTCTGATCTTGTGGCCCAGTATTTATTCCTCTATTCATCTTCGGGTGAGCCTGGGGATTTCGACAACTTTGTTGATAATGACTATCAAAAAGCGTTGATTTCAGTTTTTATGAAAAAAGATGACTCAACACTTGTAGATGCTTTGGCCAAAAAAACTCTTGCTTATGCTAAAGAGGTTCTTCCATCTACTGTCAAGGTAGATATCGGAGGTGGAACTGCAAGCGGCGTAGCACAGAATGAAATTATCGTTCGTGAGAAAATTTTGAACATTCTCCAAATTATGGGAGCTGTTTTTCTTGTTTCTTCAATCGTTTTCCGTTCGTTTGCTGCTGGGATCTTTATTCTTATTCCTCTGATTGCTGCAGTTTTTGTTAACTTCGGAATTATGGGGCTTACTGGAATCCCTCTCATGATTTCAACAGCTCTTGTGAGTGCCATGGCCGTAGGAATTGGTGCCGATTATGGGATCTATATGAGTTATAGAATGAAGGAAGAACTTAAAAACTACGATGATGAGAACGTTGCAATTGAAAAATCGTTCAAGTCAGCTGGTAAAGCTGCAATTTTCGTAAGTACGGCTGTTGCTGGAGGATTCGGAGTTCTAATGTTTTCTTTCGGATTTACGATGCATATCTGGATGGGATTCTTAATTGCTCTTGCAATGCTGGTCAGTTCATTCTCTGCATTGACTGTATTCCCAGCATTGATTCTGTCTTTACGACCTAAATATATTTTTGATTCTAAAAAGGGGAAATAATTTATGAAAAATCTTAAACTTGTGGCCATTTCTATGACTCTTGTATCTTCACTTTCTTTTGCAGAAGCTCCTTCGGCGGATGAAATCATGAAGAAGAATTTTATGACTTCAAAATTTACTGATTCAACTGCTGATCAGTCGATGAGACTTATTAATAAAGATGGGAAAGAGCGCGTAAGAGAGTCGTCTGGATTGACTAAACTCATTCCAGGAACGACTGATAACCAAAGACTCGTTACCTTTAACAGCCCTTCTGATGTGAAGGGAACAAAAAATCTTCTTGTTGAACACTCTGATAAGGAAGATGACATCTGGATTTATCTACCGGCCTTGAAAAAAGTCAGAAGACTGGTGGCCAGTAATAAGAAAGATGCTTTTGCTGGAACGGATTTCTCATATGGAGACATCATTGGATACAAGGTTGAAGACTGGAACCATAAGTTCGTTAAAGAAGATACTGTAGACGGAAAAGCATGTTGGCTAATTGAATCAACCGCAAAAGATGCGGCTATATCTTCAACGTATGGGGTTTCAAAAAGAGTTAACTGCATTGAAAAGGATTCTTCAATTGCAATTTCGGGAGAATCTTATGATTTAAACGGAAAACTTTTAAAAAAATATTCATCAAGAGATTTAAAGAAGCTTGATGAAAAAGCCAACAAATGGGCGCCTATGATTCAAGAAGCATCTAATGTTGAAACTGGTCACAAAACGATTATCGAATTTAAGAACTACAAAGTGAACACTGGAGTGTCAGATGCGGTCTTTACAACACGCTCTCTTGAAAAGAGGTAAAATTTTTGCTTTCCTTTTCGGGGTTGCTGCTCTTTCCACTTCTGCTTTTTCACAAGAAGAGCGTCCTTCTATAAAGGACGCTCTGGGGTTGACGGGGTCACTGCGTGCTGCAGGTTTTGAGCATGATAAATCAGGGTTGAATGATTATGGTTATCTTGTGAATGGGCTTTGGCTGAATGCTAGACCACAAGAATTCTATGGCTTCAGTTCAGTATTTGATTACCGAATTCAAGGACAAAATTTAACTCGAAACACTGACACGGATGATGATTTACGAGAAGCCTACTTAGAGAGAACCGTAGGGAATTTCGATTTCAAGGCCGGTAGATTCATTACTGTTTGGGGTCGTGCTGATAAGGTTAATCCCACAGACGTTTTTAGTTCTCGAAACTATAATCTACTTGTTACTGATGATGAGGACCAGAGATTAGGAACATTTGCAACTCAGATTGCTTATAACATGGATAACTATCGTCTTGTTGGTCTTTGGCAACCGGAATGGAGACAACCAGAGTATCCAATTGGAAAATTGCCTCAAGGGGTTGAAATTGGCTACGGGCTTCCAAAAAATCGAGAGCAGCAGTTTGGATTCAAACTTGATCATTCTGGGAGTGTAGATTGGTCTGTTTCTTATTCTCATACAATTGACAGAGGTCCGGACATTAAAGTGGCTTCCATGACTGCTCAGTCTCAAGCATTCAAGCTTGATTTTAATCCTATCCATGTGGTTGGGATGGACATTGCTGTACCTGTCGGTGACTACGGCTTACGAGGTGAAGTTGCTTATACTAAAACAAAGGATTCAAATGGAAATGATCCTACTATCAAAAACTCAAATATTTTTGCTGTAGTTGGTATCGAAAGAACTTTTGATGGCGTATTCAATGTGAATCTTCAGTATCTCTTTAGGCACACTGTCGATTTCAAAGATCCTGATTCTTTTTCAAATCCTGCTGATCAGGCGACTGCTTTATATGTGGGTATTTTTAATAATCAGCTCAAAGAAAATTTCAGTGGAGCAACATTGAGATTAAATCACAAGGCCTTCAATGAAACACTTGAGAGTGAAGTCACTCTCATTAATTGGTTTTATGACGAATCCTATGGATTCCTACGACCAAAAATTACATATTCATTCTCCGATACGTTTCGTGGGGCAATTGGATATGAATACTATTACGGACCTGAAGCAACGCTTTTTGGTCGTATGAAAGATATGTCTTCTGGCTTTACAGAAGTCAGATGGTTATTCTAATTTTTCTATGTTAAAAGATGAGTATTTATTTTTTACGGAGAGGACACAAATGAAACAAAGCTACTTAAATTTTCAAGTCGACCATATGACTCTTTTACTCCAGCCAAGACTCTACTCAGTCGCTTATACGATTTTTCGTACTGTCTTTGGTGTTCAGGCAGCCGACATTCTCTATGATAAACGTAAGGAGTGGGAGGCAGGTCAAGGTGAGAAGTCAATGACGTACGCTTTGATGTTAGGAAAAGCCGATGAAACTCCACGAGAGTTGATGAACACTATTGTTGCTGTTGTTCAACCTTCGGAGCCAAAATCTCGACCATCACATGTGCGCGATATGCTTGATAGTCATAACGCCGCGGCACACTGGCAACATATTGCTCTTCGTACTCCAGATCTTTTATCATTTCATGAACATGCTTTGTCTTTAGGTGTAAATTTTGTAACACCAATTTTAAATGATGCTGCGGAGGATTTGATCCAAGTTTTCTCTGGAGAATGGTTTTTCCCAGGTATGAAATCAAGTGGAATGTTCTTTGAGTTTCTTGAGAGACATCCAGGAGAAGGTACTCAGAAAAAACTCGAAGAAAAAAATCGTCAGTCTTGGTTTCGCGATCAAACGTTTGATGGTTTATATAATGAAAAAGAGCGAGAGTATCAATCAGGGAAAGTAACCCCCTTCATTGACTTTGAACTTTTTGAGGAACTAGAGAAAAGAATTGGAGGAAAGTCTACATTCGAGCTAAGTGCGGATGATCTCAAAGATTGCGAAAATATCATGAGAAATTACGCTAGTAAAAAAAGATAATAGATTTCAAGAACTAGGGCTTTAATTTTAGGGCCCTAGTTCACTCTTGTTCATCCATCTTAAATAAACTAATAAGGCCACCCAGACACTTATGACAGAAAATAGGACCAAGTATTTAAAGTCCTTTGTCGAGGAAAGAACTGTCCCAAGAGAAAATAGAATCAGAGTTGAAATCCCATTCAGTGCATTCGCAAACCCATTTACTTCGCCCCTCACTAGTTGGGGAACTTCTTCCTGTCTTATTTGAACTTCTCCCAATCCAAATCCGTAAAGACCAATTCTTGAAAACAAGATTAAAAGGAGAAAGCTATATTGTCCAATTTCAATCTCAAGATGAAGCATCAAATATGCTCCAAGCACCATGAGCGCCTGAAAGGTTAAAAATAAGGCAGATGCTTTGCGGAGATTCATGAATCTAAGAGCAAAAGGAAACACAGCTGTTGCTGCCAGCCCAAAAAATGCTCCAGAACTTCGAAATATCCCAATCGTCCATTCTGGAATCTTCCATCCATCATTTAAGAAAGCTGTTAGTAGAACACCATGTGGACTCAAGACTGAAAGCCATAATAGAGAGCTAGCGATAATAACAGGTGAGACTGATTGCTTTAAAAATGACTTCCAACCATCAAGAAGTTTTTGAAGGAAAGACTTTTTTATGTCATTTGATGAGGAAAGTAATTTGAATTTTAAATCAGCTCTTTCATTAAAAACAGAATGAAGAATAAGTAATTCGGGAATAAAGGAAATTAAATTCCAAAGTACGATGATTAAAAAACCAGTTAATGGCAACGAAAGAGTCGAGAATGCAAGAAGAATACCCGCAATGACTGGAGAGCCTACTTCGGTAATTAGATCAACTTGCCTGAACCGACTATTAAACTGAACTAAGTCATGTCCTGAAAAGAGAGAAGGGGCTACATCATTTGCAATAGAAATATCCATTAAGCTTGAACCAAGAGTACCAAGTAACCCGCTAAAGACCATAAAAGTGAATATACCAAGAAAGGTCTCGTCCTCAAATGTTGGATTCGTACCAGCAAACGAATGGAGTATGTAGATACTAATCGCGCTTAATAGAACTCCAAGAAATTGAAGGCCCAGACCTAGTCGAGCAACACTTATTCTCTCCTTAGAGTCGATTACGGAGGCAACACGAGGAATGAGGACTGCACTTAAAAATTTGATCAACAAATAATACAAAGCTGCAATTTTTAAGTGCCCAGGGAGAATTTTAAGAAGAACAATAGGAACGGCGAAATCCCACGCTTGATCTCCAGATCGCGTGAGAAATCGGCCGAGTAAAAGTTTAAAAGCTAGAGAGGATTTCAGTAAATACTACCTTTCTTCAACCACCATATGAACGGAACCTAGGTGTTTTGGGAAATACTGTTTGTAATATTCAGAACCATATCTTTGTTCGTTTATTACTACAAGTTTCACTGCATGGTTTCCTGGACCAACTTTCCAGATGTGAAGGTCAATAACCTTAGCTGCAGTTGCTTCGATTGTTTCTTTAACTTCTTTTAGAGAGAAGCTTTTTGGGTGACCATCAAGAAGTTCCCAGGCTGTGTCTTTCAGTAGAGTATAGGCCCATTTAAGAATCACGACTGCTCCAAGCACACCCATCAGAGGATCTAGCCAACTGATACCAAAATACTTACCTGCAATAAGTGCAATGAGGGCCAATACTGATGTTAGTGCATCAGCAATAACATGGAAAAGAGCACTCTTGTGGTTGTGATCTTCAACTTTTACTTTTTCATGACTGTGATCGTGAGACCCATGATCATGGTTGTGGTCGTCTCCATGCGCGTGACTATGTTTATGGCCACCGGACCCTAAAATGAAGGCAGTTAATACGTTTACTGCCAATCCAAGGACTGTAATAGCGATGGCCTGATTGAATTGAATCGTTGAAGGATTCATCAACCTTTCAACGGATTCTACGACCATCCAAACTGACATTGCCCCTAAACCAATCGCACTTGTGTAAGCACCTAAAGGAAGGAGTTTACCTGACCCAAAAGAGAGTCGTGACTTAATGGATTCTGATTTTGTGAGTTTATAAACGAAGAAGGAAATGCCGAGAGCACCAGCGTGAGAAGCCATATGGTATCCATCTGCTAAGAGTGCCATAGAGCCAGTCCAGTATCCAGCTGCAATTTCAAGAATCATCATCCCAAAGGTTAGAAAAACTGCCCAAAGAGTCC
Source organism: Bacteriovoracaceae bacterium (assembly GCA_016786485.1). Taxonomy (GTDB): domain Bacteria; phylum Bdellovibrionota; class Bacteriovoracia; order Bacteriovoracales; family Bacteriovoracaceae; genus JAEUWD01. Next base: position 9,961 of record JAEUWD010000002.1, on the reverse strand, counting down.
TTCTTTCGTTCCGCTCGATTTCTTCGAAATCAACGGCCAATTCGTCAGCTTGGTTACAGTGTGCAAGTGCGTTTGTTTTCATTTTAAAAAGCTCCCTAAAATTTCGATTAGTTCATCTCCAGCATCAGATGCGTCCTGCTTGGTTGCAGCCTTAACGACATGATCCTTGATATGGCTATTTACTATATCAGTCATAAGCCCGTTCATGGCTCCACGGCATGAAGCAAGAAGTTGCATGACCTTATAACAGTCGTCCTCCGCTTCTACAGCGGTGGACAATGCTGCAAGTTGCCCCTTGATGCGGTTAATTCTTGTAATTAATTTTTTTTTGTCTGAGATTGAATGTTTCATAGTATAGGGGAGTATACTATGCTATGGTTGTAAAGTCAATACCCATGGGTGTATATTAAAAGTGGGTAAAAAATTCTCTCAAGTTTCGGAGGTTATTATGATTAAGGGTTCAGATCTATTGATTAAAGCATTAGAAAATGAAGGGGTTGATAAGATATTTGGAATTCCAGGTGAAGAAAATTTAGATGTTGTTGAATCAATTCGTAATTCTAAGATCGAGCTAGTTCTAACTCGACATGAGCAGGCAGCCGCGTTTATGGCAGCCACTTACGGGAGATTAACTGGGAAGCCAGGGGTTTGTATAACGACTTTAGGGCCTGGGGCACTTAATTTATCCACTGGAGCAGCCTATTCTCTATTAGGAGCGATGCCTCTGATTATGCTTACTGGACAGAAAGGAATCTTATCATCTGCTCAGGCAAGATTTCAGATGGTAGACACAGTAGCAACTATGAAGCCGTTAACAAAACTTTCTCGTCAGATTGTTTCTGCTGCCATGATACCAACGATTGTGAGGGAAGCTTTTAGAGTGGCACAAGAAGAGAGACCAGGTCCTGTGCATTTGGAACTTCCAGAAGATATAGCAGCTGAAGAAGTTAAAAATGTTGAGCTTATTCAGCCACATTCAATTGAGTTACCTGTTGCCAGCTTGAAATCAATTGATAGTGCAGCTGAAGTCATCAAAAAAGCAAAAAGACCACTTATTATGCTTGGGGCGGCAACTTCAAGACCGAGATGTAGCCACGAACTTAAAGACTTCGTTACGAGAATGAAAATCCCATATTTTACGACACAAATGGGAAAAGGTACTGTATCTGGTGATACAAATTTATATATAGGTACTGCTGCTCTTTCAGAGAAAGACTATGTACATGAGGCAATAGAACAAGCTGACGTCATTATTGCAATTGGACATGATACAATAGAAAAGCCACCATTTAAAATGAATGACAAAGGTCCTATTGTCGTTCACATCGGTTATCAACCAGCTACTGTTGAACAAGTTTATTTTCCTCAGGTAGAAGTTGTTGGAAATGTAGGGCCTTCTTTAAAGCTCTTAGGTGATAGACTTGAAGGGATGGTTCCCAATGCAGAAGCACTTCTTCCATTAAGAGAAAAAATTCTTGATCACCTTGCTGATAGAGCGACAGAAGATCGCTTCACTCCGCAGCGAATTGTTCATGATGTAAGACAAGTTATGCCAGCCGATGGAATTGTTGCTCTTGATAATGGTATGTATAAAATTTGGTTTGCTAGAAATTATAGAACTAAAAAGGCCAACACACTTCTTTTAGATAATGCTCTTGCAACAATGGGCGCTGGACTCCCTTCGGCCATGATGGCTTCAATGCTTTACCCAAATACACGCGTTATGGCAGTTTGTGGGGATGGAGGCTTTATGATGAATAGCCAAGAGTTGGAAACTGCGGTCCGTTTGAAATTAAATCTAGTTGTTCTTATTCTGGATGACGGAGCATATGGAATGATCCGTTGGAAACAGTCCGTAGATGATTTTCCTGATTTTGGAATGACATTTAAGAACCCAGACTTTGTGAAATATGCCGAAGCTTACGGGGCAAAAGGACATAGAGTTGAAGACATTTCTTTATTAAAGACAACAATGGAAAAAGCATTTTTAGAAGGTGGAGTTCAGTTAGTCATAGTTCCAATTGATTATTCAGAAAATAAAAAAGTTCTGGTTGATGAATTGCAGAAAAGGTTCTTAGGAAATTAAGGAAGCGATATATGAAAATGTTGAAGGTGTATCAAGCATATGACAGAACCCAAATTGCTGAGATTCCAATGGATGACAGAGAGTCACTTGAGAAGAAGCTCCAGCATGCTGAAGAAGTATTCAAAGATAGAAGGTCATGGATTCCTCTTCCTGAGAGAAAGCGAATCCTTTTGAAAGTAGCAGATCAGGTGGAATCTCGAAGAGAGGATTTGGCAGTTTTGATAGCTAAAGAAGGTGGGAAGCCTTTTTCTGATGCTATAGTTGAAGTGATTAGGGCCGCTGATGGACTCAGAAATGCAGCTGAAGAGCTAAGAAATTTTTCAGGGAAGGAGATTCCTATGGGGATGACTCCTGCAAGTTTAGGTCGATTGGCCTTTACTACTAAAGAGCCAATCGGCATTGTTGCTGCTATCTCTGCCTTTAACCATCCTTTAAATCTTATTGTTCATCAAATTTCCCCGGCCATCGCAGTTGGATGTCCCGTTATCGTGAAGCCCGCTGCTGCGACTCCCTTATCATGCTTGGAATTGGTGAAAATGTTCATAGAGGCCGGTCTACCTGAGGAATGGTGCCAAACATTTATTACTGATGATAATTCTTTGGCAGAGCTGTTAGTAACAGATAGAAGAGTATCTTTCCTAAGCTTCATCGGATCAGCAAAAGTTGGCTGGTACTTGAGAAGTAAGCTTGCGCCTGGTGCGCGTTGTGCTCTTGAACATGGAGGGGCTGCACCTGTCATCATTGATAAAAGTGCAGATTTAAGTCAGGCAATTGAGGCTGTTACGAAAGGTGGTTATTATCATGCTGGGCAAGTTTGTGTATCAGTCCAAAGAATTTTTGTTCATAAAGATGTCTCATCAGAGTTCATAAAAAAATTCAGCGAAAGGATTGAGAAGCTTACGGTGGGAAATCCATTGGATAAAACTACGGAAGTAGGGCCTCTTATTAGTCCTAAAGAATTAGATAGAGTCATTTCGTGGATTCAGGAGTCAATTGCTGAAGGTACAAAGATGTATGGAGGATGTCGTTTAAGTGATACGACAATGAAACCTGCAATACTTGTTAATCCTTCTCTTACTTCAAAAGTTGCGCAACTTGAAATATTTGGGCCAGTGACTTGTGTTTTTGAATATGATGATCTTAATGATGTGATTGAAAAAGCAAACTCACTTCCTTATGCATTTCAATCGAGTGTTATTTCTAGCGACATTAATATTGCAATGTATGCAGCAAAATTTTTGAATGCCTCGACTGTTATGATTAATGACCACACGGCATTTAGGACGGATTGGATGCCATTTGCGGGCAGAAAAGAGTCTGGATATGGAGTAGGGGGCATTCCATATACAATGAAAGACATGACCGAAGACAAGATGATTGTCTTTAATACAAAAGTTTAATCTATGAATAAGTGCACTTCTGAAGTAGAAAATGTGAACAAGAGTTGTCTCTGCAAAACCTTAGACAAAGAGGTTTTATTTAATGTCTTAGGGGATTCCCCTTTACTTAAAGATTTAATACGCGAAAGACCGAATCTGTTTTCAAATGTTGCTATTTTTCTTTCACAAGAAGAAGTGAAACAAATTCAAAATACGATATTTGCAATCGAAGAAATTATTCAGAGCCCTACTTTTCAAAAGAAAGTTTTGGAGAACACTTCTGAAGTGGCAAGGATGGACTTTGGGACTAAAGGTGTCTTCATGGGGTATGATTTTCATTTGACCGAAGATGGCCCAAAACTGATCGAGATTAATACAAATGCTGGAGGAGCTTTTCTTAATTTGATTTTGGCCAAAGCTCAGCACTCATGTTGCTCAGGTGCGGTTTTCCCTATTGAATTAGATAAAGTACAAGACAGCTTGTTTGATATTTTCATGAAGGAATGGCGACTTCAGAGGAAGGATCAAAGTTTAAAAGTTATTGCAATAATGGATGAGAATCCGACGGAACAGTACTTGTATCCAGAGTTTGAATTGTTTTCAAAACTTTTTAAAGAAAAGGGAATAAATATTTTTATTCTCGACCCAAGGCTTATTGAGCATAAAGAGGGAGCACTTTGGTTTGAAAATACTAAAATCGACTTGATATATAATCGGTCTACTGATTTTTATTTTGAGAATGGAGTTTATTCAAAAATTAGAGATGCTTACTTAGGAAATGAAGTTGTTATAACCCCTAATCCTCATCATCATGCCTTATACGCCGATAAAGAGAACCTAGAAATCTTCACTTCAGTAAATGAGTTAGATAGCCTCAAGGTCAGTACAAAGACAAAAGAGCTTTTGTTAAAAGGCATTCCTAGAACAATAAAAATGACAGAAGCAAATCGTTCGGATCTTTGGTCTCAAAGAAGAGATTATTTTTTTAAACCATCAAAAGGATATGGAAGTAAGGCCACTTATAGAGGGGATAAGCTTACTCATAAGGTTTGGGAAGAGATGAGGCTCTCTCGGTACGTTGCCCAGAGATTGGCCCTCCCTGGAATACGCATCATTGAAAAAGATGGTAAGGAATTAGAGCTAAAGCAGGACATTAGGGCATACAGCTATGATGGTGAAGTTATTCTCTTTGCATCACGACTTTACTCAGGTCAGACTACAAATTTTAGAACTACTGGTGGTGGCTTTGCCGCCGTTTTTGTGATTTAGGGTAAACAGTTGAAGATTCAAAAATTTTTTTGATGACCGGCTTAATTGATCCTATTGATCGTAGCGATATAAGGTATTAATTTCAATGACTTTAGTGAATACTTGATTTCTTTTACTAGATACTATACTCTAACTCTCAAAATGAACTGGAAATACGTACCGCTATTATTTTTGTTCTTGTTTGGTGTAGCCACTACGGTAGTGGCGGACGTGAGTCATTTTGATGTCCCTGTTGTTGAAACTGAGTGTGATCATGACCATCATGTTTCAAATGAAAAAAATAAGAAATCAGATAATGAAACATCTGCCCACGAACATTCTTCAAATAATAAGCATGAAGGTTGTCACGTGTAGTGTTTAACAAAAAACTTTCCTCTATTTTAATCTAATCACATATATTTCTTACACCTCTTTTTCACCGATCGTTTGTGTCGGTAATTGGAGGGTTCCGTGTCTGAAGAAAAATCTAGACGTGCTCGTACATTCTACGACGATGCCTTAAAAGCTCAGCTCATTGATGAGTATAGAGCTTCAGGTCAATCAATCTATGCGTTCAGCAAGAGCAAAGGAATTGGAAACAGCACGTTCGCAAACTGGGTGAATCATGCCAACACAGATTCACAACATGCTAAACGAAAAGGCGGTCCTCATAATCCGGATCTTAGAAGGCAAACAGTAGAAGCATTTTTTAAGAGTGGAATGCCTTTAAGCCAATTCGCCAAAGTTTGGGGATTGGCCTCAGAGAACAGCATTCGAATTTGGTTAAGGATATACAAAGAAAAAGGTCCACAAGGCTTAGAGCGAATGGATTTTAAAGATGCTCCTAAGAAAAGAGGTCCTTCAGGTATCAAAGACTTTTTAAAAGCAGAAATCACAAAAACGAAGATGGAGAATCCTCAATTTGGTCTCAGGAAAGTCCGCGACTTCTTGGCACGATTTAAAGGTTTAAAAGTCTCGGCAGGAACAATTAAAAAGACTCTTGATGAACAAGAGATTCCACTCGTGAAAGTGGAAAAGAAACGTCGTCGTGGTGCTGATCAAATAAGGCATTTTGAGAGAGCGAATCCAATGCAGCTTTGGCAATCCGATATTACGAGCTACGTTTTGGCCCGTCATAGTCAACGAGTCTATTTAACTGTCTTTATGGATGATCACAGCCGATACATCGTCGCCTGGAATTTACAGCTCAAACAAACTGGTCAATTTGTTGTTGATTGTCTTCTAAATGGTGTTCAAAAATTTGGAAAACCTGAAGAAGTTTTAACTGATCAAGGCCGACAATACTTTACTTGGCGAGGAAAAGGTGATTTTCAAAAACTCCTCGATAAAGAAGGTATAAAGCACGTCGTCTCTAGAAGCCATCATCCTCAAACATTAGGAAAATGCGAACGCTTTTGGGAAACTGTTTCTAAAGAGTTTTGGACAAGAGCTAAGCCTCAGGATCTAAAGGATGCCCAAGATAGATTCGAGCACTTTGTGAATCACTATAATCACTTCAGACCTCATCAGGGTTTAGACGGGATGGTCCCTGCAGATCGATTCTTTGGAGTTGAAGATGAAGTAAGAAAGGTGCTTGAGGAAATGATGGAGAAAAATGCAATCAGATTGGCCATTGATGAAACACCAAGAACGCCAGTGTTCATTATTGGTCAGATCGGTGATCAGCCACTTAGTCTTCATGGGGAATCTGGAAAGCTTGTTCTTCAAACACCAAATGGGATTGATGAAATTAGCTATGAGAATTTTGGCCATAAAAAAACAATTTTAGGAGATAATTATGAACGAACTACAAATCGAAAAGAAGAAACGCGGTCGAAAGAAAGGACTTTCGCTTCCTCTGAGGCCAGCACTACCAGTGAAAGCTCTATGGCTACACTCGACTCAGGAAGAGAAGAACAAGGCCCAGCAGACTGGTGTTGTGATCATGGAATATTGGGTGGGGAAAATCTCGAAGGAAGAAGCAGCGAAGAGATTGAACATTCCACCCATTCGAGTTTGGCAGCTGTCTCAGCTAGCAGTCTCGGGGATGTTAGCGGGCCTTCTAGTTCAGCCGAAAGTGAAAATGAAGGGAGTGATTATGAACAGGGACGAAGATCCGAAATATCTTTTGAAGAAGATTGCCGAGTTGGAGAAAACGATCGCGATGCAGGACCGACTGATTAGCATTCTAAGAGAGATGCCAGGATGTAAACAGGTTACGTACGAAGCGGAACTTGAGAAGGAAAGAAATGCAGAACGAGAAGCGCTATCCAAAAAAGTTAACGGAAAAGATCGGCAAGATGTTGCTCGAAAAAAGAGGTCTTCCTCAAAAAAAGCTAGCGAGTAGTCTCGGAGTTAGTTCTCGAACGTTACGTAACTGGAAAAGAAAAGCACTTGAAGGTAGGTCTCCTAAAATTGGGAGGCCTACTTATACAACTAAACAAAGAAGAAATGCTTTAATACTTGTGTCTAGGGAATTGAAGCGACAGGGAAATGCTGGGGGCCCTGCAGTTTACTCAGTTCTGAAAGGAAAAGTTCAGCGAAGATTAGTAAATGAGTTCGTGGCTCGAATCAAAGCTCGCGAAAGAAAAATAAAGTCAGAATTTTTAAAGCACAACAGAACTTCAATACAGGTTTTGCGTAAAGATGTTATTTGGTCACAGGATGGAACGCACATTGGGAGATTAAAAGGAAAAGCTATCGAGGCCCAGGTTATAAAAGATAGAGCTACACTGAAAACAGTAGGCATCCAGGTTGGAGTAACAGCAACAGAGAAAGATGTTCTGAATCAACTCCAGGATATGAAGAAAGCAAGAGCGCTACCATTGGTGTGGATGACTGATAATGGATCGGCCTATATCGGCAAAGAATTAAAAGAATTCTTAAGGGATGAACAAGTCGTACATTTGAAGTCAGTGCCCAGGGTTCCACAGCATAATGCTGCCGCTGAAAGGGCGATGTATGAGCTAAAAAAGGCTTCTCTGCTTGGTAAAATGGTTGTCCTTGAAAGTATTAATGAAGGGTTTGAACGCATAACTAAAGCAGCTGAAACTATAAACGCATGCAGGCCTAGAATGAGTAAAGGGTACAAAACGGCAAAAGAATTAGAGGTTGAGCTAAAAAGCTTCCATGATAAAATTGATCGTGAAACGTTTTATTTGATGTGTATGAAAGAGCTGAATCTCATCGATGAACGTCATGAAAAGCGTTGTGCAGTGATGATGAAACGAAACGCAGTATTTACGATGTTGTCTGAACTTGAGTTGATTAACATTAACCGAGGTGTAAGGGGAAATGTGTGAAAGAAAGCGGAAGTTTTATTGTGAACACTACAGGAGTAACACCTTATAGGCTGCTTCCTTGGGTTAAAAGAACAGGTCTGAGAAGAAGAAACTGGTTTAATTTTCAAGTGAGTATACTTAAATGGATGATTCGTCCCGATGTGATAATCGGTCATGGAGATATACTCGAACAAGATATATTAACTTTGCATAACAGTGTTTTTTTAGCGAATGAATTAATTTATAAGCAAAAGCTTAGTAAAGACAATGAAATGGCGATTATTCATGGAAATATTCTGAATAGTGGAAAATTTCAATTTGTAATCGCGAACTCTCGGATGATGAAAGAAGACTTGATAAAACGCTTTGGTATTAGCAGTGACAAAATTGAAGTGATTTATCCAATGCTAGACTCAAATGTCTTTTATAGGAAGTCAGATGAAGAAAGGGCAGAGTTTCGCAGAAAATTTAACTTACCAAATAAGGTCGTTGTCGCTCTTGTAACCTCGGGGAATTTTAAAAAACGAGGCCTGGATCGCTTCATAGGTGCAATAAAAAGTCTGCCTGATCATATAAGAGAAATGGCCGATTTTCGTGTTGTTGGTAAGGATAGAGTATCTACTGATTATCACTACTTAACATTTGATGGTGAGATGGAAGACATTCAAAATTATTATAATGCAATAGATATTTTTGTTCTTCCTGCTTATATAGAAGAGTTTGGTAGAGTTGTTATTGAAGCAATGGGATGTGGTCTTCCAGTGATAACGACTTCTACCGTAGGAGCGAGTGAGATTCTAGTAGACGAAGGACGAAGATTCATACTTTCCCCATTTACAACAGATTCATTTTCCTCGGCCCTTAAAGATTTAATTTTGTCCAAAGAATTGCGTGAAGATATAGGACGCGTAAATTCGAGAGCTGTGAGCTTTTCTTTAGAGCAGCAGAGGTCGAAATTGAATGTGATTTTAAATAAGATGGAAAATATTTATTAGTTCGTTTGCGCGCTTTGGTATCTATATTTGATACCAAAGCATTGAATATTACAAAATATGACTAGATAATAAATCTAATTGAAGTAATTCTTTTGTTTTCTTTGTGTCCATCGGTCTTCGTCGTTTTCGGGCGACTTCGTGTCCACTCAGACTCCTCGCACACAGGCACTCATCAATCTCTTTATTTTCTTTGCCGTTTCCCTACGGGAAATTTCTATTACTCCCTCCTGAAAATTCCATAACAAAATCGGTTCCCCCTACGGTCTGCCCCCAATTTTCTTATGGAATTGTCCCTCGCTCGTAAGGATCTGCCTCTATGAGGGAAACGGCTTAGTTTTTTGTTTTACAAAAACAACATACGGGGGAAGAGAATGAAACAATCTGTTTACGAAAAAATCACTGCTCAATTTATCGAATCACTTAATAATGGGATTGTTCCATGGAAGAAACCATTTAAAGGAAATGCAAACTTCATTACAAAGAAAGAATATAGAGGATTTAATGCTCTTTCTACATCTTCAAAAGATTTTGAATGTCCGTATTGGGTGACATTTAATCAAGCAGTGGCCTTGAAAGGAAAAATCAAAAAGGGATCGAAGGGAACACTCATTATTTATTGGTCAAAGAATGAGAAAGAAGTCGAAAACGAAGAAGGAGTCATTGAAACAAAAGAATGTCCTTTCTTTACCTGCACAACTGTTTTTAACCTTGAACAGACTGAGGGCATTGTCTGGGAATATCCTCAAGAAATTAAAACTCTCACTGGAGCGGAAACAGTCATTTCCAATTATAAAAACGCTCCAGAAGTTGTTTTTGAGGAAGACCGTGCTTTTTATTCACCTCTTAGGGATCTTGTGAATATGCCAAAGAAGCAAAGATTTGTTTCTACTGAAGAATTTTACTGCACATTTTTTCATGAGTTAATTCACTCAACGGGCCATCAATCACGCTTAGATCGTCCAGAGCTTAGTA
>JAEUWD010000012.1 GCA_016786485.1 Bacteriovoracaceae bacterium | reverse complement strand
CATATGATAACCCGAAATACTAATGCTATTAAACTTGGGCATATTTTTTGAAGTATAAGAAAAAATATCACCAATAATTTTCATGGAAGCTTCTGGTGGGTAAATATAAGTATTTCTCACCATAAACTCTTTCAGAATATCATTTTGAATCGTACCGCTAAGTTTTTCAGGGGGAACGCCTTGCTCTTCCGCTGCCACAATATAAAGAGCGAGAATCGGCAACACCGCTCCGTTCATAGTCATTGATACACTCATTTGATCAAGCGGAATTCCATCGAAAAGAATTTTCATATCGTAAATGGAATCGATCGCTACTCCGGCCATGCCCACATCACCTGCTACGCGTGGATGATCAGAGTCATAACCACGATGGGTCGCAAGATCAAAAGCAATAGAAAGCCCTTTCTGACCTTTACTTAAATTCTTACGATAGAAGTTATTACTCGCTTCTGCGGTTGAAAACCCAGCATACTGACGAATAGTCCAAGGACGCGACAAATACATCGTTGGATAAGGACCGCGTAGAAAAGGATGTGCGCCTGGATAACTTTTTGCAAACTGATATTTAAATTCGTGCTCATGATGATAAAGCGGTCGAAAAGAAATTTTCTCGGGTGTAATAAGCTTAAACTGCTCGGTGGTAATCCCAAATTCGGCTTCTGCGTGGGATAACCATTTTTTATAAGTCTTATTCAAGACTTTTTCTTGATGCTTTTCTGGATACAAAGGAATTTCAGAGAATTTAGGTCTACTCATAATTCCTTTTTAACTTTTCGACTAAATCAAAAAGCATTTCATAAATGTTTTTGCCCATATAAAGATCTTGGACCTTAATCTTTTGCTCAATTTCCTTCAGTTCAGTCTCTGACCATTTCCCTGTCACAAAATAAATGGGTGGGTTCTTCGTTTTCAATGAGTAATTTCCTACAAATTCCTGAATCTGCTTTTTATCCCCGCAAAGAACAATAATATCCTGGCCTTGAATCTCAGTTTTCTCAGGGCCTGAGTCGCTAACTGCGAAACCTAAAATCTCAAAAACATTTTGGCAAAAGTTAATACGTAATGATTGTGTAGAATAATCACCTAAAACTTTCAGAAACACTTTTGTTTGGGCCAAAGCTTTATTCGACTCAACTTCTAATCGAAGGGCCTCAAATTCGCTTGAATCTCGAAATGAAACTATCTTATTAATTTTTTCCGTTTGTGCCTCTGAGTGCAATAGCTGTGATGCTTGGGCCAGCGATAATTTCTGTTCAAACATTTTTAACATTACGTCAGAAAAAGTCTCTGATTTAAAATCAAAAGGAACATAATCACGTGAACGTTGAACTAAAATTTTACTTAGCTCTGTATTTACATTTTTATCGAAGTTATCAATCTTTCCTTCTTTTAAAGGACCCCAATTTTCACTAATGCGTTCTTCCGCATTGGTATAATCATTCACACCTGTAATCATTTGCTGGCGTGTACGAATTTTTGTTAGACGTTTCTGTTTAATTTCTTCAATTTGTTTATGTACCCAGTTTTGCTTTAAAGCTTGGGCCATGCCACCCATTCTTTCGATTTCTTGGAAAAGGGTCCAAGCTTGTTTTGCTAGCGTTTGTGTTAGATCTTCGACTAACCAACTTCCGCCCATCGGATCGCTGACTTTTGAGAGTAGCGATTCTTGTGCCAAAATATGTTGAGTATTACGCGAAAGTCTTAAGGCCAAGTCAGAATACATATGACCTTTTTCACTGTAAGCTTCGCGATGAATTCGATCAAACGGTACCGCTTCAATATATTGAACATCAGCTTGCGCTGCTGACCACGTACTCATAGTGGAACGCAAAATATTGATCCAAGGATCATAAAGCGTCATCATTCGTAACGAACTTCGAACGTAAATAGCTGGTTGAACTTTACCTGCTTCTGCCCCAAACTCTTCCAATACACGCGCTATCAAGAAACGAAAAGCGCGAATCTTAGCAATATTCATAAAAATTTGTGAATCAAGACTGAAATAACAAATCGCACGTTTCACACTGACATGGGCAGGTAGACCTGCTTTTTGTAAGGCGACTAAGTATTCAACAAATGTCGCAAGTGTAAAAGCCAACTCTTGCGAAGCATTGGCACCTGCATTGTGATAACAACTACTCGATACGCCAAAAGCCTTGGCTTGTGGTAAATATTTTTCACAAACTAAATTCACTTCTGCTAAATGTGAAAAAGTTCGGTCAAGTGAAAATGGCAATGAACCTGTACGTGCTAAAACTTGTAGAGGGTCTGCATTGAAATTAATTTTCAGAGAATTTAACGGGATTTTTTTGGTGCGGAAGTAATTTGAAAAAAAACAGGTGTTCAATAAAATATTTTCTTTTGAATGCAACCCGATTTCATATTTAGTGATATCTGTGTCTGCAAAAAGTTCGTCTAATGATTTTTCATTCGTAATCGAGATGCCGCTGGTTGCAGGCGAATTAATATAAAAATTAAAACAATCCACCCCACCTTCGATATCGGCGCGGATTTGCTCATTTACTTTTTTAGGTTCACTTTGATTATAAGTTTGCGCAATTTTCCAACCATCAACCGTATTCCCTGAAGCTTTGGCCCCACGGATGTAAGGATAGGCCCCAGGGTAACCGTGCAAATGTGAATGCTCGTCACGTTTAGACTCGTGATAAAGCGGCTTATAATGAAAATTTTCGTAATTATCTCTTAAGAGTTTTTTCGAAGATGAGGCATCACGTAACGCCAACTCAACTAGCTTTTGCCAATCTTCATACGTGGTCGTTGAATTGAATTCTAATTCTTCTAATATCGACATAAATATTGATTAGAATCTTACCTGTTTCAAGGCTGTGCGGCAATATACGCTATCCAAGATTCGCAATTTTCGGCTTTTTTAGTAGGCTTAAAGATACCATTGCCACCACCCTTATCATCATCGCCTTCCCATAAGACGTTGGTTTGAGTGAAACCTGCTTCCCGCAGCATATCCATTAATTCAGGAGCACTCCACAAACGCCAATCGTAGGTAAAGACATTACGATGGAACTTACCTGAATTTAATTTAAAGTGAATGGCAAAGAAGCAATGATTATTAATAGGGTTAAATTTTTGGCATTCCCAGTAATATGTGAATCCTTTATGTTTTACTTTCTCTTCCATCACTGTTTGTGAAAGTGTTCCACCAAACAGATCAATGAAGAAGACTCCATCTTTACTTAAAGAGTTTTTTACTTTTTTAAAGTATTCCACTAACAAATCACGTTCTTTGAAAATAAAATATGAGAAGTTCAAAGCGCAAACGATATCCACACGTGGTCGATTAAAAGTGAGAACATTCGAATTCACAAATGTCATGCGCTTCTGTTGCTCGGACGTTAATTTAGCGTAATGATGTTTCATGCCCCATTTTAAGGGTACTAAATCTAGATCAACGGCATAGGCGGTATTTTTATTGCTGGCCTTTACCCACTCGCAACAAAGATAACCTGTACCGCCAAAGTCTTCTCGTAAAGAAGTTGGTTTACGCTTATTAAGGCGTTGGTACTCCCCCACAAGAAATTCGATCTCGTTCTCAGGGCTTTGAACCGACTGTTCATAATACTTATATTTTTCGAATGATGCTTTCACTACTTGCTGGCCGTTTTTACCTTGGCAATGGCATCGTGTAGAATTTCAATTGATTCTTCAATAAAAGGATCTTTCTTTAATTCTTTTTGATATTCACCAAAGCTTTCTTTCTGCTCTTTAGTTTGAATTTTTTCTAGGCTCGTCACTTCAAACTTATCGCTTTCTTGCTCAATTTTATTTTTTTCAATTTCAGCTTTAATGATTTCACGTTCCTTTAAGTAGTCCGACTGAGTTAAAACTTTTTCAGTTTTTTCCTTGCGCTCATTGTACAGCTTATTGCTTTGATCAATTTTCTGGAACTTCATATTCTCTTTCACACGCTTATCGCTTAAACCTTTTAATTCTTTTAAGTTGTAAGTGTATTTGTTCCACTTTTGATAAGGCACTTCGTTAACTTTTGCCCATGGTAAAGAGAAATCAAGATACTTCTCACCAGACTCTAGGTAATCAAATGGCTCTGGCAAAATAATATCTGGGATAATCCCCTTATACTGAGTTGAACTACCGTTAACTCGATAAAACTTTTGAATAGTAATTTTTAAAGCACCTAATGGTGAGTATGACTTAGCTAATGGAGACAAGTAAGCATCAAGGTCGATGACAGCTTGAACTGTACCTTTACCATGTGAATACATGCCGCCGACAACAATCGCACGACCATAATCTTGAAGTGCACCGGCCACAATTTCTGAAGCTGAAGCACTAAGCTTGTTGATTAAAACCACAACTGGTTTTTCAAAAACGATATCATTACTATTATTTTTAAGAATTTCCACTGCTCCACTGCTCGCCTTAACTTGAACGACTGGCCCTTTACCGATAAATAAACCGGCCATCATGCGTGCATCGTCCAGCGCACCGCCACCATTATTACGAAGATCTAAAATCACCGCTTCAACATTTTCTTTTTTGAAATGCTCAAGCTCTTTCTTTACGTCTTCAGTACAATTGCGTCCTTGTGAATCGTTAAAGTCACGGTAAAACTTTGGAACTTTGATATAGCCATACTTTGTCGCTGATTTTTTATCTTCAAGTAAAACACCTTTGACATATGACTCTTCCAATTGAACAACATCACGTTGGATCGGAATAACTTTAATCGCACCTGATGATGTTTTAACGGTTAAACTAACAGTCGAACCTTTTTTTCCGCGAATCAGCTTTACTGCATCTCGCAGCGGCATATCGACGATATCGATTGGATCTGCGTCAGCTTGGCCAACTTTTAAAATGGTGTCCCCTGCTTGGAGTTCTTTTTGTTTCCAAGAAGCACTACCAGGGATAACTCGCTCAACTTTAATGTATGCACCTTCTTCACGCAAAAGCGCTCCGATACCTTCCAGTTTCCCACTCATATCGATATCAAAATCTTCTTTATCTTCAGGTGGTAAGTACTGAGTATGAGGATCAAAAACGCGCGTCAGTGAGTTATAGAACTTCTCATTAAGGTCAACTTGGTTTTCTTTTTTAAGACGAGCAAAAATACGCTCATAACTCTTGCCGACTTTTTCACGAGCCTCTGCTTGAAGTTCGTCATCTGACTTCTTTTTAGTTTTAGCTTTCTTCTTTTTCTCTTTGGCGTCTTTTGGTTCAGTGTCTTGTTCTTCTTTAAGTTCTGTATAGCGACTTAAAGTTTCATATTTTAGCATTCTTCTCCAAAGGTCTTTGAGTTCCTCTGAAGTCTTTAAAAATTTTCTTTTCTTAGGATCTGACTCTAAAACTTCTTTTGAATCAAATTCAAATTTTTTACTCAGAAGTTCTTTGGTAAAACCTTCAACTTCAATGAGACGGTTTTTAAAAATGTTATTACTCTCTTCGACAATTTTAAGATTGCCGGAAGAGAGTTGGTTATCCAGATCTTTTTTATGGGCGCTTAATTTATCCACATCGCTTTGTAGGTAAAACTGTTTACCGTAATCGATACGCTCAATATAAAGATTAAAAGCATCGCTTGATAAATTATCATCAATCTTTTTATTACTTAGGTGCATCCCTTCCAGGGTGCCCTTTAAAATGTTCCCGAGAACTAAATCTTTAGAATAAGTTGGCTTTGAAAAAGCACTTGGACTGATTAATGTGATTAGCAAAAAGAGTGACAATAACTTCATAATTCTCCTCGTCGATACAACAACTTATTTTAAACGTTCGGCACGATTAATACAACAAAACTCAATTTTGAAGTGCGTTGATTATTTCCTATCTTTTCGTAGTCCTCTTTGAAAAAATTGATTATCATTTTCACATGGCTCTTTATTCCCTTTTTAAAACTTTAGCATTTCGCTTTGACCCGGAAAAAATCCATGATTCGGCCTTAAACGCTTTCGAACGCACTCCAGCGATTGCTCGGATATTCTCTTGTGTCCCGTTTAATAAAAAATACCAAATCAGTTCAGAATCACTGCAATGGAACTTTCCTATCGGATTGGCAGCGGGACTCGACAAAAACGCTCGAGCTCTTCCCTTTTTTGAAAATTTAGGTTTTGGTTCAGTTGAAGTGGGAACTGTCACCTTGAAACCTCAAATCGGTAATCCGAAGCCCCGCGTTTTTCGATTACCGGAAGCACAATCACTGCGAAATAGTATGGGGTTCCCTAGCGCTGGTGCGGAATTTGTGAAGAAAAAACTTCAAGCTTATCAAGGCAAACTTTGTATCGGTGTTAACATCGGTAAAAACAAAGAAACATCAGTGGCAGATACACCGCAAGAATATGCCACACTTTATGAGTTACTGGCCCCTCATGCTCATTACATGATTATTAATATTTCTTCGCCGAATACGCCGGGTCTCAGAGATTTTCAGAAAATTGAGATGCTGGAAAGTATTTTGAGTGCGGTGACAAAGAAACAAAAAAGTTGCCCTCGCCCTCTTTTCATTAAAATTTCTCCTGATATTAATGAAACTGATCTGGACGATATTCTGAGCTTAGTCCAAAAATACTCACTACAAGGGCTCGTTGCAACTAACACCACCATTAGGACTGATTTAGGTGCCGGTGGAATTTCGGGTCAATTATTAAAAGATAAGGCCCACACTATTCACGAATTGATTCTACGAAAAACGAAGCATTTACCTCATTTTACTTTGATTGGTGTTGGCGGATTTTCCGATTGGAGTGATGTTGTACGCTTTTGGAAAAATGGCGGGAAATACATCCAAATTTATTCTTCGTTTATCTATCAAGGCCCAACTATTCTCAAAGACATCCAAGAAAATATTGAAGGCAACCTGAAAAAATACCAATTAAATTCACTTGAAGAATTATTAAAGCGACCAGAAATTTTAAAGCAGCTTTGAAAACTTCTCTATAACTGTCGCCACTAACTTCTTTTTACTATCGGTATAAGGTGGATAAAAATAACTTGTGCCTAAATCCACATTACGTTGAAGAACAGCACGTTGGTGTGAAAATTCTAAAAAGCCAAAATGCCCGTGGTAACAACCTTGCCCACTATGTCCATTTCCGCCAAAAGGTAGATGGTGATTGGCCATATGGAGAATCACGTCATTGATAGTTACTCCACCTGAGTGAGTTTGCGACACCACTTCGTGCACAAAATTTTGGTTCTTACTAAACACATACAGCGCCAATGGACGAGTAAGACTATTCACAAATTCCGTCACTTCCTCGAGACGACGGAAAGTCATCACCGGTAAAATCGGGCCGAAGATTTCTTCCTGCATGATAAGCATTTGCGGTGTGACATTCGTCATAATAGTCGGCTGAATCGCTTGTTGTGACTCAAGAAATTCTCCCCCCATTTCCACTTTCGCCCCTAACTTAATGGCATCATCAAAAAGATTTTTCAGACGCTTAAAGTGTTGGAGGTTAATGACCTTCGAAGCACGCTCTTTATTTTGAGTGAAATCATTTAGGTGAGTCTTAAAAGAATCCATGAATGCATTTAAAACATTTTCATGGACCATGATGTAATCCGGTGCCAGACAAGTCTGACCCGCATTAATATATTTTCCCCAGGCGATTCGCTGAGTGATAACTTCAATATCCGTATTTTCATCAATAATGGCCGGACACTTCCCGCCTAACTCTAAAGTCACGGAAGACAAATGCTCCGCCGCTTTTTTCATTACGATCTTGCCCACATTCGTACTACCAGTGAAGAAAATGTGATCAAACGGTAAATCGAGGAGAATCTGAGCTTCTTTCGCCTCACCTTCAAAAACCGTCACTTCTTTTTCTGGAAAAGATTTTTGTACAATTTTTTTGATGACCTGATTAATGTTAGGTGTAAACTCGCTAAGTTTCATACAAACTGCATTTCCGGCCGCGATCGCCGAAAGCACGGGATAGATCACCAATTGAAAGGGATAGTTCCAAGGGGAAATAATTAAAGTCGTTCCTCTGGCTTCATAAGAAATCCAGCTCTTCGTTCCAGAATACAACAAAGGCGTCTTTACCATTTTTGGCTTCATCCAGTCTTGCAGGCTTTTAATAATGAGATTGATTTCAGATAAGACTGGCATCAATTCAATAATGTCGGTTTCGAGACTATCACGACCGAGATCCCGAAAGATGGCGGAACTAATATCGGTCTTATGCGCCACGATCGCCTCTTTAAAGGTTTGCAGCCTTTTAATCCGTTCCTGATGTGTCGAGTTTTTGAGGGTGTAAGAATAAGCCTTTTGAAGTTCAAAAATTCGAAGGGCCTCGGTAGAAAATGAAGTCATATTTGATACCTTTGTAATTCCTTTAGGCATTATACATCCTTTGAACCGCTATTTAACGGCAAAACTCTGTATTTTTTACAAAAGAACGCCCATTCCGACAAAGATATCCGAATCAATGTTATGAAATGTAAGATTTTTTAAAAGCTGTATGTAAATTATATAATTACAGCTATTTGATACTGCTCAACAGTGTAAGTTTATGCGACTAATCTCCTTTATTCGTGCGCTGAGACACTGCGCGTTACATACGGTTGTACTATGTTGATAATGAAGAAAATTTTATGTTTTAGTTTTGCCCTATTGCTCACGACACAAACACTGCTAGCGCAGACTTTGAGCATGCCACCAGGAATGGCGAGTAATACAAACTCAACTCTGGGTCATTTTGTTGGTTTTAAAACAGCCACAATCACCATACCTGCCGTTGATAATATTCCTGAAGTTAATATTACTGTTGAGTACATCAATACTATTATTGAAAATGAAGCACAGGACGAAATTGCTTACCGAGAATTAGCGAAGTTTGTAGACGAAACAAACAAGCTTGGTGGTAGCCATCGTCACTTGCAGATCAATCCTGAAGAAGCTGTTCGTAACCTTTATGACATTAAAGTAATCGATGACAGTCATTTAATGAACAAGTACCACGTTAATAGTACAGGCACGGATGTTTATGAACTGTCGCAAGAATTCTATAGCAAATTTCTAGGCGGTCGAACTGCAGCTCAAACTGAGTCAGCATTAACTCCTGAGGAGAAGCATAAAAACTTTATTCAAAAATGGTGGAAGAATTTTTTAACTAACGATAAAACTCGTCGTAAAAGCTTAGGATATATTCGATTGTTTTTTAACGGGTCGATTCTTTCTTTCAGTCTTTCCTCACAAGGTTTCATGGCCGAAAGCGCTATCATCTTTGGTTTCGCTACTGGTCTGATTTCAGCGACTTTGTCTTGGAAATCAGACATTGTTACCGATTATTTCTCAAACGATAAGTATTACAAAGCTCCTAAGAACTATCTCATCAAGAAACTTAATGGCTTGGGAAATTATTTCGAAAAAGCCGCGGTTAAAGTAGAAGATAAAACAAATTTAATTAGCAAAACCCTAACCTCCCTCGCTAAGCCTTTACAAAAGATGAAGGCCACAGATGAAATTTTAACTCATGGCAAACTTCCAATGTATGGAAAGTGGTGGGTGCTTGGATTTGCTTTTATCAGCGCTGTGCAAATCATTACAGTAACTATGAACCAATTTGATCCTATGTTTTCTAGTATGCTGATGGGATTAAATGGTATCTTTTGGGCCGCCAACTGGGAGCTTATAAGTCAGGGCTTGTGGGAAACAGCTGCGGTTGAAGCAAGTAAAGTTGATGAAAAGAAAGTACTAAAAGCTTCTAAAGATGCAAAGGCCCTAACTACTTCTGAAGTAGAATT
>JAEUWD010000061.1 GCA_016786485.1 Bacteriovoracaceae bacterium | reverse complement strand
AGCTTGCGTCTTGGAACGTTAATGGAATTCGCTCATGCATCAACAAGGGTTATCTGGACTGGATTCTACAAGAATCACCTGATATCATCTCGTTACAAGAAACGAAGGCCAGCCCTCAACAATTTCCATCAGCGTTAGTTGAAAATTCTGATTATCAAATTTTTTCTGTCAGTGCAAAAAAAGCAGGTTACTCCGGTGTTCTAGTGCAGACAAAAGAGCAACCGCTACTCGTAAAAAATAAAATTGACATCAAAAAATTTGACGATGAAGGCCGCACCCTCATCTGCGAATATGAAAATTTTATTCTCATTAATAGTTATTACCCCAACGGACAACGGGATCATAACCGAGTGCCGTTTAAACTGGAATATAGCGACGCTATTCTCGAATTAGCATTAAAGCTCATTAAAGAAAAAAAGAAAGAAGTTGTCCTTTGTGGCGATTTTAATACTGCCCATCATGAAATCGATTTGGCCAACCCGGAATCGAATAAAAAAAGTACGGGTTTTTTACCGATTGAAAGAAAGTGGATGGATAAATTAGTTAAAAGCGGTTTTATCGATGTCTTCCGCGAATTTAATCCAAATCAAAAAGGTCATTATACTTGGTGGACATATCGAAACAACTGTCGCGAGCGCAATATTGGTTGGAGGCTGGATTATTTCTTTTTAAGAAAACCCTTACTTTCAAAAGTTAAAAGCTGTCGAATCGCCCCCGAGGTCTCAGGTTCGGACCATTGTCCGGTCATTTTAGAAATTGATCTTTAATTTAAATCGATGGCCTCAACCAGGAAGTACTCACCTTCATAGCCTTGCTTAACTTCTTGTGCACTATAAACACAACCCATCGCTGGAACCACTAAGGATTTTATGGTGCTCACTAACTCTGGTGAAGCTGACTGGCTAATTTCAAGATTGATTCGTTTCTGACCTTCTAAAACTAAGAACGCGTTCAGACCACCGTTCATTACGACTTTTTGGCCATCGACCACAGTCTGTGAAAGAGCGATGATACCACAAAGACTAAATTCGTAACTCAAGGCCTGAGAATCGGCCGTCGATTGAGATTCCGGCATTTTGCCGCATGACGCAATAAATAGAAATATCATCAAGCACGATCGTTTCATACATAGAGCATATCGTAGTTCTAAAAATAATCTTTAAATATATTGTCATATCAGACTTATTTGGTATGTTGCGGCAATGACCTTACTGCTTACATTCTTTTTAAACCTCCCTGCTCAGGCCATGATCGATCCTTTTTTGGGAAGTTGGTCTGCAACTTCAGGTAAACCTGGAATCTATATTCATGAAGTACTCGAAACTAGCACCATCAGCAATGGTCTTTGCAAAAGCGTGACGATGAAATTAATCAAAGTAAGTGAAGAAAAACTCGATCTGATAGTTAAATATACCTGTGGCAATAATACCGGTGGTCTCGAGCTACTTGGCCTTAAAGCCCACGGTACCTCTTTATTTTATGGTGATAATTCTATTGGTGTGGATCGAGGCAAAAGCTTATTTATTAAATACCAGGGCATCGAATTCTCTCTCTCAGTCGCTCGCCAACCCCATCCCTATCTAGGCATCTATCAACAAACAGAGAAAAACCTGTTTGAACTTAAAGTTCAACTAGGTCCTAGCAACTAAGTGTTGAATTGTTCTATAAAGTTATTCAAAATAAAGAGTGTCCAAAATTTTTTGCGCTCTATTTTTACTCATCACATACTTCGCGACTCGCGACGTTTTAGCTATTACTGATAATGAATTAAATGAACTTCGCTATACCAAAGCGTTGGTAGCTTACAACAATAAAAACTATGCTCAAGCAGCTAAGCTGATTTATCAAAACCTAGGAACCAAAGAGCCTCATCGTGAATCACTCGAACTTTTGGCCAAAATCCACGAGGAAAAAGGCAGCTTACTAAAGGCACAAAAAGTTTATTATTTTTTAATTAAAAAATATTTCGGTGAAGAAATTCTTAAAGTTGATAGCAATAAACCAGCTGCCATTCAGCGTATTCCTAAAGCTGACACAATGGTGATGAATTATATTTACAAAGTTTCCGATCTTTTCATGCAATTACAAATTAAGTATCAAGAAAAAATTTTAAAAGCAGAATTTGGAACAGAAAAAAAACTGCTCGAATCTAGAAGAAATACGGTCCTCGCACTGGCGTATAAGTATCTCCTCTATCTTAAGCAACATGGTTATGAACCGACGCTAGTCGAGTATCAACTAGGTCTTATTGCTCGAGAGAAAAATGAACATGAATTGGCCACCAGACATTTTGAACAAGCCTTGGAAGAAGAAGAAAAACAAAAAACACCAGACGAAGATTTAAAAGATACGATGAAGTTTTTTATTGGCGATAATCTTCTTAAAGAAGGACATCGTGATTTAGCGACAAAATATTTCAAGTCCATTTATAGTACGACCAAGAACGATGCAGTCAAAAACTATTCACGACTTTATATCGATTCGTTAACTTCGGATTTTTGGAGTTTTAATGCGGGGACGAGTCTAGGTAATGATGCTAACCCGTTTAATCTTGATCCGCGAAACATCACGCTTCAAGCTTTTAATCAACCTAGTAATTACTTTGAACTACATACCAACGCTTTTTATAATTCCAAACAAGATAATGATTTCATGTACACCTTGAATTTCAATTTTAATCAAACAAAATTTAGTGATGAAATTTTTAGAGTTGCGGATTCGCGTATTTTTAGTGTGTTCAGTGAAATGAAATTTTATAATCTTCCCCATTCTGTACGCAGACTGCAAATGGGTTTTGTGCTATCACAAAATCATCAGTTAAATATCGAAGATTGGAGACCTTACTCGAACACCTTTTCACTTGCACCTTACTACGATGTCTATAGTAAGAAAGGCATCTTCACTTTTGGTTTACCGATGCGACGAGTTTCTTATCAGAAAATTCGTAACGGCTCTGCCGTAACTCAAGAGTTTTTAGCATCCTTCGGCTACTCTCCTTGGACACGCGCACGTTTTTTCTCACCAAGTATGACGGTCTCATTCGGAACCACTGAAACCTCGAATAGTACGATTATTTCTCAATCCAATAATCTACGCGCTTCTTTCAGCAATCAAACGCAACTGACGGATGAATTAAATCTTTATTTCAACCTGACTCACTATCAAGACGAAGCTGATAACACGCAGGATACATACAAGATTGATTCAGTTGGTTTTTCACTCCTGAGAGATTTAAAGAAAATTATCCCAGGTAGCGTACTTGAATTAGGCTGGAGCTCATCTTTTATGGAACGAGACCTCGACCCAGGTAAGACCATTACCAAAACGGTCTTTTTCGGAACACTCGACTTCTTCTTCTAAAGTTACGACCCCTCTTCCCCGATAAGCAGAAGAGGTTAATATGAGAATCATCTTTATCCTTTTCTTTATCTTCAGTTTGTTGCCGAACACCTTTGCACAAAAAGACGTAAAAAAATTTAATCAAGAACTGATGAACGATCTGGAAAAAACCAAAGACAATGATTATATCTATCGCGAAGGTCGAGTCCCTGCGAGTGAGAAGCTTGAATTCAACTGGAAAGCGCCTACCAATAACGATATTCAACAAGACGACTATCAACAAGTCATCGAATACCGCAAGTATTACAAAAACCCTACGGGTTTAAGTAAGTGGTAATTAACGAATAACTGAACGCTTATTTTGTTCCAGAATTTTCTTTCTGATGCGAACATTTTGTGGTGTTACTTCTACCCACTCATCGTCATCAATCCAATCAAGTGCAAACTCGAGTGTCATTTCAACTGGTGGAGGAAGAATCATGTTCTCATCTTTATTCTTAGTCCGTACGTTGTTAACGTGCTTTTCACGAGCAGGGTTTACGTTCAACTCGTTACTACGAGTATGTTCACCCATAACCATTCCTTCATAAACTTCCTGTTGAGGAGAAATGAACTGACGGCCAGAATCTAAAAGATTCCAAAGAGCGTAAACAGTCGCAACACCTTTTCGGTCGCAAATTAATGAGCCAAGCTGGCGTGAAAGCATTTTACCTACGTGTGGACGGTAATCAAGAAAGTATGAAGACATAAGGCCTTGGCCTTTTGTATCAGTTAAAAATTTTGAACGGAAACCAATCAAACCACGTGATGGCATAACAAATTCCATACGAGTACGGCCTTCACCTAACGGTGCCATGTTTTCCATCATGCCTTTACGGTTACTTAATGTTTCCGTAATCGTACCAGTAAATTCCGTTGGGATATCGATAACCACTCTTTCAAATGGTTCAAGCGTTTGGCCATTTTCTTCTTTGAGAAGAACTTGTGGACGAGCAATCATTAGCTCATATCCTGCGCGGCGAATTTCTTCGAAAACGATCGCAACTTGTAATTCCCCTCGAGCTTTCATTCGGAAAACCTTTGGATCATCAGTTGGAGCATATTCTAACGAAACGTTTTTCTTGGTTGCTTCAATTAAGAAATCTTCTAATCCACGTGAAGTTAAGTACTCACCTTCTTTACCAGATAATGGTGAAGTATTAACTGAAACGTCGACTGAAACGGTAGGAGGGTCAACTTTTAAACGTGGAAGAGCTTCTGCTTTTTCTGTCCCACAAACTGTATCGCCAATTTCCGGTTCTTCAAATCCAGAAATAATTGCAATTTCTCCCGCTTCAACTTCTTCCACTAAAGCTTGTCCTAAACCACTGAAAATTGAAATTGAAGTCACACGGAAATTTTTCTTGAAATCATTTTTCTTCATCATCGTTGCCATTTGGTTTTTGGCAATTTTCCCACGCTTAATACGACCAATCATCTGCATACCTAAGTACGGTGAATATGCCAAATTGGTAACGAGCATTTGAAAGGGTGCATCCACATCCGTTTTAGGACTTGGATAAAAATCACTCACCATGAAATCTAAAAGTGGTGACAACGTTCCCGAACGAATGTCAGCGGTTTTTCCAGCATAACCATCACGACCTGAACCATAGAATATTGGTAAATCTAAATCGTAATCTTCCACACCTTCAAGATCGATAAGTTCTAATAAAAGATTTTCAACTTCATTAAAAACTTCATCTGAACGTTGATCATGTCGATCGACTTTATTAATAAAGACAGCAATTTTAATTCCAGCTTGAATAGCTTTTTGTAAAACAAAACGCGTTTGCGGTAGAGGACCTTCAGCCGCGTCGACTAATAACATAATACCGTCGACCATCATGAGAGATCGTTCAACTTCTCCACCAAAGTCGGCGTGTCCTGGAGTATCCAATAAATTGATTTTTACTCCGTTCCAAGTAATTGAACAGTTCTTAGCTTTAATCGTGATCCCACGTTCTTTTTCTAACTCGCCCGAGTCCATGACTCGTTCAGTAACAGCTTGGTGAGAAGCATATACGCCTGACTGTTTTAACAGTTCATCAATAAGTGTTGTTTTACCATGGTCAACGTGAGCTACGATCGCTAAGTTCTTCAATTTCATTTTAACCTCAAATATTTCTTCATAATAGAATCGACTACTTTAACTCCATCAACCGCAGCAGACGTTATACCGCCCGCATGACCTGCACCTTCCCCACAGGGAAAGAGACCGGAATGACTAATAGATTCTAAGCTGCTTTTATCACGCAATATGGTGATTGGGGAAGAAGTTCTTGTCTCTGGAGCAATTAAAAGCGCATCTTCATAGGCAAACCCATGTATATTTTTATCAAATTGGGCAAAACCCTGCTTTAAATGCTGAATTATTTTAGGCGGAAAGAGCTTTATAATATCAGCTTTTACCAATCGGGACGGACTTGAACTCTTAGGTAAAGGGTTTGTGTTTAATTTACCCTTTATAAACTCGCCCAAAGTCATGGCCGGTAGCTCCTTACCCGTCGCCACTTCTTTGGATAATTCATAGGCCTTGCGTTCAATTTCTCGTTGATATTCGAGCCCATCAAAGAGCCCTGAACCAAAATCTTGATTGGCCTTAACCGTGACAACGATAGCAGAATTCGACCATGGTGAATTGCGAGCATAGTTACTCATTCCATTCACTACAATTCCATCCTGATCGGTGCCTGAGGATAAAACATATCCACCAGGGCACATACAAAAACTATAAGTTCCAGCGTCTGACTTTTTATCGTGATAACTCAGACGATAACGGGCCGATTCTAAAGATTCAGCAAAGCGACCATGTTGAATTTGATCAATCCATTTACGAGGATGTTCAATACGAACTCCCACCGCAAAGTCTTTGGCCTTCATCGTCACACCAAGCTCGTTTAAATGATAATAAATTTCGTGGGCGGAGTGGCCGGTCGCTAACAGAATATAGTCCGAATAAAGTTTTGTTCCATCGAGAAGCTCGACTCCGATAACTTTTTTTCCCTCAGTTAGAATTTTTTCCATGCGATTATTGTAATAAATTTCATGACCCAATTGTTTTAAGTGATTGGTCATCTTGGTGATGATGGTACGAATTTTATTGGAACCTAAATGGGGATTCGAAATATAAGCCGTCTCTTCTGGTGCTCCAAAATCCACAAACTTTTGCATAACGTAGCCAATAAGATCAGATTTTACTCGGCTGATGAGTTTTCCATCACTGAATAAACCTGCCCCACCCTCGCCATAACAAACATTGGTTTCCGAATCTAAATCGCCATGTTTCCAAAAACGACTGATAGACAACATGCGCTTGGTAGCTTCATTCCCACGTTCCACGATCTGACAGGCCACACCGTATTCCGCAAAACGAAGTGCGGCAAATAAACCCGCAGGACCGGCGCCAATAATAAGCGGTTTTTGGCCTTTAAACTGATAGGCCTTGAAATCGACGCTAGGTGCTTCGTCCTCTTTACCGTCTAAAATCTCAATAATGTAATGATAGGTAGGGTTCTTTCCCGTTGGCGCACCACGAGCATCTAAACTCTTGGTAAGAATTCTGTAGTTTTTGACCTTCGGATAATTCTTGCGGACGTAGTCTTCCAACGAATCATCAAAATTTAATCGAAACTCTAGTTTCTGGGCCATGTTTTTCCTGATAAGATATATTATCGGGATATTAGCAGAGGAAGCGGAATGAAACTAGAGCTTATTATTATTGGTAACGAGCTTTTACAAGGTAAAGTCCAAGAAATTAATGGTCACTGGTTGGCGGGTTTTCTGGCCAATAAAAAAATCGAACTTTCCCGAATAAATATCATTAAAGACGATTCTAAATTGATTCAAGAAGCGACCAAAAGATCGCTTCAGCGTGCGGAAATTGTCCTTTTAACTGGGGGCTTAGGTCCCACTGAAGACGATCTAACTAAACAGGCCCTGACCGACATGTTCAGTAAAAAACTGATTGTCACCAAACACTCGCTCGATTTAGCGAAAGAACATTATCAAAGAATTGGTCGTAATTTTGAAGACGCTAATACCAATTACGAAAAAATTCCTGAAGATTTTTTTCCTATTCGTAATCACGTGGGTTTAGCGCCAGGGCTGCGTTTTATTACTGCTGATGGGAAATTAGTTCTCGCTACGCCGGGAGTGCCACGCGAGTTCTATCACATGTTTGAACATGAAATTTATCCGTATATTGAAAAAAACTTTGAGATGAATAAGAAGATCAAAAAAATCTTAAGCATTCGAACCAAAGATATTTCTGAAGAAAAAATCTTCTCGCAACTTTGTCCTCATCTTTGGGCAGACTTATCGCAATTTGGTTATGTGAGCTCGCTTCCACAAATCCTCAATGTGGATATCGGCGTACAGATTGAATATGAAAAAGAATCAGAGTTTCAAGAAAAACAAGAAAAAATAAAAAAATTAGTGAACGGAACTAAACTCAAAGAATATATTTGGCACTGGGGTGATGAATCTTTAGAGCAACTGATTGTGGAAAATGCTAAAGCAAAAAAAATTAAATTTGGTTTTGCAGAATCATGCACCGGCGGACTTAATAGCGAACGCATCACGAACGTCTCAGGCTCTTCGAGCGTTTTCTGGGGCAGTGTCGTGTCCTACTCAAATGAGATCAAAACCAATATCTTAAAAGTAAATCCAGAAACCATTCGCAACTTTGGGGCGGTCAGTGAACAAACAGCAATTGAAATGGCCCAAGGTGCAGTCAAAGAATTAGGCATTGATATTGCGATCTCGTCGACTGGTATCGCAGGCCCAACGGGTGGTAGTGAAATTAAGCCCGTCGGAACAATTGTTATTGGGCACGCCACGAAAAATGGCAATGCTTACGCTCAGACCTTTCATCTCCATGGCGACCGCGTTGGTTTGAAAAGACGTTTTAGTCAAAAAGCTTTATTTGAATTATTAGAACAAATTAACCGGTATTAAATATGCAAACATTTTCAGAAATTTCTCAATTTGCCATCGCTCTCTTTTCCATTATCAATCCGATTGGAACTATTCCGATTTTCTTATCCCTGACCAAAAATTTCTCGGATGAAGAAATCACGCGTGTGGCTCGCTCATGTGCCATCGCAATCTTTATGACGATCTTCATTAGTTTATTTTTAGGTAAGGACATTCTGAACTTTTTTGGAATTTCAGTCGCTTCATTCCGTATTGGAGGTGGTATTCTTTTAAGCACTATGGCCTTCAGTATGTTAAAAGCACAAAACGCCGAATCAAAATTAAATAATGCTGAAATTGATGCTCATTCAAATATTGATGAAATTGGTATTGTCCCTCTCGCGATTCCGCTTTTAGCAGGACCTGGAGCTATCAGTACTTCCATTATTTATTCTGAACGCGTGAAGGATGCTTCTCACTGGCCATTTATCGTGCTCGCTCTTTTAGTTATTGTCGTTATTATCTTTTTTATTCTTTCTTGGGGCCGAAGAATTTCTCAGCGCATGGGTCGTGTTGGTGTTAACGTTATGACTCGTATTATGGGGTTAGTGCTGATGGCACTTTCTGTCGAATTTATTGCTTCTGGCGTGAAACAAATTTTCCCCAGTTTGAATTAAGTTAAATTAATTTTTTTCGCTTGCGATATTTCGAAAATTTTCAGGTTCGATCTTATCTTTAAAAGATTTTTGAATATTTTGAATTGATTTATCGACGTTCTTATAATCTGCATTTGATTCAAGTCGCAACTTCGCTTTCAACGCTTGCTCTTCCGTAATTTCGCCCGAATCTAACATATGTTCGATAATTTTTTCGAGCGCCAGAACATCTGAAGTATTCGCCGAAACTGAAAAACTCAGCATCGCAAATAACATTACCAGACCAAGCTTTTTAAAATGAAATGACATGATTAACTCCAGCACTAGTGTACTCCACGTGCGCGCTTGATTCTAATCGGCCAGTCACTGATGGAATTTAAGCTATTTATCAAACATTTTTTAAAAACAATCCTTGTTTATGTGACCATTTTAGTTGCCTATGCCCACTCATTCTCCTCTGAAAGCACCTTTTAAGCCCACGAAATAACTATAGAAAATAACCTATAGGATAATATTTCCTACTCGATAGATCTGTTTCATCGGGAGGAGACAAAGTGTCGAAAGAGTAATGGGAATTTATAAGAGGTCGAAAGACATGCCAATTGTGAAGAAAATTTTAGTCTTTGTTACTTTAGTTCTGATTGGACTCTTGGTTTCTTGTGTTCCAACCACACCACCGACCTTATCTGATCAAGACGGTTCTGAGATTACCAATCCAGGGGATACGAATTACGGCGATAAAATTTATTTTCAGATGGGTTCGACTACCACCACATCGCTACTGGAAGTGAATTACAACTACACAGATACACTGTACATGCGTGGTAATCACGTGAACAATTACACCAAACAAGTTCCGGCCAGTACTAAATTTTGTGTGGCCATGCATTTTCCAAACTCAACTATAAAAAAACTTCTAGTTATAAGCGCCAAAGTAAATTATTTTAATAATTTTTCTACCGGCCAACTTGAATATTACTTAAAACTGGCACCACAAGATCAAACCATTAACCAAAACGATTGTCTTACCACCAGTTTAAATACTGCACTTAATACTAAATTTGGAACAAGCCTTATCAGCTACAAACTCGATAGCGTTTGTGCCAACTGCGGTGTCAACCTCTCTAGTAACGCCATTGAAATTTACACCAATGCCGGGGCTTTCATCTCACAAATGCCAACTAATCATTTAAGTTTTAAAATTTTACCAAGCTCGCAAACGAATAATGGTAATACTTGTACCTCGAACACGGCTTGCGTTTCTCAAGGCTATAGCTGTTGTCTTAGCGGTCAATGTGTGACTGACGGTGCAATAAAGTCTGGTGTAAATCTAAGTGATTCAGGATTTGTCGCGGCTCAATTAGAAGTGGCTTCAAACCCTGCGGCTTATTTAAATTATCCTGGTTACTATTATATTTGTGGCACACAAACTCCCACCACCCCACCCACTGATCCGGTGGTCGATGCTGAACTACAAAAACGTCTGCTCTTAGAAAAATATGCTGAACTTCGCGAGTGTGTAACACCTTCAATTGATGAAATGAGCTTCTGTACTAAAACCATCAATGGTCCAAGTGCTTTAATTACAGGGAATGGTGGAAGTTATATTTTCGAAGCTGATATTGATGACCAGATTTTCTCGAAAGTAAATCCAGCAGTCACGACCGATTGTACGACGATCTCCGGTACCTGTTCGGATGCAAGGAAAAATATTGCAGCGATTGATTTTAACGGTGAAATTATTTTTAAAGAGTGTGAAGTTCCACTAACCGCAGCGAATGGTACGATTGGATCAAATAACAATAATTTATTTAATGCTCAAACCGTAAACCTTAAAAAAACTACAACCAGTGCGAATGATTATCTAAAAATTAAATATCGTATTGATGGCTCATGTACTAAATTAAATAGTGGCTTCGCTCAATGTCGAAAACTCTATGTTCAAGGTCAACAAAGTTGTCCACAACGTCCAAGCGATCATACTTCTGGTAGCCAAGTTTTCCAATTACCTGATTACGCAGACACGAGTTATAACTTAATTGTTAAAGTGAATGATGAAATTATTCCTCAATCAGCGACCACTTGGTCAGCAGGCCCTGGCGAAGCCATTACCTTTGCGCCGGGCTTTACCATTTATGATAACCAAACAATTGATATCACCTATTTCACAACCAGTGCTAAATTGACAGGAATTGGTTCTAGTATCAATAATCTGATTAAGTCGAAAACTGCGGCTCAATCTGAAATCAATACTATTTGCAATTGCGGTTCGAACATGAATTGTAATTTAACTCCAGTGACTGAAACGGTGAATGGTATTCCAACGGTCACTGAATATGAATGTCTTTATCCAAGTAATGATACTGGAGACATTCCCCTACAACAAACGATTTATGTTTCTTCGAAAGCAGCTCCTATTCGTTTCTATGATAAGAATGGCGTTCACTACAATAGCATCACCGCCACTACGAGCTTACAAGAGCTAAATACTTTTGAATACACCAGTGGCAATCAGTTGAAACCTAACAATATTATTAATGATAGCAGCTCTGGTTCCTACATGAGTGAAAATTACATTGGACCAAACGAAGTCTACGGTAATATGAATCGCCCTTCCATTTCTGGTAATCCGACTTCGGCACCTATTATTGATAATACGATGTCAAAACCACCAGTCAAAGTCGATGTTGAAAAAGGCAAGTCTTATAACATATATGTCGATTCGGGTGGCTTTAGTTCATGCAGCACTTGCGGTAGCGATTACTATTCAAATTTGAAACGATTGTTCCCGGAAACCTTTACACAAAAAGGTGGCGGTCTTGAACCAGATCCGGTTGAAACAAATCCGGCCAGCACACTTAGCGATGATCGTCGTGATGATACTCTTTTCGCACGAGCTTGTTATGTTCCGATGACCATGATTCCTTGGACGCATAAGGCATACACGACACTTAATGAACAAAGAAGAACTCGTCTGCAAGCACAACACTTTCTTTTTGCAAACGGATATAGCCGTGATTGGTACGGATTTGATTATGGTTCACTTATCGCTTCATACGATGGGGCGAATTGGTTTTCAGTCGGTAACCGACGCAAGACCACTGCTAAGACGAATAAGCTTTATTTTGCAACCAATGCCATGTTTGGTGATTTAACCAATAATAATAGCTTCAAAGTCGTTATTACTGAAATCACTGATTTCGATGAAAATGATTCCGATGTTTTATTTGATCCAAATAGTGACGGGGCCCAATGCCAGAAACATCACTATTGTAGTACTGATGCTGATTGTATTAAACAAGTTGGCTTTGATTATGCTTGTGTGGATGTTTCAAGTCTATCGACTAACTGGCCGAAGTTTGATTCAAGCTCAGTTGAACTAACTAATGTTAGTCAAAACATAAAACTTCATTCATTACTTGATGGTGGACTCAACGGCCAAGCTAAACGTTGTATGTATCGTGGTCGTGGTTCAGTTTGCCAAGATGATATTTACAGTGTGATATCAAGTAGCTCCCTTTCATATGCAAATAGTAATAAAGTCGGGGCCCATAGTTGCGCCAGCAACTACTATTGCGAAAGTCTAAGTGCTTCTAGCAAGTTTAATATTAATATTTCACGTTTTGCGAGTTCACCACTCAATCAGAACTCAACACATTGTACATCAAATGATTCCTCTCAAAATGATTGTACCGATACAATTGGAGTGAGTGCCCGTGTGATTGGTCGACCTTATAAATTTCACGGAACAAAAAGTATAAGCGCTGCTGGCACAACCCTACTCTCGCATTTTAACTCAAGCAATGTGAATTCGATTTGCATTCCTGGTCGTAACCCAAGCAATGCCAATATGGGCTTTTCAGCTTTAAGTGGTAATGCACCAACTTCACGTAACGGTGATAAGTTATTGGGAATTGCACCGACACTTAATAGTACACAAAACAATGCGCTTTATTCAGTCTGTCCAACTTATGATTCGACAGGAAATTATTTTATAAATCAGTTAACTGCCGATGCCGTTCCAAGTGCTGAAGCTTATCGCAAGTACGCTGCTTCACAAAATATTTTATCTAATGCTCTCGGACATTCAGAGTTTGCAGGCCTTGATCTCTTCAGTGATAGTACAAATTTATTTGAAAGCTTTGGATATCGTCAAAATACTTGTTTACGAGCTCCTGGTGCCGCTTGCTTCTCTGATTATGAGTGTGCACCTTCAACTTATATCTCACAACAAATTGATAGTATCCTCACACCTTCATCGATGAATGAAGCGGAATTGGCCTTCTGGCAAGAACCGATGGTGTGTGGAAACTCCGCTGATAAACGACAACCTTACAGTATTATGCCAAATACCAGTCTCGATTTAAAAAACAATAAATGCTGCCGAGAAGTTGGTAAAGCTATCACTATTTACACTGCTGATTTTAGTAATTCGGCCTTCGATGGAAAAAATATCCCAGGTATTGGTATCGATTTACAGAGCGACACACGATATTCACGCTTAAATACTATCGCAGATATTATCGGTACGACTCCTCCCTCGACAACACCTACGACAACTTACTTAATTAAACCAAATGATGATTCAGGCTTAGCGAGCACCAGTCTTAGTATGACTGCTCAATACAAAACGTTTGATACCTTAGCTTCACGTACATGCTGCAGCAGTAGCTGGGTTCGTGACTTCCATGAAGACCAAGGTGGTGGCCACCATTGGCTACCAAGTAAGTTACAAGATAATTTAAAAGTCGATGCCTTCCGATGTCTTTCATGGGCACCAAATACCAGCGATAACTTTTCGGGGCAAGGATTAACACCTTTTGTTTGTCAGCCTGGCTTTCAGAATACCAGCGAGTGTGAAGCAAAAAACTTTACTAGCACTGAAGAATCAAAATATTTAAGCTGGTTAAATAAACTCGAATTAACTGGTATTCCACAAATTATGATTGAGTCGGCCACTAACTCTAACGGCGCTCAATGTATCGTCGATGATAACCAAGTCGCAGTCGCCAATAAACCACTCGATGGCACAATTCTCCCAGCGGCGGTACCTGAATACACCATTGGTGGTGCTAGCTATTTATCAGCCGCCGATCCAGATAATTTCGTGAGTGATATCAAGATGGTATTCTCTGAGAAAAAAGTCAGTTGTTGCCGTCAAGCAGGTGTCGCGCTTCCAGCGAATGCGACAGACAACGAGTGCTGTACGGGCAAAAAATTTCAAGGCAAATGCTGTTTAGAAGATTTCACAAATATTTCAGTTTACCTCAATCGTTATGTCTCATCTGAAGCGAATAATCTCAGCGATGCTCTTTTTAACTCATCGACCGGTTTTCTCAATAGTCCTGACGACGCCGTGACGATTGCTAAGCAAAAGAAGATTTGTTGCTCAGGGAAAGCCGCTTTCGGTCGCGCTATTTCAGAATTGTTTATTCCTGGCGCGGAAGCTGTACCAGATGCTAAACGCCGACGTTTTGTTTATAGCTCAGGCGTGATTGATAATAATAGTGAAACTGGCAACGCTTATGATGTCTTTGAAGCTGGTGTTCGTTGGAACAATCACCTCTATTGTGTTCCAGATGATTTTCCAGGTGAGACTATCGACGTTAGTCCTTAATTAACAAAATACAATAAAATAAGACCGAGCGCTAAACGGTAGATAAAGAATATCTTCAAGCCGATTTTGGAAATGAATTTCAAGAAAAAATGAATAGTGATAATCCCAAAAATAAAAGCGATGAGCACACCAAAAAAGAGTACGGCAACGTTCTCTGTATTTCCACTGGCAAGGTAAGTTGGGATTTTATAAACAATTCCCGCCAAAATAATCGGTAGCGATAATAGGAATGAAAAAGAACTAGCATGGTGGCGATTCAAACCTTTAAAGCGGCCAGCGCTAATCGTAATACCAGAACGTGAAACGCCGGGAAAGATTGCCAGAGACTGCGCAAAACCCATTAGGCCAGCACGAAGCCACTGAGCTTTTTTATACATCGGAGAAACTTCTTCATCTGAATTCGCTCTTGAATCAGATAGATAAAGAATAAAGCCAAAGAAAATTAAATTGAAAGCAATAAATAAAGGATTACGACCATAGTCTTCGGCCAAATCTTTTAAAACAAGAATGAAAAACACAGAAACGAAAGTGGCAAATAATAAGTTACGAACATAGTGATGAGATGGTTTATCACTCTTAAAATTAATCAAGGCCGGTGCTAACTCGGCCAGGAGAACAAAAATATCTCGACGGAAATAAATCATCACCGCCAGGGCCGTTCCTAAATGCATCATCAGATCAAAGAAAACACCCGGGTCGTTGATTTGCATAAAATAAGGTAATACTGCCAAATGTCCGCTACTACTTACTGGTGCAAACTCGGTCACACCTTGAATCAATCCATAAACAAAGGCACTTAAATAATCCATTTATTTCTTCCCCTCTCTCAGCTCCAAACCAAAAAACATTAAATTCTTTTTCTCTAAAGCTTCTAACATGTCTGAAAGATTTTTTTGGAGGGTTTGATTTAATTTTTTCTGAGTCTCTTCAATACTATCATCTTCACTTAACAAAGTTAAAACTTGAATGTAAGAACGAGTACTGCTGGTTAAAAGCGTCAACATATCTGTTTTATTTTCTTGTAGGTAACCTACGGCTTTTTCGTAGAGGTAATTAAAAGTAAATTCATTTAAAGCAAATCGTTTTTCATAACCTAAATTTTTATTCATAGTGAAATCAATTTGGTCATAAACATTATTCGCCTTACTCTGTAAGCCAGAATTTAAACTCGTGCTCTTGAGCTTATCTTCATTGAAATTCCATTGAGTCAAAGTTAGGAATTTGTCGTAGAAAGATTTTACAAAATTTCTCGAATCAAATGTTACACGATAGATAACCCCATGTTCAGCATTAATTGGTATTAAATAATGTCGAAGATTTGCAGCGCGATTATCTTCTATGAAACGGAAGAAACGTGTATTTCCTAACCGGACAACATTGATTTCAGTAATGTCTGGATAATCTAACATATAAAGAACAGCTTCGCGGAACTCAACATAACCTTTAATAAATGGCCCATTTTCCTGAATGAAATGACCAAGTGTACTCATGTCTAAACTAAAAGATTTCTTAAAAACGTTTTCAATTTCTTCATTCAATCTTAGCTTTGTGCTTTCTGTCCAACGCTTGTTTGTAAAGTTCTTATTGATGCGACCAATATCGTGAATAAACTCGTTAGTAATCGGATAACTTTTTCTGAAAAAGGGATTCATTTCATTGTCAATAATTAATAATTTATTAAAAGAAAAATTTTTAAACAGATTAAAAGATATTTTTGAAGAATCTTGTTTATCGATAATTTGAAGATAAGGAATAATTTTTTTCGAATCTTTGCCTTGAACTAATTCAAAGAAACTCAAAATTTCTAAATCCTCATGAATCTTAGAGCTAAATTTGAAAAAGTCACTTTTATTTTCACCCAAAACTTTAACTTCAGTTAAAACTGGAATTTCTTTAGTGATAAAAGGAACTTTTTTGATAACTTCAAAACCTTGAAACAAGGGCGAAGCCAGGGTCAAAAAAATGATCAACGGTAAAAAGACCACAACACCTACAAGCGCGTGATACTTAGTTTGCAACTCAACGACAGAATAGGTAACCCATTCTTTAAAAGTTCGTTTCATAAACAAACTTGGTAAATCAAAAACAATAAATGGACCCAAAACAAGACCTAAAAGAGTTTGAATAATCGAAGCAATTCTTCCCCACCAGAACGAGCTAAAGTTTCTCATCCCTATGAGATATTGTCCCCAAGTCACACCGAGCAGAAAGCCTGTCGCAAGTCGAATTATCACATAGAGAATGAGATAACGATAATACGGTGTTAGTTCAGTGATAATATCTTCAAAAACTTCGGATTGTTCAATCAACGGTAATAACTTCAAGTTGATGGCAATTTCAGTCTGTTTCAAAAAATTTTTATAATCAACGTAAGGATTTAATAATGTGTGAACAATCAAGGCAGTGAGAGCATCAATAATAACTGAAAGCATACGGAATATCGCCCAAACCCCACCCACACGCTTCACTTGTTCCGGTGGCTCCACCTCTTCCAACACATGAAGATCATGTTCTATTTTTCTGAGATATTGCTTGGTAACTTTTTCAGCTTCCTTTACTACTACTTTAGCTTCTTCTAAAGTAATCGAGTCACCTTCACGTTCAATTTTGACAGGCGTATCACCAATAACTAAAAAGTCTTTCGAGTTAATTAAATAAGTTTTCCCGGCTGTGACTTTTTTATTATTCACAAAAGTCCCGAACTCGGAACCGTGATCAACCAAGGCCAGGACGTCGTCTTGCACGCTAATGGTACAGTGACGAGGTGAGATGGTTTTATTGCCTTTAATGACAATATCCCCAACTTCACTACCAATGATGACACCGCGAGAGAGCGCGTGCCTTGGAGTCCCAGGCAGAGTTTCAAATGAGAGGTAAAACCTTGTTGTCACGAGAAATTGACCACTTTTTAAGGCAACGGCCTTAATATGACCCCAACTAGCTGTTTTTTGTTTAGACGAGCTGGAAGTCCTTATAATTACTCCCTTTTAGTGTAGCTTAAATTTCAAAATTGCCAAGAAAAGACAAACAATTAGGGACAAAAGCCGTCAGGTTTTACAATAAAACTTAGTGATAGTTAAAAAGTAAATAAATTCGGACTTTTAACCGATAAATGATTGAGGAATTACATCCTCTAAAAAGTATGGAAGTAACTATGAAAATCTTAAAACAGTTTTTATGTCTGGTGCTTAATTACTCTTTGGTTTTTTCGCCAAGTTTTGCTTGGTCCCAAGGCGACTCAGAACCATCTGATGTTGATACAAGGCCATCAAAAACTTTTAATCAAAAAGTGAAAGATTTTGGAACTACATACAGAAATGTTTCAAACACTATCGCACCACTGGCCAATCAAGTGCAACAACAAATGCAATCGGTTCAACAACAACAGCAAATGCAGCAATATGCTTCACAAATGGTGATTTCAACTCACACTGAAAACTTTCTTGGCCGTGATTGTGAAGTTTTGAAAAGCCGTACTGATAGACCTTCGCTTGATGTTTGTGATGCTTCCATGGCAACTGATCCAGGCACCGCTGCGATGTTCAAACAAATCCAAGCCATCGCTGAACAAAATTATAACCTAGCTGATAACTACATCGTTATGGGGCAACCAGGGGCTTCACTTGGCATACAGTGTGTAGATGAAGCTATGAAAGACATGGAAAACAAACTTGAAGCTCGTGTAAACGAAATGAAACAAATTCTTCGCGATATTGAAAATGCTGAGAGAGAATTTAGCAAACAAGCTGATCTAGACCGTAAGAATTTAGAAAAATTGAACTCGCTTTTAACTGGTAAAGGCATTGATAAGAATCAACTTGATACTCTTTTCAATGATACATTTACTGATAATAACTGTAAGCAAGCTTTCACAAAAGGTCAGTTGACCGGTGCCGCTAACAATGGCTTGCAAGGTATTCGAGATGAGATTCGAACTCAAAAAACAGATCCGCAAACCGGCCGCGATTTAGCTTCAGAAGTTATTAAAAATCAATCGGCCATGAGACAAGATATTGCCAACGTAGCATCTAAGCTTGGGAAGTATATTAAAGAATCTGGTCTAAAACCTTTAAACCCAAATGGTGATCCAGTTGCTGAACAAATGAATGTTGTTCGTTCATCAACTTACGGTGCAGCGATGGATGATACATATCAACGCATCCTTGCGAGAAATAACACCGACCTCATTTCTAAAACACGAGAAATTGATAGAAAAATTAGTCAGCTAGGTATTACAGATTCAGCCACTCGTGCTTCCATTTTAGATCCAGATAAAAATACCGCGCAAGCTTTAAAGTCTTGGGAAAATGAACAGTATTCATCATGTATGAACCGAGTCCTATTTGGTAGTGATAGCAAAGATATTTCACCAGATAAAATGGACGCATGGACTAAAAATTTTAAAACGAACAATAATCGTGTTAGTAAAAACTCAACCAGTGCTGATAACGTGATTAATGATATCAAACGTATTCTTCCAGATAATACAATTGATTTCCAACAAAGAATGCAAACTCTTATTAAGAGCGCAGCAGCTCAAAGAGATTTCGTTTACAACTCAGGTTCAACTAAAAATGAACTACCTACTATCAGTGGTTGCCCACAGAAATCAACTCAGTTAATTAATGCTTCTAGCTTACTTGAAGGTTATGACTGTTATTGTAAGCAGATGTTTAAAACTCGTAAAAACAAAGATGGCTTAACGAATGCTGACATCTTGGCACAAGCCACAACGCTTCGTAATGAATATTCAAAAGTAAGTCAGAACTATAATCAAAACGTACAAAATGATATCGTGAAAACAATGGTTAACTGCGAAGGCGTACCAACTGGTGACACTTGTAGTAAATCTAATTTGCAAAGCGACAGTGCAAATTTTTGTGTTAATAATGCTGTTAAATGTGCAAGTAGCATGAATGGTTGCGAAAACAAAGTTCAAGATATTATTAAGAAGACAACCGATGGAAAAATAGCCATCGCGAATCAAATCAATAGAAACGTTGCAAATTTCCAAGAAAATCAATTTAAACTTTTTCGAATGGCCGAAGAGAAAACCAAAGCATTCTCACAAGTTTATGCGAGTTACTTTGTTTCTCCACCAGCTTTCAAGTTGCCAGTTGGTTATGAATCAACGAATTTACCTGTTCCACAATTTGATCAAGCGCTTGGTGTCGATATTATCTCCGCTAATGAACAGAAAAAATTAATGGATGCTTTCAAAAAGAATATTACAACTCTTATTGGTAAGCCTGGCAAAAATGGCGACGGTATTCTTGGCCACAATGATGCAATGAAAGCCCTAGCTGCTGAACGTAAAGAACAAATCGCAAAAAACCTAAATACCGAAAAAGCTTATTGGCAAGACTTAGCTCAGAGCTGTAAAGGTGCGGTCGCAAGTTATAATACTAATGCGAACCAAGGCTATGCAAAAAGCACTGAACAATATGGGGATTACTTAAAAGATGTAAATAAGTGTCGCAGAACTGTTTCTCGTTTCGGAGCTGGATGCAATGACCAGACAGAAGGCCTTGTAAGCGAGCTCGAAATTATTGCAGGAAAAATTAATATCAACGAATCTTCGTTACAAAATATTGGACAGTGGAGTGACTATTGTTCAAATTTTATGGCAGAAGGTCAAAATAGAAGAGATTCTGATTTTACAGAAATTTTCCTCGCAGAACTTCGTGACAAAGAAAAATCAAAAGCAATAGATGTTACAACTTATGCGGGAGCTACAAGATTTTGCGAAGAAAATATGAATAATGAATGTGGTCGATTGACCGCACTTTCTCCTGAAGATAACGATCGTGTTGAAGACTTAATTAATCAATGCAAGAGTCAATACAAAGACAAAGAAGAATCAGCAGCGCGAATGGCATGCGAAAGCAAAGTTGAGAAGTTTTTTGATACTGCTGCTAAGTACAGCAGAACCTCAAGACAAATTGCATCTGAAACATTTGCGCTCGGTGGTTCGAATAAAACCAAAGAAGAAGTTAACGAAAAGTTTCGTAAATTTGGAGAACAAGTAGATTCGATTTGCGCAAGCGAAAATGGAAATGGGATGAATAAAGTTGGTCAGCAAGGAAGTTCTGATATTTTTGATATCGGTTCATTTAGCCAATCTTTCTAAATAAAGTAGGAATTAGCCATGTTTTTTTTCACTGACGAAAAAAAATTACTGAAAGGATTCTTGATACTGACATTAGTATCTTGTAATCAACTGACTACGCCGACCGGCGGGTCACAATCTTCAAATTTTTCGAATATCAATTCTTTGCAAGGCAAAGTTCTGACGGATAATCCTGTTATACTCGCTGACTCGGTTAATGTAAGCTTGAATATTAACCTCAATAGTTTTCAAAGTGGTCAAGGCGTTTTTATAACCTCTAATAATTTTCTAGATCTGGATTGTAGCTATTTTTCGGCGACTGCCAGCGATTGTATTCAAATAAGTAATGATGAGAATGATTTTCCAGGACAAAGATTAACGAAAAATGAATTTGGCCACTGGGGTTATGATGGAAATTCACCAGAGTTTTTACAAGTGAACGCCTATTATCATTCAAGACTAGCCGCTGAACGTATGAGCGAAATTTTTGAATTTGCTTGGAATGATTCTATGATGGCATTTGCACAACTCTCACCTTTTAGTTCCTTTCCGAATGATATTCTCCCTGTCATTCCCCTAAATTTTAATATGTTTTGGTTTTATCGAGATAACTATGAAACGCTGACGGTTTATTCACGCTGTAATGAACTACAACAAAATGCTGTATTTAGACCTGCTCCTGCAGCTTCTAGCCTTGGTCCTTCCATTTGTTTAGGCGTTGATGATCAATATCCCAAATTTGCCTTCGCGCAAGACCCATCAGTTTTTTACCATGAACTTGGCCATGCCTTTGTTCATCTCGCACTTAACCAACGCAACGAAAATGTTTTTTCCAACATTCGAAGCAGCATGGGTAGTATTTTTTATGATGAAGCTGGTGCTATCAACGAAGGTATCGCTGATTACTTCTCTTATCTGATGACGGGGCGTCCATTTCTCGGCGAGTGGGCCATGCATAAAATATATAAATCAGCTCGCCAGCTAACTGAAAACTTAGATGCATATTTACCCAATCACCCAATTGGTGATTTGCATGTTAGTAACGTGACAAATACTAGCCAAGGTCGTCTCGATTACTTAACTTATCTTCAATATAATCCGAATGAGCCGACTGAACCTATTGAAACGAAACACTACGCTGGTCAAATAATAAGTCACTTCCTTTTTGCTTCAACCCAAATGCTCATTAATCGTTGTAATATGACAACTAAAGTCGCTCAAAATAATATTATTTATTTTGTCTCGGAAACTTTAGGTGAAATTGGTGATTTAAGCTCAACTCAATCTGATTTTTTTAATGACATCTATGCTCCAGTTACCGGTCGCAACTCTCCAAGCTATGCCAATAACTTGGCACCTTACCTTGCCTATGAGATGTCGACTGAGCATCACGTCGGAAATTATTATCGATTTGTTCAAACTTTTGCTCGCTACTTTAATAAGAAAATTGTTAACCAGAAGTGCTTATTCAATATTTCAAAATCAGACTTCGAGCGACTTTTAGATGATTACGGTCTCCTTATTTTCAGAACCTATAATGATGATTACGACAAGACGAATGCCGCGAATAACAGTTTGAATGGTCTCACCTCAGTTGATATCAACAACCGAATCAAATCAACTTTGGTAACAAAAGATTTCATTCGACTCCCACTTCCTGGTGATATTGACGGAAAACAAACTGCTTATGTCTTCGATGATCAGTTTAGCATTCCAAATATTTTAGAAAATCTGGCCTTCAAAGGATCGATTGTAACACCAAGTAATGACCTCGCTGGTGTCGAGTATAACAACGACAATAATAAAATTAGTCCGGGAGAAATCGTTGCTGTCGTACTTAATATTGTTAACGAATCCAACTCAACCATGGGAGGGGTTCAAGTTTTAGGGACACCATGGGATCACATGCGCAAGGAAGGAACATATTATAAACCTTGTAGTTTTAATGATTTTCCACTTTCAAGCCAAGGCGCGGCTTCAACTTCAAATCCTCAATATTTAGGAAGTTGTGGCAAATATCCGGGGCAAGATTATGTTGATACCGATTCAAACGGAATTTTTGATGCTGACTTAAATGGTAATGGCACAATAGCCGCCAGCGAAATGAACTTTATGGATAAGGATGGAAATTTAGTTGGCACTAACGGAGCGGCAGCTGAAACAGCCGGATATATCGATCGGGCCCAACCTGTTTGTTTCATCGAAAAGCGTGAAGAAAACGAAACAACATGGGTTTCACAAAATGAATATAGAAAAGATATGGCCCTCTCTGACTCCGACTGCTTAGGACACGAAGATTCACTCAATTTTAATCCCAACGAGTGCTTGCTAAGACTTATGCCCGGAGCACGTCATGCTTATTTTTCTAAAATCAATGCAAAAAAAACCTGGGCCGAAACAATTCAAACCAATTCAAATATCGAGCCAACTTTTAATTCAAGTAATGCGGTCTTAATGGAAGTTAACAAATGGATTCCACCGGGGACAACATTCAATTGTCGCTTTCGTGCTCGTTTTACTAATTGCGATGATTGCTATCATGATACTGCAAATAGTAACGACAATTTTATCGAACACGAATTTTTAGGACCGACTCCATTTAAAATAATTAATTTTAAATTTACGGTGATTGATTAATGAAAAAATATATAAATCTCATTCTTATTTTTTCAATTGCTATCGTACTAGGAAAAATCTGTTTCCAATTTTTTATTTCAAACCCTAGACATGAACAGAACGAGAAACTAGTCAAAATAGAAACTCCAAAAAATTTCCGAAGCCTAGCTTCGAATGTTCCGGCCCTCGAAATCCAAACACCTCTCAAAAAAACAGAAGAAGAAATGAAGGCGGAAAAGCCTTTAAGAAAATGGCAAAAAAAGGCCATTGCAAAACTACAAACGATTATCAAAAACGCTGATATAAAGATGGTGCCAGAAAAAGTCGTAAAGATTAACAAAGACGGGAAGCCTTATACTTTCCAACAGGTGATTGTCCAAATTCAAAAACCTGGTTATTCAACTTCTTCATATCGTGCGCTGGTTGATTCTAAAACCGGTGCCATTGTGAAAACTTGGGACCGTCCTATCTACGAAGACTTCAACGGACAAGGTGATACAAAACTTGTTTGGAAAGGTTCAAACTAAGGCAGAATATAGCGCTGACGTTGTAACTTAGTCCCCTTGAAGGCATCATC
The DNA here is from genome assembly GCA_016786485.1 of Bacteriovoracaceae bacterium. Classification (GTDB taxonomy): domain Bacteria; phylum Bdellovibrionota; class Bacteriovoracia; order Bacteriovoracales; family Bacteriovoracaceae; genus JAEUWD01. The sequence continues at coordinate 20,926 of JAEUWD010000061.1, read as the reverse complement.
ATATCGATGTTTCACTCTAAAGAAAGTAATCCCACATAGAACAACTAGCGCAAGAAAAAAATAAAAGGTTTGGTTTTTAAATATATTTTTCATATTCAACAATTGCCTGAGGATTTGACATCGCTTCTAGATTTTCTACTTTCTTGCCATTAATGATACGACTTACTGCCAACTCCATTTTCTTTCCACTACGAGTGTATGGGATTTCCTTAACCGCAAAAATTTTAGCAGGAACGTGTCTAGGAGTTGTATTACTTTTAATCGATGACTTGATACTTTTAATCCTTTCCGTTGTTAATTCTTCGCCCGTCTTAAGTTTCACAAAAAGTATAACTTCCACATCACCATCAACTTGTTTTCCGACACAGAGACTATCTTCAATGAAGGCTAATTTTTCAGTCTGACGATAAATTTCAGCTGTTCCAATTCTCACACCACCTGGATTTAAAGTTGCATCCGAGCGACCGTAAACCATAACAGTGCCACGCTTAGTAAGCGTAATATAATCTCCGTGATGCCAAATACCTGGATATTTTTCAAAATAAGCTTGTTTAAACTTTTCATGATTTTTATCATTCAAAAAACCTAAAGGCTGACTTGGAAAACTATTTAAACAAACCAACTCTCCTTCACTATCAATAACTTCTTTGCCATTTTCATCCAGCGCCTTAATATTCATGCCAAGGCCTTTGCACTGGATTTCACCACGCACAACAGGCAGCAAAGGATTACCTAACATAAAACAACCTAAAATATCTGTCCCGCCACTAATACTCGAAAGCTGTACATCTTTTTTTATTTTCTTATAAACGTAATCAAATTGTTCCGGTAATAAAGGTGAGCCGGTTGATAAAATTGTTTCCAAATTTGGCAGCGGATGCTTGTACTCACCATAGTGATCTTCTAAGGCCTTCAAAAACTTTGGTGAAGTTCCCCAAATATGAATTTTCTCACTGCTAAGTAATTTCATAAAATGATCAAAAGTTGGATACGCTGGTGAGCCTTCATAAAGCACCACTTCACTTCCAAAATAAAGACTACTTACCAGCCAATTCCACATCATCCATCCACAAGTGGTGAAGTATATTATGGTTTTATCTTCGGTTAAATTGGAATGTAGTCCTAATTCTTTGATGTGCTGAAGAAGGGTCCCACCTTGAGAATGAACAATACACTTTGGTTTTCCTGTAGTACCAGAAGAGTACATAATATATAGCGGAGCTGAAAATTTCTGACGATAAAAATTGATAGTTCCAGCTTTACCTTTCATTATATCGTCCCACAATGTGGTATCTTCAACTTTATTTTTCTTATTTAGAAAATCCACTACAATAATTTTTTTTATCGATGGAATTTCTTTACGAATTTGTTTGATATTTTCTGTGAGATCAATAAATTTACCGTTGTACTCATAGCCATTCACCGTCACTAGAATTTTAGGTTTGGTTTGCCCAAAACGATCTGTCACACCAACCACACCAAAGTCACAACTGGTGGATGTGAAAATTCCCCCTAGGGAAGAAGTCGCGAGCATCGAAACAACCGTTTGAGGAATATTCGGCATATAAGCCGCAACCACGTCACCGGCTTGAATATCGGCTGAAATTTCATGCTGAAGGCATGCCACCTGACGGTACAATTCTTGATAAGAAATTTTTTCTTTTAAACCAGACTCGTGACAAAAATTTAAAGCTACTTTTGGTGAATTTTTAAAACGTAATAAATTTTCCGCAAAATTTAACTTCACTTCTTTAAACCAATCATAATTTAAAAAATCAGGATGGTGATTGGTTTGGGTTAACTTGCCTTCATAAACGATCGAAAAATAATCAAATAACGAACGCCAAAAATCAGCATTCTTGGTCACTGACCATTGATATAAATCATCATAGTTTTTGAAACCATTTTTTTGTAAATATTTGTACATGACTGAAGAGTGTGCTCGTTCAGTACTAGGTTGCCACAACATCTTTATCCTCGATTTAAATTAGTCTAATATATCGAAGCTAAATGTGAAAGTAATGCCAGGCGGCCCAAAAGTCTGGCACCCCGTCAATTCGAAGGCGCATGACTGCAAAATCAGCCTATAAAAAGACTAGTAAATTCAATAAGATAGCGACGTAAAAAGGAAGCTTTGAGCTCAATCGGTATAGGCTTAAAATGAAGTTACAATTCAAATACTTACAAGGATTTTTTTATGACTAAAAAGAAAATGAGTTTATTACTAGCTTCGATTTATATCTGTCTTTTTGCTTTTGCCGCAAACCAACCTAAAAATATCGGTGTGGTAGCGATCGTCGACGGTGAGGTTTGGAAAGTCGCCGATGGTGGGAAAGGTAAAAAAGAGTTTATTAATAACAATTCTGAAATTTTTGAAAAAGACCAAATTATCACTAGCGAGAATGGTTATATTAAAATTCTCATGAACGACGATACTATTTTCGATCTTGGTGGCGCTTCGAATTTTATTTTTGAAGAATTTAAAATGAATAATAAAGAAGATCGAACAGCGAAGTATGATTTGAAATATGGTCAAATGCGTTCAATCTTCACTGTGAAGGCGAAAAAAGATGATGCCCTTCAGGTAAAAACACCTGACGTTGTTATGGGTATTCGCGGGACGGAATTTTTAACACAAAGAACTGATACAACCAAAGTTGTACTCCTTGAAGGTAAGATTAACTTACGCAGCATCGGTGCAGATAAATCTATTGCGATGGAACCTGGTAGTTTATTTGATTCATCTAAAATCTCTGCCTCTCTCAAAGACTTGAATGTTTCGATTTCCAAAGTCGATAACATACAATTAAAAGAATTTAAAATGAACAAGATGACCGACAAATCGAATTTCATTCAGTCCGTTATTTCTCCGAAAGAAAAATTCCCTGTAAATAATGAAATGAAAGAATCTTTAAAGGATAAACCTGCAGCACCTGCTGTATTGGATAAAAAACAAGATCAGAAAGACTCCGACTTCAAAGAGATGAAGCAAGATCCGAGAAGAAGCCAATTAATGCGTAATCAATTTATTGAACAAATTAAGCAAATTGAAACCAATCAAGAAGGCTACAAGCCTCCAACTGATACAACTATCACTAATCCAGATTACCCGAATGGCCAAACAACTACGACAGGCGGTAGTACTGCTGGATGTGAAGCAGGTGTTAACTGTTACTAAAAGTTAGAAGTGTCTACTCTTGAAACGCTTTCTTTAGTTCTTCGATACGCTTAGGATCAATTTTAGGAACCAATCCTTCTGGCTTAAATGGCAGTTTGATTGGTTTACTAAATACCTTAGCAAGAGCTTTGAAATCGCCTTGATAGATTTTAGCTTTCTGAAGCTTTAAATCTTCCCCAAAGTATTCAATGATTTTGGCCGAAAGTTTCGGTAGATAAGGTTCAAACATAACACCCAGAACGGCAGTATAAACCGCAGAGAAGGCAATGGTTTCAGCCGCAGCTTTCTGATCGACTTTGTATTGTGCCCAAGGAGCAGCATCTGAGAAATAAAGATTGGCTTCGTTACCAAGCGCCATAATCATCTCTAAACCACGCTTAATATTGAACCCATCCAATTCTTGATTGAAGGCTTTTACAGTTTCCTCAATCTTCTTGGCACGTTCGGTTTTAAAGAAAGCTTGGAAATAATCTGCTTCTAAACCTTCTTGCCAATTTTTGTAGAAGAAGGCCATCGAACGATTAATAAAGTTACCAATGTTATTAGCAAGTTCATTATTTATACGTGCTTCAAAGTTAGTCCAAGTGAAACTTGAATCTGAAGATTCAGGAATTAAAGTCGTTAAATAATAACGTAAACTATCTGAACCAAATTCCGTAATCGCTTCCTCTGAATCCACATACCAGCCTTGTGATTTCGAAAATTGTTTACCCATGAGATTTAAATATTGATTGGCCGGTAAATGCGTTGGTGGCTTGATAAACCCTGTTCCCATTGCCATCACAGGAAAAATGATCGCGTGGAAAATAATATTATCTTTTCCAATAAAATGTGAAATTTCCACATCTTTATTATTCCACCAATCTTTTAGATAATCATCTTTGCTACCAATCGTTTCCAGATATTTTTTAGTATTACTAACGTATCCAATCGGGGCATCAAACCAAACATAAAGTCTTTTGCCTTTAGCTTCTGCCAAAGGAACTGGAATACCCCAATCTAAATCGCGAGTGATCGCGCGGTCATGGAGTGATTCTTTTGATAATGATTCAACAAAAGTGGTGACGGTCTTACGCCAATCGGTATTGGTCGCAAACCACTTGGTAAATTCTTTGTGATATTTAGAAAGTTTTAAATACCACTGATAATTATTCACCGGCTTAATGTCATGACTCTGACAGAATTTACACTCAGGATTAATCAGTTTTAGTGGATCAATCCAGGTTCCACAATTAGGACACTCGTCGCCTCTGGCCTTAGGATATTTACAAACGTAACACTCGCCTTCCACGTAACGATCTGGAAGATAATTTGAACAACTTTGACACTGAAGTTGAAGTTCATCTTCTTTTTCAATCGCGCCTTTTTTATAAAGCACATCAAACCACTTCAGAACTTCTTCCGCATGATAGTCAGCAGAAGTCTGGCCAAAGAAATCAAATTTAATTTCATAACGATCAAATAATTCTTTATGTTTCTTATGCCACTCATCCACGTATTGCTTATAAGGAATTTTGGCTTTTTGCGCGTTCAGCATAATAGCGACGCCATGTTCATCCGAACCAGAAATATGAATCGCGTTGTTACCTTGCAATTTTTTATGACGAACATAAATATCAGCAGGAAGATAAACGCCAGCGATATGACCAAAGTGTAAAGGGCCGTTAGCGTATGGAAGTGCTGAGGTGACTAAAAATTTCTTTGTCATTATGTCGTAAATCCCCCACGTGTCATCTTGACTGGATCAAGATATTTTTCCAGTTCCGCACGCGATAATTTGGTTTCTTCTAGCGCTACATCAATTAATGAACGATCTTCGGCATAAGCTTTCTTCGCAATGGTTGCTGCTTTGTCATACCCAATGATTGGATTTAAAGCTGTAACTAAAATTGGATTCTTAAATAATTTATCCTTAACATTTTTCTCATTTACAGTAAGGACGCTAACCGAACGTTCAGCAAAGTTCTTAGATGCGTTCCCAAGTAGTTCGATTGATTCAAGTAGATTATGACAAGCAACTGGGTACATAACGTTTAATTCAAAGTTACCTGATTGGTTAGCAATCGCAACAGTAACATCATTTCCAATGGCCTGAGCGCAAACCATACAAACTGATTCTTCGATAACTGGATTTACTTTTCCTGGCATAATTGAAGAACCTGGTTGAATCGGAGCAATTTTAATTTCTGAAATGGCTGAGTTTGGACCTGAGTTCATCCAACGAAAATCGTTAGCAATTTTCATTAAGCCAGTTGCATATGTTTTTAAAAGTGAACTAAGTTCCATCGGAGCATCAAGTGTTCCTTGCGCTTCAAAGTGGTTAATCGCTTCTTTGAAAGTATGACCTGTTTCAATCGTTACTTGGCGAGCAAAAGTCTGACCGAATTTTTCATGAGTGTTAATTCCTGTTCCAACTGCCGTTCCACCTTGTGGTAATTCACTCATACGTTCAATCGATGACTTCACTCTTGCAATTCCATTATCTACTTGGTGAGCGTAACCATCAAAAACTTGTTTGAAAGTCACTGGCATCGCATCCATTAAGTGCGTCTTTCCAGTTTTTGCAACGTGAGCATATTTTTGTCCCATACTCTTTAATGACTTTGATAAAGCCGTAAGACCTGGAAAAAAAGTTTCATTCAAAGTTAAAATCGCGGCAATTCTTAATGCTGTTGGAAAAACATCGTTAGAACTTTGACCATAGTTAACGTGGTCGTTAGGATGAATTTTTACATCAATTTTCTTTTCTTTAACCATTTCATTAGCGCGACTAGCGATAACTTCGTTAGCGTTCATATTTGAAGATGTACCTGAACCGGTTTGATAAATGTCGATTGGAAAATGGTCATCCAATTTACCTTCAATAACTTCTTGTGAAGCTGCCACTAGTAACCGAACAACATCTTCGTTTAATAAACCTAGTTCTTTGTTCGCTAGTGCTGCTGATTTTTTGATGATACCAAAGGCACGAATAACATTTCTCTTCATGCGAATACCGCTGATAGGAAAATTATCGACTGCTCTTTGAGTTTGGGCCTGATAATAAGCATTTTTTGGGACTTTTACTTCCCCCATGGAATCTTTCTCTATGCGAAATTCTGACATATACACCTCGACTAACTGATATTTATTTGGAGTTCCCAAATAATTTACACCTAAGTCGTAAAATTGTCACAAAAAAGTCGCTTGGCCCTTTACATCAATTCTCAGTTTCTCTACTCTGATTTTCATGTTTTCATTGAACGAACTTAACCCTGAGCAACGTACTGCTGCACAAACGATTGAAGGACCCGTCCTCATCCTTGCTGGTGCGGGTTCTGGCAAGACCAAAACTGTAACATTCCGTATTGCCCATATGGTGCGAAACCTCGGCATCCCAGCTGAACAAATTCTAGCGGTCAGTTTTACTAATAAGGCCGCAAAAGAAATGAAAGAGCGTACAGAGAAAATCCTCGGTCGCCATGCTGCTCGCGGCTTAACACTTTCCACTTTCCATTCTCTCGGCATTCAGATTCTCAAAGAAGACATTGTAAAACTTGGCTACCAAAGAAATTTTACGATTTATGATACCAACGATCAAATGGCGATTATCCGAGAAGGACTAAAAAATCTTCGAACTGATAAAAAGTCATTTGATAAGAAAGCGATTCAAAGCAAAATTTCCTTACTGAAAAATAATGGGATTGAAGTTGGAGATTTTAAACGTTCACGTTTTTTTGATCCACTTAGCGAATATGACTTAGTGACTGAACATATTTATCAATTCTATCAAGAACGGCTTCATTTTTATAATGCCATCGATTTCGATGATATTCTGTTACTGGTGGTGAAGTTGTTCCGAAAATTTCCTGAAGTTGCGACCAAATATTCAGAACGTTTCCGCTATCTCATGATCGATGAGTATCAAGATACGAACGGCTTACAATTCGAGCTTGTGAAAGGTCTTACTTCAGCTCATCAAAATATTTGCGTCGTTGGTGATGACGATCAATCTATCTACGCTTTCCGTGGCGCTGATATTACGAACATTTTAAATTTCGAAAAAATCTTTCAAAACACCAAGATTATCAAGCTAGAGCAAAACTATCGTTCTACGCCTGCGATTCTAGGTCTGGCCAATCCGATTATTAAAAATAGCCGAAATCGAAAAGATAAAACGATGTTTAGTCGACAAGCACCTGGTGAAAAACCTTTACTATGGTTAACACTCGATTCGACTCATGAAGCGCAAATTGTGGTGGAAGATATTATTAATTATCAAAAAGAAGGTCGCCCCTTAAACGAGGTAGCTATTCTTTATCGTAGCAATATGCAAGCACCAGTGCTCGAAGATCAATTGCGTTTAAGTATGGTTCCATATCGCATGATTGGCGGACAAAAGCTTTACGATAAAAAAGAAGTTAAGGATATTATTTCTTATCTTTCAGTCATCCGAAACCCCAACGATCAAATTTCGCTTAGACGAATTATTAATATTCCGAATCGCGGAATTGGGACAGCGACACTCGCCAAAATTCTTGATTTAACTCAGCAAAAGAAAGTGACCTTTCTAAAAGCGATGAATGAGTTAGGTCAACAAGACGATACGAAATTTAAAAACTTTGATAAACTTATCTATCATTATCAAAATCAGTTCAAGACACAGCCACTCCATACCGCGCTTAAAGAATTGATCGCCGAAATTGATTATTATTCGTTCATTGATAAAAGTTACGATAGTGCTCAACAAGCCGGTTTTAGAAAGCTTGATATCGAGCACTTAATTCTTTCTGCTGAAAGATTTGTGAACCGTTTTCAAAGTGATGCGACATTGGAAAATTTCTTAGAGAAAATCCTCCTGGCCGATTCACAAGATAATAAAAATGAACACGAAGAAGAGAAAAAAAATGAAATCACCATGATGACTCTTCATTCATCCAAAGGCCTCGAGTTTAATCGTGTGTATTTGGTCGGAGTGGAAGAAGAAATTCTCCCGCATAAAAAATCTATTGATGATGGTGACGTCGATGAAGAAAGACGTCTGTGTTATGTGGGCGTCACTAGGGCCAAACATAATTTGATCATGACCTGCACCAAGCAACGGGTTCTTTATGGAAAAACGGTCCCTCGAAATCGCTCACGCTTCTTAGTAGAAATCTCTAAAGATCTCTATACTGAACAAGATCGCACAACTTTTGGGCACATGAGCGCCGAAGAGGCCCAAGAGTATAAAACTAACTTTTTTAGCGACTTAATAAAGAATATATAACACCTTACTTGCCCTAAATTTGACCTAAAAATGACAATTTTGCCTCTGCTAGGATTCTGAAATACCGATATAATAGTAGTATGAAGTTGTTGTTACTGTTGTCCGTATTCACCTTTTATTTCATTAATTCTTCGGTGCATATTTGCGAACATGGGCAAGAAGTGGCTGAGAACGAAAGCAGTCTTTGCACCGAACATCAAGAACATGAAACTTCTAGTAATCAACACAATAGCAGTTGTATCGGATGCTGTTTCAATCACTATTTCCAAACAGCTCAAGCTCCAAGTATTTCTTATGAAATAAATTTAATAGGTACTGCACAATTTCACTTTATTACTGAAAGCCCACAAAATTATCAAATTAATCTGCTCCGTCCACCCATTGCTTAAATAATCTATTCATGTTCGTTCACGAAAAATAACAGTATTCTTCAAAGGAGAATGTATGAAATTAGTAAGTATGATGTTAATTGGTTCTGCACTTATGTTTAGTAGTTGTGGCATGCTTTGCAAAAAGTCATGCTCGAAAGACGCTTGTTGCAAATCAAGTGAATGCAAAGATGGTAAGTGTAAAAAAGATGCTAAAAAAGTAGAAGAAAAGAAAAAGTCTTAATTTTACCTTCGGGGCCGTTTTTACGGCCCCTTTTTTTTGCACTCGTTTGCACACCTTTTAAACAAACTGTCACTCTTCTTACCTCCTCTACAATGTATTTTCAAGGCCTTAAAGCCGCTAAAAAAACCATTTTCTGGCCCTAAACTTGCTTTAAAACGGGTATGAAAATCTTATTTTTCTTCCTTATGGCACTTATATTTCACGGGGAAACCATTAAGCAGCACCCTAGATGTCGGGGGCCTGCTAGTAATTACGCCTGTGAATATTTCTACGATTTAGTTGATGAAGAAGTACCTGAAGCTATCTTAGATTTCCTCAAAAGATATTCAGTAACACCACCACCCAGAGACTTTAATGCCAAAAGCCTATTTACGCTTTACGGATATTTTGACATCAGCATTCCTGGAGTCGACTTTAATAAAAACTTTGTCGCCAATGTGTTCGCTTATACTGATAAACAACATCAAGAAGTCGTTGGTTACCGAGATACTCAATGTAAGGACAAAAAGCCGGGTGATTACGAACACAATAAATACAGCGTCGCTGAGCTAACGAGTACAAAAGGTGCTAACTTTGTTGATTATGAAGATTATTTTAATCTTATGAAATTTAATGTGAAGGCGCTTAACTATGATCCAGAAATCGGTGGTGAATTCGTCCTTACCTATGATCTACTTCAGCCTAAACTTCTGAATATATTTGCGACCACAACTATGCAGGTTGGAAAACTACATTTTAGAGTCGAAAAAATTGATAATAAATTTGTAACATATTATATAGATGCCGATCTAAAGGAACATAAATTTACTGGTATCTATCTTCAAGCAATAAAAGATAAACCTTTAGACGGTATTGAAAATTTGATTCTATTTGATGGTAGCAAGCATGTCGTTACGATACCTGCTGCAGAAAAAGTTAAAGCTAATCGTGGACTAAAACTCTAAAAGCCATCCATGGCTCGCCTTGCAAGTTACGACTTCATCTCCCCTGCTCCCCATCCTAGAAAGGAGTCATCCTGACAAATTTGAATTATTATTCGGTGAAACCAGTGATAACAATCGTTCTTGGATTGTAGAATCCGAAGGTGATGATACTTAACACGATATCTTGAGTTGTTCTTCTTTCATAAATGATAAGTCTTGATAATGAAGAGTAGCCTGCTTTTTCCACTTCTTCATCCACAATAACTTCTTGCTGCTTAGGTGATAATCCCCAAAGTAAAAATTCTCTTTTTAATTCGAATGAAACTTCTCTTTTTTCACGAGGCTCACCAGTGAATTTTACTGGATAAGACGATTTTTCTCTAAAACGGTAATGCACGTTTGAACATGAAGTTACGATTAAAGCAAAAAATAGTGAAAAAAGTATTTTCATAAAAACCCCAAACAATAAAATATCAACTAGTTATATTCTGATTGTTTAAGAAGTGTATGTCAAAATTTATTTTAACGGCCTTGAAAGTTGGGTTTTTCTTTTTGCTGCAAGGCCTTCAACCCTTCCGCATGATCAGTCGTTCTCTGTGTGATCGCTTGGAACGCTGAAAGTAAATCAAGATTCGAATTGAGGTCAGAACGATAGGCATGAACTAATGCACGTTTAGTCATTTGAATGGCAATCGGACTATTTTGGGAAATCTTGTCTGCTACTTTAATTGTTTCAGCTTTTAAATTTTCTTTACTCGTTACTTTATTAATTAAACCCATTGCTAGTGCTTGAGTTGCTGAATAAAAATCGCCAGTCAGATACATTTCCATCGCTTTTCGAAAGCCGATGGCCCGTTGAAGAAAAAATGTTCCACCATCACCTGGGACCAATGCGATCTTTGAAAAAGTTTCAGCAAATGTCGCCTTCTCTTCGGCCACCACATAATCACACATCGACACAATATCGCAGCCCGCACCAACTGCTGCACCATGAACCATTCCAATTAAAGGTTTATTCAAGCGATTGATTGCTTCGGGAATTTTTTGAATACCATTTCGATAACGTAAACGTAATTCATTTGCTTCACCAGCAAACATGCCACTCTTTGACTTCATATCCTTCACATCACCACCGGCCGAGAAATTCTCGCCCTCACCAGCTAAAATAATCACGCGTACACTATCATCCATTTCTGCTTCACTAAGTGCTGCCACGAATGATTCAATCATTTCACTCGAAATAGCATTTCGCTGTTGTGGACGATTAAATTTTATCCAGAAAATAGAATGAGTCTTTTCTGTGATTAAATCAGCATATTTTTTCATGGATTAACCCTTTTGCGATTTTAAGTAAGCTTGTAGATATTTTGAATTTGTTTGTTTTTGAATTTTTTCATGAATAAACGCTGAAGCTTCAGCCAATTTACTCATTTCCACTCCATGTTTAACACCAAGTGAAGTAAGCAAATAAAGTAAATCTTCCGTGGCCACATTGCCTGTCGCACCTTTCGCATATGGACAGCCACCTAAACCACCTGCGGCCGAATCAAAACTCACGATACCATGCTCAAGCGCCACTAAAATATTGGTCAATGCCATTCCCCGTGTATCATGAAAATGGAGCGCTACCTTGCTAAGACCAAATTCTTTTTTCAGTTGTAGAATAACTTTTTTAACTTGTTTTGGAGTCGCCACACCAATGGTATCACTCACCGCGATTTCATCGGCTTTTAATTTCAAAGCACGTTCATAAACGTCACAGACTTTTTTAATAGAAATCTCACCTTCGTAGGGACAACCAAAAGCAGTCGAAATATAAACACGCAGCCGTTTTTTATCAGCTTTAGCTAATTTCGCCACCACCGCCATCTTGTCAAAACTTTCATCCACGGTGCTATTGATATTTTTTTTGTTGAATGTGTCAGACGTCGAAGTAAAAAGCGCAATTTGTGAAAGATTAAATTCACGGGCCTTTTGATAACCTTGCTCATTTGGAACAAGTGCAGAGAACTGGACCTTAGTTAGTGTTGCATCAGCTTTAATCATTCTAAAAAGTTCAACTGCGTCCGACATCTGTGGAATAGACTGAGCTTTTACAAAACTTGATGCTTCAATATTTTGCAAACCTGACATCGCTAATTTTTTAATAAATTGAAATTTATCTACCGTTGAAACAATTTGTTTTTCGTTTTGCAAACCGTCGCGTGGACCAACCTCGAGAATTTTAATTTTCTTAGGTTGTTTCTCAAGCATTTTATTCCTCTATCTGAACTAATAAGGCGCCAGCATCAACTTGCTCACCTTCTTTATAATTGATTTTTTTGATGATCCCATCTTGATTAGCTTTAATGGTATGTTCCATCTTCATTGCTTCAACAATCAGTAGTGGCTCGCCAACAGTTACTTTTTGTGAAACCTTGGCCATAATTTTGAAAATCTTACCAGGCATCGGTGATTTTAGCTCACCTGCTGCTGCTTGGGTTGAAGACTTACGAGATTTGAGACCAACCGTCGCTTCATTCTCGTTGATGGCAATTCGAGTTTCGCCATTACCTAAAACTGAAGTTGTTGCCTTGATTAATTTATCGCCACGTTTTAGGAAAATAAAATCGGCAATATCGGCCATGCGCTGATATGAATATTCGGCACCAGCAAATTCAAACACTATTTGCTCAGCATTTTGTGAAATAATCTTTATTTTATTTTCTTGGCCGTTAACAATAATCGTCTTTTCCATTAGATGTTCCTAAAATTTGATAGCTGTTCCCAAGTACTTTCCAATTTTCCAGTGCTCGTTGATTTCGCTTTAGTTTCAGAGAATAAGAAAGCTGCCATCAAATCGGCGGCGGCACTTTTTTCTAAGTTCTTATTTTCTAAATCCGCTTTATTTTTTTTCACGAAATCAGTTGAGATATTTCCTGTTTTAAAATCTCGATGAGCTAAAACTTTAATCAAATAACTACGATTCGTCACAACTCCAGTAAAAACAAAATCGTTAAGAGCATGAGTCATCTTTGCAATGGCTTCATCTCGAGTTTGTGCATGTACAATCAGCTTCGCTAACATCGGATCATATTGAGTTGAAACATCATTACCATCGCTATATCCACAATCAAGTCTAACATTTTTTAAAAAGCTTTTTCCGATAAATTTAATTTTCCCATTCGTCGGAAGAAAATTATTGTTTGGGTCTTCGGCATAAATTCGACACTCTAATGAGTGGCCTGTCTGAGTAATATCACTTTGCTTAATTTCAAGTTTTTCGCCATTAGCAACTTGAATTTGCAATTTCACCAGATCATATCCCGTCACCATTTCAGTGATCGGATGTTCAACTTGTAAACGTGTATTCATTTCTAAGAAATAAAAATTTTTCTTTTGATCCAAAATAAATTCAACCGTTCCTGCACCGAGATAATCAATCCCTTTTGCGATTTCTACTGCGGTCTTACAAATATTCGCACGGGTTTTATCATCTAAAGCAACACTGGGCGTTTCTTCGACAATTTTTTGATAACGACGTTGAATCGAACATTCTCTTTCAAAAAAGTGCAAATGGTTACCATGCTTATCTGACATGACCTGCACTTCAATATGTCTTGGATCAATAATGTATTTTTCCAATAAGACATGGTCATCCCCAAAAGCATTCATGGCCTCGCGTTTTGCTCCTGCCAAAGCATCGGCAAACTCGCTTTCCGCATTGACGATTCTCATCCCTTTACCACCACCGCCGGCAGAAGCTTTAATTAAAACGGGGAACCCAATTTTCTTCGCTTCATTGGCCAAAAACTTCGCGTCTTGTTCGTTACCGTGATAACCAGGAATCATAGGAATCTTAATTTTTTCTAACGTTTGCTTACTGGTTTTCTTATCACCCATGATTTCAATAGCTCGTTCATCCGGACCAATAAAAATGATACCGGCTGCTTTTACTGCATTTGAGAAATCAGAATTTTCAGATAAGAAACCATAACCAGGGTGAATGGCATCGGCTTTCGTCTGCTTGGCTATTTTTATAATCGCCGTTTGATTTAAATAAGTTTCCCCAATAGTTTCACCTTCTAACAGATAAGATTCATCAGCCATGAAAGCATGAGGTAATTTTTGATCATAGTGTGAATAAACGGTAACCGTTTTAATTCCCATTTCCTTGCAAGTCGCAATAACTCTCAAGGCAATTTCACCACGATTAGCAATTAATATTTTTTTTATCATTTTTCTGTCCATTGAGGTTTACGTTTTTCAAGGAGTGAATTCATTCCTTCTTGGCCTTCTTTACTTACTCTGCGTTTCGCAATTTGTTCACAGGTTATTTTTTTTAATTTTGTTTGCTTAAGATTCTTAGTCACTACTTGAATAAGTTCTTTTGCCACTTGTGTAGCTTCCGGTGCAGCTTTTAAAAAGCTCTCAATTATTTTTTGAGTTTGTTGAGCGAGAATATTTTTATCTGCGACTTCATGAATTAAGTGCATATCATAAGCGGTTTTCGCACTAAAGCGTTCACCCGACAAAAACCAAGCTCGAGCATTTGACTCACCAATTTTTGCAATAACATAAGGTGAAATCACGGCTGGGATTAAACCTAGTCTGACTTCAGTAAAACCAAAACTGGCTTCAGGCACGGCGATAACATAATCACAAACACTCACTAGTCCAGCACCACCACCTAAAGCATGTCCATTAACCACACCAATGAGGGGTTTCGAACAAGCATTAATGCCTTCAAACATATTTGCCATTTTCATACTGTCTGCGATGTTTTCTTTTTTAGTGAAGTTAACCATCGACTTCATCCAGTTAACATCAGCACCCGCACAAAAACTTGAGCCACTGCCAGTAAGAACAATGACCTTAACTTTTTTATCGTTATCCAACTTTTGAAAAGTTTGTGATAATTCTTTAATTAACTCAGCATTAAAAGCATTGTGAACCTCTGGACGATTCAAGGTAACGGTAGCAACAAAGTTTTTAATTTCAATTAATAATGCTTTATTCATAATTACATTCTAAAAATGCCAAATTTCTTTTTGGCTTCGTTTGAGTTCTCAACGGTATTTAAAACTAATCCTAAAATATCTCGAGTTTGATGAGGCTCAATAATTCCATCATCCCAAATGCGAGCAGTGCTGTAATAAGCGCTGCCTTCTTTTTCATATTTATCAAGAATAGGTTGTTTAAATTCCGCGACTTCTTTTTCACTTAGCATTTTTTTATTCGCAGCTTTTAAACCATCTTGTTTTACTGTAGCTAAAACATTGGCAGCTTGCTCACCACCCATGACGGAAATTTTTGATGAAGGCCACATGAACATAAAACGTGGACCGAAAGCTCTTCCGCACATTCCGTAGTTGCCAGCGCCAAATGAACCACCAATAACAATCGTGATTTTTGGTACCGTTGCCGTTGAAACAGCGGTCACTAATTTCGCGCCGTCTTTAGCGATACCTTTTGATTCATATTCTTTTCCAACCATAAAGCCTGTAATGTTTTGTAGAAAAACGATTGGAATTCTTCGCTGTTCACACAACTCAATAAAGTGCGCACCTTTGAGAGAACTCTCAGAAAATAAAATTCCGTTATTGGCAATAATCCCAACTTGTTGTCCGTGGATTTTAGCGAAACAACAAACTAGTGTTGTTCCGTAATTCTTTTTGAATTCATGAAATTCAGAACCATCTACGATACGTGCGATAATTTCGCGTACATCGTATTGCTTGCGTACATCTTTTGGCAAGACACCATAAATTTCTGATGAATCATAAGCTGGCTTTTTTACTTCAAATGCTGGGGAAGTCGCTTTTTTATAATTAATATTCTCCACAACATCACGAATTTTGAGTAATGCTTCTTCTTCATTTTCGGCAAAATGATCGGCCACACCTGATTTACTTGTGTGTACCATCGCTCCACCTAAATCTTCTGCCGTTACTTCTTCGCCAGTCGCGGCTTTCACTAGCGGAGGTCCACCTAAGAAGATGGTTCCATTGCCTTTCACAATAATCGATTCATCACTCATGGCAGGCACATAAGCGCCACCCGCCGTGCAAGAACCAAGCACTGCCGCTAATTGCGGAATACCTTGTGAAGACATTTGGGCCTGATTAAAAAAGATTCGGCCAAAATGCTCTTTATCTGGAAAAACTTCATCTTGTTTTGGTAAAAAAGCACCACCAGAATCCACTAAGTAGATACATGGTAATTTATTTTCGAGAGCTATTTCTTGGGCGCGTAAATGTTTTTTAACCGTTAATGGAAAATATGTCCCCCCCTTAACAGTGGCGTCGTTGGCGACAAACATACATAATATGCCATGAACTTTACCAATCCCAGTTACGATGCCGGCACCAGGAACATCCGATTCATAAACTTCATTCGCCGCTAAGGTTGATAATTCTAAAAAAGGACTACCTGAATCGAGAACTTTCTCAATCCGTTCACGTGGCAAAAATTTATTACGTTTTTTATGTTTTAAAACAGACTCTTCATCCCCACCTTTTTTGGCGGTAGCGATTTTTGATTGAAGTTCATTAAGAATATTTTTATTAAAAGCGAAATTATCTTTGAACTCAGAAGAGGTTGTGTCGATCAACGAATTGAAAACTTCCAATGGATGCTCCTTCTAAACAAATGCGAATACAACAATTTTAGAATAATGAAGGAGAAAGTGACAAGATAAACTAGACCTTAAGGCTCATTTTGAGGGCATTTTACTAGTGTGCCACGCGCCCGTTCTATATCTTCTTGCGTTAGAGAAATCTCTTCCCCAATTTTTTTCATGGAAAGGGAGTTGAGATAGATTATTTTCATTTGAAAAGTAGTTTGATGCTTTGAAATTTGGGTAATTTTTGCAATCGACTCATCTTTGAAAACCAAACAATCCCCTTTTTCAAATTGGTTATAATATTCAAAAAAATCCCAGAATTTTAAACTTAAAAATGTCAAAAAAACTAAAAAAGCAGCAAGCTTAATTTTTAAGAAAAAATATTTACCTACTTTAATTTTTGACACTAACTTTTCATCCACTCAAATAATTGATAGTGCTCACCATTCATTTGGATTTTCTGATAAACCGAAATGGCATTTTGATTTGTTTTATCCACATAAAGTCTGAGACCACCGACTTTGGCATTCTTGTTCACCAAATTTTGTAGGTAAGAATACATCATTCTAAAAACCTTCTGTTTACGATATTCAGGAATGACATAAACCGATTGAATCCACCAAACGACACGATTACGCCAATCACTCCATTCATAAGTAATCATCAGTGAAGCGATAATTTTCTTCCCATCCATCGCCACATAGTACTGCCCTCGGGCAGAATCTTTAAAAACTGCTTTTACCCCGAGTTCCACTGTTTTTTTATCCAGTATTAAATTTTCTGATTCTTTGGCCATCGCGATTTGAAAACCAGCAATAGTTTTCCAACCAGACTTATCAGCTTTTACGATTTTAATCATTTTGACTCCTTATAACCCTAAATAATTCAAGAACTTTTGTAGCATGCCGAAGAAATAAGCAATCATTCCAAAGGTTTATTGTGACAAAAAAATTAAAGTACCATCTGGCTTATATTCTAACGGCGATAGTTCCTATTATTATTTTTTTATCACCCAATCTTGATGCGAATCAATTAGTCGGTGAAAAATTTCTCAATTTTTTAACTTTTATACCATACATTTCATTCATTCTCATTGGTTACTTAGGCTACAAACTCAATCAAACACGAATTCTTTTCACTGGTATCTTACTATTGGCGACTTATCATTTTATGCTTAACCCCGACATTCTCAAAGTGGTGGGCATGGGTAAGATTCGTTTACGCCAAATTCTAAGCCTTGGCATTCCGCTCGGATTGTCAGTCCTTTTCGCGATGAAAGAATCGACATTATGGAGCCGAAAAACCGCCATTCGCGTAGGGCTTTTAATCCTACCGATCATTGCTTTCTCCATCTTTTTTATTGTTAGCCCAAATCTGTTTGATAAGCTGACTAAAATTAAATTCATCCCATCTAATGATTTTGTGATCCCGCAAATTTCTTATATTTCACTCTTAGTTTTATCGATTATTAGTTCAACTTTAACAGAAAGCAAAATTAAGCCTTTTTTAAATGCCACACTGATTTCACTCATTCCTTTTTATACCGCTTCATACATTGGTATTAAAAATGGCGTGAGTTTAGAATTTGTTATTACTAATAATATTTTTTGTTTTTCGGTTATCTCGCTCATTCTTCTCCACGCTCTTTATCAAATGTATTGGGAACGAGTTTATATTGATGAACTTACTAGCATTCCAAATCGTCGAGCTTTGGACGAAAAAATGCAAAATTTGAGTGGGGATTATTCGATCGCCATGGTGGACATCGATCATTTTAAGAAATTTAATGATAATTACGGTCATGATGAAGGGGATAATGTTTTGAGATTGGTCGCTAAAACCATTGAAAGTGTTTTAGGAGATAGAGTTTTTAGATATGGCGGTGAAGAATTTTGTGTGCTTTTCAGAGGGGCCAATCCTGAAGAATCCTTTATGCTTGCAAACAAAGCACGCCGAAAACTAGAAGATAAAATTTTTACTATTCGTTCGAGAGCTTCGACCAATGGAAAAAAAGACAAAGCACCAAAAAATGCGGGGAAAAAAGTGAAAGTCACGATTAGTATTGGGATCGCGGGGCCTGACAAAGCAAATACCAACCCAACGATGGTTATCAAAAAAGCCGATACCGCCCTTTATAAGGCCAAAGAAAATGGTCGAAATTGCGTTATTATAGCTTAGGCTTCTTCGGATAATCGAAAAAGAGAACCTCACCCATTCCGGCTTTTACTTCGCTCCAGTTTTTACAATGAATTTTAGTGGCAACGATCCCGGTCGTAGGTACATTTTCAATTTTGGCACGAGCAAAATCATTCACAAATTCTGTTATTTCTGGATTATGTCCTACGTAGAAAACGGTCTTGTGTTTATCATCTACGTTCTGAATAAATTTATAAATCATGTCTAGCTTGGCCTTATAGAGTTGTTTTTCAATTTGCAGGTGTTTCTTTGCCTTCAAAATTTTTGCTAACTTTTTAGCCGTTTTAAGTGTTCGTTTTGCCGCAGAAGTGATGATCAGATCAGGTATAATTTTTTGCTCCTTCAATCTTTTACCCATCATGAAAACATCCGCTTTGCCACGCTTACTTAAAGATCTTTCGAAATCGAAAATTTTCAAAAATTTCCAACTGGATTTTGCATGTCTTATGATGTATAGTGTCTTCATATTGGGCATCTTAGCCCACACCTTGGAGACAACCAATGAAATTGTTTACAATCATTCTGGTTTCGTTATTTTCTGCTCTGAGTTTAGCGCAAAACCCCCAAGAAATTACTGTTAACAACCCATTCCATGTCATCGAAACCTCTGAATCTGAAGAAATCTATCAGCTCACAATTAATAAAAAAAATGCCATCTATATGGGATACAATCACGGCTTAGCTGGCGTGGCTTATCACCGCAACTACTATAACTACGCCACAGCTTACGTCTTTTCGGGTAAGCGCTACAATCCAGAGCTGACTGGTGTAGGCGCCGGGATTGAATGGACTCTAAGTAATTCAACGTTAGAAGATGGCTGGTACGTTTCTCCATCGGCTATTTATTTTATGGCCGGCTCAAATAATAATCTTGGACCGAACGATTCATACGCAAGCCTTTATGGTGTTTCTCTTCGTGAAAAAGAACGAGCTTTAGGTCTTAGCTTATCAGTCACTCATAAATGGTTATTCTTACATTCAAATAGCAAATCAATGGTACTAGCGCTTGGCCCGGAATTCTTAAGATTACGTAGTAATTTTGGAATGGGTCTAGTGGCAAATTTAGGTATTATTTTTTAGTCGGCTCGAATAGGTATTTTAAATCCTGCAAATTCTCACTTATTCCAGATTGAACTTGTGATGTGAAGCAATTAAGAACAATTAAAGCATTTCGGTCCGCATCGCCTTTAGAAATACTACGAATTCTCTCAATCAACCCCTTATTCATCACAGATAAGGCATCATATTTTAAGTTCAGCTCTTTCAGCTCGACATCAAACTTCTTGGTTTCCTTATATCGAAATAATTGTGACAAAAGATAGGTTGATAGAGTTCGATAAAGTGTTTCTTCGGTGCTCGCAAATGGTAGATGAAACCTCGCCATCGGCTTTAAAAATTCAGTATGTGGACAGCCACTAGTCGCAATAATCAAACCTAAAATCGTAGATAATGTTTGCTGTAGCGATGTTTCTTTATAGTAGGCCCGTTCCGGTGTTGCTACCGTCACTTTCGTTTTAGTAAAAGAAATATCATTGCTAAAAAATTCTACCAAATGGTGAACACCCATCGCAACTGGGCACTTAGGCGAAGTTTTAGAATTTAGCGGACAATTTTCACACTTATTATAATCAAGGTCAGTCCACTTCGCAGCTTTAGCTTCAGGACTATCTGACGCCAAATTTAAAGTGGTTGGGTGAATTTTAACTGTATAGTTAACTCGTCCCTTTCCATCGACATCAAATATGTATTTAAATTCTAAAAAATTATCCACGCTAGTCTCTCTATGGATAACTGATCGTCAAAACACAAGAAACTTTTAAATGGAATAATCAGCTTGGTAGTATTTGCCCTCAAAAAAGGCAAAAAAAAACCTCAGTTTTCACTGAGGTTTTAATATTAAAAGTGCACCCTGCTATTCTAACACCAAGTTTCCCTGGCACTACCTTCGCCGCAACTGAGCTTAACTTCTGGGTTCGAGATGGGACCAGGTGTTTCCTCAGCGCTATCGACACACTCAATTCGTATTTTACAATCAAATAACAGGTCCAGAAGGAAGACGAGCCAATAAATTTATTTTTAGAGTTTCATAAAGCAGAGATTAAAAAAAGCAAATGGGTATTTAGTACAGGTCAGCTTAATGTCTTACAACACTTACACCTCCTGCC
>JAEUWD010000052.1 GCA_016786485.1 Bacteriovoracaceae bacterium | reverse complement strand
CTTCGGCTAGAATAACATCCGCCACTTCATCCGCCAGAGCGCGACGTTTCTTATAAAGCGCATTGTAAGCACCAATAGCGACAGATAACCAGGTACCTTCATGGGTACTTAAGACTTGCTGATTTTTAGGATTGTAGGCCTTGCGATTAGTCATAGGAGAATAGTCCCAGGACCACGAATCAATGGTCATTCTTCCCATGCTTTCAATATATTTATCCACCCATTCATGCCGCCATAAACTTTCACGAATCTGATTATCGACATTGGTTGGAACGAAAGTTCCGGCGGTCGACCAGTGCGCCGCTAAACATAAATAAAAATATTCACTCAGATCTATGTTTTGTAGAAGCTTTAAATTTTTTTTATAGAAACAAAGTTTTTCTAAATATTGGCGTGCAGAACCTTGTGTGGGAATCTGTTGCTGAAAAAGAAAAGGCGCCGTATTTTCAACGTCTTTTAAAAGTAAATTAGGTGCGATTCCTATACCGGTTAATTTCTTTTTTTGCATGCCAAACCTATGTAATGATTAGCCTATCATGCCATAAAACTTGTCAAAAACCCAGATGATGATTAGCTTTGGGCCTAAAGGTTCTCATGCTTTTTAAGATGTTCATCGCTTTATTCTGGCTTGCTCTTTATCATCTCGCTTGGGGATGCGATGAGCATCTTGATCGTCACTACCAAGAAACTCCGATGCGCGAGCGATACATTGGTGAAGAAAAGCATAACTTCAAACCAACTTATTACGTACAAGCCAAAAATTCTAAATACAAAATATTTTTTAAGAATGGAAAACTTCACAATGCTCAAGGCCATTTGATGTGTCCACATCTTTCCAGCTCCGGGATCTTTTTTATGGAAAAAGATGGGAGTATCTATTTTCGTCCGATGCTAAATTGGTGGAATCAAATTCATCTACTATTTAGTCCACGTCGCTGGCATCACTCATCTTTTACTAATGGCTCACCAGGTAGCTCCATGGGTTATGCTCGTATTTATCAAGGTCATATATTAAATTATGATAGTATGAGTGGACACTACCGCCCAGGGATTGAAATCAATTTACAATTTCTCGACCAGATACTTTTCAAAAATGGTAAATTACCTGAAACTATTACTTTTCTCGTCAAGCAGTTCACAGGCCCTGACTTGAAACTTCATCGTTATTTTTTAGATATTCATTTGCGACAAGTTCATACGACACAAGCTTATCAGATAAAAACAGAGTACTACTCAAGGGAAAATGCATTTTTAGCGAAAAGTTTTTTTCATATCGAATTTAACGAAATGAAATATGCAGAGAGACAAAATATCTATAAACAGTTTGAAATTCAAAACGAAGCAGAAAATTTAGATTTAAGAGTTAGAAGTATTTTGCAAAAGTATCAGATCACAGTCGAATAAAAAAGGCCCGATAAACGGGCCTTTTTTGTCTATAGAAAGTTTTTTATATTCCGCAACTATAATGTGAAATCAAGTTTCCATCACCGAGATAAACCATAACGATTTGGTTATTAACTAACACCGCCTCAAGATTTGATCCCATAACACCAAAGTTAAAAGTAGCACTTAAGATCCCACCCGCTGATTCAAGATATGTATCTGAAACAACCGTGTCATCCACATTGATGGTTTTTCTTTTTACAGCACCCGACTCAAGCATACCTGCGCCATACAATACATCGTAAGTTCCGTCTTCTTGGAAGATACCAGAGGTTGAAATGTATTGATCGTTAGTTGCGCCGGTATAACCAGAAACTCCTATATAGAAGTCCTGAATAACTGGAGACCAGCCTGATGAATCACAAGTATCGACTGTACCAGAACATTCCGCCACGTAGAGACGGTTATTGGTTCTATCGACATAACTTAAAACTGGTGACTGAGTCACAGGATTGATAGCTAAATCTAATCCGTTCCCCATCCCTGCCACTGCGGCAGAAACAGTTATTGATGTACCCCATGTTACCCCACCATCAGTTGATGAATTGTAACGAACAAACCCTGCAGCAGCACGGTCAGCATAAGCGACACCAATATTTCCAATCTCATCTTCACGGGCCACTAAATTAGAACCGTCAGTAGCTGCGGCCAATGCTTCAATCGTCACCGGTGCCGTCCAAATATTTGTTGTCGAATTAAATCGAGCAGCTCTTACAAATGAGTTACTAGGATCAATAACGATTAACACTGGATGCATCGCTGATCCGACTGGATACATCGCAATCGCCGTTTGTGTCGTTGCTGGAAGTGTATAAGTCGCAGTAGCGGCCGTTGGGAAAAGATAGCTTGACCAAGTTCCCGTACCATCAGCTTCTGAATTGGTAACTAAAGTATAACGGAAAGCTGCTTGATCAAAGTAACCAATCCACGGACGATCCAAGTGGTCATAGCGTAACGATGGCATTGTAGGAGCTGTTACCCCTGGCACAATCATGGTACTCCAAGCTGAAGTCCGTGCTGTTCCATTACGGTAAGCATATTTCATCACACCTGTGGCGATCGCTGTGGTTGAATAATCCACATATGCGACCCCAACATGGTTTTCTGAAGTCTTATCAACTGCAATGTTCTTCGTTGCAGTCGCTGGTACCGACATATGTCCTTGAGTATTAACATAATAGTTTGAACTGTTAAGCGAGCCTGATGATGATGCAACCGTGATATCCGAGATAACATTCATCAACATGTTAAATTGGTAAGCTCCAATATTAAACAAGTGAGTGGAATAAATTTTATTGTTCGTACGATCAATATCCGCACCACCAGAACCTGCTAAAACGGTACTAGTGTTTAGTGTTCCCGCAGTATTCCATGTTCCAGCACCAGTAAATGGTGTTCCGATAGAATTGTAGTAACGAACACTGGTCGTAGTTTCGTTGGCCACGATATGAAACTTACCAGTGCTATCTTTCATGACATCAATGAATAAGTTGCCTGAAGTCGTTCCACCAATAGTTTGCGCTGATTCAGTGAAAGCTGCTGGAGCTGCAGTACAAGCAGTGGTACCCATTTCATAAGTTTTAATACCAACACCAGCTTTAAGTGCAACCACTTTAGGTACGTCACCCACCACTGTCGGATCAAGATAGAGTTTATTAATTAAGTTTGAAGAAGCTGCTAAGACGTTACCAACGGCCCATGTCCCAGTTGCTAAACAAGTTGCCACATTCGCCTCATCACAAACAGCGTAGCGAGCAGCATTGGTATTTCCAGAATAAGCCACGGCAGGATAATAACTATCAACCGTTAGATTAGCATCAGCATCAACTCCACACCAAGCAAAGCCTACGCCAACTTGTGCCGCGACGATGTTTGTGTTTTCGATATTCACACCAGCTGCCATTAAAGAGTAGTTCGCTGGTAAGTGACAGTTTGAACTACAGAATAAGAAAACCGGGCGACCTGTAGCGGCCGTATTCGTTAAGAATACTCCACCTACTTGATTTCCTGGGTTAGCTGCAATCTCTACTGTTCTGGCCACAGCACCAGTATATGTTAAGTTAGTTGAGCGCCATTTAGCTTGCGTACCACCACTTGATGCACCAAGAACTGTCGCTGTACTAAGCGAGCGGCCGGCAATCATGACATCTGTCCCAGCAGCAGTCCAAGCGATGACTGGTCTACCATTAGTAAGGAAGGTTAGCGATATTGAGTTAACAGTTGCGGGATAACCTGCCACTAACTCGTGCACGAACTGACTTCCATTCCAGTAACTGTATTTTATCGCCAAAGCCGCCAAATCAAAATAGGCTGTGGCCGGTTGATTTGTCAGCGGATTCATTTTCGTATCTGAAAATTCCCCTCTTCTGGCCCCCGTAATACTAAACTTTGTTCCACCATCGATGACACCAGCAGTACAGCTGTTGGAACTTGAGTTCGCTTCATCGACGCCAGATAAGTCAGTCGACTGATTACAACCACTCATCCACAAGATTCCGACAAGAGAGAAAAACACTAAGTGTTTCATAAAAACTCCGATTAAAATAAATAAGTTAAGCCAATAGGCAATGAGTAATTCAGGTAACTATCTTTTGCATCAGTTACACCTCTATCACCACTACCGCTAAATTTATGCCATTCATATTCAAGTATTAAACCAAAATCAAAATTCAAATTTTCATTAATTACATAAGAAAAAATACCGCTGGTAAGTGTATGAGCACTAAAATCATGATAACCAGTATTTGTTCCTTCATTAAAAATCATTGGTAATAGCAGACCTGCACGCGCCTTAACACTCCAACGATGCTTTAGTATTTTATTGTAGTTTAAGGCCACGATAGGTCCCAAAATCGTGTAATCAGAAACGAGTTGATCTGAAGTAAAAGTCCCAGGTTTTTGACTTAAGAATCCAGCACCAAATTCAAAACTGTATGAACTCTTCTCTGCTTCATTATGCCAAAAATATTTATGGTAAGTTGCAGCTAAATATGTTTTTGAGACTTTTGCATTCAAACCACCGATAGAAGTAGGTTCTTGGAAATCGGATTGTGAATTCATAATAGTAAATGACATTTGACGACTATTATCTTCAATCCATCGATCAAACTTTATAAACACTCCATTACCTGAGTCATTGGCCAAATCGTAAGTCACCCCAGACCCTTTTTGCGTATATTGGTAAAAGTTATTTAGATAAAGTAGCTGAATCTGCTGTTTATGGTCAGCAGTCCCAAGAAATTCTTTTTCTTCTTTCTTCGATTTTTTGTTTTTCGAAGTTTTTTGTCCAAGTTCAAGATCTTCAAAATCAGACAAGCCTTTCTCTTCAGGCTTGAAGAGATCTTGGGCTAACAATGGTGCAGCAACGAGCAGAGTCAACAGCAGAATAATTGTTTTCATGGTGATACCGGTACCTTTATTTTAGTTCCTATTGGGATATTATATGGGTCATCTAAATGTGGTTTGTTATGACTTTGAATGAGCATCCACTTAGCCTCGGTTCCGTAAAATCTTTTTGAAATCTCAACTAAGAACTCACCTTTCTTCACTTCGTAATCAACAAAATCTGTACGTAAATCATTAACTGGAACCGCAACCGCTGCTGGTTGCTCTACTGGAATTGTATTCGCCACGGTTCGACCGGCATCTTCACCCAGAATAGTGTCACCTTTCGGTGCCATAGCATGTTCAGCGTTGGCCAAAGATGGATCTGGCATTGCTTCTATTTCTTTAATTTTAGCAATTTTAGCTTGGTAACTTTGTAACATGGTTTTTTCACTACCACCCCAATGCTTCATGGTTTCTGCTAAAACGACACTCGCTTGTTCATGCTGATTATTTTTGACCAAAATTTTTGAATAATTAAGCGCTACCCAAATTTTAGTTGGATCTTCTTCGTGTAGTCCGGCCAATACATCGATGGCTTCGTTCACATAATCTTTTTCATAAAGGGCCTTAACTAATTCATACTGTTCATAATCGTCTTCAATAAAAGTCAAAAAGACTTTTAATGTTGAAATACGATCAACTGAACTAATATTGAGTAAATTTCTTAAAAACATTTTCTGAGTAAAAGCATCATCTGGTGTTTTGAGTGCTAAATGTCGTATATAGTAATTGGCCTTATCAACATTCTTAAGATTAACATGAATAAAAGCTAAGTACTTTGCCATTTTGTCTTGTTGAAAATCTTTATGATAACAAAAACGTAAATCTTCAGCGGCTTTGGCATATTCTTTCATCCGAAATGAACTCAAACCACGGTAATAACGTAGTTCAACATCATCCATATTTTTTTCCATTAAACTATCCGCTAACTCCATCGCTTGACGATTTTGTTTAAGGATTAAATAGTTTTTCAAAAATAATTTTGCGATTGGTAAATCGGTGACGGCCTTAGGGTAAGCACGTTTCAACGCATTTAATGATTCAGGATATTTTTGTTGCTGATAAGAACTATTTGCTAACTGAATATTAATTTTACGTGAATATGGATACAACTTCTGTCCTGCTTCCAAGACAACTTGTGCTTCAACTTCTTTATCAATGTTCTGGAGTGAAACCGCTTTAATAACATAAAGCTCATCACTTAATTTTGTTTTTGATTTTTCAATGGCCTGAATGTAATCCAAGGACTCTTCAAATTCTGCTTCATGAAAAGCAGCACGTGCTTTTTGTGCATAGGTAGCAGGAGTTTCATTTTCAACGGTGCTCGCACAACTATAAATAATTATTGTTAGAATAAATAAAATAGGTTGCTTAAACATGGTTATCCTCTTTCCATACATTAAGCTTAGCGCAATTTCTTAATTTGGCTTCAACGCTGCAGAAAGTGCCTAAATCACAGCGTTTTCTCAACAATTCTTTACATTTAGGTCAGCACCAGTACTTTTTTTGGGCAGTTTGGTAAAGATTTTCTTACAATACAAAGTTAATTGGTCTTAGGCCATGAAACTGAAGTAGATCGCGATGACTATAATGGCCACAATATCTAAAACAAAACCCGATCGGGCCATCTCACGAATACTAACCTTTCTTGTTCCGTAAACTAATGCGTTCGGTGCGGTTGCGGCCGGCAACATAAATCCGGTCGATGCTGCAAAGGTCGCCGCTAAAGCTAAATTTTTTGGTTCGAGATCAAGTCCATTACAAAGGGCAAATATGATTGGCAATATAATTTGAATCGTCGCCATGTTTGAAGCAACTTCTGATAATAGACAAACCAGAATCACTACACCAGAGATAATCGCCCAGTTCGGCATGCCATCGAGTCGCACCAAGTGCTCTGCCAAGACGTTAGAAAGGCCGCTCTCGCTCATTCCGAGTGCAATCGCAAAACCTCCACCAAAGAGTAGAATAGTGTCCCAAGGAATCGTTTGAAAAACATCAGCATTGAGAATTCCCATTTTCTCTTCACGAGTCGGTATAAAAAAGATGAGTAGGGCCACAGCAATCGCCAGCATTCCATCATCAATATAGTCTGGCAGAATAAATGGACGCAAAATCCAAAGGACCGATAATAAAACGAAAAGGCCAATAACCCACTTTTCTTCGTATTTCATCGGTCCCATTTTTTGTAACTGACCAGCGAGTTGTGTACGATCATAATTCATGTTGAGATTTTTAAAATACATATGCTTCAACAAGAAATAAGTAAAAGTCATGAGAATCAAAACTAGCGGGACACCCAGCTGTAGCCACTCGAGAAAATAAATTTTCTCATGAGTCGGATATTGCTCCTGATACATTTTCATGAAAACTAAATTGGTTGGCGTACCAACCGGGGTGCCCATCCCACCAATCGAAGCGGCATAAGCAATCGATAAAAAAATCGCGGTACTAAATTTCTTAAGATCTTTTTTCTCTAACTGATCACCTAATTGTGCCAAGACTCCACTGGCAATAGGAATCATCATCACAGTTGTCGCAGTATTTGAGATCCACATTGAAATAGTGACGGTAGCGAAAAGAAAACCTTTAATCAGACCACTTGGGGCCACCCCAAAATAAAGAATCACTCTCAAGGCCAAGCGTTTATGCAGTTGTGTTTTCTCCATCGCGGCGGCAATAATAAATCCCCCCACAAACATCATGAGGACAGAATTCATATAGGTCTGGGCCACTGCATCGGCTGAAGTAATACGAAAAAGTGGCATGAGGACCACTGGCATAAGGGCGGTGACTGGAATCGGGACTATCTCGAGAATCCACCAGGTGACAATAACCAATGTGATAAGACCCATTAAAAATGGTGGAGAAAGCGGTATGAGGTCCTTCAATACGGTCGCTAAAACAATTACAACGAGCGTAATGAGAAGAAAGCTTTTTTTAAACATAAAAAACTCTAACCCGCTTTACTCAAATTTGTCGAATTTAGAAAATTCTATATTTTTTTCAAACCCCAAGACACTGCTTGCAAATTTTCAGGTTAAATGACACATTGCACTCATGAAAATAGACCTATCTACTGTTCTAGGCATTTTAATACTTTCAGGCCAGGCCATGGCAGAAGACATCACTCTCGATTGTCGGTCCATCAAGCACCCTGCAACGATCGAAATATCTCAGTCTCACGCTGTGACCTATCTCGAGAACGTTTTTGAATTAAAAATGCAGGCAAAAATCGTCCGTCACCAAGGCAATCAATTTAACTATTATTATGAACTTGAAGATGCCAAATTATCAGTCATTCCGAATAACAAATTGAGTATAAACCAAGCAGCATCAATCACTATCAAAGCACAGCGTTTGTTTGAAAACCATGGGCGTTATCAAGGCAAATACGAAATCGCAATGAATTCGAAAACTCAAAATTTAGGAAAAATACGTTTTTCCAAAATTTTATTAGAAAACGATCATGATAATCTTTTTGCCAGCTTCGTCTTTCCTATCCAAAAATATTTAAGAGAAATGACAAAAGAAAATAATTTAAAAACGTCTGTTGAAGATTTGTCGCTTCAGATGACTTGCAAGAAGCAAAAGAGTCTTTATTAAAGTTATCTTTCTATATGGCCCGCCTGGTGTCGGTAAATTCACAATCGGGAATGAGCTAAGTCTAAAAACGGGGCTACCGCTTTTTCACAATCACCTCGTAGTGGATATGTTGTATGTTCTTTTTCAGTTTGGAAGCACAGGTTTTAAAACACTAAGAGAATCAATTTGGTTTAATATCTTCGAAGTTTCTGCAAAAGAAAAAAAATCCTTCATTTTCACTTTTTGCCCAGAAAATACCGTCGACCCAAAAATGATAACACGCCTAGAATCAGTTGTAGAAAAACATGATGGCAAAATATTTTTTATCGAATTGACCGCAGATTATGCAACACTCGCCGAACGAATTGATAATCAAGAAAGAGCAAAGTTTGGAAAATTGACCGATCTCCCGCTATTTAAGGAATTAACAGACCAAGGAGTCTTCACATCATTTGATATGCCGAAACCATTTTTAACGATTGACGCCACCCACACTCCGATTGAAAATGCATCCAAAATTATTGATGCGCTTAAATCATATTTGTAATATGCTAAGATATGTTTTCCTACGAATTTTATAAAATACTTCACCTGACTTCCATTATCTTTTTATTCACGTCGTTTGCGATTAATTTTTTTGCAGAAAAACCTATCAAGCTTTTTAAAATACTTTCTGGAGTGGCCACTCTTTTTACTCTCGTCGGTGGAATGGGCTTGATGGCACGACTTGGAATCGGTCACGGCGAAGCTTGGCCAAATTGGATTCGCGTAAAATTTCTCATTTGGTTTACCATTGCTATTGGTGCTGCCGTGATTGCGAAGCGTTTTCCGAAATATCAAAAACACGCTTATTGGATAATGATGATTTTATTCGTTCTGGCTTCCTATACAGCGGTTCAAAAGTATTAAAATGCTGCACCTATTCTTGGGCGCCCAAGAATAGGTGCAGCATTTTTACACTATATTTTACAAAGATACTGGCCACACAAGTCAAATCTGCTTAATCTTCTCCTATGAAAAAATTCATCTTTATCACCACGCTTCTTATGACTCTTTCGTCAGGTACCTATGCCTTCGAAAACTGCAACGGATACATTGATACTGATTTCAGTATTGATGATTTGCTTCTTAATGCTAGCTATCCTGGAACGAAACCAGGCGTCGTGGTAGCTTCTCCATCTCGTCGTGACCCAGATTATTTTTTTCACTGGGTAAGAGATGCGGCACTCGTGATGGATTCCATGTTACAACTCAATCTTAAAACTTTAGATGCGAACGTAAAAATTCGCACAAAGAAAATACTGCAAGACTATGTGGTCTTCTCACGTGAGAACCAAATCACACCAACACTGACTGGCCTTGGTGAGCCAAAGTTTAATGTCGATGGCACTGCTTTTAATGGTCCTTGGGGCCGCCCACAAAATGATGGTCCGGCCTTGCGAGCAAATATTTTAATTAGCCTATATTTCCATGCCAAAGACTTTGAACTTTCAGAAAAACTTTTGGGTGAAATGATTTTAACCGATCTCGATTACGTCGTTAAAGAATGGAAAAACCCATCATTCGACTATTGGGAAGAAGTGAAAGGATTACATTTTGTTAACTTCATGGCCTATGCACGCGCGCTTGATCGTGGGCAAGAAGTCATCAGACGCTTAGGTGTGAGCGCTCGCCCCTACCGTGATGCTTATCTTGAAATTCAAGATTCGCTTCGTAAATTTTGGGATCCAAATAAACAAATTGTGGTGGCCACACTTGATCGTGTCGAAGGTGTCGATTATAAACATTCCGGAATTGATGTCGCAACCATCATTGGTAGCCTCTATAATGAATCACATGCTCGCCAATTCGGGCCAACTTCTCCACAAATGCAGAACACTGTTTTAAAAATGATAGATGGCTTTGAAAATATGTATCCGATTAACCACAATTCGAATTTAGCGACTGCGATTGGCCGCTATCCAGAAGATAAATACGACGGCCATGGTTTCGGTGAAGGCCACCCATGGTTTTTGGCCACGCACTACACAGCTGAATATTTTTATCGCTTGGGCATTGATTATAATAATGCTGGTAAAATTGAAATCACCGAACAAAACTTAGAATTCTTTAAACGCTTTACAAGCTTTAATGAACCACAGATTATTGAGAGTGATGATGATCGCTTTGCTATGCTACTGGCTGAATTTGCAGCACACGGTGACGCATTCATGGCACGCACGCAAGAACATATTGGTCGCAACGGACATATCTCAGAACAATACAGCCGCTACAATGGTTACATGCGCGGAGCTGAACGCCTAACGTGGAGTTATGCGAGTCAATTAACGGCAGTCTGGGCGCAAGAGCGTCTCAGCAACATTATCAGGAAATAAAGGATACATCTTATGAATCAAACTCAAGACATCATAGCTATGAACAAAAAATACACCTACTTTTCTTGGATGGCACAAGAGACAGCAAATCCTATCGCTGTTGAAAAAGCTAAAGGCATTTATTTTTGGGATTATGAAGGAAAAAGATATGCTGATTTTTCATCACAGCTAATTCTCACTAATATTGGTCATGGGGATGAGCGAGTCAATAATGCCATCATCGAACAAATGAAACAGGTGCACTATGTTCAACCAAACCTTGTGACTAAAGTTCGTGGAGAACTGGGTAAGGCATTGGCCGAAGTCACACCAGGTGATTTGAATAAAGCCTTCTTTACCTTAGGCGGAGCCGAAGCGATTGAAAATGCCATGAAGATGGCACGTATGTATACCGGCAAACAAAAAATTATTACTCGCTACCGTTCATATCATGGTGGAACTTTTGCCGCGGCTTCAGCCGGCGGAGATCCACGACGAATCCCCATTGAACCGGGTGTTGGTTGGATCATTCATATGCATGATCCCTATTCTTACCGCAGCCCCATTTATCGCCACTGCTCGCCAGAAGAAGGAGATATGATCTTATGCGATTTACTAGAAGAAACTATTCAGCTTGAAGGTGCTAACACCGTAGCTGGTGTACTTCTTGAAGGTTATAGCGGTTCGAGCGGTGTTATTGCACCATCAACTCCTGCTTATTGGAAACGAGTACGTGAAATTTGTGACAAATATAACGTCGTCTTAATTGCAGATGAAGTCATGAGTGGTTTTGGACGTACTGGTAAATGGTTTGGAATTGATCACTATGGAGTTGTCCCAGATATCATGACGATGGCCAAAGGCCTCACTTCTGGTTACCTTCCTCTGGGTGCTGTTTCAACCAACGAAAAGATAGCGGCTTACTTTGAAAAAAATATGCTGGCCTGTGGACTTACCTACAATGCCCACGCAGTCAGTTGTGCTGCGGCGCTGGCCACGATTAAAATTTATCACGAAGATAAATTAATCCAAAATGCTGCCGATTTAGGTCAGAAACTAAAGCACAAACTACAACTTATGTATGAAAAACATCCAAGCATCGGAGAAGTACGAGGCGTAGGCTTACACTGGTGTATTGAGTTAGTTAAAAATCGCAAAACACGCGAAGAAATGTCTGAATGGAATAAGCCTATGTCAAAACCGATGCTCGAACTAAGCTCATATCTGCGTAGTAACGGCATCGCTGCATTCGTTAGATGGAATCAAGTCTACATCTGTCCGCCTCTTTGTATTAACGAGGCACAGTTAGATGAGGCCCTCGCGATTTATTCCAAAGCCTTTGAAATTACAGACAAATATGTTTTAAACTAAGACAATTGTTGTTTTCCAAATAGTCTAAAATCGTCATTACAGCTAGTTAGTATCGATTAAATGGCATGCTAGTTGCTTATATCTATGACATGAGACTTCTCATTTTTGTTTTAAATTTTCTAATGATGACACATGCCTTGTCCCAAGACACGGAGTCTGATTCACAAACAAAAAAAATACTTAAAAAAGTAAAAGAAAATCGCTGGAATGTTTGTGGCGTTACTATTAATTCGCCGGATGAATTTCAAACGATGAAAAAAAACTTACCAGCTGATAAATTTAACTTTATTGAACTTACTGATTTTGGAAAAATTCAAGAACTTAAAAAACAAAAGAAGAAACAAAAAGAATTACCGAGTAGTGAAGAGTGGCTAGCTAATGCCTGCAAGAGCGGAATCCGATGTGATGTTCTGGTTATATCTGGTCATTTCACACCCACTGGACGCGCCTTCTACTCTGCTCATCCTTATAACTCCCCTTACCGTTTATCACTTGATTCACTCCAATCCTACGCTTGTAGTGAGGATTGTAAAAACATTATTAATTCAGCCACCGAAGTTTTCTTATTTGGTTGTAACTCCTTAAATAACTCTTGTGCGACCACACTCGATCCGATTCAAGCCGAACAGATGAGACAAGATGCTATGCAAACCCTACATTTTACCCCAGCGCAAGCTCAGACTTACGTCAGTAGTTATCAACAATCTCAAGGGCAATCGGTAAAAGAAATTATGAAAGAAGTTTTTGCTGGCGCTAAAGCCGTTTATGGCTTTGATGGAATAGCTCCATCAGGCGGTGCGGTTGCTCCTGCTCTAAAAAAATACTTTGATGAAATTAATAAGCGTTATCCTGAAGATGGATATGCTGGCCACTTAGGTGATTATTTAGTGGGAGCACTAGCTGAAAAGCGAATATTTAATAATCCAAGTGAAATCAAAGGCTCAGAGACTATGAGCAAGGAAGATATTTTTTATTTTAATCAAACACTTGATAAACACGTATCTCAAGTCCGAAGAAGTTTTACACAATGTTCTGCAGATGAAGTTGTCATTGATGAAGTTTTTGAATTTAAGAAAGGCGTACGAACTATCACTTGTAAGTTTATGGATAAACGTACCCCTAAAGAAGAGAAACTACGTATTCTAAATAACTTAGTTTATCGCAATATGGTT
Organism: Bacteriovoracaceae bacterium; assembly: GCA_016786485.1. Taxonomy (GTDB): domain Bacteria; phylum Bdellovibrionota; class Bacteriovoracia; order Bacteriovoracales; family Bacteriovoracaceae; genus JAEUWD01. The sequence continues at coordinate 9,241 of JAEUWD010000052.1, read as the reverse complement.
TTAAGTTACCTTCCGGCCATTAGTCATTTTCTAAATGAATTTATGCAAAGTTCTCATCTAACAGATGAAGATAAGATTTTCATAGAAGACTTAAAGAATAATGAAAGCCTAAAAAAAGAGTTTACGAGTATTGCAAAAGTTCTACCGCTGGGTACATATATTAATAATATCCTTGGTCTTAATCAAAAATTAGGCTGGATGACTCCAGAGGAAATACAGACCATTCTCGATGAAAAACTAAAAAGCTTTCTATTCGAGCCTATTTATTCATCATCTGCTAGTGGATATGTTTGTGATTTGTATAGTAAAAACAAAATAAAATTATCTACATTAAGTGATGAAGAAATAAAAAAAATAGACGCTTCTTTTATCAAAACGAAACCAGGTCTTGAATCATTAAAATGTTTAAATATCGGTAGTATGCATCTCTTTGAAATGCTAAAAAATGAAATAAAAATACAAAACGATTACCAATACCGAAGCCTTGCGATGAGATACCTCGGGAAACCTACTTACTTAACGAACCCTGAAGTTTTTGAATATCTCATCAACACAGGAATCAAAGATAAACATGCTGAAGTTCGCTATGATGCAGCGGAAAGTTTATATAACAATATTGAACAAAATATAAAAGGCATCACCTACCAGGCCAATGCCATTGATCGTATACTAACTGAGCTGAGCAAAAATAATACGAGAGCAGACTACGAAAACGAAGAAGTTACTTATCCACTACATCAAGGATTATTATTACTTTCGAATAAGATGACAAATGAACAGATATCTAAACTTATTGCAAACATAAAAAAATACGCCTCTTATACTGAAACTAAGATCCCAGCTTTAGACTTGAATTATCTTTTACCTATAAACGAATTGCAAGCTAGTCACCCTCTCAATCAAGCAATTAAGAAATACATTATACAAGAATACAGTTCCGCTTTAAAAAATAAAGAACTAAAGAATGATTCCTACAAAGAAGCACAAATTCTGCAAAAGATTTTTACTTCACCATGGTTTAAAGATGAAGATTTACATAAACAAGCTTGGTTGTATTTAGAGAGTTCATCAACGGCTGAATTTGGCGATTTGGCAAGTAAGTATTCTTTAATAAATGATGAAAAACTAGCTAATGCTTACTACCAAAAAATAAGTAATATCATATTACAAAAATTAAAAAGCCCGATGAGAGATACGAAACATATTTTTTCTGAAATTACCGATATGCTTAATATCAATATCGATGCGACTAAATACTTCGCAAGAGAATTATTAAAACTACAAACAGTCGAACATAATTTAAATCTCGGGGATAATTTTTTCTACCTAAAGTATCAACAAATGGATGCTTTGGATTTTCCATCAGAGGCAAAACTTAATCAAAAGCAATATGAAAGCCTGGTTGAAATCGTTGACAATACCTATAGTCCTACTATCATGAATTTTTCGGAAGTTAAGATGGAGCAAGACGATATTGACTTCTTTTTATCAGCTATTGTTTCAAAAAATATAAACCGTTCACGTATTCACTATTTTAAATTTGGACCAAAGAACCAGCGTGATATCCTCTTAAGTATCTTAGACAAAATCCTCATTCTAGCAGATGAATACGAGAATATTGGACATCCTAAAAACACACAAGATTTACAAAAACAAGACGCCTTGTCGGAAAAAATACATCTCTTAAATATATACTTCCATGAAATAAAAAAAGATTTAAAAGACATAGAACAAGCTGTTTTGGTTGAAATCGGCAATCGCTATTTTGATGTTTATCTTAAAACAATTGATATTCGACATATTCACATCGGGACCAGCGCTTTAGGTATTTTCCCATTCACTAACGAAAATTTTGAAAAATACTTGGCCTTTAATATGGGACATAATCCACCAAAAAATCGAAAATACGCTTCCAATCAATACATACTAAACAATCTGAATAAAATGACACCAGCACAACTAGAAAAATTAAAACAGTCATGTCGCTACATTATTGCTCGTGACCCAGAGGCAAGGGATTATTCATGGAACGATCTTTATTTTTGTAAAAACCAATTGCCGTAAATTTAGTTACTCGCCATATCATTAGTTTGCTTCGCAATTTCATCACCCGACCACTGCGCGTCTTTTGAAACTTCTTTACCTTCGAACTTACCTTGTTTAAGTTCATTCAAATGAGCGTGAGTCGTAAAATACTGAAGTGAGTGGCCAACAAAATCAGAAACTTTATTGAATTTATGTTGAGTCATAAACGCTTCAAGACCTGATTTTAATTCATGCACCATTTTATAACCTTGAAGCATCGGACCCGTACAACTTTGTACAGTGTGCGAACCTAGAAGCATAAACTCAATCGCATCACTCGCGCGCTCAACCCCACCCATACCGCTGATAGAAATATCTTTATATTTTCCATCCTGGAGTGCTTTAGCTAGTTTCATCACGTGACGAAGAGCAATCGGACGAACCGCTTGCGCGGAATATCCGCCGGGAGTTGAATAACCTTTTACTGTTGGCATTGGACGAAGTGTATTTAAATCAACACCAATAATCGCAAGAATGGTATTGATTAATGAAATCCCATGCGCACCAGATTCGATCGCCTTAAAAGCGGGAACGTTAACATCAGTCACGTTTGGAGTCATTTTCGCCCAAACTGGAATTTTAGCGGCTGAAGTTACCCATTCTGTGACTTCTGCCACGATATCAGGATTCTCTCCCATCGCAGCTCCCATTTTTCTCTCTGGTAGGCCGTGAGGACAAGAAAAATTTAATTCGAAAGCATCTGCGCCATTATCTTGGCACATCTTAACTAAAGTCTGCCAATTTTCTTTATTGTATTCTTCCATAATCGAAGCAATCAAAACGCCTTTTGGGCATTCTTTTTTGATTTCTCGGAAATCTTTCATCCAATCATCAACCGAACGATCAGAAATAAGTTCGATATTTTGGAAACCGATAACTTCATTATTCACACGTGAATAAAGCTTACCGTAACGAGGAGCTACGTTATGCACTTTTGAAGCATCAAGTGAAATCGTTTTTGCAACAACTCCACCCCAACCTTCATTGAAAGCTTTCATAATAGTAGTTTTGTTTGTCCCTGGAGGACCTGAACCGATAACAAATGGATTTTCGAATTCAATTCCATTTACAACTATTGATAAATCTTTAGACATAATCTCTCCTTATAATCCAGCGGCTCGTGAAATGAAGCGACCTGCACCACGTTCAACTTTTAAATTGCCGTGATCGTACTGTACGCGTCCATTAACAATAACCCAAGCTGGAGCACCCTTTGTTTTATAACCTTCAAAAATATTTCTATCACATTTATGCAAATGTGTTTTTGCTGAGATCACACCTTCTTTAGTTGGATCCCAAACTACGATATCCGCATCAGCGCCAACCATGACCGCACCTTTTCTTGGATACATTCCAAAAAGTTTTGCGGGTCTCGTACAGTTCACTTCCACGAATTGGTGGAGATCAATTTTTCCAGTGAGCACACCATAAGTGTACATAAGCGTCAGACGGTTCTGGATTCCGGCCGCACCGTTTGGAATTTTTCTAAAATCTTTTGCACCTAAGGTTTTTTGTCCATGCTGATTAAACGGACAGTGATCAGTTGCTACGGTATGAATTATTCCTGATTTTAGTGCCGCCCATAATGGCTCTTGATGCCCAAGCGGACGAATCGGTGGACTCATGACATAAGCCGCACCTTCAAAGTTGGCTTTCTCATAAACACTATCGTCGAGTAATAAATATTGCGGACAAGTTTCACCAAAAACCACCTGACCACGAAGACGAGCTTCGTTGATCGCATCCACCGCTTCTTTGGCCGTTACGTGAACGATATAAAGCGGAACGCCCGTCATACGCGCAAGCATAATAGCACGAGCTGTCGCTTCACCTTCCAGTGGAGCAGGACGAGACTGAGCGTGATACTTTGGCTCTAACTTTCCTTCACGAAATAATTTTTCTTGAAGCGCAACAACCATCTCACCGTTTTCGCAATGAGCAGTCACAAGTGCATTCAAATTTTTTGCAGTCTCCATGACCTTGATCATTTCAGTATCGTCAACACCGATAGCTCCACGATAGGCCATAAAAGTTTTAAATGATGTAATCCCTTCTTCGCGTACACAATGTTCCATTTCCTTGGCGGTCTTATCACCAAACCAAGTCACGGCCATGTGAAAAGCGTAATCTGCGACAGATTTTTTTGCTTTTTCTTTCCACATTTTTAAACCATCAAGGAGCATTTGATTACGAGCTGGAATAACGAAATCGATAATCGAAGTTGTTCCACCTGCGACACCTGCCGCTGTTCCTGTTTCAAAGTCATCGGCTGAAACTTCACCCATGAAAGGAAGTTCCATATGCACGTGAGCATCGATCGCACCTGGGAAAATATAATGTCCCTTCGCATCGATAACTTGCGTGGCACTTTTGGGCTTCTCTAAATTTTTTCCAATGTTAACAATCTTTCCGTCTTCAATATGAACATCAGAAAAAAAGCGGTCAGTGGCCGTGATGACTTCACCATTTTTAATGAGAATTGAACTCATATTACTCTCCAATATCCGTCATACGCTCATAAGTTTCAGGGCGACGATCACGGAAGAATTGCCAAGTGTTGCGCACAGTTTGGATCATGTCTAAATCCAAATCTGAAACAATAAGCTCATCTTTATCTTCAGAAGCACAGTTAATGATTTCACCACGTGGGTTAACAAAATAACTTGAACCGTAGAAACGACCAATATTCCAAGGTGCTTCTGTTCCTACACGGTTGATACAACCCATGAAGTAACCGTTAGCTACTGCGTGAGCTGGTTGCTCCAGTTTCCATAGATATTGTGACAAGCCTGCAACTGTCGCTGAAGGATTGAAAACAATTTCAGCCCCGTTTAATCCTAGGATACGTGCACCTTCTGGGAAGTGACGATCGTAACAAATATAAACACCAATTTTTGCGTAACGAGTTTGGAAAACTGGATAATGCTCATCACCTGGCTTAAAAAAGAATTTTTCCCAGAAACCATTGGTGTGTGGGATGTGTTTCTTACGGTATTTACCTAAGTAAGTACCATCTGCATCGATAACCGCTGCTGAATTATAAAGAACACCTTCTTGGACTTTTTCGTAAACGGGAACAATGATAACCATCTGATATTTTTTCGCGAGTTCTGCAAGCGCATTGGTGGTTGGACCCGGAATCGTTTCCGCAGCCGCGTACCAACGTGAGTCTTGTGACGGACAAAAGTAGGGGCCATTAAAAATTTCTTGTAGACATAAAATCTGAACACCTTTTTTTCCAGCTTCGTGGATAAAAGGTAAATGGTGTTCAAAAGCCGCAGCTTGAATTTCAGCTACCGATTTTTTTTCATCGTTCATTGGGTTGTGACATTGAATCAAACCGCATTTTACATTACGAGGCATAAGTTACTCCTATTTAATATTAAGACATCCAATTTCTAGTTTGTGGTTCAATAAACTTCGTGGTGATTTTGCGATCTTGTGTCCAGAAATCAATTCCTTGATCACCCGTTAAATCGCCGTTACCAAATTTCGAATCATTCCATCCACCGAAACCAAATGGTTCACGTGGTACTGGCACCCCAACGTTAACACCGTTCATACCGGCATTAGCATTACGGAATAAATATTGAGCGTTCGCTCCGTTAGTCGTGAAAATAGAAGCCGCATTTCCGTAAGGATTATTATTTTCAATTTTTAAAGCCTCTTCCAAAGTTTTTACACGCACGATCGAAAGAACTGGCCCAAAAATTTCTTCACAGCCTGCTGGCATATCTGGACTTACGTTATCTAATAATGTCGGTCCTACCCAGTAACCATTTTCTAAACCTGACATATCGCTGTTTGAAGGTTTCGCGTTTCTTCCGTCGACCAGAATTTTCGCACCCATTTTTTCGGCTTGTGTAATGTAGTTATTAATTCTCTCGACTGACTGCTTATTGATAACCGTTCCTTGCTTCTCACCTAACTTAATGGATTTTGCGTACGCTACCATGCCATCAATATGTTTTTGGCAATCACCGACCGCTAGCATTAACGAAGCGGCCATACAACGTTGACCAGCACAGCCCATCGCTGAATCTACAATTTGCATTGGAGCTGTTTCTAAATTCGCATCTGGCATCAACACTAAATGGTTTTTTGCTCCACCAAGTGCCAAGACTCTTTTCCCATTCATCGCTGCGCGACCGTAAACGAGTTTTGCCACTTTAGTTGAACCAACAAAACTCACAGCACGAATATCAGCGTTGTCACATATACCGTTAACAATATCCACACCACCATGAACAACGTTTAATACGCCATCGGGTAATCCTGCTTCCTTTAATAATTTAGCTAATTTCATTGAACCCAAAGGCACTTGCTCAGAAGGTTTTAACACCATCGTGTTACCAACTGTAAGTGCGATAGGAATGGTCCACATTGGACACATGACTGGGAAGTTAAAGGGCACGATACTCGCGACAACACCCAGTGGCTCTTTAATAACCTGACAATAAATCCCGTTACTCACTTCTAGCATTGGCGCATAAACTTTATTTGGGATCGAACAACCAAATTCTAAAACTTCAATCGCTTTGGCCACATCACCATGAGCTTCAGCAAGCGTCTTTCCGTTTTCAAGCGATACGAGTTGCTTCAGTTCTTCAAAATCACGCTCCATTAATGTTTTAAGTTTAAACATCACCTGCACGCGTTCTTTAATATTAGTATTACTCCAAAGCTTAAACGCTGCTTTCGCAGATTTTACCGCTTCGGCCACATCAGCTGCTGTTCCCATTGGAACTTCACCAATGATTTCGCCCGTGTACGGAGTGAAAAGATCGATATATTGAGAAGCTTTTGATTCGACTTCTTTATTTCCAATCCAGTTTTTTAGTTTTCCAAAATTCTTTTGAATCTTGACGTTATTTAATCCCATGTGAATCCTCCAAAGAAGAAATGCTAAATATTTTTGTACTTAAGAGATAATAAAAAATTCCACCCATGGCGCTACCGACGAACCAGCCGTAGTTATATACCCACTGAGCAACACCTGAAATGAGAGTGATGGTAGTAATCGCAACAGGAATCAGAAAAGAACAAATCCCGGCCCAATTAATTTTGGGATAAACGCCGCCTACGCGGTAAATATCAATCAAATGAATATTTTGTTTTCGAATGAGAAAGTAATCCACGATCATGATGCCTGCGATAGGTCCGAGCAAACACGAGTAACTTAATAACCAATTGCTATAGATACTTTCAAGACTCACATCCGATTGAATCACGCCTGCTTTACGTAAGAGCTCCCATGACATGAGAATAATTCCAATCACACCGGTTAAATAAACACCACGCTTGAAATTGATAACTTTTGGAAAAGCATTTTGAAAATCATTCGATGGTGAAAGAATATTGGCCGCGGCATTAGTGGAAATGGTCGCGACTATAATAATAAAAAGAGCAAAGGCGCCCAAGATAGGAGAATCAATTCTTCCAATCAACGTCACAGGGTCAGAAATAGTTTCACCAAAGAGTGAACTTGAAGCTGCCGTTAACACCACACCTAACATGGCAAATAAAAACATGGTGAGTGGCAGACCTAAAATCTGTCCCCAGATTTGATCTTTTTGTGATTTAGCATAACGACTAAAGTCTGGAATATTTAAACTGAGCGTGGCCCAGAAACCTACCATCGCCGTTAGACCTGCAAAAATATATGACCATGCCCCAGCACCGACTTCGCGTTTTGGTGGTGCATTTAATAAAGCCGTCATATCGATCAACGGGAAGGCCCATAGAAGTAACCCTACACCCACGACAATCAATAAAGGAGCGGCCAAGGTTTCTAAAATTTTAATCGCGGTAGAACCTTGAACCACGACATAAATATTCATTACCCAAAAAATGGCAAAACCTAAAACTTCACCGACACCACCTAAAGTTGCCCACGCTGGAAAAAAGCGCGCCAGAATTAAGTGAATCGCCAAACCACCAAACATGGTTTGAATCCCAAACCAACCGCAGGCGATCAGCGCTCGAATCAGTGCCGGAAGATTAGAACCATAAATGCCAAAGGAGGAACGAAGTAAAATCGGAAACGGAACTCCAAATTTTGTTCCAGGAAAAGCATTTAAAATTAGTGGAATAAGAACTATCACATTGGCGGCAAGAATAGTCCAAAGCGACTCCATAACAGTCAGGCCAAAGTAAGAAGTAAGAACCGCGCCGAGAGTATAAGTCGGAACACAAATGGCCATCCCTACCCAAAGCGACATGATATGCCACTTACTCCAACTGCGTTCAGCGATTTTAGTCGGGGCCAAATCATCATTATAGACCGGACTGGCCTTTAAATCTGAGGTAACTTCAAGCTCGACGAATTCGCCTTGTTTTACGATCTTTGACACTCACTTCCCCTTTAAGAAATTTAATCTAGCCCAGCTAGTTATGAGAGTCAAATTTTGCAATTTTGCGTTGGAGATAGAGACTGTAAAATAACCAGGGAACGTGTAATCTATTCTAAAAAATAATTAAAAATCTAAAGCCGTTTCAGACCCGTAACAAACGATGGAGTCGAAAACGATATGAAGATCGCCTTCATTTAGCACATCAGCACCTTTGAGTAATTTTCCAGTATAATAAGTTCCTTCGATCTCATCACGGTAAATAAACTTATCGATTAGTAAAACGTATTGCTCTGATTCTTCAGATATGCGAATGACTTCTTTACTTGTATAGGACTCTTGACTCTCCTCACCTTCAAAACTTAGTATTTCTCTGACGGTGAGACTTCCTTTTGTTGTCGTGATTGGTGAATCTTGAAGGAAAATCGTTGTTCCCCATCCGGATGTCGATACAGTTAACTTTAAATCATTAGAGATGATGAAGTTCTTTCCATGAGTCATGCCCGTAATGCTACAAAACAATCTTGCTTCAACCTCTTGTCCCGTGACATTGACAGAAAAGAATAACAAAAACATCACTAATTTTTTCATATCTCTCTCCATTTTGCTTAACACTACTTTTCAAGGATATAGCTGTAAAGTCATTTTCCCCCTTTTCTTTCCTATTGAAATCATTACAATTTTGAAGAAAAATAGGAATTATTTGAACCTTTTGGCCCTCATACACGTCTAATAGATATCCAAAAACAACGGAGGACATATGTTAAAACCATTTATAGCTGCTTCATTTTTCGCTGCCATCATTT
>JAEUWD010000058.1 GCA_016786485.1 Bacteriovoracaceae bacterium | reverse complement strand
AATCCATGTATCATCTTTTGTGCACGCTCAGAATTTAAAATACTCTCGAGAGATTGCTCAAAAATATTTCCTAAATTAATTTGCGCTTCTTTATCTAAACAACAAGGAACGACTGTTCCCTCGGCATGAATACCAATATGTGTTTCGAGAGCATGACATGTTCCGGCCTGTCCTTGGTGCGGTAAACTTAAACTCGGCCAATCAAAGCGTGAATCAAAGTGAAAATAAATTTTCTCTAAAACTTTTTTACTCTTAATCGAAGCCACATCAAATTTTCGAGAAACTGGGACACCGAAGAAATTTTCAAAGCTTTGAAAAATATCTTCGTTTTCATTCTCCACACCATGATTCCATAAGCGTAAATTGATGTACATATCACTTCGTTTTTCAGAAATAATTTTGATTTGTTCAAAAATATTTTGCAGATATTGATTGAGATCTTTTTGTGGAAAATTATCTTTAAAACTCTGAAGTGAAATATTTAATTGGCGCACATTTTTTGCCGCCAAAATTAACGGCAGTCTTTTTTCTAATAATAATCCATTACTAGTTAAGTTAATCGGCGCTGAATATTTCTGACTGACGGCCAAAATTTCTTCAAATTCTGGATGTAATAAAGGCTCTCCCATGAGGTGCAAACAAATCTGATTGGCCAGTGGAGCAGCTTGGCTTAAAATATGCTCAAAATCATTTAACGCTAGGACTTTTTTGGGGCGCAAAACTTCCGGACAGAAACTGCACTGCAGATTACAGATATTGCTAATTTCTATATAGATTCGATCTAACTTTGGCATGTCGCGTATATAACCCAAATTTTATGGACCCGCTACTAGTCAAACCAAGATGGGAATAAATATAATATCTACCTAAGCATCTTCGCACGGAGGCAAGATATGAAGTTGATTATAAGCATATTAGCGCTATACATGGTAGGTGCTCACGCCGTTGTCCAGGAACAAATGTTCAAAGGGACAGCGAAACTAGTCGAAGTCCTCATTCCCAATGAACTTTTAAGTCAGAAGACACTTAAGTTTAGTTGCCGCCGTGGAAGTAAAGAAGCCAAAACTTACCCTTATATCACCAAAGAAAATCGCCTTTTTGCACTGATTGCAGAAACTTATTATAGCGAATTTGAAACAATTAGCTGTCACATCAACGAAACAAAAGTGGCCGAGATTTTAGTTCTGGATAAAGCTTATCCGATTACTTACTTACGAGTTCCATCTGAACAAACGAGTCCCTCACCAGAAACTCAAGCACGTATCGAACGCGAACAAACTTTGCTTGGTAAAGTTTATGCGACTAGTTCGAGTACATTACTTTATGACAAACCATTTGTCGTGCCATTGGATTCCGTTGTCACGAGTCCTTACGGCGTAAAACGTATTTATAATAATGGTGAATTAGCTGGTTATCATTCTGGTATTGATTACCGAGCAGCTACTGGCACTTCACTTTATTCTGCTAATAGTGGCAAAGTCATCTTGGCGCAGGATCTCTTTGTGACAGGAAACACCGTTATTATCGATCACGGAAAAAGACTTTTCACCATTTACGCCCACATGTCGAAGATTAGTGTGACGGTAGGACAAATCGTGAAACAAAAACAACTGATCGGATTAGCCGGTGCGACTGGACGAGTGACTGGGCCTCATTTACACTGGGGCGTAAGATTGCACAGTACGCTGGTAGACGGAAATACTATCGTAAGTGAAACCGAAACTTTCTTTGATCGTTTTTAAAGGATTAACCTATGCTGCTTATTTTTTTAGGGACTTTTCTTGCGCAAGCACAAACCACAGCTGCTGCGCCAGATTTGACTGAATTATTTAAACGCATTGAAAGCTTGGAGCAAAGAGTCCAGCAACTAGAAGCCAAAGCTTCGACCACATCTAGTAGCAGTGGCGGTTTAAAGAAAATTGATTACCAAAATCAAACGATTGAAAGTAATGCTCCCGCACAAACTTCCCCTGCCAATCAGCAAGAGATGATCAAAATTCAAGAACAAGTGAAAGAGTTCCAACAAAAAGCGCAGGAAAGAGAAAAATATTTAAACGAGTTGATGGATGAAAATTAAGTTATTACTTTTTTTATTTTTTATTTTTGAAGCCAGCGCGAATTACCGGGTTGGCAGTGGCTCTGTTTATAATTTTGCCAGTCAGGATGTTCAAAATACAGAATTGAGTATTTATATTACAGATTCATCATTTACCAATCTTGGTATTGAATACTTTTTTAGTACGAAATCAGAGCTTCTTCCTTTTAGTATGTGGCAACAATTTCAAATGATTTTAGAACCAGGAAAACCGTTACACTTGGTAGATGGTTATCTACAAACATCGGAAATGAAAAAACCTCAAATCATGCCGAAAGAAATGCTCAATATCAATCAGGGTGGTGTGCAATTATCTGACTTTTTATTTGCAGCTGAAGCAGAATTAAATCCCTATCTTATTGGCGAAGAAAATATTGAAATTCCAGCGGGTAGTATTAAGGCCAAGCACTATCGCAAAACCCGAGATAAACAAACGGTCGATTTTTGGATTAGTGAACTCGCACTTCCTATTGGCTTAGTAAAGCTTGAATCAAAAGGTGAAAAACCTGATCATAATTATGTTATCGAACTAAAAAACTTAGCAGAAAACATTAAGAAGAAAATTGATCCTATCGACGCCACAGCTCTTGATGAAGAAGGCAAAAAATTTCTACAGAAAATGAACTTCAAGTAAATTTATTTCTTAAAGAAACCAGTAAACTAAGTTAACACCGAAAGTATTCATATCATCAATACTGTCGGCCACTTCGCTCATACCTAATTCAACATAACCCTCGATATCAAGACGGTGATTGATTGAATACTTCGCCCCACCAACGAGTTGGGTTAAAGTCGTATTAGCATCTGGTTCAGGACTGGCCTCCGTTGAATCATTTAAGTTTAAAGCAATCAGGAAGCCGAAGAAAGTGCTCCATTTTTTATCAATTGAATATTCGAGAAGTAAAGGAAGGTCGACATAAACATAGTCAAAATCTTTATCCGCAATTTCAAAATATCGTTGAGAGAACTTAAAACCAGTTCTAAAAAGTAAATCATCGTGCAGGTAATATTTTTTAATGAATCCAATATCTAAACTTAATCCCGCTTCTTCATCACCAAAATCAGACTGAACGAGGTTTCGTCTAACGCCAGCCGATACACCATAGGTACCAAGATCAAAGATAAGAGCGTGTGCGGAAGTTGCCGCTAACATGGAGAAAAGAACTAAAATTTTCATAAAACCTCATTTTTCTTGGGGCAAATCATCTTACTTTTCATATTACTTTTCAAGATTTTTTCTCTACAATAATTCTATGAAAACAGTACTTTTTTGCCTTTTGCTCACTTTATCTTCAATTGCTACTGCAAAGGAAGGATTAACTGTCGATGTCAAATTAAGTCCCGCTGGCTCTTTTCAAATCGTCAGTGAGAAAATTAATGGCATGATTGTTAAAGTTGATGGCACTTATTTGGCCAAAGATATTAAGATTCCCGTAAAGCCTTTTTCTACAGACATCGATCTTAGAGATAAGCACGTTAAAGAAAAACTTGAATCAAAGACTTTTCCTTATATTCAGGTTAAGGCCGCGAAAGCGAGCTCTGGAAAAGGTAAAGCACGTTTAGTGGTTCGCAAAGTTGAGAAGCTGATTGATTTTGACTATAGCGAATTACCTGGCAATCAACTTAAGATCAATTTTAAATTAAGCTTGAAAGATTTTAAATTTGAAGATTTTAGCTATATGGGTATTACGGTTGAAGATGAAATCAAAGTTGAAGCACAATTGGGTTACACTGAAAGAGCAGCAACAAAGCCAACCAAAGCTAAAAAATGAAGAAAATATTGGTCATTCTTTCACTCATAATCCTGTCCGCTTGTGGACAAGATTATAATTCCAATACCGCCGATGGTTTCGTTTATACACCAAGTGGAATTGCCGACCCGGATCTCAGTGCGGCTTACGACGTTCTAAAAATTCGTTGTATTCAATGTCATTACCACACGGGATGGGCGGCTTATAAAACCAATCAACAATGGGTCGATGCCGGGTTAGTTATCTCTGCTGATTTTGAGAATTCATTTCTCGTACGTTCTTTAAAAAATTTCCCAGATGGTTCAATGCCGAAAGACTCCGGTCCCCTTCCTGCTTCTGAATTACAAACGATAGAAGATTGGATTAATAGTATCTAGAAAAAATAATTTCCTTGCAGAACCCACATCAGTGATTCGAGCTGGGTAAACATACCGAGCTTTGAAACAAATTCCCAACGTTCATAGTCATATTTCGCTTCCAAGAAACCACCATAAGAATAAAGATTTTTATCTTGAAATTGGTAGATATCACCACTGTCAGTGAAATCAGTGTAATCACCCATACGATAACGAATGGCCAAACTCACACCCAAACTCACGTCACGAGAGCTTGGTTTCCAGTGAAAACTTGGGCCCAGAAATAATGAAGTGACACCAACGCCACTCTGATTATATGAAACTAAAGTTACACCATCATTATTATCACCCACTGTGGCCGTACCAAGGGCCCAACAACCATAAAAACCATATTCATAAAAATCATTTTCATAAATATAGCCAGCACCAAGACAGTAAGCTTGTGTGGTTGCGAGGAAATCAAAATTGGCATTGGTACTTAAATTTTTAACGGTGAGTGGATCTTGCCATGATAAATATGAAAATGAAGCATACCAATTTTTCTTGAAAACTTGTTGTTGCTTCAACTCTTCTTTGGCACTGGCCTCATCCACCATTTTTTCTGAGTACGAACAATCCGCTTCATCCATTTGCTCGCAGATAGCATGATATAATTTTACTTTACTCAATACCGTCGCGGCTAAACGTTCTTCACCATTTCGTAATTCTGCACGATACAATTTTGAATAAAGTTCGGCTTTTTTCCCGTAAGCACTTTGCAACTTACTTGGTACATCTGGCAATTTTTTTAAATTTCCTGATTCAACACTTTTGATAACTTGATCATGCACTTTTTTAAATTTTCTATTGATATAAATCGTTTCGTAACGAATGGCTTCGCGAAAATTTCCAAGTTTTTCAAAGTTGGAAGCGACTAAAACCAAAACGATGGCCGGCGTATTTATTTCGCGTTCATCGAACTTAAAGTATTTCTTCAAGATCATGTTACTTTCGCGGTACTTGCCTTTTTGATGAGCAACACGGGCCTGCTTTAAAATTTTCATGTAAATTTCTTCGCGATTTTGACCTGCTTTTTTACTCTTTGAGCTTTTCTCTTTAGACGATTTCGTATTCTTCGCCGCTTCGACCGGAGAAATCAGTAATAAGAAATTTAATAAAATATTTAAAACCATAAGTGTAATTGTGCTGTGATATCCCAAACGTCTTCCACAGCATACTCCGGACTATATGTTCTACTATTAAATAAATCGGCCCTGAACTCTACTCGTTGGGATGGGAAAAATTGAATTCCCGGCCCCACCCGCATGAGTTCTGATTCCGATTCAGTATCTTCTTTTTGATATTCAAATGTATTAATTAAATATAAGCCTTTAGATAATCGTAGGTAACCTTGAAGCATGTTGTAGTAACCCGTTTTAAAAGTCTGTCGATCTACGTAACCAGTTTCAAACATAATCGATGAGCCTTTACCAATCCCTGCTCTTGCGTGAAGCGCGGCCATGGTCATCTTGAGGTACTCACTTTGTGAAGTGAGTACGGAAGCTCCTAAGCGAAGTGTTTTCGAAAATGAGTACTCGAACATTCCTGAGTGCCCCACTTGTCTCACGTCGGCTTCTTGCACCAGATTTCCTATAAAATAATTATAACCAACATCTATTTTTTCAGTGGTGTAATGCAATTGAATACCGTGTGCCTGATCATTCATACCAAGATTAGTGAAACTGCGACTGTAGGCGGTATGTTCCGGAATTCGTAATCCGAAAATTTTATCCATAAGTCCGGCATAAATTCCAAATGACGAAACGGGTCTCCAACCAATGTAATGCTCACGAGTACGATATTTTGGTTGAGATTCGAGAGCTCCCCCTTTTGGCGTTGGAGCATAACCAAGGGTACCTGAAAAAATGAGTTGATCGCGCGCACCAAATTTAAAAACAACATTCGCATCCGCTTGCATTTGAATAAAATCTTCATCCTGTTGTTCTTCTTTAAAGTTTCGAATGAGATAAAGCCCACGATAATCAAAAGAAGGACGGAACCATTTATTGCTAGGTGTCTTACCGAAAAAAGCTGAACTTTGACTTAATTGCTCATCCGTTTTTTTGTCAGAAGAAAAGAATTGAGTTGAAATAACTGTCGCCGAAATCGCGCGACCATAATCATTTAAGGGCCCATTTCCAAAAGGGTTGTAGTGACAAGTAAGGCAAGATGAGTAACCGTGACCAATGTAATTAGGATAACTCCACGCGAATTTCGAGCAGGAAAATGCGGCAATAACCAGAATGAACCGGAATAACTTCAAATTTAACAAAAAACTCTCCAACCTAGGAAATAAAATACCCTTTTACTCTCAGGTTGGCAAAAATCATTTTTTGTCAGTTTCTTCGAATTTTCGCTTTAATTTGAGTGCAAGTTTTTCTAAATGTAAGTATTGATCACCATCACGGAATTGCAGATTTTCACGATCACCTTTTAACAAGTCTTCCACATACATTTCAAAAGCGTAAAGTGGGCCCGAAGTTCGATTCGAAAGCACAACCCCAGCTAGAAAAACCAATAAAGTAAAAATCAGGGATAAGAAAATATAACTTAAAACAAAAGCTAAAATGAGTTCTTTATTAATTAAAGTTTGAGGGACGTAATGTTTGAGATAAGAAAATGAAAAAAGACCCAGCAAAAGTGAACAACAAAATGAAACAAGTGTTAACCTGATGGCAAAACCAATTTGCTCCTTCGGTCTGACTAAGTAATTTTTTCGATTTGGATTTGGGAACCAGATAACTTTTTCTTTGCGTATGATAAATTGCAAAATCATGAGGACACCGAACCACTGAAAAACATCGGCTACATTGGTATAAAACTGATGTCCACTAATTGAGATGGGAATAAAATCTAAGGTTTTCCCGTGAATAACTTGATCAAGAACGTTTCCAAATACTCCACCCAACAAAAATGATAATCCTAATTTAATTTGAAACAGTTTATTCACCAGCGTGATTAAAAAGAAAATATAAAAAGCAAATAAGAACCCTGCAAATGAAGCTAGTACAATCACTTTTAAATCTTGCGGAATATAAGAAAAAAGCCCTAGAAATAATCCTGAATTAAAAGAAGAATTGTGCGAATGCTGGACATAGATTTTGCTCATAAAATCAAAGAGCACACACGAAACAAAGATCAACAACTGCAAGCGCAAACTATGTTTTTTCATATTTAATAAACTACTTGTAAAACTTCAAACGAGAAAATAATCTTGTCTTGAGCAGGTCCTTTATCTTTAAGTAAAATTAAAGAATACGGAGAAAGGATATTATCCGTCGGCGTCGCTATCTTATCCACGATAGTATAAGTCGAGTGTTGTGGATTATAAATTTCATTCACATAAGGACGAATTGCTTTTACGGCCACATACGAATTTGAAATAATTCGTGGTGATGAAAGTTTGTAGCTATACATATCGTATTCTTGGATATCGATACTGAAAGTCGCAGGAACATTCAGGATGGGAGCTAAATCAAAATTTAATGTCACTCGCGGTGAACCATAAATACCATAACCCGAGAAATTTGGATTTTGAGTGAACACAACGGTTGAAATTTTTGTTCCGTCTTCTCGTTGTCGCACCTCTAGCATGTGTGTTCCCTGAGTTAAAGTCAGTGGAACAGGTGTCATATTGCTGCTACTGGTGAGTTCACGCCAAGCAAAACCATTGTTCGCAATCATATTACCGTCAAAGCGCCATTCAATATAATTTCCATTATCAATTTTTACAAAAAAAGAATTGTCACTATCATTAGGTGCATCAACAAGACCGTACATTTTGTATGGGCCAGCTTGCGAAATGGAAAAATTAATATTCGCCCAACCAGCAGCTCCGTCATTGCTAGCACGGTTTCCACCATTACCATTAGGTACCCAGATGTAATTAAGATTGCTAGCGGCATCAACTGCTGTTTGCATCGGTGCTTTGAGTGTCGACGAAATCATATTCAGAATTCGTGTATTGGGATCAGTCGCATTGCTTGTACCAAAATAACTACTGATAACCATACTCGAAGCCGTTTCAACTTCATTTCCATTCGAAATAATTCCTGTTCCGCCACTGCCACCCGTCGTCGTTGGAGAAGCCACAAAAATTTTCGATTTCCATTCTTCAATTTCCGCTAACATCATCGCGGCATCATTATTACAATTATTACTCCAACAGTTATGATTAGCTTGGCTTAATTTTAGTACCAAACGAGAACTCGCTGGATTTTGAAAATTAACTTTAAAACTATTTAAAACAGAATCATGTGCCACTTTTACATCTGGATCAGCGTGAACAGGCTGCTGACCGGCCCCATGGCAATTAATGCAATAAGTACGAGTCAATGTATAAACGGTCTCTTCAAAAGCATCAACTGATTTTGCAGGATCAATAGCAGCGGGATTAGCTGGCGTCTGACTGCCATCGCTTGCTGGTGGCTGTTGCCCAGGAGGAAGTTCATACACTTTATAATTCAATTCACTTTCACTGTTTGAAAAAGGGTTTCCGCAATGATTATACAATACGAGAATCGCACATAGAATGATGGCACTAAGAATTTTTTTTGACGGCAAGAAAATCTTCATTCTTATCTAAGCCTGTTAAAAATAAGGTATCGATTCAAATCACTCCCAAATGGGTTATCGCCAATAATAGAACTTAATTGTCCTTCCTGACCATGCAGAGCTAAATAATTGGCCACGATCGCTTTCGATAAATTGGTGACAGAGTTTCCAACCAGTGATGACGAAGTTTCCACGCTACCATTAGCGCGGAAGTGCCCCACCTGACGGCCAGCGTTTCTAATACTGACACGGCCACCACCAGCTTTGTAAACTAACATGAAAGTCGAAGAACGATCTCCGTTCTCAGTCGTCCAACTTAATTTACCACGTCCGGCTTGGCTGTCATCAACACCACCGTTAGCAGCAACACCACCATCGGTCAGAATATACATTACAAGATCTTTATTTTTTCGAGCCGCTACTTCCAGCACGCGACCAATTAACTGACCAGCTTCAAAATCACGCGTTTCTCCCACGGAACGATTACCTGTATGATAATCATTACCGCCTTTTTCAATAGTTCCAACACCCGCGTATCCATCAAGCACTAATTTCGTAATCGAAGCAGCACTTCTTTGGTTACCATCATTTAAATTGGTAAACACTTGGGTGATAAGTGGATCCTGGGCTGGACTTAATTGATTTGCACTATAACGATTTAAAAAATCGCTGGCCTGAATATATCCACATTTCACTAATTCACGAATTTGATTTGGTAAGGTTTGCTGAGAAAAAGCCGTGATACGTGATTCACTCATTTTTCGAACCGTATCTAAAACTTTTTGAACTTTTGCTTGGTTTGGAAAAATTTCACTTAATTTACCGGCCGTCACTAATCCTATCGCATCGTTTGGACTGCTGATATTCACTGGAAATCTCGAAGCATCAATTGAAGCTGCAGGTGCGGTTGAATTTCCACCTGTCACATTATTGCGATTTCCAACTAATTGAGCAAGTTCACCTTGGGAACCCGCTAAGTTTAACCAATAAGCCGGGTTGTGTGGATTGTTTCCCGTATCATCATCAGAAACGGCACAAAAAATTCCACCATCCACTCCTGCCAGTGTATTTGGCGAAGCGACTGATTTTATTCCGCGTAAAATTCCGCTATCCGCGTGAAAAGCTAAACCCATTTCTTCGTTTAATTGTCCGGCATTATCTGGATGCAAATTCGAAGTGAGTCCTAAAGTTTGATAAGTATCTAAAAAATCTTTTTGTCCACCAGCTCCGCCAACCATAACATTAGAACCAGCAAAGTTTGCGCCACCGCCAAGATCGATAATAATCACAGGAGTTTTGCCCGCTAGCATTCCTGCCGCGGCTCCACAATCTTGAGCGTGGGCACTTTTAGCTAAGAGTGAAAGAATGGAAGGTGTGAAAACATAAGCTGCTCCAGAAATAAGTCCTTGCGCCAAAAAGTGTCGACGTGTAATCAACTTATGTCCGTTGAGATGTTCTAATTTTTTCTTTTTGTCTTCCATAAACTTCTCTCTTTACTAGAGTAAAATAACATTGGCCGATGATAGGGTCGCAATGCAAACGCCCTTAACTAAATTTCTCGTTGTCGCTGAATTATTACTTTCATTCGCGCGTAACATTTCAAACATTTCAAATAAATCGGTCCGTGCTTGAGATAAGCTTTGACCGGTTTGTACGCCTTCACCCCAAAATTTACTGATGGCTTGGTCGATCACATAAAGCTTGGTTGAATCGTTAGCAAAAACCGTATTCACATTTTGACCAAAATCAATATTCGGCCAAATCGCCTGACGTAAATTTGAATTTTCTACTAAACGATCACAATAAGTTCCGGCCAAACGAGTGATAGATATTTGATCTTTAGATAAGAAGGTTTCTAAATTATTATCCACTGGCATTAGGGTTTTAACCGTATCATAGGTATTTTTTACGTTATTATCGGTTACAGAAACACCGGTTAACTCTGACATCGTAAGATTAATTTGCTCAAAATTTTTCATCGCAACCGTAGGTGTCGCTTCCATACTCGAAGTATCCACCGTTTTTGTTGGTAAATCATAAACGCTAGCATCACTTTCAAGTTGGATTTGATCTTGCATAATACATTGATTGTACCCAACCAATATCAGCATGAGCGCGCCAAGAGATGCAAAGTATTGCCATTTCTTTTTCATACTAATCTCCTAAACAACTTATAGCTGAACTGGCCATAAGTTCCTTTATATCGTACGCAGCATTGGCTTCAAAATTTCTTGCGAGCGTTTCCACCAATGTTTTTTCAGTCGCGGTACTGGCTGTTTTATGACAAAAAAGTTCAAAAGTTTTATTCGACATACAATTTGCAAAAGCTTTTGAGTGCGCAATCATTTTTCCAAAAGCATTAACACCGTAGCCTTGCATCTCTCCTCGCCAGCCTAAATTTGCATTCTGACCTTGGGCCCATAAATTAATCCAGTAATCATCAGTTACAACGTGACCATCTGGAAAATTAACAATTTGGTTGATTTTGTTAGCGACTTGCATATCTGTGTAAATAATTTTCGAACCATCCCAATTAAAATAAGCAAAAGCTCCGCCAAGTGCATCCTGTCCAGCATGGCAACCAACACACTTGTTACGATAGACACGACTATCTCCACCTGGCGCACGCGAAACATCTCGCCGCACGCGATAATCGGGAACGTTAACATCGTGAAGTTCTTCAAAGTCTTTGCACATAAAATTCATAAAGGTAAATCGTGTCATCGCTCGATTGGTGCCCGCATCGAAAAAGGCCATGGCAGCAGCGCGAGAAACCAGAACTCCACCGACATCATCGATACCATGTTCTTGCGAAACATTTCGACGTTGAAGGACTTGAAATAAATTCACATTATCGTTTTCTAATTTCTCATAATGACGATTACTAGAAGCACTGTGATCATCATTTTCTCCATCGAAGAATGAATCATCCGCGGCGTAAAGAATATCTCCGTAAAGGACTTGATCAAACGGAACGCCATCACGAACCATCCCGATAACCGTTGCCACATAATCATTCAGTGGAACACGTCGACTGATTTGCTCGTTAGTCCAAGGCTTAACCCAGTTCTTGATGGTTGAGTTATAAAATTTGGGATTATTCATCGCAAGATAAGCTGCCATTTTAGGTTTGCCAGCTCGAATCAAATTTTCCATTTCATCTAAAACAACTTTTTGTGGAGGAACGCCAACAATACGATTGTGCAGACGATACGCTTGTTCACGTGGTCCTGCCCAGAGGTTAGATGTAAAAATAATCAGTGAAAAAAATATCGTGAATTTCAAAGCAACCTCACGTCAATGATGTTCTCTAAACCTATCGGTTAAAACCCATAAACCTTAATTATTTTGAGTAGCTAGACAAACGGTTGAGGCATTTAGTAAATTAACCTGTGGAGAAAATTATGAAGCATCTTTTTTTAGGCATTTCACTTTGCTATTTAGCAGTAGCTTGTCAGGAATTAAGCAACAATACTAGTCAAGTAAAGGTCTTTTTGCGTGAAGAATCCCATTACTTAAAATTAGTAAACGATTCCAAAAATGAAGCTAATTTAAATAAAGATATTTATTTGGCCAATGACGATTATCCAATCGAGCTGGCCTTATATGAAAATAAAAGATTTTATTACAACCTGCCAAACTACGGTGAAGGCTACGGAAGTTGGAAATACGATCAAGGTAAAATTCAGCTGGAAGCGCGCACGGCACATTTTCCAATGCATATCGATTTAGTTTCAGTTGAAGAAAAGGGAACTGGTTTTGCGATAACTTTCAGAGATCGTTTTGGTCCAAAAGTTTTAAAAGTCGATTTGGCGAACGTTAAAATCTAGTTAGAAGAAATACATCCCTTCCACTAACATTTCATACGGGCCGAAAGCTTTTTTCCAACCACAAATTCTAAAATAATATTTTCCGGGACGCAAAGTCGTTTGAATATATTCAAAATCAGTTTTTGAGGATGAACTCTTCTGAATTAGTTTATGGTTTGCATCATAAAGCGCCAAATCTAAATCAGAACGTGCGTTGATAAATTTTAAATGAAACTTAAGGCTCTGCTGACGTGAAAGCGTGAATTCAAAATAATCTTCATCGCCAGCTTGACCAATACTACCTTGGAATTCCGTTTTAGTTGTATAAGAGATCTTATTCGCATCCTTAAATCGATTATTACTTTCTTTATCTAGAACAACGGTAGAATTTGCGTCTAAAATCCAAGGATGATTAAGTTCTAAGTAATCAATAATGTCGTTAACATAAACACCTTGATTTTCTAAACCTAGGCCCGTTGCAGGATCACTGATTCCTTGGTGATGAAGCGCGATAACTTCTAATTTGTCATTTATAACTGGACTCCCTGATGAGCCACCGAGTGTGTCGGCATCATAGGAAACTTCGTTACTTAAATCTGTCACTTTTCCGCTCGCGACTTTTTTATTCCATACGCAATTTTCATTCACTAAGTAATTACAGTTTTGTTGAATCACATGGACTTTTTCACCACGTGATACGTTCACATCTTTTAGTGTGAAATAACCATATTTCTTTCCTGGAGAATTTTTACAACGAAGAATCGTAAAATCTAAATAGTAATCTGATGCTACAAATTCCGAACAATCATAACGCTCATAACGAGAACTCGAAATACCTTTTTGACGATTAAAAATAGCACTCGTTCCTGGTGCTAAAGAACGACTAGGAACGCAGTGTTGGTTCGTCATTATTAAGTCTTCTGAAATCAAAAAACCAGTACAGCGGGCCTGCATTCTTGGTAAATCTAAATCTGCGACGGCACTCGCGCGCGCTTTTCGAGGATCGCTGTCCTTAAGATCAGGAATCTCATCCCAATTTAATTCACCAATAATAACTGGCGAACTACCGATTTCTGAGTTCGGTCCTTGTGATGGCTTACCACAGGCGCTGACAAAAAGAATGAGATATAGAATAAGGGCTTTTTGTGACATGCGGAACTCCTTTCTCTCGTTGAACATCCTGTTCTGGCCTACATCTTGTAAGCTTATTTTCATTATATGTCAGATGAACGCTTACTAAAGGCATTTCCAGAAGTGTGAGTTTTTGCCAAAAAAAAAGAGCTTTCAGTGTCATTTTGCTACTCAAAAATTACCCTATACCTGACTGGAATAGTTTGTTAAAATCATTTTCCTATGCACATTTTATTTTTGCTCGCAAGCCTGCTCCACGCCCAATCTTTTCCTAAAAATTTTAAATGGTGTGTGGCCACGGCCGATCATCAAATTGAAGGTAACGATATTCACAGTGACTGGTGGGACTGGGAAAAGCTCGACGGCAAAATCAAAAACAATGAGCATTCCGGTTTGGCCACTAACCATACTAAGCTTTATTTAAAAGATATCGAAATCATGAAAAAGCTAGGAATCCAAACTTATCGCTTCTCTCTTTCATGGTCGAAAATTCAACCAGAGCAAAATAAAATTGATTATACCGTTTTAAAAAATTACCAAAATTTTATTGAGCTTTTATTAAAGAATAATATTGAGCCTATGATTACGCTTCATCACTTTGTAAATCCTCAATGGTTTCAGGCCAAAGGTGGATGGGAAATGCCGGATGCACCTGAAATTTTTCTTAAATATTTAAAAATTATTTATCCTTATATTGGAAAAAAAACGACGCTCTGGACGACATTTAATGAACCGATGGTTTTGATTGGTGGCGGATATATTCAAGGTCTCATGCCACCAGGAAAAAGTGGCTTTCAATTCGAAAAACCGCTGGTGAATATTTTAAAAACTCATGCTGAGATTTATCAATACTTGAAGGCCCAAGCTCGTTCAGAAAAAAGAGAAATCTCTATTGGTTTTGCTCATCATATTCGATTTTTCCAAGCGCAAAATCCAGATAATTTTCTAGAAAAAATGATTAGTGAAAAGGTAAATGAAATTTTTAATTGGGCGATTCTCGATGCACTCGCAAATGGAAGGCTGAAAATTTCTATACCTTTTTTGATTTCAATCGATCAAGATTTGCCTCAAATAAAAAAGACACAGGATTATATTGGTATTAATTATTACACCCGCGAATTTCTTTATTTTTCATTTCGTGATTTTCAATTTCGACGTCATTTTCATCCAACTAATCCAAGATCAGATCTGGATTGGGAAATTTATCCCACAGGGCTTAGACAAAGCATGGATGAAATGAAGAAACGCTTTCCAAAGGTTCCGCTCTTCATCACAGAAAATGGTATCGCTGACCAAACCGATAAGTATCGAAAAAAATATATTTTTGAACATTTACAAGTTCTGCAACAAGCGATAACCCAAGGCCTCGACATACTGGGTTATTGTCACTGGTCTTTAATGGATAATTATGAGTGGATTGAAGGCTTCGGACCGCGTTTTGGGCTCTACGAAGTGGATTATAAAACATTTAATCGCAAGGGACGCCCTAGTGCGGATTATTTTCGCCAAATCATAGAGAAAAATGAATTGATTCCAATTGAATAATCATGTCAAAAAATGCAACATAAGTACTGAACATTAAAAGGAATTTATGAATAACGAGATCCAAGATGCAAGAAATCAAGAGGCCCTTGATTATCACTCAAACGGTAAACCCGGAAAAATTGAAGTTACACCTAGTAAACCCTGTTTAACTGCGCGAGATCTGTCGCTCGCTTATTCACCAGGTGTAGCGCAACCTTGTTTGGAAATCGCGAAGAACCCACTCGATGTTTATAAATATACAGCGAAAGGAAATCTCGTTGCCGTTATCAGTAACGGTACTGCCGTTTTAGGTTTAGGTGATATTGGCCCACTCGCTGGAAAACCTGTCATGGAAGGTAAAGGCGTTCTCTTTAAGCGCTTTGCTGACATTGATGTTTTCGATATTGAATTGAATGCACCGACCGTAGATGAGATGGTTAAAACCATTGCGGCCATGGCACCAACTTTTGGTGGAATTAACCTGGAAGATATTAAAGCACCAGAATGTTTTGAAGTTGAAACACAATTAAAAGAATTACTTGATATCCCTGTTTTCCATGATGACCAACACGGAACTGCGATTATCGCGACCGCTGCTTTTTTGAATGCGCTGGAAATTACTAAGAGAAAGTTTGGAAAAGTGAAAGTTGTTTTCAGTGGCGCAGGCGCGGCTTCCATTGCCATTGCCAATTTATTTTTAAAACTAGGACTCAAGCCAGAAAATCTTTTTATGTGCGATTCAAAAGGTGTCATTTATAAAGGTCGAAAAGAAGGCATGAATGTTTATAAAGAAAAATTTGCGATTGAAACAAAACTTCGCACTTTGGAAGATGCGATGGAGGGCGCCGATGCTTTCATCGGTTGTTCGGCCCGTGGTTTAGTCACAAAAGATATGGTCAAGTCGATGGCGAAAAATCCCATCATCTTTGCTATGGCCAATCCTGATCCAGAAATTATGCCAGAAGAAGTCGCCGAAGTTCGTGACGATGCTATTATGGCCACTGGTCGTTCAGATTATCCAAACCAAGTAAATAACGTTTTAGGCTTTCCATTTATTTTCCGTGGGGCCTTAGACGTTAGAGCAAAAAAAATTAATGAAGAAATGAAACTAGCTGCCGTTTACGCTTTAGCAGCACTCGCTAAAGAAGAAGTTCCAGAAGACGTTCGCCGTGCTTACGGAAATGAAAGTTTTAAATTTGGTATCAATTATTTAATTCCAAAACCATTTGATAAACGCGTTCTCACTCGCTTAGCTCCAGCAGTAGCAAAAGCGGCAGTTGAAAGTGGTGTGGCACGTTTACAAATGACTGATTTCAAAAAATACGCGGAAGACCTCGAAGCAAGATTAGGAACATCAGCCAGCTTCATGCGTAACATTCGTTCACAGTTACCACAAAAAAATAAACCGAGAATCGTTTTCACCGAAGGTTCAAACCAACGGGTACTACAAGCCGTTTCTGTTTTAAAAGAAGACGGCCTATTAAATCCAATTCTCTTAGGTGATACGGAACATATTCATGCTCGTATGGATGAATTAGGGCTAACGCATTTAAAAGAAATCGAAATCATTACTCCCGAAAACGATGAACGTTATCAAAAATATTTCCTCGATTATCACCAAGATCGTCAGCGCAAAGGTGCTTCATATTCACTTTCACAAGAAGTCATGAAGCGTGGAAACTATTTTGGCTCGATGATGGTAAAACATGGCGATGCTGACGGAATGATCACTGGTGCTACTCAAAGTTATAAAGATTGCATTAAGCCAATCCTACGTGTACTTGGAACTAAAAATGAAAAGAAAGCTGCGGGGATCATTATTCTTATTTTCAAAAACAAAGTTTATTTCTTAGCTGACTGTACCGTACAAACTGATCCAAGCGCTGAAGATTTATCAGCGATCGCAGAAGCGACAGTGGCACTTTATGAAAAACTAATGAAGAAAGAACCACGAGTGGCTTTTCTGAGTTACTCAAACTTTGGTTCAAATACTTCAGAAGAAGCGATTCGCGTTCAGAAGGCAGTTGAAATCACCAAAAAACGTATGCCAAAAATTATTTGTGATGGTGAAATGCAAGCAGACGTTGCGGTTAGTGAAAATATTTTGCGAAATCTTTTTAATTTCTCAACGCTAGATAAACCCGCCGATATTTTGATTTTCCCTGATTTAACTTCGGCCAATATCAGTTACAAACTTTTATCACAATTAGGTGGAGCAACTCCGATTGGACCAATTCTCGTACCAATGGATTATCCAGTTAATATTGTTCAAAGAACTTCAAGTGTGGAAGAAATTATTAGTATGAGTCACTTAACCGGACTCATTGCACTTGAACATCGTAAAAATATAAAAGGGAGCAAATAATGAGTTTCAGAAAAATTATCCAAACCGATAACGCACCTAAGGCCGTAGGAACTTATTCACAAGGTGTTGAACACAATGGAATTTTTTATTTTTC
>JAEUWD010000025.1 GCA_016786485.1 Bacteriovoracaceae bacterium | reverse complement strand
AAGAAAAACGTCATTTATAAATATAAAAAATATGAAAAATTCGATTTTGAAAATATGCAAATCGATGGCGATGCTTCGTCACCGGGTGACCTTTCTATTAGTCCAAGATTTCAAAAGAATTTTAAAAATCGTTTACCACAGAGAACAAATTTTAATAGCGAAATGAAAAATGGTATTCAAGCCATAAGATAATGAGGTAGTTGTGAATTTAACCACAGACAATCAAAAAAACTTATTTGAGCTTCACCCGCGTTCGAAAAGCACGCCCGTGAATGTATGCCCTTTTTCGAAAGGTCGAATTTTAGTTGGTCGAATTGAAAACTGCAATGTTGTGATTAATCATCCTAGTATCTCCGCTGTTCACGCTGTTATCGAAATTAGCAACACCGGTAATAAAATTTATGATATGAATTCGAGCGCTGGAACTTATGTTAATAATGAAAAAGTTATTAGCAAGGTACTGCATCTTGGTGACACAGTAAAAATTGGTCAGTTTGAGTTTATTTTTCAATATTATGTTCCAGCTGATGATTTACCACCCATTTTAGATATTTTAGAACCGTCTCACGGGATGGCTTCGATTGCATCGATACCGAAGTTACCGGAAAGAGTTCCTGAAACTGTCATGAGAACGTCATCTCCAAGCGCAAAGACGGAGAGACCGCTACCGCAGGCACCAATTGTTAAGCAGGATAAGCATGATAATACACCTTATATTATTTATCCGCTGGCATCTGACCCAAAAGCGGAATTTAGTGAATACATTTTTGAGGATGTGGATACGCTCTATCCCATTTTTAAATATGAAATTGATAAGACCGCAGTCGAAATTATCATTTTAAAATCAGATGATATTTATTCAGTCGATTATCTTGCAAATAAAAACACAACTTATTTTCTAGCAGGCTTTGGTCACAAGAGTGAAGATGTAGAATTTCCATATTTGCCAAAAAACGACAAGATTCCATTCATTGATATCAAAAATGGCAGCATCATGGTGAACAAGCTTTCAGATTATGAAGTTATGCTTCTTTCAGATCAGAAAACTTCTAAGCCTGTAAAAGATAGCCATTCTTTTTCACTAGGAACAGAGGATATTATTGTTTTCAAAAAACAACACTTACAAATTTTTGTTCGTAACGTGTCAGCTCCTCCTAAAGTTAAAATTCCTCCATTTTTAAGACGTGATGAAGAGTTTAGAAAGTATATTTGGTTGATGCTCATTTTCTTATTTATTCCAATTCTAGGTATTCTGAATTTTGAACCCAATAGAGAAGTAGAAAAAGAAAAAGCGCCTGAAATAATCGCGACTATTTTACATAAGCCGACTCCGTTAATTGAAAAACCAAAACCAGAAATTGTAAAAATCGAACCGAAAGTGGAGCCAAAAAAACCGGAACCTGAAAAACCAAAACCTGTTGAACTTAAAAAAGAAGTTGTAAAGCCGGTTACGCCAAAAAAAGTGGAGCAAAAAGTAGTTAAGAAAGTTGAAACAATGAATGGTATTAAGCAAGCTCCTAAATTTCAACAAGTACAAAAAGGAACACCAAGTCCGCCAAAAGTTGATCAAAAGAAAATCACAACTGTTATGAAAGCATCCGGGGCTCCAGGTCCAGGTGTTGTCGTGAAAACGATAAGTAAGGGACCTGTCGATGTATACCGCTCAGCTGATTTTAAAAGTAGCGTAAGTTCGTTGTTAGCTAAAGGAAGCACCTATCAAAGTGCCAACACCGCTGCGACTGGCTTTGTCGGCGGTGGCGCGGTAACAGGTTCAACTTTCAACAGTGGCTCTTCGACAGGATCACTTAAAACAGCTGATGTTGCTGGACGAATCGGAAGCTTAACAGGTGCTACAGTTGGGAAAATTGATGTGAGTAAAGGAGCCGAAGGTTTATCGGATAAACGAACTATTTATACCGCTGGTATACCAACGGAAACAGTTGTTCTTGGTTCAATGGACCCTGATTTGATTCGTAAAATTCTTCAGGATCACATCCCACAGTTTAGATATTGTTATCAAAAAGAATTGGAATCTCAGACGGATATTTCTGGATTGATCCGACTTAACTTTATCATTGGTGCTTCCGGCCACGTCACGCGCGCAGCAGTTGATGGCAGCGCTTCGTTGCCTTCATCAGTTAAGGGTTGTGTGGCAAACGTGTTACGGGGAATTCAGTTCCCGCAGCCAGCAGGTGGTGGTGAAGTTGAAGTTAGACAGCCAATTAACTTCCAGCCGAAGAAATTGGAATAGTTAACAAAACAAGAATTTAGAAATTATTTTTTTCCGCCCATAACAACAAATTTATAAGTTTTGAAGCCGGCTTCAGCGCAAGTATACATGACTTTTTTCAAGTAAGAATATTTTAAGGTCTTATCTACAACTAGATTGGCCAAACCTGAAAACTTCTTAGCTTCAGGTGTGCTCTTCTCAACTTGTTTAATGGCATTTTTAACAGCGACTAGTTTGTTAAAGAGAGGGATGATTCGGTTTCCACCTTGGTCATAAACAGCAGGTGGAAGTTTTTCTGTGTCTAAAACTTCTTCGTCATCAACCCAGATTTTTGACGTTGAAACTTGAATGACAACTCCAGCATGGCTTAAGCTTTTAGTTTCAGAACGAGGAAGAGTTACACCTTTAGGTACATTAATAACGATTCCCGAGGCATTGAAGTTCTGAATAAGAAAAACCAGTAAGATAGTTAAGATATCGAGTAGGGAAGTGATATCGACATCAATATTCTTTGCTTTTTTTCTTGAGACGCGCTTTCGTATTGGTTTACTCATAGTATTTTAGCCTGTAATGTTTCCAAAAATAATATTAGAGAAAAGTGTTTCAACTTTTTCATCTAAGCCATCTTTATTTCGACGATAGATAGCATCATCCGTTTTTCTTAAAAGTCGAAGAGCGTCCATTATATTAACCAGTATTTCGTATTCCAAATCCACTGTTGGTTCAAGAATAACCATTTCTTCTTTTGGATTCGATTTTTTGATAGTCACGAGGAAATCCCGTAGTTCTTCTAGGTTGTATTTACCTTCATCATTCTTGCCAATCGTTTTTACTACTTTCGATGGCACGCCGGTTGATACGGTGATCGTGTTTTGTGCCACACTCACCATAAGTGCAAGAGGTTTTTCTTTGTTTTCTGGCTCGGGTTCAGAAGAAATAATCGGAATATCACTTGAGATTTCTAAAACATTAATAAAGTTAGTCGACATTAATAAAAAGAAAATGAAAATGAAAATCGAATCCATAATAGGAACAAGATCGATTCTCTTTTCTTCTTTTCTTCTACGTCGGGCGGTAGGAACTTTTAACATTACTTATTTTCCTTCTTCGTGCCTAGCATATCGATAAGTTTCACAGAGAATTCATCTATTTCACCAATAATCTTTTCCGCTTTAGCACCGAGAAGAGAGTGACTTACCATAATCGTAATAGCTGAGAATAAACCAAGAGCGGTTGTATTCATCGCAACCGCGATACCAATCGAAAGAATTTCAGCTTTTTGTTCAGGGTCAGCAGCACCTACGGCCGCGAATGATTGAATCAAACCTTGAATTGTTCCAAGTAGACCAAATAAAGTCGAAACGTTAGCAACGAGACTAAGATAATTAAGTCTTAATTCAATTTTAGGAATAACTTCAAGCGCTGTTGCATCGATTGCGTTTTGAACTTGTTCTGGATTTTGTGAAGCTCTCTTCAATCCACTCTTTAAAACTTTTGCTAAAGCTGCTACTGAGCCAGAGCAAACACGAATCGCTCCTTGAATATCATTAGATAGAATATATCTTTGAAGTTCATTCATGAATGAAGGGCCATCAACATCTAATTGTTTTAGCTTGCGATATCTTTCAAAACAAATGGCAATACCAATACCCCAAACCACGAGGATAACGTACATGAAAATACCACCCTCCTGAACAAAAATAACGAGTTGGTTGATGAGACCTAAAATCCCTCCAACACTTTCTGGTGAGGTGGTCGTTGCGACAGCAGTTTCTTCCATGAGAGAGCTCCTTGTATTTGATATACTAATAATTTTAAACTGTTATAGCGTTTGATGGAAGAAAAAAAATGTTTGGGAAAATTATTGATAATGTTGAGGGAATAACTCTCTTTCTATTCCTTCAATAAAGATATGAATCATCTTGATATGAACTTCTTGAATGCGATCACTGACTTTGTTGTCGACGACAAGGGCGATGTCGACCATAGATTTTAATTTTCCACCGTCTTTACCGAGAAGTCCGACAACTTTCATCTGCTTTTTCTTTGCAGCTTCGACAGCTTTGATAACGTTTGGTGAGTTACCACTAGTTGAAATGGCAAGGAGTGTATCACCCGCGCGGCCCCAAGCCTCAACGTGTCTTGAGAAAATATAATCGTAACCATAGTCATTAGCGACACAAGTAATGTGAGAGGGATCACCCATCGACATCGCGGCGATTGGTGGACGATCTTTTCGAAAGCGTCCCGTGAGCTCTTCTACAAAGTGCATAGAATCGCACATTGAACCGCCATTACCGCAAGAAAGAATGCGACCATCATTTCGGATGGAATCAAGAAAACACGCAATGGCAGACTCCATTTGCGAGATATTCTTTTTATCCTTAAAAAATTTGATTAAGGTCGATTCAGCATCTTGAAAAGCAGCTTCGATAAAGGACATAAAATATTAAACGAGGTTATTTAAATTTTTTAGAATTTCAATTTTTGGCTGATTTCCAACAAGTGTGCTTTTCACTTCGCCGTTCTTGAAGAAAATTAAAGTAGGGATACCGCGGATTCCATATTTCTGAGCAATCTCTCCAGCTTCATCTACGTTAACTTTTACGATAGCAGCTTTACCACCAACTTCCTGAGCTATTTCATCAAGTACTGGAGCTAAAGCACGACAAGGTCCACACCACTCGGCCCAGAAATCTACCAAAACAGGTTTATTTGATTTTAAAACTTCCGTTTCAAAATTAGAGTTATCAACATGCTTGAGATTGGCCATAAATTCTCCTTATAAGAACGATAGTGTCAAAGACAACAATATCTAAAATCGTACATTTAAACAAGATGAATAAAATGTCACACGGAGTGTTATCCTAAAATTCTCTCTAGGTTCCTCGGGGGAAATCCGCTAAGATGGAGCCATGAACAAAAAGTATCTACTACGTGAGAGTTTACAAACTTCTCGTATTACCCGATTGATTGCGAAAGTATTGGATCTGGGAATTGTTCTATTACTATCCTTATTTTTTTATCCCTTTGGTTTAATGCTTGGAATGGCGTATTTAGCTCTTTGTGATTCATTTAATTATGGCCAATCCTTTGGGAAGAAGCTTATGGGATTTGCTGTTATTTCCCTCGAAGATGGCTCGGCTTGTTCTTATAAGCAGTCGATCATTCGTAATTTACCGCTACTGATTCCGTTGGCATTTGCTATTATTCCATTTTGGGGTTGGATTTTTTGCGGAATTCTTTCTTTTATTTTAGTGCTACTAGAAGTTTATTTATTATTTAAACTCGACTCAGGTCATCGTTTGGGCGATGTTATGGCCGATACTTCGGTTATTGCCAATGACCCAAGTGGCGAAACTCGTCGCAAAAATAAAGACACATGGTTTGAGAGCGAAAAACCAGCTATTTCTTAATCGTCTATTCTGATGTAAATAATCTCAAAGGATTTCCATGAAAAAACGTCTCATCATTATTGATGTCAGCAATTTTATATTTCGAGCTTTTTATGCCATTAGACCACTGAACGCACCAGATGGTACGCCAGTCAATGCCGTTTACGGTGTACTGAGTATGTTCTTGAAAATTTTTCAGCAATATCAACCGACACATTTATTGTTAGCTCGTGATAATAAAGATGGATCTTTTCGAAATGAAATTTTTCCAGAATATAAGGCCAATCGCACAGAACCACCGGAAGATTTGATTCCGCAATTTTCATTGGTAGATGAACTAATAGAAAAATTAAAGCTGCCAACGCTTCGTCTGTCTCGTTATGAAGCGGATGATATTATTGGTTCTGCCATCGTTCAATTCAAATCAGAATTCGATGAAATTTTAGTCGCCAGCGGTGATAAAGATCTTATGCAATTCGTAGATGATAAAGTCATGATCTTAGATACGATGAAAGATAAAATTTATCATCGTCACGATGTCTTTGAAAAAATGGGTGTTTATCCAGAACAGATCGTGGACTACCTTTCGCTCACTGGAGATTCTTCAGATAATATTCCTGGTGTCGCAGGTATTGGTGCCAAAGGTGCGGCGAAGCTTTTAGAAGAGTTTAAAGACCTCGATACACTCTTAAAAAATATTGATAAAATTACTAATAAGCGCGCACAGAAAGCTTTTCTCGAATCGCCAGAAGCAGCGGCGATTTCAAAGAAATTAGTCCAGATTGTCACAGATCTAGACCTTGGTCGTAGTATAGATAATTTGAAATTTCAAATTGGCTCAGATGATGCGTTAGTGGCATTTTTCAAGCAATTGGGTTTTAAAAACATGCTTGAGAAAGTACTGGCATTTTCGACAAGAAAAAGCGTCGAAGGCATTTCTGAAGTAGTATCATCTACGCCGATCGAAACTTCCTCGGCAGTTTTCACTGAAGTGATTACAAATCCTGAATGGAAAAAAGTTTTTGATTTAATTAAAACGAAAAAGAAATTGGCGTTAGTTCCTTTTTGGGCCGATAACTCTTATTACTTTGGTAGTTTACTTTATCTCGGTGTTATGACTGAAGATGGAGTGGTTTATCTTTTAAGATTTGGAAAAATGCTAAGACCCGAAAGTGTCTTCCGCGATATTGTGGAATTAAATAAAACACAAATTATTGTGAATGATATTAAATATCTTTTCTGTTTCTTGATTCTAAATCAAATAAAAATTCCAGCGCAATTTTTTGACATAGGTCAGGCGCATTTTCAAGTTGATCCTTCGCGTTCTCATACAACCTCAAGCTTAGCCGCCGAATACACAGGTGAAAATTTTGAGGAATTTAATTGGGAGAAAGCTGGCAACCTTTTTGAACTTGATACTAAAATGAAAGATTATATTTACCTTTCAACGAAGTCGCTGATTCAGATTCAAGAAAAGCTCGAACAAAATATTAATGAACTTGGTTGTCAGAAAGTTTTTTATGAAATTGATCAACCGCTTATTCCGATACTGGCAGAGATGGAAATGCGTGGGATCGGTCTCGATGTGCAATATTTTAATACATTAGAAATTGAATACAGTCGCAAATTGGCTGATATTCAGGCCCAGGTCGATGCCGCCGGTGGTGACGGAGTGAATCTTCGTTCACCAAAACAATTACAAGTGCTCCTCTTTGAAAAACTGAACTTACCAGCACTTAAAAAAACCAAAACAGGTGCTTCAACCGATTCTTCAGTTCTGGAAGAATTAGATGCTATGGGCACGAGCGAAATTCCTGGTTTGATTTTACAATATCGTGAATTAGATAAACTCCTTTCGACTTATGTGAAGGTACTTCCAAAGCTAGTAAATCCAATGACAAAAAAAATTCATACGCATTTTCAATTGAATGTGGCCGCGACTGGACGTTTATCCTCAGACAATCCAAATTTACAAAATATCCCGATGCGTTCTGAAAACGGTCGACGATTACGTAAAGGATTTATTCCAACACCAGGAATGAAACTTCTTTCAGCCGATTATTCACAAGTGGAATTAAGAATTTTGGCCCACTTAGCACAAGATCAAACAATGCTGAAAGCATTTAAGGAAGAGCGAGATATTCACGCTCAAACAGCTTCTGAAGTTCACGGTAAGCCGGTGGAGAGTGTAACGAAAGATGAACGTTCACAGGCCAAAGCGATTAACTTTGGTTTGATGTATGGTCAGTCATCATTTGGGTTATCAGAGCAATTGAAAATTTCACGAACGGAAGCGAAGAATTATATCGATAAATACTTTATGCGATTTAATAAAATCAAAAGCTTTCTGGATGGCCTAAAAGAAAAAGCCGAAGCTACTGGATATGCTGAAACTATTTTTGGTCGTAAACGTGTGTTGAAAGATATTCATTCGCAAAACCGTACGGTGAAATCGATGGCGGAAAGAGTGGCGATTAACAGTCCGATCCAAGGAACGGCGGCTGATATTATTAAAATTGCCATGATCAATCTTGAGCGAAGTATGCGTGAGAAAAAACTCAAATCACAAATGATTCTC
The DNA here is from genome assembly GCA_016786485.1 of Bacteriovoracaceae bacterium. GTDB lineage: Bacteria > Bdellovibrionota > Bacteriovoracia > Bacteriovoracales > Bacteriovoracaceae > JAEUWD01. Next base: position 20,240 of record JAEUWD010000025.1, on the reverse strand, counting down.
CAAATTCACGATGAACTTGTTTTTGAAGTAGCGCCAGATGAACTTGAATTGATGCAAAATTTGGTTCGTGATAAAATGGAAAATGCGACAGCGATGAGTGTGCCGTTAAAAGTCGAGATGGGCTTTGGTTCAAATTGGTTCGATCTCGAGTAGGTTATAACCAATCGAGGTCAAGGTCAGTGAAAGCTTCCGTGTCGTAGCGTGTGTCTGAGCCATCAAGCTTTAGCATAATATTGTAAAAGCTTTCTTGAATGATTTTTTCACCAGGCTGTACACCAATGTCTTGCGAATCAACATCATAACAAGCATAAAAATTGTAGTAAGTGCCTTTTTCGATTTCTTCCGGTGTGTCCGGAAATTGTGATGAAGCACCGCCGTTATAAAGACAATAAAATTGAAAAACATTGTTCTCGTGATTAAAGTACAGATAAGCTTTTTGATTTCCAGCATTACCTTTTTTCACCCGAACAAATTCCGGGATACTCACTCGTGCATCGCCCTTAAATGCATACACACCGTTACTAGTTGTATTGTAATTTAAGAATTTTTTTGCAATCAGTGTAATCGATGAATCAGCCCCGTCGCTTTCTAAATGAGCACGAATAACAAGTTCTTTAGAATTGCTATCGCCTTGGTTTGCGATCAAGCGAATTTTCGATTTGGCTTTAACCGAAACGGAAACAGTCGCACTACAATCACTCAGTACGAATTGATTACCTGTGCCTGCCGAATAGGTGCAGATTTTTTTGTCGGTGACACTATCAGGGTTAAATATCAGCGTAACATAACCATTACCGACGCTACCTTTGGTGACGTCGATATGGGATGGCATATTCACGAGAATTTCTTGGGTTGATAAATATTCGCCTGAAACAAAGTAATCACTGCTTTTACTGCGAGTTGAGTTAAGTTGAATGGCAGCCGGATTCAGTGGATCGATTTGCGTTTCGCTCCCCGAATTTTTGGTGGTCATTTCCCGTCCGCAGCCGATACAGGCCACACTTAGGATCAGACAAAGTTTTTCTCTAAACCGCTTCACTTAGCTTCCTTATTCTATGTAATGACTTATTCGGTGCTTAAGGGGAGCCCAATGAGGTTTATTTAAGAGAGGAAAAATGTGCCAAAAAATCAGTAAAAACAGATGGTTAGGTGAGGCTGCGTCCGCACAACCGTATGGGGCGTGAATGCTCTGAGAATTAGCTCGCAATAGAGGTGTGCATTGGATATAAGTGGTTAATATTTTAGAGCTTTTACTTCGGAAAATGGTTGTTAATCGGAATAAAAAAGTGAGCGACACTTGACACTTTTTATTCAGTAACCATTTTGTGGAAAAAGTTTATTTTTAAATCGGAGGCATTTTATGGAATTAAGACCGTTACAGGACCGTGTCCTAGTTAAGAGAGTAGAAGAAGAAGCAAAAACAAAAAGTGGAATTATTATTCCAGACAATCAAAAAGAAAAACCAGCTCAAGGTGAAGTTATTTCGGTTGGTACAGGTTACCGCATGAAAGATGGTTCAATGAGAGCGCTTGAAGTTAAAAAAGGCGATAAAGTTCTTTTCAGTAAATTTACTGGAACAGAAGTTAAAGTCAGTGGTCAGGAATATTTGATTATGAAAGAAAGCGAAATTTTAGGAATTTTACAATAATAAATTAAAAAATATTAAGGAGATTAGTTATGTCAGCAAAAGAATTAAAGTATAGCGAAAATGCTCGAAACCTAATTCTTAACGGCGTGAATGCTTTAGCAAACGCAGTTAAGGTAACGCTAGGACCTAAAGGTCGTAACGTTGTTATTCAAAAATCTTTCGGCGCTCCAGCGATCACAAAAGACGGTGTAACTGTTGCGAAAGAAATCGAACTTGAAAATGCATTCGAAAATATGGGCGCTCAACTTGTAAAAGAAGTGGCTCAAAAAACAAATGACGATGCTGGTGACGGTACAACAACGGCAACTGTTCTTGCTCAAGCGATTTACCGCGAAGGTGCAAAACTAGTAGCTGCTGGCCACAACCCAATGGACCTTAAAAAAGGTATCGATTTTGCTGTAACTAAAGTTATCGCGAAATTAAAAGAAATGAGTAAAGACGTAAAAACTAACGAAGAAATCGAACAAGTTGGAACAATTTCAGCCAATAACGATGAAGAAATTGGAAAACTTTTAGCTCAAGCGATGGAAAAAGTTGGTAAAGAAGGCGTTATTACAATTGAAGAATCAAAAACAGCTGAAACTCACTTAGACGTAGTTGAAGGTATGCAATTTGATCGTGGATATTTATCTCCATATTTCGTAACCAACACAGAAAAAATGGAAGCGACTTTTGATAATCCATTTATCTTTATCACTGATCGTAAAATTTCTAATATGAAAGAACTTCTTCCAATCCTGGAAAAAGTTGTTCAAACTGGTAAGCCACTTGTGATTATTTCTGAAGACGTTGAAGGTGAAGCGTTAACAACTCTAGTTGTTAATAAGTTACGTGGAACATTAAACGTTTCTGCTGTTAAAGCTCCAGGCTTTGGTGACAGAAGAAAAGAAATGTTAAAAGACATCGCGGTTCTTACTGGCGGTACAGTCATTTCTGAAGAATTAGGTATGAGTCTTGAATCGACAGATCTTTCTCACTTAGGAACTGCTAAGCGTGTTTCTATCGATAAAGAAAATACAACTATCGTTGACGGTGCTGGTAATAAAAAAGAAGTAACTGCACGTGTTGCTCAAATTAAAGCTCAGATTGAAGAAACAACTTCTGATTACGACAAAGAAAAACTACAAGAGCGTTTAGCTAAGCTTGCTGGTGGTGTTGCCGTTATCAACGTTGGAGCTCCAACTGAATCAGAAATGAAAGAAAAGAAAGACCGTGTTGAAGATGCATTGAATGCAACTCGTGCTGCGGTTGAAGAAGGTATCATCGTTGGTGGTGGTGCTGCTCTTATCCACGCTGCAACTGCTCTAGATGACGCTTCGACTGGAAATGAAGAACAAGATTTTGGTATCAGAATCGTACGTCGTTCAATTGAAGAACCTCTTCGTCAAATTGCAACCAACGCAGGCGTTGAAGCTTCTGTTGTTGTAAACCGTGTAAAAGAAAGCAAAGATGCAAACTTTGGTTACAATGCACGTGACGATAAATATGAAAACCTAGTTAAAAAAGGGATCATCGACCCAACTAAGGTAACTCGTTCAGCTCTACAAAATGCTGCTTCAGTTTCAGGTTTAATGCTTACAACTGAAACAATGATTGCTGATTTACCTAAGAAAGATGAACCAGCTATGCCAGCAGGTGGCATGGGTGGAATGCCAGGAATGATGTAATTTTAAAATTACGACATAAAGAGAAGGGACGCCGTGTGCGTCCCTTTTTATTTGAGGACAGATGAAAAATCAAAAGAAAGTCGAAGCATGGTTAATAGAGGCGAAAGCGATAGCACCAGAAATTTGTAACTGGATTGGTATCTATTATAAAGCCAGTTTCCTGGGTGAGGATTCAACTGATTTAATTCTGGGCCCTTATTTTGGCGCACCCACTGAGCATACTCGTATACCTATTGATAAAGGTATTTGCGGCTTAGCGCTTAGAGAAGAGAAAACCGCCAATGTCGCCGATGTTAAAGGCCATCCAGAATATATCTCGTGCAGCTTTGAGACTAAGTCTGAGCTGGTTATTCCACTCAAGGATAAAGCTGGAAACTATGTGGCAGAGCTGGATATCGATGCTCATACGTACAACGCTTTTACGCCTAAGATTCAAAAACAATTTGAAGTTTATTGTGAAACATTTTTCGAAGTTCTATAGACGTGATTTATCTATTTCAAAAGCAATGTAAAGTTCAGGGCCTTGTTCACTATCAAAAATGAAATGGTCCACTTTTAAATCAAAAGTATTTTTCTTGAGATTAGAAAACTTCAACGTTAGGTCGAGTGATGCGAGAAATTCTTTATTTAGTTCGATAACTGTATTGTTTTCAAAATTTTCAAAGATATTTCGATTCACTTTGTAGGCTTCAGTGCTGAGATGGTTATTTTGACTAAGAGGCTTACCAGTAAACTTTAAAGCACCAGTCAAGGATTTGACGGAATCAAGAAATGTACGATTAAAATTTTTATAATAAGGCATGTATTTGGCCAAAAATTGTAGCAAAGAAAAGCTAGCGAGTGGCAGGTACCATTCAGGATCAAAAAAAGTAATGGCATTCATCGTTAAAATAAATGATGTACCTAATTGTGCGTAAAGGGCTTTGGTATTGAGGTTTGAGCCCATAAAGTTTTTATCGTTAAATTGAGCCGTGGCCAAACTCTCAATTTTTTCGAAATATTTGATAATGTCTTCGGCCTTAGAAATTTTTTTCACCATCAAAAAATGGTCAGAATTTTCGGATTTAAAGCCTTGGATTTCTTGCAAACGAGGCGATGTGGCAAAATTTTTACTCAATAGTTCATTTAAGGCAGATCTTGAATCGTTTTGAGCTTTTTGTAAGTCCTTAAAAATCTCTACATTAGATTTCATTAAGATATCGCAAAGCTGCTCTGGATAAAGGTTTGAGCCGAAGGCAGTTGGAAGGAGAAGGATAGAGAATAATAGAACTTTTAACATGAGAGCGACTCTATTGCGCTCGGGGTCATTTAGCAACCAATTGGGTAAATCTTATATTAATTTCGTAGTTATTTTGACACCTGCTGCGAGTAATTTGACCCCATCCGGTGGAGCGAAAAAATCGGACTTCTAGTTATATTAAACCCTTGAGGCCTTTTGATTTTGGCACGGCAAATGCAATAGACATAATTACTAGAGAGTCATGGATGACTCTTGAGGTTCTTCCCAAGGATGGGGTTTTAAGAAACGGATATAATTCAGGGGGGCTTAATGAAAGAGTGGGGATTGAAGCAAGTTTTGTTTTTTATCGCTCTAAGCGCATTAAGTACTCCTGGTTACTCCGTTCAATTCATGAACGAAAATTGTCCCAAGAAATTTATCGGACAAGTCTCAGAGATTAGAGAGCCGGAAGCAGCGATTGGTCGTATGTCTCGTGACACTGTTGTTTTCACGGTGAAAGAAAAAATCAAAGGTGATGTTTCAGATCAAGAAGAAATCGAACTTTTAAAATATGGTCCCATCAAAGTGAAAACTGGTGCGGATTATGTCGTTCACGTAGATAATGGAAGTATCTGCGTTTTGAAGGAAATCTAAAAACGCCACGTAGTTAATTCTTTTCATGGAAGAAAGGAGTTTATGTCAGCGAAAATTTATCTATTTATTTTTACTCTCGTTTATTCAGGAACAGCACTTTCATATAATCTAACGGATGATTTTGCTGATGGTTTTTATTGGCCAGAATTACCGGTCAATTTTGTAGTTAAAGAAGCTAATCAACCTTCAGGTGAATTCCTTCACGGTTTAGTGGATGAAGCGATGGAAGTTTGGGAGAGTTCGCTTGGAACTAATTTATGGGATCTTGATCCGGTTATTCTAAGCACAGGTGGTAGTGGACGAAATCTTATTCGTTGGTCGACCGATATCACTCGAGAAACTGGATACAACGCGACTTCAACTTTGGCGGTAACACTTCGATATATTGAAGGTCCTTACTACGTAAAAAGTGAAATTATTCTCAATGCGCTTCACCCAAGTTTAGGACAATATCAAGCTCTCAAATGGACGCTGGTTCATGAGTTAGGTCATACACTTGGTTTAGGACACTCAGATAATTATTGGGCAGTTATGTATTATAGTTATCACGGTGGCGTGTTTGGTTTACACAGCGATGATGTCGATGGCCTAAATGCTCTGGTTGATGAAACACAAAATCGACAATTAACAAAGTTCATTTCACCGCTGGCCTTTGAAGATGATAAAACGGCTATGGCCTGTGGGACAGTTGAACTTGTGAATTCAAGTAGCAATGGCCCGGGCGGACCATGGAATGGCATGATTTCTTTAGTCTTTGGTTTAAGCCTGATGCTTTTCATCGGAAATATTCGGAAAACTCTTCCTACTCCAGTTCGCCACTTCAATAGTTAGTCATTTTCCTCCGATAATCAGTCGGTATGGAAAACTTTGATGATTTAAAATTTATCTTTTTTGTTAGCTTTACAGATAAGTTACCTCGTTATTATTACGAGTTAGCGAAAGCTTTTAAGAAACAAGATTTAACGTTGATTCCGATTCGTTTGGATCAATTAACGACGTTTCACCAAGGTCGAAAACGTGTTCATGTTTTAACAGTTGTTTCAAACATTCGCGAGAAGCGTATGTTTTTAAAAGCGAGTCGCAGTTTGCGTCCGGCCATTTCAAATCAATTAGTAACCCTTTATCATATGTGTTCATTTCAAGAGCTGAATTACCAAATTAAGTATGGGAAAATGAAAAATTATCATTTCATTCAACTCCCCGTTCGTTATGAAGCATTGACCGAAATTGTGTATAAGCGCTACACCGAAGAAATTCAAAATAGTGCGCGCTGGTTAGGCGGACGTCGAGCAAAATTACCGAAAGATGTGGATAAATTATGAAGAGTAAATTAGATGAACTTTCGCAACGATATTTGATTTTATTTAAACTAGATGCCACTAGATTATTTGAAAGAATCAAACATCGTAAGCCACAATACCTCGAGATTTTTGCGCTTAAGAGAACACGTGAACATTATCGCGATATTTTTTTCAGTCGTTATACTCAAGCTACCATTCAAGAACTTGCTCAATGTGGCCAAGATATTATCGCGGCCTTGGATGATTATTATGGTCGCGTTGAGGCCCTCAATTGGTACCTTAATCACACTGAAGATATGCCGGTTACTATTGATGAAAAACTCGAACGCGAGATTAAAAAGATGGAGCAACTCCTTTCAAAGCTTAGACTTTACATCGACGCCGAGCTGGGGATTATCAAAGAAGCTAATAATATCAGTGATATACCAACACCTCCGATAGACTAAAATCAACGCCGCAGGGCTTCCAAAAGAACCAAAAATCAGGTATATAAACTCTTATGAAATGGTTCGGTTTTGCCATCCTATTTTTGATGTTCGATGCGAGTGCGCGCAAGCCGGTACCTGCAGCAAGGTTACAGTATTTAACCGGTGCTAAAACACAGGGTGATACTAAATCCAAGTGGGATGAACGTTATAGCAAAAATCATTTCGTTTACGGCAAATCGCCCGCGAAATTTTTGGCAGAAAATTATGAATATCTGCCGTATGGCGCGACGGTTTTGGATATTGGAATGGGTGAAGGGCGCAACGCCGTTTTTTTGGCGCAAAAAGGGTATAAAGTCTTCGGTGTGGATATTAGCTCAGTCGCGGTAAAGAAGGCCCGTTTGCTTGCGAAAGAATTAGGCGTTCAGATCCAAACCGTTGTAGCAGCGATTGATGATTACACCATTAAACCTGCAAGTTATGATGCCATCATTTGTTTTTATTTTGTTGATCGTAAATTGATAAATGAAATGAAGACATGGCTTAAACCGGGTGGCTTATTAATTTTTGAAGCACACACCGTTAAACAAAGAGAAAATCCCGCGTTTAGCGATGATGCGATAGAGTATTTTTTAAAAGAACAAGAATTACCAAAATTATTTACGGGTATGCGGGTTTTAAAATATGAAGAACCAATTCACCGTAAAGAATTTCGAGCAAGTATTATCTTAAAGAAGATTTAAAAGGAAGAATATGAAAGTAGCACTATTTTATGATCACGTAACGGTTTTAGATTATGCCTATTTGGATGATCACCAAGGTTTGGTTGGAAATTCACTAATGGTGGATGTTGAGTTTATTGGCGAAACCGATGACGAAGGTGTCGTTTTTGATTTTTCATACGCAAAAAAGAAAGTAAAAGAAATTATTGATCGTGAATGCGATCATCGTTTAGTTATCCCAAAAAATCTGGCCAAGTATGAAGCGGGATTAGTGCAGTTTGAATATAAATATGGTTATCAAGATCTCAGTTTAAAATACATCGCACCAGCGGAAGCGGTTTGCGAAATTCCATCGGCTTATGTTTCAGAAGCTAATCTGCAAGCGCATTTGGAAGAATTGGTCATGAAGGAAATGCCAAATAATGTCAGCGCGATTAAATTAAAACTGCGCGAAGAAAAACTCTCTACTGGGGATCAATTTTTTAACTACACTCACGGCTTAAAAGAGCATTATGGAAATTGTCAGCGCTTAATGCATGGTCATCGTAGCACCTTAGAAGTTTATACCAATAACGAACGTCGCCACGATATTGAAAAAGAATTAATTCAAAATCAATTTTCGGGGAATATTCATTTCTGTTTTTGGGAAAACGTTGAAAATAAAAATGAAATTCAGAAATTAACTGGCGAGAAAAATCCGATTGGCCGCTTCAAAAATTTACCACCTGTTTATATCAAGTATTCTGGAAACCAAGGCCTATTCCAAGGTTGGTTGCCAGGAAACAGTATTTACTTCATGGCAACGGAAACGACTGTTGAAAATTTATCAATTCATTTTTGTCAGTTAGTAAAAAGCGTGCAAAATGACCCGCTGTGTACTGTTAAAGTTCGGGCATTCGAAGGTGTTGGTAAGGGTAGTCAAACCACCATTTAATTTTTTATTTTGCAGCTTTGAAAAAAAGCTAACCGTGGCATAATATTCATATGCCATTTTTATTCGTAAAAATACTTTCTTTACTCTTTTGCACTTCATTGTTTGCAGCCGAAGTTCAACGTGAACAAGCTACCTTTTCTGGTCGTATTTCACGTATCAATGATAAAGCACAACTGATGCGTGTAAAAGTTGATTTCGAGAATGCTAAATTTCTTACCAAAAAAGATCGAGTGGAATTTTGGAATGATAATAATCCTTCGAAACGTTGCTCATCCTATATCGAAGCGACTAGCAATGAATACCTGCTGCTTAAAGTTCCTCAGTACGCAACTTGTGTGCACTTAGTGCATTTAACCACCGGCTCTTACTTGCACTTCTACAGTCCTGATTTAGAACGTAACTTAAATGTGGCCCGTGATGTCTTGGATATTCTTTTGAAGAAACGCATGGCGATTGAAGCTCGTCTACAGCGTGACCAAAAACGTTTGGATACTTATCCTGACCGAGTAGAAACAATTAACCACCGCTATGAAATCCTACGTCAAAAATTAGACCTAGAACGCCAGGAAGAACTGCAGGCGATGGAAGAAGATAAGGCTTATATTTTTAAGAATTATCAAAGTGCAAAAATTCGCTTAGATGAAATCGAACATAAATTACAACAATATAAAATTGGTGATCAAAATTACAAACTTGATCGATGGTCGCTTGACCCCAAACTTTATCAGAAAAAATGAAGGGAGTTACAATGTTGAAGTGGTCTCATGTTGCCATGTTGAGTGGTCTATTATTTCTTGGCTGTAATAGCGAAGATACAAAAATTAATACTGATACGTTTAATACAAATTTAATGGCAGAGCCAACTACGCTTAATCCGTTAACGTCAACTGATGGTTATGCTTCAAGTGTACAAGCTTATATCATGGAGAGTCTGGTTACTCGTGATGTTGATACTTATGAGTTTAAGCCGGCATTAGCAACTTCATGGACTATTTCAAAAGATAAAAAGGTTTTTGAATTTAAATTACGCCAAGGTGTAAAATGGCAAGACGGAACACCGTTTACAGCAGAAGATGTGAAGTTTAGTTTTGATGCGCTTTTTGACCCTAAATATAATACTGCACATATGCGTCCGTACTATGAAGGTATTGAAAAAGTTGAGATCGTCGACCCACAAACAATTCGTTTCTATGCAAAGGATAATTATTATAAAAACTTCGATTCAGCTTCAGGTATCGAAGTTTTGCCAAAACATATCTATGAAAATCCATCAGACATGAAGAAACTAAATAAAATTTTGATTGGAACGGGTCCGTATAAATTAGAAAAATATGAGAAGGGCAAAAGAATTATTCTTTCACGTAGTAGTGATTGGTGGGGAAATGAAGAAGCGGCTAAAACTGGGGAACATAACTTTAAAAAAATTAGTTTTCGTTTTGTCGGCGAAAAAACCGTTGCTCTCGAAATGTTGAAAAAAGGTACGATTGATTTTAAAGGTTTAGATCCAGAAGAATATGTCAGCAAAACGAGTGATAAAATCTGGGAAACGGATCTTAAGAAACTGAAGGTCGAAAATAAATCACCAAAAGGTTATAACTTTTACGGTTGGAATTTCAAAAGCAAAATTTTTCAAGATAAAAGAGTTCGTCGCGCCCTTAACCATCTCGTTAATCGCTCGCTTATGTTGGATAAATTTGAATTTAACCTTTCTGAATATGCAACCGGCCCACTATATGTACAAAGTGATTATGCTTCAAAAAAAGTAAAGCCTATCATGTATGACCCAAAAGAAGCGCTACGCTTGTTGAATGAGGCTGGTTGGAGTGATACTGATGGTGACTTAGTTCTAGATAAAGTGATTGATGGCGTAAAAACTAAATTTAGCTTCACGGTGCTTGATCCTTATGATGGCTTCATGAAGTACAACACGATTTTTAAAGAAGATGCTAAAAAAATCGGTGTTGATGTCGAAATAAAAGTTCTCGAGTGGAACAGCTTTGTAAAACTTCTAGACGAGAAAAAATTCGATGCTATCCGTATGGCATGGGGTGGTGGTTCCGTTGATTGGGAACCAAAACAAATTTGGCATAGTTCATCTATCGCACAAGGTTCAAACTTTATTAGTTACCATAATCCCGAAGTAGATAAGCTCATTGATGAAGCTCGTCTCATTTTTGATACGCAAACACGTATTAAAAAACTACAAAAAGTTTATGAAATCATCGCAGATGATGCTCCTTATGCTTTCTTTTTTAATAGTCGATACGCGATGTACGCGCATCGAAATAGAATATGGAAACCAAAAGAGACTTTTACCTATGGTGTAGGTCAGAGCTTCTGGAAAATTGTGGAATAATTAATGTTAGAATACATCTTACGACGTTTAATGATTATGATTCCGACATTGTTCGGGATTACGATTATTGTTTTCGTTATCATCAATTTAGCTCCAGGTGGACCAATTGAACAAAAGCTCCAGCAAATTCGATTCTCAGGTGGAATGGGAGATGCTGCTGCGATGTCGGGCGGTAACAATTCAGGTACTGCAGTTGTAAGTAATGAAGTCTTAGAAGCACTTAAGAAGCAATATGGCTTTGATAAGCCACTACATGTTCGCTATTGGATTTGGTTAAAAAACCTCTCACGTTTTGATTTTGGTGAAAGCTTTACCTATGAAGAACCGGTGGTCGATGTGGTTATTAGTAAATTTCCCGTTTCACTACAATTTGGTATCGCTTCGTTAATTCTTAGTTATCTTATTTCTATTCCGTTGGGTGTTTTTAAGGCCATCAAAAAAGGCTCGAAATTTGATGTAGCGACTACCATCGGACTATTTATCATGTACTCCATTCCTTCATTCATGTTAGGTATTCTACTTGTAGTTTTTTTCGCGGGTGGTAGTTTTGTGGATTGGTTTCCGATCGGCGGACTTTATAGCGATCACTATGATGATTTGAATTTCTTTGGCAAGATCTCTGATAGGATTCATCACTTTGTTTTACCCTTAACTTGTTATGTGTTGGGTTCCTTTACTATTCTCACGAACTTGATGAAAAACTCTTTATTAGAAGAAATCAAAAAAGATTATATTCGTACCGCTCGTGCCAAAGGCTTGGGTGAGAAAATGGTTTATTTAAAACATGCTTTAAGAAACGCGCTGATTCCGATCGTCACCGGTCTTGGAAGCTTTCTTTCCGTTTTCTTTGCGGGTTCTTTATTATTAGAAATTATTTTTCAACTCGATGGTATCGGTATGCTTGGCTATAATTCGGTTTTGTCCCGCGACTATAATGTCCTGATGGGTCTCATTTTTATTCAAAGCTTACTGATGTTAGTTGGGAATTTATTAAGTGATTTAGCTTATGTCATGGTTGATCCAAGGATTGATTTTAAATGATTGAAAAGTTTTTAAATAATGAACTTTCTATTAAGCGCTGGCGACGTTTCAAGTCCCATCGTCTGGCCGTCGTCTCAAGCTTGCTTTTAATCGCAGCTTGTTTTTTTTCGTTCACCGCTGAGTTTTGGGCGAATAATAAACCTATTGTGATGAAGTTTGGAAATAATTATTATTATCCGATTCTCAAAGACTATACTCCACAAGCTTTCGGGCTTAAAAATCAAATCACCGTTGATTACAAAAAATTACCTCTTGCAGACGGTGATTGGGCCGTTTTTCCCATGATCGTTTGGGATCCTTATGAGTCGAATAAAGAAGTCCGATCTTATCCAAGTCCTCCGACCTTAAAAAACATTATGGGTACCGATGATCGTGGCCGTGATATTTTCACACGTTTGCTTTACGGTCTTCGTTACAGTGTTATTTACGCCGTTCTTGTTTGGGCCTTAAGCTTTTTTGTAGGAACGGTGTTGGGTGGCTTGATGGGCTTTTATGGTTCCAAGGTCGATTTTTATGGCCAGCGTATTACTGAAATTTTAAGTACCGTTCCTCAGTTATTATTACTTATTATTTTAATTTCGATTTTTAAACCCAGCATGGCACTGCTTGTTTTTATTTCTAGTCTCTTTGGTTGGATCGGGATTAGTTACTACGTACGTGGCGAGTTTTTAAAAAATCGTCGCATGGAATTTGTAGAAGCGGCGAGAGCGGTGGGAGCCGGTAGTGCACGCATTTTTTTCAAACATATTCTGCCGAATTCATTAACTCCGATTATAACTTTTACTCCATTTGTTATTGCTGGAAACATCACTGGCTTGGCCAGTTTGGATTATCTGGGATTCGGTCTTACGCCTCCTACACCAAGCTGGGGAGAGCTTCTTAGCCAGGCCCAAAAGCATTTTTCTATTGGCTGGTGGCTTGCCTTATACCCCTCACTCGCGCTATTTATGAGTCTTACATTACTATCACTAATTGGTGAGGGTGTGAGAGACGCCATAAACCCTAGAGAATAAAGGTCATTTATGAAGGGAACATTATTTTTAAAACCACTTGAGTGGCAACTCATGATTGAAGGTGAGGCTTGGTCACAAGGCCAATTACTCAAGGGCACTTTAACTGTAAAAAATCATGGCACGACAGAAGTGAAGTTGAAGGATTTAGGGCTGTCTTTGATTTTCGCTGACTTGAAAAAAGTTAGACAAAATAGCGGTGAAAAATTTAAAGCGGAACAAAATGTTTTGTTTGATAAGAGTCAAAAAGTCGCGCCTAAGGCCACGGCTGAATTGGCGTGGACCATTCAATTAGATAAGAATTGTCCCATCACCGATAAGAAATCAAGTTACTATTTACAATACGGCCATGATGATAAACAAACCGGTGCATATCTCCAGTTGATTGTGAATCCACAAAATATATTCTTGAAACTATCGGAACTCTTAGATGTTTTTTTTCGTTTCAAAGTCAAAGAAAAGAAATGTTCAAAAACAGGTGTCGAATTTAAATTAGTTCCACCGGACGCCAAAGATTTTTTAGGCATGGATGATTGCTCGATTATCATGAACCTCGATGATAAAAATAATTTAAATCTGGAGTATTTCTTCACACTTAAAAAATTAGATTATACTTCGAACGCCGGTGTTGGTTTAAAAAGTATGGGGCTGACGAAATCTAATATGGAATTTAAACAAAGCTTCACGCCGAAAGAATATCTCTTACTGAAAGATGCTCTTAATCAGGATTTTTTGCTTAAGAAAATTCCGGAAGTTTTAAATCAGGTGAAAACCAAAAGTTTCGTGAATTAATCGTTGAGTGCACCAAAGTCGTAGCTTCCGCTACGTAATTCTCCGGCATAATCTTTATCGACAAATCCTTGTAGATTGTGACCGGTGTTAACGGCTGGAGAATCAGGTTTTAGATGTACGTCGAGTGCACTAATATTTTCTAATTTTGCAGTCGCGGCATTTTGGAAAAATAAATTTTCATCCCATGAGTAAAAATTTGTACCTTCGCCATTACCTTTATATTCTTTATTTGTGTAGCCTGCAAAAAGATTATTTTTCATATAGATTTTTTTATTTAAGCCATTCCAATGTGAAACAGCTGTTCCCGTATTAACAAAAGTATTATTGTAGAAATGCAGATTAGGTAGGTTAACTCCAATATTTACGTCAGTATTTCGAAGTGGCATCATTCCATCCATTGAACCAATAATAATATTATTTATGTAAAAGGTATCTCCTGTTCCCATGTGTTTCAAGCCTTGTGTTTTTCTTTGGGCCGTTACGCTTAGTAAGTTTGCTTCGATAATTCCCTTGCAACCCGTACCAAGCTGAATTCCACCAGAGTGACTACTGTCAGAGTTTAAACCCCAATCTTTAACAATATTATTTTTCACAGACACACCATCGATGGCGGCACTGACTTGAATAGCATCATTACCAATGTTTTCAATAATATTGTTATGGACTTTTACAACACCTCGAACAGGTGATTCATATAATATTTTACCACCACCACAATCCCAACCTGGTGTGTAACCCGAGCTACTTATGGTGCCATAGTGAGAAGGACCAACATAAATCGCTTCCCAGCGTGTATCGTGAATATAGTTATCATGGATATTTACACCTTCCAGGGCCCAGTTATCCGCATGAAATTCGTTGGTCGAACACTTCGGATAAGTTTTATACGAAATACCAACGCCACCAGTTAGTTTTGTTTTATCTCCACTTGAACTGTTGCCTCGTATTTCAAGAAAAGCCAACTCAATATCTGATGCCCCACCTTCAACATCAACCATGTGAGCACTACCTGAACCACTTGACCAAGCAACGATGCCATATTGATGTTGTTTGGAGCCGTTACCAATCAGACGTACGTAGCGTGAATACGAGCCCAGAGTGATGGTTTGCGAGTATGTGTTTGAATTAATAATAACCTGTCCACCGCAGTTAGTTATTGTCAGAGGACTTTCCTTACTTGCAATAATCGCATCGGATTTATTGCCACTACCTAGCCACATATTTTTATAAGTACCAGATGGAATACAGTATGTTTTTCCGATAAATTTTGTGTTTGGTTGGCCATTTCCTTTAAGATAAATAACACCGGAAGCGTCGGCGGATAAAATTTCATCACATCCACCAGCGACTTTTACACAAGCTAAATCACGATGAGTTTCTTCTTCTGACTCTTGCGCTTTAGCTGTTATTGTAAGCGCAATATTTTTATTGGCCGATAAAGTACCATCTGATGCTTGTAAATTTAAATTATAATTTCCAGCATCGCCAATTTGAGGTTCGATTTTTAAGTAAGCTGTCCCGTCGCCATTATCATTGAAGGTGATGAAGCTACCTAAAGCATTCGCAAAACTAAGTGTTAACTCGATGGCATCATTATCGATATCATTAGCTATAAGTGTAACATTTTTAATTTCTTCTTCTTCCAATGTAATATTATTTGCAGAAGAAATTGTAGGAGCATTATTCGTCGGAATTGTGACTTCTGGTAAAACAACAATCTCTAATTGTGCATTCGCTGTAGCGCCAGCATTGTCTGTTACGGTTAGCTTAAATTGGTAAGTCCCTTGTGTCAGGTTTGATAATTGTAATAGGTCAGATTGCGAACCAACAATTGTCGCAGCTCCTCCGCTGACTTTGCTCCATTGGTATGAGCTAATAATTCCATCTGCGTCTGATGCTGTCGCTTGTATGTTGATACTTTTTTCAGGTAAAGTAATACTCCGATTTGCTCCTACTGAAACTTGTGGCAGTAAATTTTCCGAACCGATCTCATTTTCGTCGACTTGGTTTTGATTTTCTTCTTCATTGAATTCACTCAGCAAGCCCTCTTCTGGTACCTTTGGGACACACGACATAGCCAAGAGAATTATGAGTAATATTGAAAACTTCATAAACATCCTATCGGATTAAATACCTGTTTTTATTATCCAATCTTTCTTTTATTTCCTAAAAAATGATAATTCAAAGCTCTGTAAAATCAATGACTTGGGGTGATGCTTGTTTTATAAATCAATAGGCTCAGTGACACAAAAAGTTGTCTATTTTTTCGACATTTTGATTAGAGAAATCGCGATTTGCGAAGTTTATTGGCCTTAATCACTTCGTATGCTGGCAAGCTCTTTGCATCATTAAAGGTAAATTCATGAAATGAGGTAAATATCTATGAAAATATTATGGGTAATAATTTTATTGAGCGTAACTAGCAATTCATACGCACAAAAAATCAAAAATAAGCACAAAAAAGAAATTATCGCTGCTGTCGAGGATGTTTTTCATACGATAGACCAATCGGAGATGAGCCATGAGTCTAATCGCAGAGATGCACACTTTACGGAATTTCCTGGAGTAGCAGAAAATGTAAAGTCGGTCTTCATTGAGCAGTACTTCAAGCGAAAAGCCACTGATAAAGATGAATACACTGTTATTAAAATTGGTGACTATCTTATCAGTGAGAAAAAAAATAAATTTGAAAACACCCGACATACTTACACATTTAATGATTGTAAGCTAAGTTTCAGGGTCAAGAATGGTTATATAAGAGATTTTTTATTTCGTTCAGAATCAGTTGATACAATTGATGTCCTTGCTTGTTTTAGAGAACTAGTAGAGGGAGTTGATGATAAAGATATCTTTCTTCCTGTAAGTACACAATTCCATTTTAGTATTGGTCACAATGAAAATCGCAAATCAGGTAAAAATATCGATAGTTTGCTAAGTCATTCAAACAGAAACTTAAACACAAAAGAAATATAAGAGAGGTTTTATGAAGTTTTTAATTTTAACATTTATTCTTTTCTCATCTAGTCTCGTCCTAGCACAAGACATCCAAGATAATAAGTTTACTCATGGTGAGAAAGACGAAACATCCCTATCGGGTTATGCTTCTCTCGATCAGGGTATGGCCAAAGGTCTTCATAGTATGGGAGTGAAAGGTGGAGTTTTATTTCGTGATACGTTGGGCGAAAAATTTGAAGTTAGAATTAAATCAGGTCTAGGATTTCAAACAGGTTATGGAATTGAAAAAACGCATTTATTAGCAGATATCGAAGAGACGATTCAAATGTCTCTAAAGAAAAACGCAATAATTGGTTTAGGTGCAGTTTCTTTAAATGCTGATGCTTTCAGATATAAAACTTCAGCACTTAATATGTTTTTTATGAAAAAATTTGAAGAACAAGGTGTTTGTGTCAGTACTGCGATTAAGCCGTACACGATTTTAGATATGAAACAATTCGAAGGCGAATTCTTTCAGCAAAATAACACAAGAATCAACGGGTATGGATTTGACGTTGTTGTGAAAAAAAGTTTTTTAAAAGAAGCTGTTAGTATTTTGGGAAGTTTCGAAGCGCTAAAAATACGCAATATCAGAACATATGATTCGAAAAATGACGAGAGTGTTGATAATGTTCCGATGGATAATGGAAATTTAGTTGCTATATCAGTTGGAGCGGAATTCGATTGTTCAAAGCTAGCTCAAAATTCCGATATGCTAGAAAATTTAAGTTTACGCGTGGCTTACCGTGATGAATCTGGTCGTTATTTCAACAATGATGTTAAGACTAACCTAGTCGTTGTTCCAGAGCAATTACAGGTAACCCTGGTTAAAAAGTTTTAATTAGAGCGGCTGCAGCGTAATTTCAACCGTTTTTGTTTTTTCATCACGTTTGTAAGTTACGCTAACTTTGTCACCGACTTTAAACTTTTCTAACTCATGATAAATATCGTCATATGAGTTAACTTCAGTATCATTTATTTTTAAAATGAGATCTCCCTTATAAATTTTTCCTCGATTATCTTGAGATAGTCCTTGGAGTCCTGCTTTGTCAGCGGGCCCACCATCGATAACTGAAGAAATAGCAATTCCTTTTTCGCCAAAAAATCTTTCCTTAATCCTGTCATCGAGAATTTGTACACCAAGGCTAGGGCGGATAATTTTTCCATGCTGGATCAGCTGCGGCACGGTCTGAGTGATAGTATCAACTGGAACTGCAAAACCAAGTCCTGCGCTCGAGCCTGAGGTGGAGTAGATCATTGTGTTCATTCCAATTAATTTTCCACTTGAATCAAGTAGTGGTCCACCTGAGTTTCCTTGGTTAATTGATGCATCTGTCTGGATCATATCGTGAATTTTTACGTTTCCAACTCCTACTATTTTTCTGCCAAGTGCTGATATAATCCCAGTGCTCATTGAGTGATCGAGGCCAAATGGATTTCCGATAGCGATGGCAAGTTGTCCGACTTGTAGATCCTTAGATAGACCAGGTGCAATCGGGAGTAGATTGGGCGGCATTTTTTCTAATTTGAGTACGGCAATATCTTTACTGGGAGCGCTTCCAATAACTCGAGCTTTGTAGCTTTTGGTATCATTGTAGAAGCTGACTTGAAATTCTTCGCCACCTTCGATGACATGGTAGTTTGTTACAATATGGCCTTGATTATCCCAAACAAATCCAGAACCTTGCCCAGCAGGGATTTTTTCAATAAAGCCAAAGAAGGGATGACCGACAGAGCGGATATTAGTTAAGTTCACTACCGAGGGAACGGATTTTTTATATATATCGATGAGGTTTTTTTCTGATTCCAGAAAAGTCCCAAAAGATTTTGCAGGTATGATAATTAATAATAAATAAATCAGCATTTTCACCGCGGTCTCCTTTGCGATTGTGTTACTGATTATTTAATATAATTGAATAGAAAAAAAGGGCCAGAAAACTTATGTCAGAAGATTTTCATATCAAGTACGTTAATCGTACTACGGGACAGCTTGGGAAAGAAAAAATCTATGGATTTAAAGCGGTTAGATGGCTTTATCAGTCTTCCCTGGGGAAATTTTTTGCGGCTTTTTTAGTCCAAAAATGGCTTAGTTTTCTCTACGGCCTTTGGCAAAATACGGTTTTCAGTCGTCGCAAAGTTGCTCCATTTATTCGCGATTTTTCGATTAATATGAATGAATTTCAACCAGGTTCATATGCGCAAAACAAGATTGAAGACAGTTACAAATCTTTTAACGAATTTTTTATTCGCCGTTTCAAGCCAGGTCAAAGAAATTTTGTCAGTAATGGAAGTCTTCCGGCCGTGGCAGAAGCTCGCTATGTAGGATACGAAGAAATTAATCCAACGATAAGCTTTCCGGTGAAAGGAAAATTTTTAACATTAGCGCAGTTATTAAGGCCAGAAGATCAGAAAATTTTTAATGGTGCTTTTCTTATCGCTAGGTTGTGTCCTGTCGATTATCACCGTTATCATTATCCTGATGATGGCACGGTTGAAAGAAGTTATACCTTAAGTGGTGAGTTACATTCAGTGAATCCTTTAGCGCTGGCTTTAAAGCCAGACATCTTTTTAAAAAATGAAAAACGTGTGGCCATTTTAAACACTAAAAATTTTGGTAAGCTTGCGTATATTGAAGTCGGTGCTATTTGTGTCGGAAAAATCGTGCAATCCCATGATGAAAGTAAAGCTTTCCAGCGCGGTGATGAAAAAGGTTATTTCTTATTCGGTGGTTCGACCGTGATTCTGATTGGCCAAAAAGGTCAGTGGTGCCCGAGTTTAGATATTTTAAAAAATACCAAAGCTGGCATCGAAACCTATATTCAGCTTGGTGATGTCATCGGAACTAAATCATAAATTCAGCGTAGACCGGAAAATGATCAGAGG
The DNA here is from genome assembly GCA_016786485.1 of Bacteriovoracaceae bacterium. GTDB lineage: Bacteria > Bdellovibrionota > Bacteriovoracia > Bacteriovoracales > Bacteriovoracaceae > JAEUWD01. The sequence continues at coordinate 594 of JAEUWD010000025.1, read as the reverse complement.
GATAAAGAGAATCTTGGTGTGATTTATCTAAGATTAGTTTTTGTATTTTGAAATCTATCGTCGCGAGTATCCAGTCAATTCGACTTCCACCTTTGCCAATCCCATCAAAAGGATGATGACTACTTTCTTCAGGCATTTTTAATTTTTGCCACGGATCATAAAGCTGCGGAAAATTTTCGGACAGAGCTTTTCGTTCAGAACCTGAAGGTGAGGAATTAAAATCGCCCATAATAATCATGGGCCGATTTTTGGTGTTTATTTTCTTAATTTCCTGGCACAAAACTCTGGTTTGAGAAACTCGTGTACTTTCTGAAACATGATCGAGGTGTACGTTAAAAATAATGAAGTTTTTTGTTTCCACCCAGGTCGTTACACGTGGATATTTACTATTAAAAGAGCAACTACCCGCGACTTTTGGAGTTTCTGATAACCAAAAATCCCCAGAATCTAATATCTGGTGACGGGCCATGTCCACGAATAGTGAAGGATACATTCTTTCATCAATCCATTCACGATGGGCCGTGGCAAGTTTAAGCGGAGAAACAAGTTGTTCGAGCTCTTGAATTTGTTGTTGTCGGCCTTCTTGCGTGCCTA
>JAEUWD010000050.1 GCA_016786485.1 Bacteriovoracaceae bacterium | reverse complement strand
AAGCTTTTTTACGACTGTTAACTCTTTATCCTGAAAACGATCTAGGGAAAGAACTACGCACACGTATGACTTATTTTTATGAGGTAAAAAAGCAAATGGTATTACACTCACAAGAAGTGGCTTACCTTATCAAAATGCATAAGAAACTTACCACGGCCAAAGAAAAAATGGCATTTGTGAATCAGAGTGAAAAAAACGAGTACTTAAGTTACTTAAAAGATCCTGAATCATTTAGAAATCGTTTGATGATGCAAGTAAGAAAGCACGAGAAACTAGCGAAAGTGTTTAGCGAATTCCCCATTTACGAAGGGAAAAAACTGATTCGCAATAAACCTTACGAATTTTTCAGCAAAGATAAACAAGAAAAAAATGATGTTATCTTAAGCGTATTAATTTCTAGTTATAATGACGAACTGATTCCTAATCTGAAATTCTTCCAGGTGAATATTACTTCACTCGCACTACCTTTTGATAGCGAGCTTTATCGCCCAGTGGATGACTTCAATCACTTTGTGGAAGTCTTCTTAAAGCGTTACCAGAGCCGCACTATTGCGCAAGAATTAGCTCTGAGTGATAGCGATAAGGATTACTTTGGGCTTATTTTGGATAAACAATTCAAAGAAGCTAAGAAGAATAAAGTGTTACTGGATTTATTCGCATATAAAGAAGATGTCTTAGAAGAAGTGGTTGATGTGCTAAAACAAAGCGTGGATAAAGGAAACTTTAAGCCAGAGCATTTTTTAGACATTAAAACTATTCTGACTCATCGTATTTATAAAGCTTATCCGCTTTCTGATTCACAGCAGGCACACTTATGGTCATTCTTAATTGAATACCAGCCAGAAGCTATTAATGAGATTCGCTTAGTGCTCAATGAAGCTCATAGCAAAGAATGGGATAGCGCTGATTTTGCTAACGTTTTAAGTAAAGATAATGATGATTTTGATAAGGGCCGTGAACAAGAAGTTCTGCTAAGCACTTGGGCACTTTGGCATAATCAAGATGCGCGTAATATTAAAAGCTTATACCAAGCTATCGCTCAAAACTCACGTTTACTTTCCAAGTAAAATTCATTACAAATGGCCATGGTAAATACTCCTCAAACGGATCTATTTTCTCAATCTCCTAACGTTGACTCCGCTCCTCTCGCCCATCGGATGCGTCCTCAGAATTTTGATAAATTTGTCGGTCAAAGCAGTGCCGTTCAATTTATTAAAAGACAGAAAGCTGAATCGTTTCCTCATTTAATTTTATGGGGGCCACCAGGCACGGGAAAAACCACACTGGCACAAATTCTCTCTCAACATTTTGACTGGAACTTTGTTTCTTTTAATGCGGTTTTAAGTGGTGTGCCAGAACTGCGAAAAATTATCGCCGATATTAAAGAACAGAAAAATACTTTTCAAAAACGCACATTATTATTCATCGATGAAATTCATCGCTTTAATAAATCTCAACAAGATGCCTTACTTCCGCATTTAGAAAAAGGGGATTTTTTATTTATTGGGGCCACCACAGAATATCCTCAGACTTCCTTGAACCGTGCCATTCTTTCTCGTGTACGAACACTAGAATTAAAAAAACTGACCACCGAAGAAGTTAAAAGTTTGCTCCTCAATGCTTGCGAAAAAATCGATGTGAGTTTCCCTGATGAACTGTTAACCAAAATTGCCGAGTATACCGCGGGTGATGCTCGTGCTGCCCTTAATTGTTTGGAAGAATTTCAGCATTTAACGATGCCGCTGACGGAACTGACTGAAGGTGAAATCCGAGAAATTTTAAGTCACAATGCTCGTCACTACGATAAGACGTCGAATAGACATTATGATGTTATTTCCGCTTTTATTAAAAGTGTACGCGGGAGTGATCCCGATGCTGCTGTTTTATGGCTGGCGGTCATGCTCGATGGTGGCGAAGATCCCGCTTTTATTGCTCGTCGCTTAGTTATTTTGGCGAGTGAAGATATTGGTAATGCTTCTCCGCAAGCATTAAACTTGGCCACTTCTGCTCTGGTAGCAACCACCAATATAGGTATGCCTGAGGCCCGCATTATTCTTTCACAAGTCACAACCTATCTTGCGAGTTGCCCAAAAAGTAATCGCGCGTATGTGGCGATTAACGAAGCAATGGAATACGTTCGCTCACAACCACTGATTGAAGTACCGTTACATTTAAGAAATCACGGTGAAGAAAAGAAAAATTATCTCTATCCCCATAGCTATCCTAAGCACTACGTCGAACAAGACTATCTTCCCAAAGAACATAAAGTGAATTTCTATCGCCCAAGTGAGCAAGGTCACGAGAAATCTATCAAAGACTATCATCAGTCAAAGTAAGTTATTATCAGTTGAAAAATATCCGAGCAATATAGTTTAATATAGCTACATCTTGTGAGAGGGATGTAGAGAGAGAGTTTTTGAAATACTACATTGTTTTTTTGACACTAATCAGTGTCTCTACTGCATTTGCGGTAACGCCGAATGCTATCTACGGGAAGGATGATCGAGTTGAAGTTATCGATTATCCAAACGCTGCGGTTAGAGACTTGGCCCGCGCAGTAGCAGTGCAAATGTCGCCTGATAATCTAAGTACCATGGATGGTTCAAATAAGTTTTATGGCCTTGAATCAAAAACACTCAAGGAAGAGTATAACCTGTGTGACGGCGTTCGCTTCGAAAACCAGCCTTCAGTCGGCAGATGCACCGGCTTTCTTATTTCTTCAACCAAACTAGTTACCGCTGGTCACTGTGCCTACAGCCAAGAAGACTGCAAAGATATGTTTTGGGTTTTTGATTATCAAACCAACAAAAACAAAACACCGATTAGTATCCAACAGAAAAATATTTATCAGTGTAAACAAGTTCTCAAGATAAAAATGACTAAGGAAGGAAAAGATTTTGCAGTGATTGAACTGGCAAGACCGGTCACGGATCGACCGTATTTTAAAACTGCCTCGAGCTTTTCATCTATTACCAAAAACACTCCGGTTTTAACCATCGGTAATCCGCTCGGTCTTCCAACGAAGATTGCAGATAACGGAGTTATCACCGATACTTCACATTCAGAAATGCTAAGAACCAATTTAGATACTTTTCAAGGCGCTTCAGGCTCACCAGTGCTCAACGCCAAGACACTAGAAGTTATTGGTATTTTAATTGGTGGCGCGATTGATCATGTTCAGACCGCTGAAGGGTGTGACAAACCTATTATCTACCAAACGGTAGGCAAAGAGAAGATTTCTCGCATCAAACAAATCTATTCTTATTTTTAAAGAAAAAGTTCTTTCGCGTTTAAGCTTTCTAGTTTTTGTACGACAAAACGTAGAAACATTGAACCCAACTCACCATCAACTAAACGGTGATCGTAAGTATGAGTCGCATACATCATATCTCGAATAGCGATCGCGTTTTCTTTTTCTAAAACCACTGGGCGTTTCTTAATCGCGCCAACACAGAAAATCCCCACTTGTGGTTGAAGGATAACTGGAGTCGCCGCCAGAACACCAAACGATCCATTATTGGTGAAAGTATAAGTTCCACCAGTCAAATCATCCATCGTTAACTTTTTCGATTTGGCCTTGATAACCAGTTCATTTAATTTGCGAGCAATACCAGTAAGGCTTAGATTGTCTGCGCCTTTAATAACCGGAACCACTAAACCACTACCAGGAACAGCTACCGCGCAACCAATATTAATATCTTTTTTTACAATGATATTATCACCGTCGATTGAAGCGTTCACCATTGGGAACTCTTTAAGCGCTTGTACTAAGGTATAAAGCACGAAGTGAGTATAAGTAAGGGCGAAGCCTTCTTGTTTTTTAAATTCATCTTTAAATGTTTCGCGAAATTTTACTAAATTAGTCATATCCACTTCATCAATTGAATTGACGTGAGGAGCGACTTGTTTAGAGTAGGCCATATTTTTCGCAATAGTCTTGCGCATATTATCCATTGGGATAATTTGCGTATTTTTTCCGTGCTCAAATTTTGGAGCTTCCATCGTTGCTGGTCTGCCCGCTGGTTGCTTACTTACACTTGCCCCCGAACCACGAGTCTTTAAGTAGTTTTCAAAGTCCGCGCGATTCACGCGACCACCCGCACCGCTGCCATGAATCGCATCCAGTTCAGCTAATGCAATCCCGTGCTCTTTCGCCATCGCTTTAACTAACGGAGTATAAAAGCCATTCGCTTCAGCATTATTGGCAACTGCTGCTGGCGCAGAAGTTGGAGCTGGGCTTGAACTTTCTTTTTTCGTTGCTGGAGCAGCTGCTTTTTCAGCCGGTGCACTGCTCGCTGAAACAGCGGCATTCATATCATCATCAATCGTTGCAATCGGACGACCAACATCAATGGTATCACCTTCTTTATAAAGTAATTCCACGACTTTACCTGAATATGGTGATGGGATTTCTGATTCAACTTTATCGGTAGAAATATCTAAGAGAATTTCATCGATTTCAATTTTATCTCCCACTTTTTTGTGCCATTTCGTAATGGTACCAGTGGTGATCGACTCACCCATTTGAGGCATAACAACTTGATTTTTTGACATATATAACTCCTAAAAATTTAATGCTCTATTTTTACTTGCTAACACGGCTTCGCCTAACCACTCACCTAGCGTTGGATGTGGATGAACTGTCGCAAAAATTTCTTCATCTATTCCTTCCATTGCTCTGAAAAGTGTATACTCATGAATCAATTCCGTCGCGGCCGTTCCAACAATGTGAGCACCTAACATCTCACCATATTTTTTTCCCATCAGAACTTTCACAAACCCAACTGTTTCATTACTCGCCATCGCTTTACCGTTGGCCATGAATGGTAGTTTCCCCACAGTGTATTCTATTTTCTTTTCTTTTAATTCACGTTCAGTATAACCAACGCTCGCGACTTGCGGCTGACAATAAGTACAACCAGGAATATTGCGCTTATCCAGTGCGTGCGGTTTTTTACCAGCTAAATGTTCAGCGGCTATGACACCTTCGTGTGAAGCTGCGTGCGCCAGTAGCGGTGGTCCAGAAACGTCACCAATCGCGTAAATGTTTGGAACATTGGTTTGCAACATATCGTTAACTTGAATAAAACCTTTTTCAACTTTCACACCAATTTTATCTAAGCCGATATTGTCTACTACGCCTGTCATACCAACTGCGATCAGACCCATTTCAAATTTATAGTCAGTCGTCTTCCCACCTTCAGTCGCGGTGATAGTAATGTCTTTACCATTATTTTTAGCTGTAACTTTTTCGATACCAAGTGAAAGTTTCACGCCATATTTTTTATAAGCTTTTTCTAGCTCAATTGATGAATCTTCGTCTTCAATCGGTAACAAGTGTTTTTGTAATTCAAAAATATGCACTTCCACACCGAAAGCATTCCAGAAATAAGCAAACTCTACACCGATGGCACCAGCACCAATAATACCGATAGATTTTGGAAGCTCATTTAGTTTTACCGCTTCCCAAGCACCAATCAAACGTTTTCCATCGTGCTCAAGGCCCGGGAAAGTTTTATATTTAGCACCAGTCGCAATAATAATACTGGTAGCAGAGACATCCACGTTGCCGTTAGCTGTCGCAACCGAAATAGTATTTTTATCTTTGAATTTCCCAAATCCATTCACCACTTCGATTTTATTTTTCTTCATCAAATAAGCGACGCCTTTAGAAATTTTATCGGCGACTTGATTCGCGCGATTCACCGCTTGGGTACCGTCGAGTGAATCAACTTTAATATTTATCCCTAGATTTTTAAATTCTTCCAGTTCATGCACTGAATGTGCCGACTTTAATAGCGCTTTAGTTGGAATACAGCCCTTGTTTAGACAAACTCCACCTAAATGCTGGCCTTCAATAATGACGACCTTTTTCCCTAATTGACTAGCGCGAATGGCAGCAACGTAACCACCAGGGCCAGCGCCAAGAACTGCAACATCATACTTTGACATAAATTCACCTCTGAATGTGGCTTAAAATCCCCATAAACGTAACATTATTTACCTGAAAAGTTTATAATATTATATATTTACGATGCTATACGTCGTCAAAGATGCTAGTTACTAAAGACATGTTAACCGCACAAGAAACCAAAGACCTCCTCAGTTTTTTCCCTAATGGAATCATTGCCTTAGATTTAGAAACGACAGGACTTTCACCCATCAGCGATCGCATTATCGAAGTTGCGGCCGTGAGTCTTAATAAGGATGGAGAGATTACAGTTTTTCATCACTACATCAATCCAGAAATTCCGATTCCTGAGCGCACGATTGCTATCCATCAAATTACGGATGAAATGGTGGCGGATAAGCCTAAGTTTCCTGAAATCGCTCAAGAGTTAAAGGATTTTCTAGGTGAAATTCCAGTCATTGCTCACAACGCTCAATTTGATGTGGGCTTTCTGATGAAAGAAATTACGCGAGCACAATTGCATTCACTAGAAAGTAATATTTTTGATTCATGTTTACTGGCACGTTCCGTTTTAAAAACGAAAGAAAAAAAGCCAGCGAGCTTTAAACTTTCTAGCTTAGCTGAGTTTTTCTCAATTCCGCTTAATCATCACCGAGCGTTAGAAGATGCGACAGCATGTTTGAGAATTTTTGCTCAATGTATTCCTTTAGTCGAAAATGAAGATAAACATTCCTTCATTAAATCACGAGCTTTTTTATTTAATTTGAAGTCATATAAAAAACAGCAAATGATGAAGTTGGATGAAAAATTTCAACTGTTAAAAGAATATATCCCAACTCAAAAAACCATTTATATTGTTTACCAAGGCGGCACTTCAGGTGATAAACCAAGACCAGTTCGTCCAATTGGTATTATTCCGCTACCGAAGGGTTTAGTCCTCTATGCTGAATGTTTATTAAGCAAAACGCAAAAATCATTTCTCTTAAAGAAAATTAAAAGTGTTCAAGAGCAAGCACCGACATGATTAAAAAAACCGTCATTATACTTATTCATCTCCTTATGTTGTTTTGGATCATGTATGTCTTGTATGCTGGAGGCACTATGACAACCACAAGCATGATGCTACATTTTACAGGAATAGCCATTTATGGCTCGCTTCTCATTCGAGGAACTGCATTTATCGTAAAAAAAGATTACGAAAAATCAGTCAGAAAATAATGTGGAAAGAAGAAATTAAAACAGCGCTCAAATCAACCGCTGAATTAAATCATTATTTTAAAAGTGAATTCCCAGAAACGAATTTCCCGGTTTTTGTGCCGCAAGCTTTGGCCGCAAAAATTGCTAGTGCTGGCATGGACTCACCACTGGCCAAACAATTCCTGCCACAAACGATTGAAAATCATGAGTTACAAAATACTGGAATGAATGATCCGATTGGTGACCAAAAATACTTAGTAGCACCACAATTAATTCATCGTTACCAGAATCGCGCACTCTTTTTACCAGTTATCGCCTGCCCCGTGCATTGCCGTTATTGCTTTCGTCGGAATGAAATTGCAGAAGATGAAACGATCTTCAAAAATAATTTTCAGGCCACGCTCACTTACTTAAAAGAACACACTGAAATTAATGAAATCATTTTTACGGGTGGCGATCCACTCATGCTATCGAATGAAAAAATCGATTTCTACCTTGAATCTTTTGCACAAATTCCCCACATTAAATTTATTCGCTTTCATTCGCGCTTTCCGATTATCGTTCCTTCGCGCATTGATGCTGATTTTTTGAATGTTTTAAATAAATACACGAGTGTTTTCACTCGCATTAATTTTGGCTTACATGTTAATCATGCCGATGAAATTGGACCTGAAGTCATGACAGCACTCCAATTGCTGGGGCAAATTCCGATTGGTCGTTTGACCCAAACCGTGCTCTTGAAAGATATTAACGCTGAAGCAGAAACACTGATTGCGCTCTTTGAAAAAATCGTGCAAGCAGGTTTTACGCCCTATTACCTCCATCACCCAGATGCGGTTAAAGGTGGAATGCACTTCACGCTATCCTTGCCTGAAGGCCGACGTTTATACGCCCAATTACGTTCAAAATTACCGGGCTGGTGCGTACCTCAATACGTGATCGATATTCCAGGTGGCGAAGGCAAAGTCAGCGCTTTTAACCCGGAAAATTACGAGTATTCAGGCCAGCTGATTAACCAAAAAAACGAGACTATTTTAATTTCACTTTAGAAATTTAGCAGGATTCTCGGAAGAAAATAACGATTTAAAAGATATCTTTCGGGCCCAAGAAACGTTCCAACAACTCAGCCAGATTTTTATGCTCTTTCTGAGTTAATTTCGAAGAATAATTTACTTCAATTTCTTTTTTATAAAAATCCCAAATTTTACGACGAACTTTAACTCCTTCCGGAGTTAAGACCGCCCAAACACCACGGCGATCCATCGGACAACGATCACGGGTGATATAACCCTCTTTTTCAAGTCTCTCGGCTAACCGGGTGATGTTACTACGACTAAGATAAACCCTTTCACCCAAGTCATTAAATCGCATACGCTTCTCAGGCATCTGCTCTAATATCCATAAAACGTCATAAGTTTCCAAACTTGGTAAGCCCTCAGCCTTTAAGGCATCTTCCATTTTATTGTGTAACCTATTGAAACTTTTAAAGAATATTGGCCATGAATCCATAAAATTGATTCTACCAAAATTTTGTTGCAAATGCAACAAAATAGCCTTAAGATAGTTGCAAATGCAACAATTTCGATTGCAACAAAAGGAGTATTTATGAAAATATTTAAAAGTCTTCTCACTCTCACCGCTTTCAGTGTCATCACGGCGCAAGCTGCCACAAAATGGGATCTTGATCCGTCACACTCTTCACTCAATTTCGCGATTGATCATCTCGTGATTTCTGAAACAACCGGAAAATTTGATAAGTTTGAAATTAAGACCGAAGCCTCAGATACAAATTTTAGCGATGCTAAATTTTCAGTCAAAATTGATACTAATTCGATCAATACTTCAGATGCTAAACGCGATGGCCATTTAAAAAGTGAAGACTTTTTTAATACAGCTAAATTCCCAAGCATCACTTTCGAAGGAAAGAAATTTGATAAGCAGAAAAATGGAAAATACAAAATTACCGGTTTACTAACTATGCATGGGATAACTAAAGAAGTGACATTAGATGCGAGCTTCAGTGGTGAAGTGAAAGATCCATGGGGAGCGACTCGTGTCGGAATTAAACTTAATGGTGTCATCAATCGTTATGATTGGGATTTAAAATACAATTCAGCTCTTGAATCGGGCGGTCTGACGATTGGTAAAGAAGTGCGTATTAATGGAAATATCGAGTTAATTAAAAAAGGATAATTTATGAAGAAAGTATCAGTTGTTTACCACAGTGGTTATGGGCACACGGCCTTTATTGCTAAAAAAGTGGCTGAAGGTATAACCAGTGCAAAAAATATTGAAGTCCAATTAGTTGAAGTTGGTAATAAAAGCATGGATTGGGAAATATTACAAAATTCAGATGCCATTGTTTTTGGCAGCCCGACTTACATGGGAAATGTTTCAGCACAGTTTAAAGCTTTTATGGATGAATCGTCCAAGGCGTGGATGACACAAAGTTGGGCAAATAAATTAGCCGCAGGTTTTACCGTTTCAGGCTCCCCCTCTGGCGATAAGTTAAATACCCTGCAGGCGCTTACCACCTTTGCTCTTCAACACGGAATGCTTTGGGTGGGCTACAACACTCTGCCAGAAACCTATGGCGGTAAAAAACCTGAAGAAGCGAGAAATCGCCTCGGCAGCTTTACTGGGCTCATGGTTCAAGCGAGTAATGAAACGGCAGAAAAGGCTTTTTACCCAGGCGATATTGAATCGGCTTTAGATTTCGGTAAACGCATAGGAACCGTTCTGAGTAAAAATATCGTTTAGGGTGATGTTTCAGTGGGAGTTGAAGCGCAAGCTTCGCTCCCTTTTTTATAAGGGCAATGGCGACAACCATTATCACAACAGTAACCACGCTTTTTCAGATAGTTTTCAGTTAAAACCATCAGGCCATTCTCAAAGTAATAGTCAACATTCGGAATTAGGGTCTCCATGCGATGTAAATGTCACAAAAGACGCATCATTTCAACTTTTGTCCTGTTTTTTGGCGTTGACCAAGTAAATCTTGGGCGGTAAATATATCAGTTCAAACTCACGCGGGTGTAGCTCAGTTGGCTAGAGCGTCTGCTTGCCATGCAGAAGGTCGAGAGTTCGAGTCTCTTCACCCGCTCCACTTTTCGAACCAGTAAATCCCCTTTTACCCAACACGTCAGTAAATCTAAGTACTTAAAAACCCATGAAGCTTTTTAAACTCATTTGAGATTATTTCTAAGTATTTCTGCGCCTTTCCAAACCTAGTTACTTCAAGGTTACTTGTCATTCCATTTAATAGCAGCGTCAAGCACATGCTTGCAGGTTCGAGCACAGTTTTTCACAAATTATCGAAATTATTAACAAATTGAAACAAGCACTCGCTTGCAGGCCAGTGCTATCAAAAAAACAAATGGAGACTTCTTATGGAAACAAACAACCAGCTTTCAGATTATTCAGTCCTTATAAAAAAAATGCGTCTACTTCGAAAATTGAACCGCCAGCAGGCTGCTTTATTATTCGACTTCTCTTTTAAAAATTTAGAACGTCTTGAAAATGGACGAGGCCGTATCTCTGTTGAGAAATTTAGAGTATTTCAAAATCAATATGGCTTTAGTGATAATGAAATAGCTGAGCTACGATCTGGTAAAATCAAAGCTTCGACTGATGCTAATTCGATTAGAATAAAAAAGAGTACATCTAAAAATCGTCCAAATCGTAGGTTTTGCCAAAGACAAATATCCCGAGAATGCAAAGTTCTAAAAGAGCTGCGTCTGCAAAAAGAAATCGACCAATATCAGGCAAGTGATCTTTGTGGCTACGGAAGAAATACCATTGGTTTTATTGAAAATGGACGTGTCACATTAACTGATAAGAAGATTAAACATATAGCAGAAAGTTATGGGCAAAGCATGGAACTCTTCTATCAACTTTTAAAATTACCACTACTTCATCATGAAATGATTGAACAATGTCAGGAATTAATTAAGCGAATGGACGAGAATAGACTAAGAATTTTGATGCCGATGATTCAAAGTATGTGCCCTTTTAATAGCACTTGACAAAACTACATTTATGTTGTATTTATTAAAAATGAAGACTTTCGAGAATTACCGCGGAGAAGTAATATTTCTACATCCTGATACTTTAGAGCATATTCAAGATATGCATTCTGAAATAGACCTTTTAATGATTAGTAAAACTCTTAAGGACCCGGACGAAGTAAGGTGGAGCAAACAAAAAGAGGATAGCCAACTTTATTATTTACTTAGAACACAAACTCGCTACACCTGTATTGTGGTTAAAATTTGTGAGGATGGTCATTTTATTTCTACGGCGTTAACCACAAATAAACCTAAAATTGGCAATATTTATTATCAAAGAGGAGATTAAATTATGTATATACACTATGACGCAAAAACTGATTACCTAGAAGTTCTTGAAAAGAAAGGTGCAAACTATAGTGAAATTCATGAGAATGGAATTTATAAAATTCATTCAGAAAAAAATAAGAAGATTGTTGGTTATGGAATAGAAAATGCCTCCATTAAAATTGAAGCTCTTAATTTCTTTGAGCCTCTGATTAAGTTTTCAATTATGATCAAAATTCTTCGGCTTAAAAAAGGCTTAACACAAATTCAAGCTGCAAAAAAACTTGGAATTTCACTACTTCCTTATCAAAGAATTGAGTCCGGAAAAAATAATCCGACACTAAAGACGATATTAAGAATCAAAGAAGTGTTTCCAGAGCTTAAGTTGGATAAGGTAGCTTAAAAGCAAGCTACAACAAACCCTATTTTATTTACCAGAGCTTCTCTTGATTAATACAATAACTGCATTTCTTAAAACCACGATAAAAAAAATTCTCAGAAGCTCCCGGCGGAGTTGCATAGTATTTTAAAGACAATATGCATATGCTTAAGTTAGTTTTCAGAAAATCGTAAATGTTTTTTCAAACTCGCAGGAGCTGCAAAAGTGGTAGATGTTAAAAGTAAATAGACGAGTAAAAAAGCTTTTATTGATTATAGTTTATCGTAATAATCCACATACACAATAGTTAACTCAAAAATTTCAACGTCATCATATATCCTCCACACATGACGAGAATGCTAATTGCAAGTGCAGTAGAAAATGTCCATCCTTTATCCAGTAATATGGGAAACAGAATAAAGAGAATCAATGAAGGTATGACGAGATAAAAAATATCCCATGACATTTGCTTTATTTCGTCATTAGTTCTTCCCTCATATTTCATAAAGAAAAAAACTAGCAAAGACGTTAAAGGTAGGGACTTTAGTAACGCTGCCGCAACTGGAGTTTTGTCAGACAACTTCGTGACTGTTGCAATTATCAATGCTGAAAATACCACTTTTAAGAAAAAATACATTTCGTGCCTCTCATACTTAAAGCAATCTGATTATCCATATCACTTCGATGTTCTTCTCTTCCAATTTATCATTGATCGCTTTGTGTATGCATCTATATCGGAGTAAAATTTTTGCATTTTTTCAGCACTGGAAAAATAATATGCCTCACCCTCATGCTCGATCTTGAATTCTTCCTTGCCATCTGTGTCAAAGTGATTTTGGCTCACTTCATAAGCACATTTTTTGTTAAATTGGTGATGATGGTGCTTCGTCGTGTTGTGATGATGAGAACAAGCGAACATGCTTAATGCTAGGAGTAAGAAAAATACTAATTTCATTTTTCACCTCGTTTATTAATTAATAACTACTGACATTCAGAAGTATTTTGAAAAATTTTTAATAATACATCCGAAAGAATTTCGAAGAAAATCTTTTTTGATTCATTATACTCATTTACATCTTCGGCACATAAGAAAAATCGGTTTCGCGTACAATCAATTTTTATTTGCTCCCAATCACTTACACCTATGAAAATTCCTGAGCAGAACTTGCTCATTTCTTGTGATTCGAGATAATTATTGAAGCGTCTTTTTTTCCTAGCGTTCTCTTTTAGCTGGTCCACAAAATCTTTTATTCTTACAAAATAATTTTTGATAATCTGATGCTCAGTCGCTCGGTAGGGTGTGGTTCCGACAATTGATTCAGCTTCGATTCTGAGACTGGCAGTATCAGAGATCATTTGAACAATATCTGACTGGGCAAATGCATGGCCACACAAAATACATAAAATAATAAGAATTTTCATCGTTGCTCCTTTTGAATGAGCTTAAGAGCTTCTTTTGCTTTAGCATAATCTCCAAAAAAAATTAACCTTGATAACTTATCCTCACTATTTAGGAAACGAAACATGACACTAAATAGTGCCGTTTCCGCATCAATTAAATTACGAGAAGACTCAATAAGCTGAAGAGAATCTATATTTTCACCGAACTGAATCCGTTGGTAAATTTGTTTCAATCTATTTTTTGTTAAGCTAACCCTCTCGTTTAGATTTTTATAGTTATCAACATCCAGATTGTAATTATTAATCAGTTGTTTCAGCTGCCTTCGAACAGTTTCTTCAACCGCCTTCTTTTGGGCTTTTAAAATTTCTTTCTGAGTTTTTACAATTCGAATTGAGGCACCAGCTCCAAAACCTAAACCTGCTTGCACTGGAAGATTGTCAAAGACCCCACCATTTAGTCCCCGGCTGAGACTTGAAGCACCTAAGAATGAGTAATAAATTTCTTTTTTAGCATAGTCGGCAGCATTAATAAAGAATTGAAACTGTTTAACCTCTGGCGAAACATCGAGAGCACGAAAATCAAAATCTTCATAAACTAAATGCTCAAGAGAATCATAATCTGGCATTTCAATTAGAGTCACTTTTAGCTTAGTGCCACTCGGATATCCCATCAAAAATGCTAAGATACTCTCTTCTTCAGAAATTAAAACTTCCAGTGCTCTTAAATCTTCATCCAAAGCTAAAAGTCTGATCTTAATTTCTTGAGATATATTTTGCGTAAGACCACCAAAAGTCTCACGCACTCTTACAATATGGTAAATTTCATCCAAATCCTTTCGACTTTTAAGAATGTGATCCTTTAGAGATGAATCTAGTAAAATGTGATGATAAAGTGCTTTGGCAGTTAAGACCTCATTGGCCCACAGCGCTTTATAACCTTCAAGATCAGCTTGATAAAAGAGTTTACTTTGACTGACACGAAACCAGTTTGCCGGTACTAAAAAGGGTGCTATATCTTCGACAATTGAAAAAGCCCCTCCAGCCGCACCGGCGGGCCCACCGGCAAAAATTTCGGCTGCGGCACTCGCAAGTTTCCAAAGATTGAGACGCGGCAAAAGATTCATCCGCGCGACAGTGATGCCCTCTTTTGCTTGATATACCCGAAGTGAATTTTGATAAACACTGTAGTTTTCAGTGCTAACCTTATTAACCACTTGTTTAAGATCGATCTTAATTTCTTGATTGGACTGGGCCCAGATCAATGTACACCAGAGAGAAAAGATCATTATTAATAGTTTTTTCATGGCATTACTCTTGTACTTTATAAGCTACAAACTTAAAAATTGAAGCATTGGTAGAAGGTTGTACTCGGCCAGCAAGACTATCAACTTCAAAAATAGCACCATCAAGAATTTGCTGAGCGGCACGTGCTGCCATTTCAGCATTTTCAATTGCGCTTGAAACAAATCCATTTTCGGTAATTTTAAGCAAGTAAAGATTGGGGCAGCTTTCAGTCGAAATGACAAGTTCACCCTTTACCATGTCAGGTCTTATTCCCGACATCCTACAACCTACGGCGCTATTAGTATTGTTCGGATCCCATTGAACAACTTGGGCATTCAATGAAAGGGTATTTAAATCTGCTGCTATTTCTTCTAACTGACGAACTCGAGTGACAGGAATAGGGGCAAGATTAGTAGTCAAAGTAATCCTGATATTAAAAGTCCCGAGATTAGTTTTAATTTCTCCTTCATAAGATCCTTTAAGAGCTTGATAGAAGCGATGCCTACGAGTTAAATCCTCTTCCATCTTCTCAGCTTTAGTCGCAAGGTTTTCATTTTCGACATTTAGCTGAGAGGTCGTTGCTGATTCACTTTCTATGGCGGCTTTTTCCTTCAGTCGGTCATCATTTTTATTACAGGCAACAAGTGAAGAAAAAATCATTATTAGAGCAAGAATTTTTTTCATGTAAACCTCATGGTTGATTTGCTAGCAGTGACTGAACCTGCGCCTTAGCAATGGCATAGTCTTTTCTCAACTCGGCAAATCGTTTTTTAAATTCAAGTTGTTTAAGAGTCGCACTGAGAACATCGGGCGAATTTTTAACTCCTCGTGAGTATTCGTCTAATGTCTGACGTAGGTACTGAGCACCTTTTTCCACATTTTTTTCACCCTCATGAATAAGATCATGAATGAGACGTAGTTCCTGCTTAGCAGTATTAAAATCTGCTTCAATTTCTAATTTCACTTGTTCTGCTCTAAACTGAGCAGCAAGCGATTTTGCGACTAACGCTTCCCCATCATACTGATCTTGAAAACCGTCAAAACTAAAGGTCAATTTAATACCAAAGGCATTATCAATCTGATCATTTTGCGTATAAAAACTACGTTCTCGAAAATTCAACAACATCGACTCAGCATAAATATCGACTTTTGGTGTCCACCATCTTTTGAGAATCTCTCCCCGTGCTTCAAAATCCATTTTGTTTGCAAGCTCAAATTGAACATCGCGAAATAAGTTGAAGTCCATCGTTTGACTTGGGGTCGAGTCATCATGATCGTGGGGAACCAAATCTAAAGTCTCAAATTGTGTTTCAGGCTCTACTCCAAGAAGAGCAGCAATCCTTCTTTGAGACGTCGAGATCGAAACTGCAATCCTCGCCATATCTTGCTTTAACTGAGTTTCTGAAATTTCAAATTCTAATTTATCAACTTTAGTTGCTAAACCAGAGTTAATACGCTTCAAAGCTTTCGAAAGATTATTTTGATTGAGTTCAAGTGTGTTTTCATAAAGTTTGCTTATTTCTTTTAAAAACACGAGCTCCCAATAAAACGCTCGGACCTCAAAAAGTTCGTTTTGTAGTACTTGTTGAGACTGCATTTCCATGCTCATTTTCTGAGCTTTTCTAGCTGCTTCCTCTAATGAATCTCTGCCACCTCGGTAAAGATTTAAATTCGCTCTTAAAGAGTACATCGGCTCATTCATCGATTCGTAAGGACCAGTCTCGAACTTCTCTTGCCCAACCCAGGCTTCACCGGTCGGAATAAATGATCGCTTTAAATACCCTAACCTTTTTTCAACACCGCTAAGTTCAAGATTCGTTGCTGCGACTTTTTTGTTCTTAGTTTTAATTAAAGTTTCGAGGTCATCATACTCAAGCTTCATTCCTGCATGGCCAATTTGGCCATGCAAGCTTAGTACTATCATAAAAATTAAATACCATCTCTTTTTCATTTCTATTCCTGTAGTTCAATTTGATAAGTAAACTTTTCTTTTTCGTTGCTAACTTCAACACTCACATCAACTTGATAACGATGCGTTGAGCCCGCTTCGACTTTGCCAGAAAAATAATCTGAATTTTGAGACAATAAAATTGGCTGATTGGCTTTTCCTCTAGGAAGTGAATAGTTCGCAGTGATTTTGACATCCTTAAGTGGAATTGGCTTCAGTGCATTTGACTTAGAATTCTCTTTCTTTAACGGATAAAATTTAATCTCAGACTTTGTACCCACTGCCTCTAAAAAGAAATCATGTCCTTTCATGAGAATTCCACCTCTGGTTGGCTGAACTTGACCAGGTCCATGGTCATGTCCTTCGCCAGCAAATACCGGGGAATTTAGAGCGAGTAGAGTTAATGCAATTGTTAAGATCGTTTTCATGTTTTTCTCCTTTAAACTTCAGTTTCTTTATTTTCTTCAATCAGGGATAATTCCGCTGATTTTTTTCCGTAATTATAAAAAACAGTTGGTGTCACAATGATGTCGAGTAATGTCGAACTAAACAATCCTCCAACAATCACCAGTGCGACCGGATACAATATCTCTTTACCAGGTTGTCCCTTCGATAACACGAGTGGAATCAGCGCAAGTGCTGCAGTTAATGCCGTCATCAAAACTGGAACAAGTCTTTCTTGTGAGCCGCGGATAACCATTTGTTTTGAGAAGGATTCACCTTCATGTTTCATCAAATGCAAATAGTGTGAAATCATCATAATCCCATTTCGACTGGCAATCCCGCAAAGCGTGACAAGACCCACCAGTGTTGCAACTGAAAAAATCCTTTCCGTTAAGAACAACAAAACAAGACTTCCTATCAGTGCCATGGGAATGTTCAGCATAATTTGTATGGCAATAAATGTTGATTTAAAGTGGGCGTAAAGGACAACAAATATACCTATCAAAGATAAACTACCAAGAAGGATAATCATTCGAGTCGCTTCTTGTTGACTTTCAAATTGTCCCCCGTACTGAAGGAAGTATCCTTCAGGCAGATTCACATTCTTATCAATCTTCTGCTTTATTTCACCAATCAAAGTATTGAGGTCTCTGTCAGCTGCATTGGCCTGAATGACAATCCGCCTCTGGGCATTTTCTCGATTGATAATGTTTGGACCAGTTGATTCATACACGTCAGCAACATCTTCGATTTTTATTTGACTTCCGTCGGGCATAATTTTGATTAATGTCTTTTTTATCAACTCTAAATTTGAACGGGATTCATCATCAAACCTCATGTAGACATTAAAGATTTTTTGTTCGTCAATAATTTGTCCAACAGCTTCACCGTTTAGCGCCAGCTCGAGCATGTTGGCCAACTCACCGGAAACAATTCCGTATTTTGCTGCTTCTTCCCTAAGCAACTGGACTTTAACTTGGGGAATCAGTACTTGTTGTTCAACTTGAAGATCGACTAATCCTTCAGTATCACGAATGGCTTCCTCAATGTTTGAAGCTGTCGTTCTTAGTTGCTTTAAGTCCGTACCAAATAATTTAATGGCAATCTGGGCACGTACTCCAGAAAGTAGGTGATCAAGCCTGTGTGAAATAGGCTGCCCAACACCGATATAGGCACCTAAAGGCTCAAGCTTCTCGCGAATAACTTTAAGTACGATATCTCGAGGTCTCCCAGTAGATTTAAAATCAACATCAATTTCGCTGTTGTTAACACCTTCAGCATGCTCGTCCATTTCTGCTCGACCAGTTCTTCTTGAAACAGATTTAACCTCTGGTATCTCCAAAATGATTTTTTCAGCCTTGGTACCTAGAGCATTTGATGCCTCAAGGGATAATCCAGGCTGTGCGATGACTGATATCATCGCTGTACCTTCATTGAATTTAGGAAGAAAATCTTTTCCCATAAATGGAACTAAGGCCAATGATCCAAGAAAAAGTATTGTTAAAACACCTAAAACTTTTTTGGGTTGTTCGAGACTCCAGTTAAGCATTCGAGCATCTTGTATTTTTAGCCAGCTAACAAACTTAGTATCTTTATGTTCGATCATTTTACCTTTCGTTAAAAGATATGAACACATCACAGGCGTCACAGTTAAAGAGACTAAAAGTGAAGCAATTAAGGAAACGATGTAGGCAATACCTAATGGGATGAACAAGCGCCCTTCCAGTCCAGATAAGTTAAACAGTGGGATGAAAACAAGAACCACGATGACAGTGGCAATAACAATAGAATTTCTAACTTCGCTTGAAGCGTTATAAATAACCTTCAAGGGCGGCAGAGGATTAGCAAGTTCTTTATTTTCTTTAAGCCTGCGATAAACGTTTTCGACATCGACGATGGCATCGTCAACTAACTCACCAATCGCCACCGCTAAACCTCCCAGAGTCATCGTGTTCACACTGATGCCAAAGAGCTTGAAGACAATGGCGGTAAGAACGAGGGAGAGCGGAATCGCGGTTAAGGTAATGGCAGTCGTTCTAAAATTTGCTAAGAAGATAAAAAGAATGATGACGACCAAGATGGTACCATCTCTAAGCGCTTCTTTCACATTCTCAATCGCAGAATCAATAAAATGGGCCTGTTTAAATAAATCTTTTTCTAAACGTACACCTTTAGGAAAGCTCTTTTCTAGTTCAGCTAGTGAAAGATCAACTTTAGCTGTTAAATCTAAGGTACTAGCTCCAGGTTGTTTATGAATACTCATTAAAACAGCTTTGTGCCCATTAACACTAGAATCTCCTCGTTTAATGGCTGGACCTATTTGAACTTTGGCAATATCTCTAACCAAAACTGGTTTTCCAAAGTGTAGACCTACAACCGAAGCTTCAATTTCATTTATGGATTTTGTCGTTCCCAAATTTCTGATGAGGTACTCGTTGCCATCTTTATTAATAAATCCACCCGTGGTATTAACACTAATCGAGGATAAGTGAGTTTCTACTTCATCAAGTGTCAGGCGATATTTTTGAATTTTTTCCGCTGAAATCAAAATTTGATATTGTTTTAATCCCCCACCCATTGGAATAATTTGAGCAACACCGGGTATACTCAGAAGCCTTGGACGTATCACCCAGTCGGCAATTGTTCTTAGCTCAATTGGTGAAACCGACTCATCGGGAGAAGTTAAACCTATTAGCTGAATCTCACCTAAAATAGAAGCGATTGGGCCCATAGTTGATATTGCATTTCTAGGAAGTTTTTCTCTAATCAGTGAGAGTTTTTCCCCAACTAATTGTCGATTTCGATAAATATCAGTTCCCCAATCAAATTCGGCGTACACGACTGAGAGTCCAATACCGGATGTTGACCTAACCCTAGTAACACCGGGAAGTCCATTTAAGGCAGTCTCAAGGGGCAAACTTACGAACGTCTCAATTTCTTCAGGTGCCATTCCTCCTGATTCGGTTAATATGGTAACAGTGGGTTTATTTAAATCTGGGAAAACATCCACAGGAAGATTTTTTAATACATAAAATCCATAAGTAACAATGAGCGCTGTTATTGCTGTAACCAACATGCGGTGACGCAAAGAATAGCGAATTAATAAATCCAACATAACTAAACTCTCTTAATTGAAGTAATAAATATAATTTATAGTGTAGAGAATATTTTAGACGATAGGCGGTTTAACGATCTCTGAAAAATTTGAAGTGAAATTGGCAAGGTAGCGAGGAAAAAGACGATCAGTCGAAGCTAAATCTAATATAAGAAAATTTTTTAACAATAAATAATGATGAATGTGATTCTGATGACAACAATCGTGATTAGGGCAATGCTCATTCGAATCTTGCTGATCACCTACTTCTAAAATACTGCTAACGTTATCAGTACAGCATTCACTAGCAATTGTTGCTAGTTCAATATGAGATGAGTCCGCAAAAACTGTCACAGAAAAATTAGCAATGAAGAGAATTAGTAAAAATATACACTTTAATTTCATCTTGATTTAAATGGAATCATATTTTTTAAGTTTCAGCAAGATCATTATAAAAGTTAATCTATTTCAATTAGACAAAAAACAATCGACCGATGAAGTAATATGTAAGAAAAACTAAATGATAGAAATGGTAGAGTTGTTTCATCATTTATCCAAATATTCTCTTTTAACGCGACGAAAACTGCACTTTGCACTTTTTGTGGTGCAAAGTGCAGTTTTCGTCGATGTCATTATTTTTATAATTTCAATATTTTCATACAACTAACGCAACCCTAAGTAGACAGAATTGTTGGCATCCAAATTGCTTATGGAGTTCCAATGTTTTTTTACCAAACAAAGGAGCAAGCAAATGAATTCCGAGTTCAACAACAAAACTATTGGCCCATTTAAGGCTTGGGAGCATTCTTATGAAAAATAAAAACCAAAATCCACAACTCGATCTCTTTACACCCTTCTATGAAATCTTTCACGAACTGTGTCTGATTATTTTTGATCTCTTTAAAGAATTATTTAAATTCGCCTTCGCTAAAGCTTTTAAATTAAAAGTTCCGGATCATAAAATTGAACGCAAGGCCTTAGCGGTCAAAAAACAAACACAATTAGAAGACGCTCTTGGAATTGATACGCGAACCAGAAAGGAGGTAAATTTAGCGAGTATCGATTTTAAAAAGCACTCCTTCATCGTCGGAGCATCAGGGTTTGGTAAAACCAATCTGATTACAATCCTACAAGAACACTCACTTCGCCAAAATAAACCTATCATCTTCTTTGATCCCAAAGGTGACTATGAGTCTATGATGACGTTTCAGAAGCTTTGCCAAAAATATAAAAGGCCTTGTTATATTTTTTCTGAGCACTATAAGGATTCAATTAGTTTGAACCCCGTTTTAGAAGGATCAGTTAATCAAGTTACAAATCGTATCATGGAGTCTTTTACTTGGAGTGAGCCTTACTATGAAACCATGTGTAAAAGTGCTTTAAGAAAAGCTTTAAATCAAATTAAAGCCGACGAGAGATGTTTTTCACTTAAAACGATTCTGGATTATTTAAAACAAAACTCCAGTAAAGACATTATTGGACTCATTGAAAAGCTCGAAGACATCGTTAGTAGTGATTTTGGTAGGATCTTAAATACTGAAGCCGATGGTCTGACGTTTTCCAAGGTTCGATCTGAGCGAGCATGTCTCTATGTTGGTCTATCAACTCAAGGCTACGGTGAGACGGCACGGTCTCTCGGTCGTATATTTTTAGGGGAACTGATGAATCAATCTTATAACTCTGTAAATAGCGAGAAAGGTAAACTTGAAGCTAGGCAAAACCCTGTAAGTGTTTATTTTGATGAGTTTGGTTCAATTGTCACCAAGGAGTTTATCGAACTTCAAAATAAATGCCGTGATGGTGGAATTGAATTAACAGTTGCCGTACAAACCGCTGCTGATATCAACAAAATTAGTCCAGAGCTTTTAAATCAAATTATTGAGAACTCAGGGAATTATTTTGTTTTAAAGCAGCGCCTTGATGAAGCTGCAACTTTTTTTGCAAACGCCATTGGTACAATTGTGACGAAAAAAGAAACCCATATGATCGAAGATGGTGAGGTTCAGAAAAAAGGTTCAGTGAGCAGACCCCATCCATCGTCCACTGTTAAGTATGTTTCTCTAGCACGCTAAAACTCCATCGACAATTCTAAAACTCTCTGGCGCTGGTGGTTTATAACCCAGACTGCTATGAGGTCTTCGCGTGTTGTACTCTCTTCTC
>JAEUWD010000045.1 GCA_016786485.1 Bacteriovoracaceae bacterium | reverse complement strand
TGTAACTTCGTTTGCTCTAAATGATTGGTGTATAAATGAGCATCGCCAAACGTATGAACGAAATCCCCTAATTCAAAACCGCAAACTTGCGCCACCATCATCGTTAAAAGCGCATACGAAGCGATATTAAATGGAACACCTAAAAAAATATCCGCACTTCTTTGATACAACTGGCAAGAAAGTTTATTGTTAGCGACGTAAAATTGGAAAAAAGTATGACAAGGCGGCAAGGCCATTTGATCCACTAAAGAAACGTTCCAGGCACTGACTAAATGTCGACGTGAATCAGGATTTTTTTTCAGGTTGGTAATTAGCTGAGTAATTTGATCGATAGTTTTCCCGTCATAAGTCGGCCAACTCCGCCACTGAACCCCATAAACCGGGCCTAAATTTCCATTCTCATCGGCCCATTCATCCCAAATCGTAACTTTATTTTCTTTTAGATACTGAATATTTCCTTCACCTTTTAAAAACCATAAAAGTTCATGAATAATAGATCGCAGATGCACTTTTTTGGTGGTCACAAGCGGAAAACCTTCGTTCAAATTAAAGCGCATTTGATGCCCGAAAATCGAAAGTGTTCCTGTACCAGTTCGGTCTTCTTTTTTAACACCATCTTTTAAGACTTTTTTCATGAGATCAAGATACTGTTGCATGGTTGGACTCCCGGTGTGAATACCCTTCTAGGCTAGCACTCAAAAATCACTTCGAGTATACTAAAAGAAAGGATTAAATTATGTCGCAAAAAGTTATTTCTGGGCTCGATCACCTCTGTGAGGACAAATCACTTCAAAAAAAATATTCAGGTAAGGTTGGTTACCTCTGCCATAGCGCTTCTGTGGGTAAAAACTTTCGCCACGGTCTCTATATGATGCAGGAAACTTTCGGGAAGCGCTTAACGAAGGTCTTCGCTCCTCAGCACGGCTTTGTAACTGACGTACAAGACAATATGGTCGAGTCCAATCACTACACTCACCCGTTCTTCCAATTGCCAATTTATAGCCTTTATTCTGAAACTCGTATTCCAACTGACGAAATGTTGGAAGGATTAGATCATATTTTCGTTGATTTGCAGGACATTGGAACGCGTATTTATACTTACGTCTACACCATGACTCACTTAATGGAAGCCTGCCGCAATAAAGATATTGATGTCGTTATTCTGGATCGCCCAAACCCTATTGGCGGTGTGGATCTGGAAGGCAATATTTTAGAAGCGAAATTTAATTCCTTTGTTGGTCGCCACCCATGTCCCGTTCGCCACGGTCTGACCATGGCGGAATTTGCTTTGATGGCAAAAAAATATTGGGGCAGCGAATGTAAATTAGATTACGTTAAAATGCCTGGCTGGAAACGTGAAATGTATTTTGAAGATACGCAAATGCCATGGGTCATGCCTTCACCAAATATTCCGATGGTTGATTCGTGTTTTCCATTTGTCGGAACGGTTCTATTTGAAGGCACAAATATTTCTGAAGGTCGTGGAACCACCCACAGCTTAGAAATTGTGGGACACCCTGGGATTGAAGCTTTTTCGTTTTATGAAAAACATTTGAAAAAAGTTTTTGAAAAATCGGGTTTGAAAGGATTTATTCTACGTCCTTTAGTTTTCATGCCGACTTTCCAAAAGCATGCGGGCAAGCAGTGTGGCGGATATCAAATTCATGTGACTGATCGTAAAGAATTTAAGTCATGGCGAGTTTCGCAAATTCTTTGCCGCGAGTTTTATCATCACTTAGGTGAAAAATTTCAGTGGAAAAAGGCCCCGTACGAGTACGTACATGATCGCGAGCCCATTGATGTTATCAACGGCACGGATAAAATTCGTTTGTGGGTTGAGAAAAATGGTAAGAATGAAGAACTCGATCATTTTGAAAATGAATCGATGCAGCAGTACAAAGAAGCAATAAAAACAATTTTTTTATATTAGCGAGAAGACGAGATGCGTTTAGAAGTTCAGTATCCTGATGGTGAAAAAGAGATTTTAGAATTTAAACAGAAAGTTGTAACCATTGGTAGAGGTTCTGAAAATGATTTGCAACTAGCGATCGAAGGCGTGAGTCGCAGACATTTAAAGATTGAAGAAATCAAAAACCAATTTTTTATTACCGACGTTGGAAGTTCTAACGGCACACTCTTAAATGATGAAAAAATCGAACCTCATAAACCGGTTGAATTCAGCACCTTCTTCCCGGTTATTTTTGGTGTGGGAATTTCGATTCGTCTACTTAACGAAGATGACATGGTTAAACCCGTTAATACAACCACTGCACACCGTAAAGGGGCGCAAAACGCGGCTTCGCTGACACGTTCGCTACTTGCAGAAAATGCGGCAGTTGATCCTACAGGAAAAGCTGGTGCTGAACGAGATAAGACCAATCCGGAGATGCAACTATCCGAGAAAATGAGAAAGAAGCATAAATCTAGAAGTAATAAAAACCAATCTTACATCACAGGTTTTTTAGTTATCTGTGTCACTTATTATTTCCTGTTTATTTATGGCCGTGAAGAAGAAGTTCAAGACAATATGGTGATTGAAACTTCTCGTGAATTACCACCACTCAATAATCAAGCCAAACCCAAAATAGCTGCACCCGTAGTGGTTGAACTTAAACCCGAAGATATTTTGAATAAAGAAAAATGTTTATCGGATCTCGAAAAGAAATACTGCAACGCCCTTAACCTGAAAGATTATTATGAAGGTTTTGTGGTTATAGATAGAAGACTTTATTTGGTACTTAACTACCCTGAACAGATTAAAAGCTTTCAATTTTTAAATCCACTGAGCGGGCTTGATAATCAGAATTTAGCAGCACGGATCGAAGCGGAGAAACGTCTTCAAAAACCAGAAGAGTCCGGTGATATATTAACAGTAAGCCAAGAATCCCGGCTTTCTCAAGGCGCCTTTGTCAGTTTGCTTATGAGTGAGGATTTTTATAATACTCTTACGGTTGAACAAAATATTGATGAAATTTTTCTGGTGATTTTTAAACGGGTCGAAGGAATTCCTCGCATTAGTTACACTGAAACCATTAAATTATCTCAAGTCATTGAGCTCGGTAAAAAACAGCTCATTTTACCTATTCAAATTCTTTTCGGTAGTGGTTTGTACAAAGAGTATAACGAAGTTACATCGGGTCTAGTTAATACCATCAGATAATTAAAAATTAACAACAACTGGTGATTTTTTATCACTCGTCAGGTTTGTTACCTGTGAATTGAATTTATGCTTCAATGATAGATATTCTTGAAAAGTTTCTTCACCGATAATTTCGCGCCACTTACGTAAGTATCTTTGAGTTAATTTTTCGATGTAAGCAAGTTCGGCGGTTTTGAAATACATCACTTCTTCCGTTTCGAGATCTTGATTCGGGCGAATTTTCTTTAGATATACTTCCATTTCGTTCGCCATTTGAATTTTAAGCTTTTTATATTGATCAAAAGCAAAACGGGCACGAGTCACTTCAAAGTGGTTTAGAAAAACCGCTAATTCGTGTTCCCACTCTTCATAAATATCTTCTATTTCTAATTGCTGAGGAAAGGCCGGCGCGCGTGATGCTGCTACTTTTTGGTGAAGCTCGTTATTTTTATCATTTTGAATTTTTACGATCTTTTTCTTGCTGGCTTTGAGTTTCGAATACTGAACAATATTCATGTAAACACTAAGCGAAAGAAGCAGAAATAAAACTTTACTCATCCTGAGTATCCTTTTAATAAAATCGTGTTCTATTCGAATTGCGGATACAATCGCATAGGCTCAGAATTTCCTTTGATTTTATTTTTTGATGGAGGCACATCTTTAACATGTTTTAGAGCATTCATAATGGCTTCTTCAACAGGCATGCTTTGCGCATATTCTGCGGCCAATACGGCACGCTTATAGTTAACTATACCACCAGTTGATACCGCTTCGGCAAGCCAGGATTTTTTATCCACGGTCGACATAATGATGTTCTTAATTTCTTTTGCGCCTAATTGCGGATTCGCATCCTTAATTTGGGCCGCTACATTGGCCACATAGGGAGCTGCCTGGCTGGTTCCACTAACTTTTAGGTATTCATTGCCTGGAATACTTGACTCAATTAACATACCAGGGGCCGCAACATCGACTTTTTTACCAAAGTTCGAGAAGGGTGCTAGATACTGGTTTTCGAAGGTTGCCGCTACTGAAATTACGTTATCCATACGTAAATTGGCCGGTGAAGTTCCGTAGATATCGTTGTTTTGTCCATCGTTTCCAGCAGCAAAAACAAACAATGTTTTAGGTGCATAATTCACAAGCACTGAGGCACCTTTTAACATTTCTTCTATGAAGAAGTTAATATAAGGAGCCAACTCTTCATCTGTTCCCGTTTTAAAAAAGATCACTTTATACGCCATCGAGATAATAGGTTTAATGGCAGTGAAGCTGGTTCCAAACGAACCATTTACGATATCCACTGGAAAAAGTGAAAGGTAGAAACCAATCTCTTCCATCATTTGTGACTGAGCACCCGCTAAAGCCGAAAGAATACTTTTAAGAATTTTTTCACGATTTCCATCGGTCATTGATTTCGTAACCTGGCCGGCAGCTCTCTCAATAAAAGGTGATGCTTGAGTTGGAATCAATTTAAGCGCCATGATTTGCGCGTCCATATTTCCCGCCGCCGCAATCCCAGCGACGTGAGTTCCGTGCACGAAGTTTCCAAACAATTGCATTTCTTGCATGAATTTTTTATCAACACGTTTAGCCTGTAACCAAGCACGATCTTCGTCTGTCATAGTCCCCATGAACATGCGACCTTGAATTTCGAAATATTTGTAAGGGTCACGAGAAAAAGTGCCTAAAAATTTATAATCGATCACTTCTTGGTTTTGATTCGCAAAATTCCAACCATAAATATCATCTTGGTAACCGTTACCATCATCATCACGGCGGTTCAGAACTTCACCTTTATTTTCCCACATGGAAAGGCTTAAGCTTTCGTGCTTATAATCCACACCTGAATCTAAAATTCCGATGACTGCGGCTTGTGAGTTAATAGAAATAACCAGACTTAATAATCCAAAAACAAACTTCATAAACACCTCTTATTTAAAGATCTTCAGTGAAGTAAATTGATGTGTCAATTTTTTATAGCCCGACAAAATTCATCAAGAATAGCGATGATGTGATTCTTCGGTGAGTGAAACAGCTGGTTGTTGCTCGTAAATCATTTTCCAAATGCGGCCATCAGGATCAATTAAGTCGAGTGTGTAGCGATCGCCCACTTGTTGTAATTGTGTATTTTGAGATTGAAGGCCATGGCGATAACAAAAAAATTCGTGCTTATCTTTTAAATCTTCGAGATCACTTATGTCTGAAAAATGAAAATCAAATTGTGTAAATGCGGTCATCCGTGACCGTTCTATCCATCCTTGGTCGCTCTTAATTCTCACTTTGATTCCGCTTAATTCGAAAACGTGAGTATTATTTTTTATCTTTACTTCAATATCTAAAACTTGGGTGAGAAACGAAACAAAGTTTTCTAAGTGGTTTGTTTCGAACTCAATTTCTTTTAAATTTAACTGCATACTATTATTATGAAGTTAAATTTATAATTTCTCAACTATTTGTAAATCTCCGTGATTCTTGTCACGTGTTCACCCATATTACATTTATCATTTGGAAAGAGATTACATTGATACGGACGGATACATTGAGCCGATTGATCAAAGAAATAATCCGTGTCTCCACGAACTAAAATTCCTTCCACTTCATAAGTTCTCGCGTTGAAAACAGCTGAACCTGAATTTCCACCGAAGGTATCAAGGTTGGTTGCAAAATATTTTCCTTTGCCGCCATAATTATTAGTGACCCAAGCCGTATCGGCCACTTTGCCCGGAAGGCCCGTTGGATATCCGATAACAAAAACATTTTCTTGATACATAATACTGCCAGAAGCGCGCAGCTTCAGCGGTGGGCGATCAGTCACTTTGCGATCGAGTTGAATGATGGCATAGTCGTTTAAAGTCTCGCCGTCAAAAGCTTGCTTGATAACTCGCGCGCACCGATAAACACTACTCGCTGGAACAATAACTTCTGTATCAAACTCGCCCTTAGCAAAATAATCAAAGACCCAATAATTATCTCGGCACATCTCCATACTTTGCATACAGTGACCGGCGGTTGCGATCATGTCATCACTAATCATAAAGCCCGAACAATTGGCTGCAGTTGGCTGCATACCGAAGCGCTCATCCTTACAAAGTTGTGTGACTTTTTGTCCGGTCATAGGATCAATACCTAAGCGATCGCGTAGCGACACACCCTTGATAACTCCATAGAGAGAATTGGCATTATGACGAGAAATGGCATTCGCTGGAATCATGGCCACGGTTGAACGGGCCAAATATCGCTGGGCATTATCATATGAGTTCATAGCGTCGACTCGGTTGTCCGCACCATAGATAACCTTCGGTTTAGAAAAAACAGAAAAACTGAATAAAAACAGGGAGATGAGAAGGATAAGTTTCATATGAGCGCCCTTTTACATAGTCGATATGTAATTATTACATGACTAAAAATGTAAACTTTACAGACTAATCGCGCAACTAAAACTTACTTACTTTTAGGGTGTTAGCTTTTTGCCAGATGGATTTCAACTTGCTTCAAAACTTCAGGACGATGAACGCGAAAGATATATTCTC
Organism: Bacteriovoracaceae bacterium; assembly: GCA_016786485.1. GTDB lineage: Bacteria > Bdellovibrionota > Bacteriovoracia > Bacteriovoracales > Bacteriovoracaceae > JAEUWD01. The sequence goes on along the minus strand of JAEUWD010000045.1, from coordinate 59,794 downwards.
CTGCCGGTGAGTTCTTTAAAATCTTGGCCAGCGCTAAAGAATGGATATGTTCGAGAATGTCATCAGGGGTTTCCGGAGTGGGACGCAGAAAAGATTTTTTAGATAAACCAATCAACCAAGTGGGGTTAAGCTTAGTTGAAACACTCTCCCACTCATCAATCAGTTTTAAATTTTGTTCACGCGATTTCGCAAAGCCAAAGCAAGGATCAAAAATAACTTTATCTGAAATATTTTTTTTTTGTACGATGGTATAAACGCGTAATAAATCCTCTAAACATTTCGCCATGAATTCTTCGTCGCTGACTTTAAAATTTAAGTGTTGTGAACCAACAGTGCGAGAAGCGGCGAAATTTAGACAATAAACATATTTCACATTTTTCAAAACTACTGCCGCTTGAGCTGCTTCATCAAAATCACCCGAGATATCATTCCACCAAATTTCGTTTTCAATCCCAGCTTCACGTAAATGCTTGAGCAGTTTATAAAAAATTTCAGTGCGGTAAGTATCGATCGATAAAACCATGTCTGGTTTAAAGAAATCTTTTTTTAGCAAGGGTAAAAATAATTTTTCCCAACGCGCCCACTCGACCTCTGAACTTACCACCGAGTTTTTTGGTGCCGTTGATTCTGCCCCAATATCAATTGCGTCGCAACTTTCTTGTAATAGTTGTATTCGTCTACTTAAAAGATCAATCGTATTGATTTGATTACCATCAGAAAATGAATTGGGAGTGATATTAATCACTCCCATTATTTTTACTTTGTGCTGTAAGATCGTGCGCATTTTTAGGCCGGAACGATTTTTCCTGTTGGAAGACCGCCGCCGGTATCTGAATTCGAAGAGCTACTTGTACTTGGCTCACTTGATTTAATATCGTTGAACTGTGGAATACCGATGTCTTTGCCAGCGACAATATCATTCACCTGCGCAGAATCGAGGGTTTCCCACACAATCAGAGCTTCTGCCATCTTAATCAAAATATCTTTTTCTTTTGATAAAATCTTGCGTGAGATTTGATAGTTGGTATTCACGATATCGTAAATCTCTTGATCAATTTTTTTAGCTGTATCTTGTGAATAATTATTTTCACCTTCACGCCCCATACCCGCGAATGGCTGAGTTCTTGATGAACCATAATTAATTGTTCCCATCGAATCACTCATACCCCAGTGACAAACCATATTGCGGGCAAGTTCTGTCGCGCGTTCAATATCATTTGAAGCACCGTTAGTGATTTCATTGAAAATTAATTCTTCTGCAACACGACCACCCATTAAGAACGAAATAAAATTATTCGCACGTTCTTTGGTTAAGTTTAGCATGTCTTCATTTGGAAGAGTTTGAGTGACCCCAAGCGCACCACCACGAGGCATGATCGAAACTTTATGAATAGGATCTGTATATGGAAGACGCAAACCGACCAGAGCATGTCCCGCTTCATGGTAAGCCGTTACACGTTTTTCACTATCAGAAATCATCAGTGACTTACGAGCAACACCCATTAGAACTTTATCTTTAGCTTCTTCAAAATCAATATTCTGAATTAATTTTTTATTGTAACGAGCAGCGATTAACGCAGCTTCGTTAACTAAGTTCGCTAAATCTGCCCCTGTAAAACCAGGAGTTCCTTTAGCAATATTTTCCAAATTAATATCTTTATCAAGTGGCGTTTTACGAGTGTGAACTTTAATAATCGCAAGTCTTCCGCGAACGTCAGGACGGCCAACTGTTACACGACGATCGAATCGACCTGGACGTAGAAGCGCTGGATCTAAAACATCCATACGGTTAGTAGCAGCGACGATGATAACACCTTCGTTACTTTCGAAACCATCCATCTCAACCAGTAACTGGTTAAGCGTCTGTTCACGTTCATCATGACCACCGCCCATCCCTGCACCACGATGACGGCCAACGGCATCGATCTCATCAATGAAGATGATACAAGGAGCTTGTCGTTTCCCTTGTTCAAAAAGGTCACGTACTCGAGAAGCACCAACCCCAACAAACATTTCCACGAAGTCAGAACCTGAGATTGAGAAAAAAGGCACACCAGCCTCGCCTGCTACAGCTCGTGCCAAGAGCGTCTTACCAGTCCCGGGAGGGCCTACTAATAAAACACCTTTCGGAATTTTTCCGCCAAGGCTGGTATATTTTCTTGGATCTTTTAAAAAATCGACGACTTCCGAAAGTTCTTCTTTCGCTTCTTCAACGCCTGCTACGTCTTTGAAGGTAATGCGTTTTTCATTCTCATTCATAAGGCGCGCACGTGATTTACCAAAGCTCATCGCCTTGCCACCACCTGCTTGAATTTGACGAATGAAGAAATAAAAAATAATGAAAAGCAGAATCATTGGAAACCAATTGATTAAAATTGATGATAATAACCCTTGCTTCTCTTCTTCTTTATAAGTGTATTTAATGTTCGCTTTATTTAGCAATTGAATTGTACTCTCAGCACTTGTTGGACCTTTGGTTTCAAACAAGCTTCCGTTTTCAACTGTTGGCTTGTACTTTCCTTGAATAGCGAGTGCACCATTTAAAGTGACTTCTTCAATTGAGCCAGCTTCAGCTGCTTCTCTAAATTGTGAGAAGGATATTGTTTTTGATGGGATGGCCTTCTGCTCGAGCACGCTCATCACGAAAACCATAATAAGTATAACTACGATCCAAAGTAATAATGTTTTTTGTTGTCGTTTCATGAAATTGATTCCTTTTGCGGCCAACGAAGGATGGCCAGACACTTGAATTATAGTACCTCAAAAAGTTACATCTCTCGAATGAAAATATGTAAATAATGTGTGAATTTAAACAAATCCGAGCAAAACGCGCTGCTTTTTAAGGATTTTATTATCATCCCAGCGGTTTAAAAGCTCCAATGCGGGCCAATAATAAATCTCATTTTCCTGACGCGGCAAGTTTGGCGCTTCGAACAAGATATGTTTTTTCTTTTTCTTAAGAGCACTGGCCTTTGTCGTAAGTGCAACGAAAAATGGAAATTGTTGATACGAGTCCGTTTGGCTTAATTTTGCCTGCAAATTCTGTTTTAATTCTTTTATCGTTGTTGGTTTGAGTTCTGGTAAGGACGAAAATTTTTTAGGCATACCTATTAATTGCTGGCGAGTGAGTAAAATAACATGGGAACTCAGATAACAAACCAAGCCACCACTCAAACTTAAAGGCCCGTGCTTACCATTTTTGGCCGCCATCAGAATTTTTTTTACTTGTAAGGCCAAAGTCCCACGACTCGCTTGGCTTAAACGATGAATTTCTTGCAGTAATATTTCTTCACAAGAAGAAAATTCATTTTTATAACTCTCGTCTAAAAAATAAGTACAATCCGGATGAGAAATGATTTTTACGTCAGAGCTTTTTTTTTGAGTCGTTAAACCTAATTTTTGCGCCAAGGCTTGAGATTGCTCCACGTAATGCTTCAAATAATTCGGGTGACGTTCTTTCATTTTCGGAATCACTTGATGCCGTAAATAATTGCGCTCATATTTTAAATCTTGATTGGTCGGATCATTGAGATAATCCAAACCACACTGCTTTAAAAAAGTTTCAATTTGCGCACGAGAAACACACAAAAGAGGTCTTCTAAAAACCCCACGTTTCACCGGAATCCCAAGCGTACTTTTAAGATGAGATGATCGTAACTTTTGCATCAGTGACCATTCAAAAGAATCATCTAAATGATGACCTAGCAGAAAAATATCACCTGCCTTCATGACCGATTGAAAAATTTTATATCGTTCTTGCCGGGCCACTTGTTCAAAATTTGTCTTCGGCGTGATTTTCCACAAAACTTTTCTCACCATCAGCTTAAGCCCCAGCTTTTTAAATTGCGCCTGCAACCACTGCTCTTCTTGGTCCTGTCCTAAACGAGAATTATGGTGAATATGGAGGTAATGAACTTCGGAAAAAAAGCCTCGATTTTTTAAAATTTCACAAAGGGCGACTAAGGCCATCGAATCGGCCCCACCGGAAACCCCGACCCAAACTTTTTGTCCCTGAGAATAGAGTCCATGGGCCATTATAAATTTTTTAGCATGGGAGACAAAGCTCGCCACCCATTTACGATCTAAAGATTGAAAAAAACTGGTGTTCATAGCATTCATAGGTGATTGACAGTATTGTCCCCCTGCCCTAATATCTCTCACATTGAAAAACACTCGTCTAGTTCGCAGTATTATGGCTGGATAGCTCAGATGGTTAGAGCGGCGGATTCATATCCCGCAGGTCGGCAGTTCGATTCTGCCTCCAGCTACCAAATTTAAAGTAATAATTTCAAAAGCTTAACGCACAATTGACTTTTTTGACTGAAATTGAAAATATCCATCATATGCGATGCCTACCATTTGTCTTAGCACTTACTCTCACATCCTCCCTCGTTTCTGCCCAAGATAATCAACTTTATAAAAATGCCCAAATTTACACCATGGATGAAACTAAACCCTGGGCCGATTCGATGATTGTCCAAGGTGAAAAAATCCTAGCAGTTGGTCGTGAAAATGAACTAAGAAATTTTGGTCCATTTCAATCAGAAACTGATCTTAAAAATAAATTCGTCATGCCAGGTATTCACGACAATCACACTCATCCGATTGGCAGTGGTGTCGAATATGCAGAGTGTATGCTTTATGATGCCGAGAATGTTGAGCACTTGTTAGAGATCATAAAAAAATGCAACGATGAATTACCGGCGGGTACCTTGTGGTTACGTGGTAGCGGCTGGACTATTTATCTTTTTGAAAATGGCGCTAAACCTCACAAAGACATGTTGGATAAAATTTCAACCACTCGCCCGATGGCGCTGATGTCAGGCGATGGTCATTCTTACTGGGCAAATTCGGCTGCACTGAAACTGGCAAAATTAACACCAGAAACTAAAGATCCAGTCGATGGTCACTTAGGTCGGGATGAACAAGGTCAGTTAACTGGGATGTTGTACGAAGGTGCCTTAAGTTTTTTAGATTCGGTCATTCCTCCTCGTACACTTGAGCAACGTTTGGCCGGCCTCAAGAAGGCCTTGAGCTTTATGCGAGAAGCAGGTATTACTTCCTTTAAAGATGCTTATGTGACTCAAGAAGAATTGGAAACTTATGTCGCCTTAGATCGTGAAGGCGGATTAACAGCGACCGCTCACTTAAGTTTATATGCCGACACTAAGCTTGAACTCAATCAGATCAACAAATTTCAAGTTTGGAAAAAAAATTATTCTTCAGCAAAAATTCATATCAACACGGTTAAAATTTATATGGATGGGGTGCTCGAAGACCAAACAGCGGCACTGCTTAAGCCTTATGTTGGCTCCACTGAAGCAGGCGAAATACTTTGGTCAAAAAGTAAGTTGCGCAAATTTGCTGTCATGGTCGATAAAGCAGGTTTTCAAATGCATTTCCATGCCATTGGCGATGCTGCCATTCGTACCGCTTTAGATGTGATTGAGTTGGCGCAAACAAAAAATGGAAAACTTGGTCATCGTCATGAAATTTCTCACTTACAATTAATTCATCCTCAAGATTGGTCACGTTTTAAAAAATTAGATGTCAGCGCCGTCTTTTCACCTCTATGGGCGATGGATGATGAAGTGATCTCGCAATATACTGCTCCTTTAATTGGTCCATTGCGGGCCAAGTGGATTTATCCGATGGGTTCTGTTGCTAAGGCCGGCGGACGAATGGCGTTTGGTAGCGATTGGTCTGTGACATCCATGAATCCTTTGGAAGGGATTGAAGTCGCACTCACACGTACTCCACTGGAAGCTCAGACTCCGAGTCGGTGGTTAATCAGAGAACGTTTAGATTTAAAAACAGCACTGATGGGTTACACTGTTGGTGGCGCCTATGCCACTTTTAGTGAACAAATCGCAGGTAGCTTATCACCGGGAAAACGCGCCGATTTTATCATACTAGATAAAAACCCATTTAAAGTTACACCGATGAAGATAGGCGAAATAAAAATAATCGCAACCTATCATCTCGGGAAATTACTGAATTAAATTAAACGCAAAGAAATCAATGAACTTTTGTCAGCGAATCTTTTTTCTTCTCTTCGTTTTAAGTCTTTCAGGCTGTAGTTACCTTTTTTATTTTCCACATAAAGAACAAATTCGAAAACCAAGTGATTTTAAATATATTTACGAAGAGTTTAGATTTAAATCTAAGGATCAAACTCCACTCCATGCTTGGAAAATTTTTGCACAAAAAGTGAAACAACCTTTAGGCACGATTATTTTCTTTCATGGGAATGCTGAAAATATCTCAACTCACTTTTTTAATTTGGCCTGGATAACCGAACATGGTTATGACCTTTTTATTTTTGATTATCGTGGTTATGGAAAGTCGGCGGGTGAACCTGATCAAAACGGAACTTATTTAGATGGCATCGCGGCGATGGAAGAAGGTATGAAATGGTCGGAGATTCGTAAATCAAAAAAAATAATTGTGTACGGCCAAAGCTTGGGTGGAATTATTGCGGCCAGAAGTTTGATTGATTTCAAACATAAAGATAAAATTTCTTTACTAGTGCTTGACTCAACTTTTAGTTCCTATCAAGACATTGCCTTTGATAAACTGACCAATCATTGGCTGACTTTTCTTTTCAGTCCACTCGCCTACTTACTCGTCTCAGACGAGATGGAATCACAAAGTTACTTACCAAATGACAAGACGCCGAAATTAATTATTCACGGTGTGAACGATACGATAGTGCCGTACAAGTTTGGCGAAGAAATATTCCATTTAAGCTCAGAACCAAAATGGTTATGGAAAATTGAAAATTCAAAACACATCGATGCCTTTTTCAAAAATAGTGGCGAATACAAAACTAAGTTTCTCCACTTTCTATCTCAGATAAAATAATTTCCGCATCAGTTTAAGATTGTGGCGGTTACGGGGTCATGTTAACTTATTAACTATTCAAAATTCTATTCTCAGAAAGGAGTCTTCAATGAGAAAATTACTTTTAGTTTCTGCGCTACTTTCACTTTCTGCTGCTTCATTCGCAGCTGGTCCAGCTGGTTGTGGTCTTGGTTCAATCATGTTCAAAGAAAAATCTGGCCTAGTATGGAACGTACTTGCTGCAACTTTCAACGGTTCATCAGGTAACCAAACTTTTGGCATGTCTTCAGGTACATCTGAGTGTCAAGTAGACGACAAAACTAAAGTTGCTCAAGTTTCTTTCATCGAAGCAAACAAAGTTGCTCTAGCAAACGATATCGCTCGTGGAAACGGCGAAACTCTTGCTTCATTAAGCAGTCTATATGGATGTGCTAACACTGAATCAATGGGTTCTACTTTACAATCAAAGTATGAGTCTATCTTTAAAGGTCAAGCTTCTGCTGAGACTCTTAATGACAGAATCACAAACATTATTGTAGAAAATAAGGCATGTATCTAATTAAGATAACTTTTTATTTTCTTACCAGGGGGAAGTTTCACTTCCCCCTTTTTTTATTATTAAATTTCACGGCGTTCGCTGACGAAAACTTAGTTCAATCTCAACAATGGCTTAACTTACTTCGATACAAAGATCAAAAATCCTTGGCCGATGGAAAAGATTTTTTTGTTTCACCTGATGGTAAATATGATCCGCAAGCTGAACTCACCGCTAATATCGAAGCCGCCAAAAAAAATACTATCATACGTGGTGAAACTTATGCTTGTCGCTTTCCCGCTCGTTATTTATTTTTAAAAAAACATTTAAAAGATATTCCTGAGTATAATATTTGGAACAATTGTCCTGAATTTTCGGTCTTCTTCAAACGGCTCAACCCACGCAAAGTTCATATGGTCTTTTCTTCTTATTTTATTTCACGCCCAGCTTCCGCCTTCGGACATACGTTACTACGGATTTCGCCACAAGAATCTTCTTCGGAATCTGAACGCAGCGAACTTTTAGACAACGGAATTAATTACGCGGCAGTCGTAACCACCAGTAATTCCTTTCTCTATGGAGTGGCAGGCATCTTTGGAGGTTTCGAAGGGCGTTTCGCCACATTACCTTATTACTACAAAGTTCGTGAATACAATGATTATGAAAGTCGTGACCTGTGGATTTATGAAATGGAGTTTAATCAAACTGAATTAAATTTCTTAGTCGCAAATATTTGGGAAATGCGTAATACCTATTTTGATTATTTTTATTTTGATGAAAATTGTTCATATCATTTACTATTCCTACTCGATACGGTTCGACCAGAATTAAAGCTGACAGATTCATTGCAAACTTTTGTTACGCCCGTCGATACCGTAAAGGCCATCGTCAGAAGTCCTGGCTTAGTCAGTCGTATCAAATATCGACCTTCCAAACGTAAGCAATTTGAAAAAAAGTTTTCACTTCTTACGACAGAAGAAAAAGATATTCTCGATGGTTATTTGAAAAACGATTATGACAACCAAAGACTCACTAACGTAGGGGTTGAAAAGAAGGCCAAGGTACTTGATATCGCAATCGATTATTTCGACTATGAAAATGCCAAAGATCTTCTAAGTGAAGATAAAGAAGTGACGGCAAAAAAATCAAAAATTTTATTAGCACTGGCCCAAACCAAAATTCGCGTGCTACCTAAAGAAATTCCGCGAGATGAAAATGATCAGCCCCATGATGCTCATGAATTGCGTCGGGCCAATTTAAATTTTGGCAAATCTGACATATTCAACAACTATACAGAACTTCGTTATCGTTTCGCGCTACATGATGTGCACGATCAGTTTACTGGCAATCCGATGTCGAACCTAGAAATGCTAAATCTTTCTCTACGTAAGTATGAAAATCGTAAACCACTGGTCCATCAAATCGATTTTATTAATGCAGAAGCACTTATTCCTATCGAAAAATATTTCTTTGATCCAAGCTATAAACTTTATCTGGGTGTAAAACGTTTGCGAGATGCTGAATGCTTTAATTGTTTAAGCGGAACAACGGAAGTGGGTCTAGGACTTACTTATCCAATACTTGAAAAGTTTTATCTTATGACTCATCTTGAAGGTGAATTTAATTACAATCCGCATTTTGAACAAAATCATTTTAGGCTGGGAGCTGGACCATCAATCGGGCTTTTACTACAAACACGTTTTAACCTGAATTTAAGCACGAAATTTCAGCATCTACGCTATGACTTTAGCCAACTGAAAGAAACCAATTTATGGAAAAACATTTTACGTTGGAGCTTTAAGAAAAATCATGCCCTCAACCTGGAGCACATCTCTTATCAAACCGATCATGAGTCTCAGCTGGGCTATATGTACTATTTTTAATATAGTAAAAACAATAACTTAGTAACAAAACAATCTCCACATAGCCATTGACGCGAAGCCGTAATAAAAATATACTGCATCGCGCTTAATTAAAAGGAGTCCCATGAAAACATTATTGTTCATCGCTATTATGTTGTCTTTTTTGTCACAGTCTCAAGCAGCTGTGGATATTACTAATGTTATTACTAATTACGAAACGGATGCTGCTAATTGGATCAAAGTCTTAAAGTCACCAACTTTTACAAATGGTAATAAAATGCGCTACTCGAAAACTCGTATTGCAAATTATCGTCGAGATATCACTAATTATCGTCCAATGATTGATAACTCAATCATTACAAATTCATCGGAATTAAGAGAAGCACTGAAAGAAATTGAAAAAGACGTTAACGCTCAAAATTTTACGGACGCTATCACTAAAATTAATAACCTTAAAAATTTTTAAAGAGGAATTTATATGAAGAACCTTTATTTTGCGCTCGTTGTTTTAGCTCTAGCAGGTTGTGAACTTTTTGAAAAAGAAGTAAAGCCTTTTGAAAAATGCCCACTCACTCTAACACAAAGAGGTGCATACTCGAACGCTAACAACCAAGAAGTCGGAGTTGTTTTCGAAGCCTTTGATTGCAACAATGAACCTTTCACAATTACCAATGCTGATATTACAGGATACGAAACTGTTGGTGGCGAGCAAAAGCCACTACGTTCTGAAACAAAAGCGGCTCTATACTCAATCAAAGGTACCTTTGCAGCCTCTGCCATTCTAGTGCTTGATACCTCAGGCTCTATTACTCAAGATGCAACTGTTTTTAATCAATTAAAATCTGCCGCTAAAGCCTTTGCACAAAAAGTCTTAGCATCAGAATCTCAATATGTTTCGATTATCGTTTTCGATGGTCGCCAGTACGCCTTTTTAGTTACAACTGCTACGGGGAGAAATGTTTTTAAGAATTACAGCGAAGTAGCCACTGTTATTGATGGCTTAGTTTGTGGTGCTAATATCAACCCTCAAGGTGATAAACTTTGTGCTGACTCTTCAACGAATCTCTACAATGCAATCATAGCAGGTGCTCAGGTTTCTCAATCTTTAAAAAGTTACTTTATTCAGCAAGCAGTCATTCCTTCTAACGGTATCTATCGCGGAAATGTTATTCTTTTCACTGACGGAACAGATGAAGCAAATTATGTAACATTAGAGCAAGCTAAAAACGTGATTTCACAAACCTCGAGTGAAACCAATTACTACACGATTGGCTTAGCTTCTTCAGATATCAATAGTTCTGTTCTTAAACAATTAGGACCGGATGGATACTTTGCAGCTGAAAGTGGTTCAATGCTAGCAGCAGAGTTTGATAAAGTGGCGGTGAAGCTCAATAAACTTGCTAACAATATTAAGAAATTTGCGTATTGTACTGCTACTCGAAATGGAACCGTTACTTTTGAACTGATTCACAATAGTTCAAATGAAAAGATTTCATATATGTTTAATGCCAACAACAAAGGTACCGGCTGCCCATTAGGTACGACGCCTGCGAATGGAAGAATTTCTGAAAAAGTACTACCTGATTCATTCAACTTACCAATAACACAATTATAGTAAATGGCCCTCGTAAGAGGGCCTTTTTTTTAAGACACTAGAATATTAAATCATATTAAAATGTAAGATCTATCCACGCGGTAAGAAGAAAACTCTCAAATAAATTTTTTACACTTTTTTTGCGCCAAATTAATTTGTATTTTGAAATAATATTAGTCAGTTAGCTCTCAAGTATCATTTTGACACTTGTAAGAAAGCTCAAATGTAAATTTTTTTTTGTGCTTTTATCCTAGTAAAAAGGTTACGTTTGAAAAACTAACTTGAGGGATATGTTATGCATTCGAAATTTCTACTTTCATCTTTTTTGCTTATTGCTTTCGTAGCTGAATCATATGGCCAGGGCCGAGGTCGCTCTTCATCTTCTGGCGGAGCTTCAGGTCCAAGTCGTTCAAGTTCAGCAGGGGGCGGACACAGTCGCTCGAGCTCAGGTGGCGGCGGATATCACCGCCCTTCTTCTTCACAGCCACGTTCGACGTATCAACCAAGACAGCATACCAACAGCAATAATAGTAGTAGTAGTAACAACAATGGATATAGTCGCGACCGTAGCTCGCAACCGCGAACAAATAACAATAATTCCACTTATTCAAGCCGCACTAGTGGACGTGATAGAACCACAACAACTTCACCATCACAAAACAATAGCAGCTACACATCGTCACGTACTCGCCGAGAACCGACTCGCACGACAGTGACTTACCGTCGTCCAGATCGTTCAAGCTACGGAACACAAACTTATCACCGACCAGCTCGTAACCGTCATGTGGATTACCGAAACCGTCATCATAAGCCACAAAGAAATGTGGTTCATCATCATGTGACTTATAATAGTTGCCATGATTATTATGTTTACATTTACCGCAGCTATCCACGCTATGTGTATGTGCATTGGATCTTTTATCCAAGTTCATATTCGAATGGTTATTACCTTTATAATGACTATCCTTACTATGTTTATAATGGATATCGTCATCGCTATAGTCCGATTGAAACTTGTAACTATCAACTGGTCGACAGCTATACTCACAAAGTCGTCACGAATTGGTGGGGTAACACCTGTTATAGTGGTTACAACTCCTGTGCAGCGACTCGAGACAACTTAAATAGCGTTGAAAGAAACTATCGTTACTTCTGTGCGGAAACTTATCGTGATCAATCATTCGACTTTGCCCGCAGTAGCTATGAATATGATGATTATTATTCAAAATCGGAAGATGATTACTACGATACCGATCAAGATTACCAAGAAGAATGTGATACTGAGTACGATGATATGTACTACAACAAAAAAGATCGGGAACGTTGTCGAGAATAAATTAAACTAAATCGAAAGACTATCTTCACCGTTAGTTGAGTCATTTTTGCCCTCGGCGATAATGTCTCAAAGTTCTGGTTAGTTTTTCGTTGTACAACTTAAGTAATTGATCCTGTACAGCTTCCCCTTCAATCATACCTAAAGCATATGCAATCGCCTGAAGAGTCGACATGCCATTTTCGGCGTGAGGTTTTCTTAAATACTGCCTATCGATACCTTTTCGCTGAATCATCACTCGTTTAATATTGGCCAATTCTTTGTGACGAGTATGAACTTTTCTGGCTTGGCCCCAGTTTCCATCCGGCACAATCAGTTGAATTTTCTTTTTTATCCCTTTCACAAAATCTTCTGTCAGCTCGATTGAATCATCAGAAGGATAAAGGAGTAACGTTTCATATTCATCATCGAAAAGCTGAGACAAATCAGGTGTATCGTTTTTTAAACCACGAATAATCATCGCTGAATTAGGTAGCGCCTTAAGTGCTAAACGTCCGGTGTTTGAACTACGATTCATTTCCAACTTATGAATGATGAGGCTGACTTTCGTAGACAAATTCAAATTTGGGATAAGGGAACACAGACAAACTTCTGGCAACAGAAAACAAGTTCCACATCTAAGCTGGGCCAGGATTTTTTCTTCTAGGTTTTTCATAAAAGGTGAAACTACCAGCTGTCTGACATTTAAGCAATTCGACACTTTCCGGACATACACCCCAAAAAATACCAGTAATTTCAAATAGTTAAAGGCCATGAATGGCACCGTTCTTGCTACATAGTAGATACATATTTTGATAGACGGGGGAGAAAATGAAGACAATTTTGTGTGCTCTTTTGGGCCTTAATTTTGCGCTATCTGCTCAAGCAGCAGAAATCATCAAAGTTAAAGGTGATAAAGTTGTTATCAAACTTGATTCATCAGATGAAACTCCTGAAGTTGGTAGCATTTTTGCCGTAAGTAACAAACAAGTGAAAATTTATATCGTTAAAGGTAGTATGGCGGGTGGAAAAGTTGTGGGTGTTTCACGTCAGATTGCTCAAGATTTTGGTTCATCTTCAATGCCAAGTATGTCTTTTCGTGAAAGCGTGAACTCAGTTTCAAAGCGCAGCTCTTCAGCGAAAGTTCGCCAAGGTACCTACCTCGCCCTCGTTGGAACCACCGGTGCCGCGAGTGATATAAAAAACGAAAATGGCTCACTTACTTTTGGTCAGCAAATGGGTGGCATGGGGCAAATCGGAACATCCATCGGACAAGCTTGGAATTTACAACTCGAATTTAGTGCAACTGCCGGTCAAGCTGATATCGCGATTACCAACGCTGCTAGTGCCAAAATTCAATCAACTCGAACTGAATTCAATTTAGTTGCTCAAAGATATTTTACCAATAGCTTCTATCTCACTGCAGGTCTTGGAATGGTTGGAACGAGTTTGAACGTAGATAACACGGTTATTGATGGTACAAACCTGATCGTAGGTGCAGGTTATAAAGTGTCCTTAGGTTCTAGTAGCTTCTTGTTTATCGAAGGTCGTTACAAAACAATTCAGTACAGTAAAATCTCAACGCTAAACCCTGATATTCAAGACGTTTTGGCCGATCAAGCAACTCAAAATAATCCAGAATTGCTACTTAGTTACGGCTTCTACTTTTAGATAAAGATTCAGACCTAGAAGTCGATAAGCACAGTGATGAAATTTACCTTAATTTTACTCCAGTTTTTTTTCGTATCTGCTCATGCTGAGATTAATCTTTTTGTGCACACTTATATCTACTGCGGTAAAGAAGCTAAGGCGAAACAAGCTCTACTTTTTAATGCTCTTTCAAAGCCAGATCTATGTCCTGCTGGCCATGTTCCCTATCCAACAACTCATAGCACTTGCCAAGAAAGTAATGAACTGGTTGATCGATGTTCAAAACCGATTGAATGTTCAGCTTCATTTGCTTGTCGTGTGAGTGATGAGATCATCAACACGCGCGAACTCATTCGTAGAGTGATGAGAAATGAACCACTCGAACTCTATAGTGTTAAAGCTCCAGAAATGGATATCCCTGAAGAAAAAGTTTTTGAAGTTGAAGTCCAGGCACCAACACCAAAGACTGAAGAAAAAGCTGAGGCCATCGTAGTACCACCTACTGCGACAGCTCCTATCCCCGAACCTGGACCTTTGGAATGAACTTCACCGCCGTTATTCTCGCTCCTAAGAGCATTATTGATTTAAAACAAACGCTTCAAAGCTTACTTTCATCTAATTTGAACAAAAATTTTTCGATAATTGTGATGGTGAATGGGCCAGACGCAACAATTGAAACTTATTTAAAACAATTCATGAAAGAACGCTCGCAATTAAATTTAGTTTTTGATGTGGGCCCGGCACCTGTTAATCAAAGCGAATTAAAAAACCGCGCAACACCGTTAGTGAAAACGCCTTATCTGGTTTTTCTAAAATCGGGCGTTGAACTCCCAGAGCATTATTTAAATCGTGCCAATCAAATTATTCAAGCTCATCAACCAGAAGCTTTTGGAGGAACTGATATTACTCATCCTGAAGCAAAACTCTTTGAGAAAGTGGTGGGTGCCGTTTTTACTTCCAAAATGGCCAAGGGCCCACAGAGTATCAAGCACGGTATTGCTCACAACATGAAAACAACAACGACTGAGGCCAAAGAATTCGAGCTGCATCCTGATCATTTGTGGTTTAAAACGGAAGTCTTTCAAAAATACAAAATGAGTTTTGATAATCGTTTAGATGTTGGTGCACATAAAATTCTCTTGGCCCAACTGGTGGAAAATAAACGCAAAATTTATTTTATCCAAGATCTCTTTGTTTATAATCATCGTTTTAGCGGCTTCGTTGAAGTGATTAAGTATTGTTATCAATCAGCACGTTTTCAAATTTATAGTTATCGTATTTTTCCCAAATATATTAATCCGATGTATTTGATGCCCACGGTATTACTGCTTTATTGTCTCTCGCTACCACTGATGCAAGAGAGCGCTTGGTTTAATTTGATTTATGTTTATTTAATTTTAGTTTTTTTCTATTCGATTTTGATTTGTTTACGCAGTCAAAAAATGATCTATCTCCCTACGGCATTTATGCTGCATCTTTTTATGCATATGACTTATGGTTTTGGCGGACTCATCAGTCTCTTTAAACGTCCAAAGTTTTTAAAATTTTAACTATCCCCAAAGCTGCACTAAAAGCAAAGCTCCAACCATTTTTATAGAATGAATCTATTTGATAAGCTTGTGGTCCAATAGGCGCAGCTCCCCAATATGGTAGACGCTTTGGACCTTTATGACGTAGACCTGTTATGATTTTGGCCGCTTCAAACGCTGGTAAAAAATCAGGCTGAAAATGATCCGCATACTTTTGATACAATTTTTGCAGTTTATTTATCTCAGGAATAAAGCTGTAACCATTATCCATGGTGGTTGAACCTAAAATCAATTCTTGCGTTTTCTCACGATAGATAACATTTATTTCTTCAAAACTAAGAGCGAAACTACTAAGTTTTTTGTCCAACTTCCAAACTAAAAAACTACCTTGTGCAGGTTTCGTTTTCTGAGTTCGTTCATCATTCAGTAGCCAAGGTGAGTACGCTCCAGCACACACAAGGACATAATCAAATTTTTCGATGTCATGAGTTTGGACTTGCCATTGATTATCCTGCCACTGCAAATTTTTAACTAAAGCTTCTTGGCGACGATGAGTAAAAGGTTTTTTTAAACTGGCCGAAAGTTGAGTAGGATAAATAAGAAAAGCCTCTTCTTCATAGTATTTCGTCTGCCCCCTTACTTCAAAATTCGGAAAACGTTTTGAATATTTCTGGTCATTTTCAAAGTCCGTCGCCCAACAAGTTGAGTGCTTTATCAGCTCCACTCCTTGAGGTTTTGCGTGACTGACAAAATTTTTAAAATCCACATAACTTTGAAAAATTTTATCGCCTAGTTCTGAAACTCCGAGCTCTACGCCTCGTAACGCCACTATAGCAGTTGAACTCTCTGTCACTGCAGGCGCGCGATCGGGAGCATAAAATTGAGTCAATTCGAAGTCTTTATGGAGTCGTTCTTGATAATACGTGAATAAAAAGGCTTGGGCCGCAATCCCATCACCAATCAGAGCTATGGTTTTCATAGGTATTTTATAATTTAGTTGTACAGTTTAATCAACCATTGTCCAAATATTACCGCCTTAATTTCTACTTGAAAGCTTCATATAATAAAAGCATGACGAAGAAAAAAAGCCATGCACTGACCGCCGTTTCCACGACTCTCAACCATGACCTGGCTGAGAAATTTCAACAGGCCAAAAAACAGAAAAATGATATTCGCTCATTCGTTGAAGAGTTCATTGTACAATTTGTATCAATTCAAACGAAGCGTGCGTACAGCAAGGACCTTCAATTCTTTTTTGATTTTCTCAAAAGTGGTGGCCAAGTTCTCACCTCGCCTTCAGATATTAATGCTATTCACTTTCGCCTTTACCGTGATCATCTTATGGATAATAAATACACTTCAGCGACAGTTAATCGGCGTTTGGTTTGTATTCGTTCTTTTATTAAATGGGCCATGGCCTGTCGTTATCTTGACCACAATCCTTTAGATCAAATTAAATTGCCAAAAACACAGACGGAGAATCCAACGATTGCTTTTACCGATGAAGAAGTCTTGCGCATGATTGGTGCTCCACTTACCCAAACAAAGATTGGTCTTTCTCACCGTCTGATGATGGTGCTCCTCTTCTCGTTGGGCCTACGTCGAAGTGAGTTGGTAAATATTAAGATTAAGGACTTCTATCGTGAGCGCGGCCATCTAGTGCTTAAAATCCGCGGTAAAGGCGATAAGCTACGTGATATGCCTATTCCGAACCAAGTCTCACGGGAAATTCGTTATTACATCGAATCTATGGAGACCTATCGCATTTATTTAGGCCAAGAAGATTATCTCATTCAAAGTCAAAAAATAGGTAAAAACACCAAACCGATGGATGGCTCAACTGTCTTTAGAGTCATTGGTAAATACGCACGTGAATGTGGCATTGATAAGCGCGTGAGTCCTCACTCGTGTCGTGCGACCGCTATCAGTCACTTGTTAGATACACAAAAGACACCAATCCGTGATGTGGCGATCTTCGCTGGACACGCAAAGATCACCACAACTGAGCGCTACGATAAGCGTCGTAAAGGTTTGGATGAAAATCCAGCTTATGCGATTAACTACGGCGAATTAGACGATCTTAAAAAAGACGCATCCTAGGCCGCTTGTTTCATCACATCCGAAATCTCATCGCGTAATTGATTCGTGAACATTTTTAAAACTTCGATCAATAGTGAATTTTGACCTTGGATGTTCTCGTATGGACAATAGATATAACATTGACCTTTGGCATAGCTATCATACCCATAAGAAAATTTGCATTTCTTGGGATCTATAATGTATTCGTATCGATTATCTTTGGTAAAGAATAGATCGCTATGAAAATTCGAAAAACGATTCTTCACTTCGTCTAAAGACTGATTAAGCGCATCTTTAAAGAGGCCTAGATCAATCAGCGGACGAATCGTCTGAAAGCCCGCCAATTTTTTCTCAATCTCTACATCCTTACACGCAAACAACAGACCATCCGAAGTCAGTTGTAATACATCTAAAGACATCGCTTTCTTGTGTTGAGGATCAAGATAACAAATAATCGAACCTTGGCAGCGTAACCTGAAATTGCGCATCTGAATTTGCTCAGTCAATAATTTGTGAAACACAAAATATGAGTAGCTATCAGCATTTAAGCATTCGCCCAAGTTGATCTTTTTAAATGGCCCATTCGGACCAACGAAAGAAACCTCAGTCGAATCTATTTTATTCAGGCCACACCCTGGTAACGCCCGATTTTGCACAAAACAATCATAAATCACATAAAGATCGAGATGAAAGATTTGATGTTCATGCTTTAGCCACACACTAGTACGCTTAAAGCCTTCGATCTTATCTAAGAGCTTATCAAATAATTTATTTTTGTTTTTCTTCAAATGAGTCTTATACATCTGACAAGCTTCAGCGAAGTCCGACCAGTGAAAAGACAAATTATCGTTCTCACTTAGAGCTGCCGGAGAAGCCTTAAAAGGATCTTGAAAATAATCACTTAAATTTCTTAACTTCAACATACGTTCCACCTAAGTTAATTTGGGTTAATATAAAAAACTACGCAGCTTTATTGAATATTTCTTCCTTTAACTGATTTCGAATTTGATCAGTAAACTCTTTTAAAATGTTTTCCAAAACATCGTTATTGCCTTTGAAATTTTGAAAGTAACAATAAATATAAGTAATTCCCGTCATGTCATGGTCATAGGCTTGATAAAAATAGAGATGCTTTGGGATAACATGATAGCTATGACGTGAATCTCGCGTGAAAAAGAGATTAAAGCGATAATCTGAAAAAGCATTTCGAAGTTCATTAAATGATTTTTTTAAAACCTTATGAAATAAATCGAGATTCATCAGAATTTTGATTTCTTTACTATAGAGCAGTTTATTTTTCAGTTCATTATCTTTAGTTGAAAATAAAATTCCGTCGGAAGTTATCTGTTCCACATCGATTTCAGTTTGTTTATTAAAACAGACATCGTAGTAACAACCGACTTTGCCTTGGCAGCGTAACCTAAAATCTCGCGTTGGAATTTTACCTTGCAGTAAATAACTAAAAATAAAATCGGTATAACGATCCAGATTTACACACTCAGAAGGTGATAACACTTCAAACGGACCATTTGGACCAGCAAATGAGATGACGAGTTTATTCGCCTTATTCACGTAGAAACGCGACATCTTGCCTTTAGTTGCTAGTGCATCATAAATATCGTAGAGACTAAGTGTTGTAACATTATCAATCGTTTTCACCCACACCGGCACAGTCTTTAACTTTTCTAGATTCATGACAATCGAATTATGGGCCTGATGAAATTTACTATCTTTCTTCACCAGGTCTCGATACAAATCGCAGGTAAGCGAATAGTCGGCCCAATGGAAATTGATGTTCTGATTCGTCGTCAGTGCACATTTCCCTTTGTTTAAGGGTGTCTTTAAATACTCACGAACTTGCGTAGCGCTGCCTGACGGAAGAATAATCTCACCAATCTTCTTATCCTGCATAAAACCTCTGTTTTAAGGGCTTAGAAAGCTTCTGAATAGTTTACACCCCTGACTACTTCACTCAGGAAAAATCAACATAATGAACAAAAATAAGGGTTTATATCTACTTGAATTCACGTGAAAAAAATTTTACAACGGAGAATTAAGAACTTAGCCCACCTGGCGAATAATCTCTAAAAACGATGAATTTTCTTTACGGAAAAATGATAAGGAGAAGAAGGAAAAGACCATCGAAATACAATAAGGGATAACAAAGGCCATGATAATCCCCTGCCATGTGATGAGGATTGGGATTTTTCGCTCAACGAAGACCGCCGGCATAACGTTTGGAGCATAGTGATCCATTAGCCACAAGAAAACCAAGCCAATCGCCACACCAATGAGACAACTCACAAGACTTAAGAGATTGCAAAGGTTACGTGCCATCCTCATTAGCGTGTGATTAGAACTACCAAGTATCCAGAAGCTGGCAAAATCGCGTTTTACTTTATCAAAGAAGATCATAAAACCCGAAGTAATCGTCATGGCGATTAAAAAACTCATACTGATAAAGAGAATCAGCATAACTGTCGTTTCCAGATTAAGTGACCAAACCAAAGCTTCGTGTACATCTTCCCAAGTTTGCAGCGTGACTTCATCTGTGCCAAATTCTTTTTTGAGCAGCTTCTCGACAACTGGCAAATACGATCGATCAT
Source organism: Bacteriovoracaceae bacterium (assembly GCA_016786485.1). Lineage (GTDB taxonomy): Bacteria > Bdellovibrionota > Bacteriovoracia > Bacteriovoracales > Bacteriovoracaceae > JAEUWD01. The sequence goes on along the minus strand of JAEUWD010000045.1, from coordinate 39,784 downwards.
AAAAACGTAAACGATTGATAGCATGTTTACGAATTAAGTTTTGCACCAGTGCTAATCGAGTCCACGAGTGATACAGATCAATTTCATTTAATTCACTCACAAAAAAATCACTGACTTCGGTTAATTCCTGGCGGGGAATATCACCGAGAAAACTTTCGGTATGCGCAGGAGAAATCAAACCCATTTGTGAATAAAAATCAATTTGTAATTTTGAACCAAGATCTGCTCCTAAAATAATGCCTTTAAAATCTTTGTCTTTAATAAAATCGGGAAGGCGTGATTGCTCGAGCCCATGCAATACGGTTGGTGAAATTTGATTACCACTCTTGAGTAATAATTCAATTTCATATTCAGCAAAATAAGGAACTTCAAGCGTAGAAAGTTCCGCCATTAATTTTACGGCAGCATAACTATCTTCATCATGAATTTTAACTAAGAACTCTCCTTCAACTTTTTTCGACCGTTCAATCAATTTTTTTTGTAAACCACCCATCACACTGCTCATGACGAGCAAAGCAAACGATGATAGAAACAAACCAATGATCGAAATAAAGATCAGGCGTTGCCGAGTTTTGGCACGGAAAATGTAATTTAAAAAATATTTAAAAAATTGATAAAACATTAAGCGCTATAAAATGTTTTATGTGTATCAGCTAAGTTTTTTAAATATGGACTTAAAGCGTAACGATCTTTGCTCACTTTTTCTTCAAATTCTCTGATCGCTTCACAAATACGGTCCAAGCCTTCAGAATCCGCATACTTCAGTAATCCACCACGGAATGGAGGAAAACCGATACCGTAGATAAGACCAAGATCCACCGCTTCAGCGTTATCAACAATTTTATCCATTAAAATATTCGCTGCTTCGTTAATCATTGGTAGAAAAACACGCATTTGAATCGTTGTCTCATCCATTTTCACACTCTTGGTTGAAATCAATTCGCGAGCATGTGGATTCACTCCAGTCGAACGACCATTATCTCCGTAGAGATAAAAACCTTTGGATGTTTTACGACCTAATAATCCCGCATCAGTTAAACGCGCAGACAATTTACTCGCCTTCGCGCGAGCGCCTAAACCGTCTTCCATAATTTTTCCAACTTTAACCAGAACGTCGATACCAACTTCATCCATCAAACGACAAGTTCCCATTGGCATACCAAAGTTCAGAACAGCTTGATCAAGTGCTTCAATACTAACACCTTCTTCAAGCAGATAAGCTGACTCATTAATAAACGGCATTAAAATACGGTTAACTAAAAAGCCTGGGCCATCGTTAACAACAACTGGCGTTTTCTTAACCGACAGAACCCATTTATAAAGAGCTTGAATAGTTTCTTTGGAAACTTCTGGATGCTTAATAATTTCAACTAGCGGCATTTTGTTAACTGGATTAAAGAAGTGTAATCCCGCAAAACGCTCTGGATTTTTGAGTGCCTTCGACATTTCAGTGACACTTAACGAAGATGTGTTACTGGTCAACAGACAATCTGGGCGCACGTGTTGCTCCACTTCAGCAAAAACTTTTTTCTTCACTTCCATATTTTCAACAACGGCTTCGATTAATAAATCAACACCGTTGAAACCTGAATAACTATGAGTAGGTTCGATGCTTCGAATTTTTCTTTCAAATTCATCTTCCGTCATTTTTTTCTTTTCTACGTCTTTTCTGAAAACACTTGAAGCTTGTTTTAAACCTAATTCCAAACCACTCAAATTAATATCTTTCATGATGGGAGACTGGTTATATTCTGCGAATAACCAAGCGATACCACCACCCATCGTTCCAGCTCCAAGCACGGCACCTTTGGTGACTTTCTTCAGTCCTTCTTCAAAGCTATCAGTTTTCTTCGAACGATCTGTCATGAAGAAAATATGTTGCAGATTTTTTGATTGAGGCGTTTGCGATAATTCAGCAAAAGCTTGTCCTTCCATATCCATATAAGCTTCACGATTACGATTAGCTCCGGAATCCATCAACTCTAAAATCCTGAGTGGCGCAGGATAGAAACCTTTGGTTGTACTTAAAACAGTTTCCCGTGCCTTTTGGAAAATCACTTTGCGACCAACAAAGTTCGCGGTAATTTTTTGCATCAGATCTTTATTTCGATCTGTCGGTTTAATTTTTAAATATTTATCGGCCAGTTCTAATAATCTTTCTGATGGCATGATAAAATCGGCCAAACCCATTTTGTAAGCTTTCGCCGCACGGATTTGTTTTCCAGTTAAGATCATATCAATCGCATTCGGTAATCCAATCTTACGTGGCAAACGGTAGGTTCCACCAAAGCCTGGTAATACGCCTAACATCACTTCCGGTAGACCTAGCGCCGTCTTAGGAGAATCAGAAACCGCAATCTTTTTACAAGAAAGTGCTAATTCCAAACCACCGCCTAAACAGATTCCATCAATCAATGCCATGGTAGGAACTTTTAAGTCTTCAATTTTGCTATAAATACTTTGGCCGCGTTCACAACCTTTCTTCGCGTCGGTTTCACTTCTTAAATCGCTGATGAGATTCACATCCACTCCAGCTAAAAAACAACCTGGCTTATGTGAAAAGAAAACTAATCCCTTAATTTTTCTTCCCTTGTCTAAAACACCGACTTCTTTAATAGCACGTTCTAATTCTTCCAACGTATCTTTACCTAATGTGGTAAGTGATTTTGTTTCATTCACACCAAATCCGATATAAACAATATCGGCGACGATTTCGTAAGAAAATTTTTGGTAATTCATATGCTTCCTCTTATTTTAAATTCTCAATGATCATCGCGCCACCTTGACCGCCACCAATACATAAAGTCGCAAGACCATATCTACCGTTACGCTTAATCAATTCGTGGGCCAAAGACACAATTAAACGTGAACCTGTCGAACCAACTGGGTGACCAAGCGCGATCGCTCCACCATTAACGTTCACTTTACTCATTTCAACTTCACCTGGTGGTTTTTCAATACCCCAACGAGATGAAACGGCTTTATCCTTGAACCCTCTAAGCACGGCTATTGCTTGTGCCGCAAAAGCTTCATTTAATTCTAACAGATCCATTTGATCCATTTTCAATTTTGTTTTTTGAAGTAGGTAATGACTCGCTAGCAAAGGACCCATTCCCATTCTTTCTGGCTCTAAACCATGGAAATGGAAATCCACGATGCGTGCCATAGGCTCAAGTTTATATTTCTTAACCGCTTCTTCACTCGCTAATAAACAAGCTGAACCACCATCGGTGATTGGACAGCTATTGGCCACCGTCACCGTTCCTGTACGTTTTTCAAAATATGGCGCAAATTTTGCGAGCTTATCCATTGATGAAGTATCTCGTGGACCTACGTCTTGAGTTAAAATTTTATCCAGTTTGCTTCCATACACAATTGGCAGAATTTCTTCGGTGAATTTTCCCGCTTTCTGAGCAGCGACCGCTTTCTGATGTGAGAATAAAGCAAACTGATCTTGTTCTTCACGAGAGATTTTTAATTCACGTGCTAACTTCTCCGCTGTCGCTCCCATATTTAAACCACAAAAAGGATCCGTCAGACCCTGTTCAATAGCGATAATCGGCTTTAAGTGTGTTAAACGGAAGGAAGATAAAATTTTTAATTTCTCAGCTACCGTTCTGGCCTTCATCATATTCATGAAAAACTCAGTCATCTTTTTTCCATACATCAGTGGCATTTGAGACATCGACTCAACTCCACCAGCGAAAATGAGATCATCCCGGCCAGAAGCAATTTTAATATAAGCTTGTGAAAGCGCTTCCATACCTGAAGCACAGTTTCGGTGAACTGAATAACCACTCGTTTTTTTATCCAGACCCGCTTCGAGAGCAATAACTCTACCCACGTTAGGATATTTGGCCGGCGTTCCAGTGTTACCAAAAATAACTTCATCGATAGCATCTTTTGGTAAATCATATTTCGCCATTAAATTGCGAACCAGATAATGACCTAAAAATGGTGCTGCGATATCTTTTATTTCCGCGCCCGATTTAACTTGGGGAGTTCGTTTTCCATCGACAAGGTAGACTTTACTCATACTGTTCTCACTTGGGTTGATTGTTTGATTAAATCTTTACAATTTTAAACGAAAAGACTTTCCGTGAACAGTAATAAATAAAAAAAGCTCCCTATACAGGGAGCCTTTAAATCTCGAGGGGGAGAGAATTATATCAGCACTAAAAAGGCTCTTGGCCAGTTTAGTGCGAAATCAAGTTTTAGAAGTTAAAAGTTGCACCAATATTCAGAGACATTGCGTCAGAGTTTTGTACCTGGTTTGCAAATTCTCTTAATAAGAATTGGTCTGGGTTATTAATAAAAGTCTGTGTATTAAAATTCTTACCAAAACCACGTGCGTACTTAATTTCTAGGTTAAGACCCCAAGATGGAGTCATCGCAATATCAGCACCAGTCGCAATTGATCCTGTTACGAAGTTCGAATCAATCGTTGGACGTGCCATAATTGGTCCCATTGGGCCGCCGCCGATTGGGTAACTGGTTTGAAATTCAGCTTTATTGTAAATCGCACCACCACCAACATAACCGCGGAAACGTCCTGAGTTAAGTAAGAAGAATTTTGCGTATGCTTCGAAAGCATAGTTGTTCATACTCATCGGGAAAACACCAAAACCATTCAGTACTGCATTAATCGCATTTGTTTCAGTACGGTTTGCGCCGATTCCAAAGGCCCAACGATCATCAAGGTTTGATTCAGCCTTCACACCAAAATTACTTCTCGATTCAACATTGTTATTTAAAATATAAACATTATTAAAACGATAAGTTGTAACACCACTATAAGGAGTAACACGAATAACATCAAATTTACCGTAGGTTGAACTTGGATCCTTCACATCTGTCATTGACTGAGAAGGAGCCGGAGCTACTACCGCAGCTTGCTGTACTTGTACCTGATCTTGGTAACGGAAATTTCTTTCGTCACAATCTTTTGGGTCACGACCTTCTTCCATTAAACACTTAATACGCTTGTTATAAGCTTCAATTGTCGACTGAGAATTCTTTTTCTCTTCCAAGTAATCTTCTGTCGCATCTGCTAACTTTTCAGTTGTATCAGTTAACTCTTTATATTTTTTTTCTTTTTCTTTATTAACTTGCAACTCACCTTGCTGCTTTTGAAGTTCAGATTTCAAGTACTCTAACTCAGCATCAGTCGCCTGAGGTTGTTCTTTAACGTATCCGTTAATGTTCATTTGACTGTTTTCGATAGGTTGTTGCAAAACCGCTTCATTGGTCTGCTCGATACCACCGTTGCCACCGCTGTTAACGACAACCGTATCCGCCAGGGCAAAGCCTTGGGTCAAAAGAGTAATAAGGGTCAACATCCCTAAACTTTTTTTATTTTTAATCTTTAACATAGGCATACCCTCCGTAATAGGTGCCACAAAATGACGCTATACAACATAGAATTCTAGTCCAGTATTGGATTTTTCTAAAGTAAAAGTCGCTTGAAGAGAATTTTTTACACGGTGCGAAAAAAACTGACTAGCGTGGGACCTTATATATGCGGTATTGGCCGTTAACTCCTGCAAACGAGGCATCTAAACCGTCAATAAGGTTCGCCGCTAGACCGTCTTGGCCCGCTAACTCATCTCTTATTCGCGTTAAGATAGGTATCGCAATCAGGGTCACAACGACCAAAAGGAGGATATATTCCACCGAAGTCTGTCCCAAATTGCGCCACTTTCTCGTTTCCATAGATATTATGGTAAAAGCAAAGCGTCTAATAATCTAGCTGGTAAAGAGTGACAAATTTCTAAATTGAATTTTTAAGGTCGATAAGAAAGCTAAAAAAGCCCAAAGCATTGAACTGGTGCTGGCCCCAATACTGGAATTCTTTTATCTCTTCACCGTTGGCGTTCTGTTTAATATGGATATCCCGATGGCCAAAAAAGCTAGATTTAACCGCATGCTTGCCGGTTTTCCCATTATATTTAAAGGATTCTGACCAGAGCTCAAGCCCGGACTGAAGTACCAGAGTGTCTTGAATTTTTTCTGAGGTAAAGTCCACAAAAAGTCTCGAAAAGCTTTGAGCAATATCGTTACTTGCCAAATCAAAGAAGAATTCTGGTTTAGTTCCCGCCTCCATTAAATAGAGATAACTTACTAAGCACGTCTTCTCATCGATAAAATCAGCTTCCCAAAGTGGATAGTCTGAACCAATCCGATCATTTTGTAAGAAAAGAATCTTGCGACCTTTATAATAATCAAAAAGATTACGAGGGTACTTCACCAGTATTTTCATATTGGTATACATTTTCTGCTTAGAATTCAGATCAAATGGAACACCTGGAAAAAGATTTCCAATATAAAAAGTTTTATCGGTGTGAATAACACCTTCATAACTTGAAAGCAGGACACTGGATAATTTCTTTTGATAAAACTGCCAATACTGAATGGTCGTTTTTTTAATCAGACCGTTCTGACTGATGTAAAGCGCTTGTAGATCTTCCACTAATTTCGCTTCATTTAAAACATAACGAGGTGAAAGCACTTGAAGAATTAAATATTTCAACTCAAGATCACTTAAATTATCTGAAAAGATCGATTGAAATTTTCCCTGAAGAGCAAAAATAAATTGTTTAGTTAAAAGCTGCTGTGAGTTTTCTGATTTTTCATGATAGTGATTTAAAAAATCAGTTAAAACCATTTTAAGTAAAGACGAAACCGATTTATCCAAATGACTTTCTTCAAAATAACTGAGGTTCTTCAAATTAAAAACTGTTCGGGTTAGTTGCGTCAGTGATAGTTCAAACTGACGATTAAACTCTTTGTGGTTTTTGTCTTCGAATAAACCTAAAATATTTTTCGAAAAACAGTCAGGAATTTTTCGCGCAATCTCTCTTAAATTTTCAAAAGCACCATTTCCTAATTCGATAATAGTCTGATTCAGCGAGAGTGAAAAACTGGTTGGTTGAAGATAAGCTTGAATTTGCTTTAGTGGCTGAATATTAAATTCATGGCCAATCAGTTCCAATGTTTGTTTTTCCATTTCGCCAAATTGCGTTTGCCAATTTTCTCCAAACTTCACGCGTTCATCATCAATCATAAGGAATGAAGAGTTTGAACGCATATGTAAAAGCGAAAGAATGAATGAAAGATAATTTTTTCCAATAACGACCGTATCAAAATGACTTTTTAACATCTTATTTCCACCAAGTATTTTCCTGCATCTGAGAATACTGAACCGACATACGCAGCTGCAAATTTTCTCGTGCTAGGTTCTTTTGAACGTAGGATTTCTTTTTCATCCTATCATATAATTCACCTAAGTCATCTAACTGACAAATGAGCTCGGGTGAAGTCTCTTGGATGAGCGTAAATTCAGTTGAACGATGATTTTTTGGTCCACAATACACCAGACAACCTGCCAGATACGGCTCTAAAACCGAATGCACGGAACGTCCAAATCCACCGCCCACATAGGCATGGCCAAACTCCGTGTACATTTCCACCAGCACCCCTTTCATATTAAGAATCAAAATCGCACCACTCATCTGGGCAGCCGATACTTGAGATTTCTCGGTGATTTCAACCACAGGAATCTGCGTATTTATTATCTTTTTCAGAGTCGCATACAGTTCACTCATCGCCTCTGCATCTAAACGATGCGGGCAAATCATCACGAGTAGCTGTTTGCTTTGAATTTCTTTTTGCAGCTCAGGCGTAAACAACGCCGCTTCATGGGGCCAGAAACTTCCGAGCATTAAACGGTTCTGCATCGGATATTGCGACAGTAAATTTTTAAGTTCAGTAAAAAGAGGAATACGTTTTTTTAAAGCCTCCCCTGCAACTTTCAAACGTCCCTGCACTTGCAACACACGAAAATCCAGATTCATAATTTCTGCACTCGGTGCAAATTCTTGTAACATCTTTGTTTCAAGACTTAGTGGAGCAATAATAAGATCGAATAATGAAAATAAATAAACACGTGGATTGAAAGTTCGAGTCGAACGAACGGTGGCCGAGGCCAAGACAAAACGTTTCGCCATGAACATGCCGTAAAAAATCAGTTCTGGAAAGAAGTCATAACGACAAAGCACTAGCGTTTTGGCACTCGACCAACGGGTATGATTAAGTGCCCGTCGCCAAGGAGATAAAGTCAAAATGGGAAAGCGTAGTACGCGCAAATTTTCTGGATATTGTGTGATTAAACGTGTGATAGCATTTTCCAAACTCTCAGAAAAATACACCACTTCGACTTTCGCTTTATTGAGTAAAAGATCGGTTAACAACGGACGCACTTGTTCCAACTCGCCTTCACTCGAAACTTCAAATTGAACATCCGCCACTTGCCCATCTAAACGAAAACTACGAGCTGCATCGGTCGTAAGATTTTTACGTTCGAAAGCTTGGCGCTTTTTAAAGAAAGGAACAACGAAATTGGCGACAAAGATGAATGGAGACAAAATAATTCTTAATAAAAAATATAACAATAAGAAAAAACTGATGACGATTTTGGTTAACATAACTCTTTAACCTCATCCATCACCGCTTGAGGTGTAATATGAGTCATACAATAGCGCTCTTTACGGAAACATTTATTTTTTCCCGTGGTCGAACACGGTCGGCACCACATCTGAAGTGAAATGGTTTTGGAATTTTTCAAGTGAGGATAAAATCCGAAATCTTCCGTGGTTGGCCCAAACAACACGACTGATGGAGTTGAAAAACTCTCCGCTACATGGACTAAACCTGTGTCATTACCCACACAAAATAAAGCATCACGGGTAAGCAGCGATGATTCCAAAAGATTGCATTTACCTTGCAAATTATAAACTCGGTCCGGAAATTCTTTTTCCAAAACATCGAAAGCACGACAGAAAGTATCTTCTTTGCCTGCTAGAATCAGTACTTTTTTATTTTTACCTTCACTCGAATTGAGAAAAATTTTAGTGAACGAAATAAAATGCTCTTCAGGCCAACGTTTATTGGCATGGGCCGATGAAGGAAGCAAACAAATGTATTGTTTTTTTTGCCATTTTTGTTCGGGGTTATAAATCACATCTTTTTTAGTGTAGGAATAAGCAGTACTCGAAATCGGAGCTTCATCCGGATTAGCATAATTCACCTCACGATCAATATAACTACTCAAACGATGACGATGATAATTCAAATGCAAAATGCCAGAAAAATCAAAAAGAATGCGCTCCAACTGAACTTGCGCTTTCCCATGAAAAGGTTTGAGCAAATTGATTTTGAATTTAGTAATTAAGATTCGCTCCAATCGACGCTTATCTACCGCTAAGCTTGGAATATAAAAAAAGCGCCAGCGGATAATAGTTGAGCGTAAGGTATTGTGGAGATCAATAATAAGATCAAAATTTTTCTTTTTGTGTTCTGAGTTTACAATTTCAATCAACGCCTTCGTTTTTTGCATTTTGCGATCAAAAGTTAAAACCTGATTGATGTGCGGATGACCGGTCAGGAGCGACTCAAATTCTTTTGAGGTCAAAAAAGTCACTTCAACTTTATCACCGTGTTGCTCTTTTAGTAATTCCACCAGAGATGTTTGTAAAATAACATCTCCCATGCTGGATAACCGGATGATAAGAATTCGAATTGAAGACATGCCTTAAAGCTTACAGTCTGTGTAACCGTTCGGCCATGGCCTTAGCGAAGTAAGTCAGGATAATGTCGGCGCCCGCGCGTTTAAAGGCGGTTAGTGTTTCCAACATAATTTTATCCGCATCCACCCAACCTTTTTCTGCCGCGGCCATCACCATGGCGTATTCACCACTCACGTTATAAACGGCAATCGGAAGGTGGCTCGCCTGCTTACATTGGTACACCACATCGAGATAAGAAAGACCTGGTTTCACCATTAAAATATCCGCGCCTTCCTCTTGATCGAGAAGCGCTTCACGCACAGCTTCGCGCGCATTTGAAAAATCCATTTGATAAGTTTTTTTATCCCCTGATTTCGGCGCAGAATCGAGGGCTTCACGGAAAGGGCCATAAAAAGCCGATGCGTATTTGGCGCTATAACTCATAATCATCACATCTTGAAAACTATTGGACTCAAGTGTTTGACGAAGACTTAAAACTCGTCCATCCATCATGTCCGATGGACCTAAAATATCACTGCCAGCTTGGGCTTGCACCAATGCCATTTGATTGAGAACTTCTAACGTTTGATCATTTAAAATTTTGCCAGACTTGGCATCCACTAAACCATCATGACCATCGCGATTGTAAGGATCAAGCGCGATATCGGTCATAACCAACATTTCAGGAAAACGATCTTTGATCGCTTTCACCGCGCGTTGATTGAGACCATTCGGATTATAAGCTTCACGTGCGTCAGTCGTTTTGAATTTTTCATCTATGACAGGAAATAAACTGATGGCCTTAATGCCTAAGTTCTTTAAAGTTTGAATTTCTTCTAAAAGATAATCCAAGCTAAAACGATATTGTCCTGGCATGGATTTAATCGGTGTTTTAACACTTTTCCCTTCCATCACAAACAACGGTTGAATCAAATCATCAACTGTCACCCGTGATTCAGAAACTAATGATCGAATGGCCTGATTGGTGCGGGTTCGTCGCGGTCTAATTAACATATTAACCTCGATTGGCCAAAGCTTTGGCCGCCATGGCGTACATTTTGATTTGTTTTAGCATAGATGAAAGTCCATTGGAACGATTCATCGATAAGTGTTCTGCGATACCTAATTCTTTTAAAAAAGTTGGCTCGTGTTTAATGATTTCATCCGCCGTTGCACCGCTATAAATCATGACTAAAATACTCACGATTCCTTTCACTAAAAGCGCATCTGAATCGGCTTGAAAATTTACCTTATCCTGTACAAATTCAGGTTTCAACCAAACTTGTGACTGACAACCTTTGACTTTATACCGATCAATTTTGTCTGCTTCTGCCATCTCTGGCTGCTCTTTACCCAGTTCAATAATTTCACGATAGCGATCTTCCCACTGACCGTGGCGTGAAAAACGCTGCTTAATACTCTCAATTCGCTGCTCTAAGTTCATATAATTCCTTCGCTCTCTTATATAGCAGGCAAAACCTACCTCGGCAAAGCCTTGCCTCAAGAAATTTTGCTTATAAGTCGAAAATTTATTCAGGAGACTTGGATGCCCAATTCAACTTTTGAAATTACCTTAAGCGCACTGACTGATGAACAAATCAAGTATCAGAAAATTTCTGATACGATGCTATGGTTTTTGCGAAATAATGAGGTGGTGCATGGCCCATTTCAAGAGTCCGTTTTAAAAGATTATATCTTTAAAAATGCCGTTCTCATGGAGTCCATTGAGGCTTGTAATGCCGAAGAAAAAGAATGGAAAGCCATTTTTGAACATCCTCGTCTTGGTCGCCGCATAGGTCCGGTACAAGTGCCACCTGATGGTCTTTTTATTTTAGTTAAAGGTCAAAAAGCGGGCCCTTATAAAATCGAAGAAGTTCAGTCCTTAATTGCCAAAAATCATGTTTATTATACCGACTTATTTTCAGACGATAGTGAGAAAACTTGGAAGCGTCTTTACGATCATCCGCAACTTAATCGACGTTTAGGTGCGAAGTCACTACCGCAATTACCCGAAGCTGGAATTTTTGCCAAAGCTGATAGCGCCGCCAAAGATTTTTTAAATTCGAAGCGTCACCAAAATCAACAAGACGAAGCTGACGCGGTTATCGGTCTAGCGTTTAAGGGCAGTGACCAAAACTTGCACGAAGACGATGGTGCTACAGCACAAGTTCCACCACCAATCGATAGTACTTTGGTCGGGCCAAAAGTTGGCAAAGGTCCCAAATATACTAAAGAAGAATTACCAACATTAGATGATCTGAATCCAAGTATTACCCCACCTCCTCTACCAGAAGCGATGGTGGCAGAAGCAAAACTTGATAGAAAAAAAGTCATTTACGCGACCAGTGGTGCAATTGTGGTGTTACTACTGATTTTATCTGGTGGAAATTTTAAATTTGCTTCACCTGAAAAGACCGCAGATGTAATGGAGAAAACTTCAGAAGTAAAAACAGTTATTCCATTACCAGAATTACGTGAAAATGCAGTCACCAACCCAGCGGCGACTCGCATGCCGGCCAATCAAGGAACACCAAATCCAAACTCGGATCTGGAAAGACAAAAACGCTTACGCGAATCATTCCAAAAAGCTTCCACTATTCAACAAACACATCAAAACTATCAAGCGCGTGAGCCAGCTGAACAGCCAGGCGCGACTGATGATTACCCTTTTGAAGAGCGGATTGAAGAAGCTCAACCAGAAATTGAGCAACATAACGAAGAAAAATTGACTCAACAAGAAGCGACTGAAGGCCAAGAATTAGTCGAAGAAATCCGTAAAGAGCAAAACCAACTTGATGCAGATTCACCTGGAGAAGAAGCACAAGAAGTCGGTGACTTTTAGACTGATCCCATGTTAATTAGATCCCATGAAGAAAAGCCTCGAACTAGGTAGCTTAAGCGCGCCTAAAACCAAAAATTCTTACTTTATTTCGTTCGAAGGAATTGAAGGTTCAGGTAAATCAACCCAAATAAAATTATTTGAGACCCATTTAAAGTCTTTAGGTTTTCAAGTCCTGGTTCTGCGTGAACCAGGCGGGACAGAGTTTGGAGAAAAGCTGCGCCAAGTCATGCTCGATGGTAAAAATGAAATATCAGCTTTGGCCCAAACTTACCTTTTCTTGGCCTCACGGGCGCAACTTTTAAATGAAGTCGTCATGCCCTGGCTGCAAAAACCAAAACATGTCGTGATTCTCGACCGCTATGTCGACAGCACACTGGCCTACCAAGGTTATGCGGGCGGTTTAGGTGCGCAAACTATTTTAAAATTACATGATGTCACTCCTTTGAATAATCTCCCTCATCTGACTTTTTATTTGGCGATTTCCTTAGAAGCTTCCATGGCCCGCCAATTAAAACGCGGACGAGAAAAAGATTATTTTGAATCAAAACCCAAAGATTTTTACCAAAAATTAATTGCTGGTTATGATGATGTTTGTGAAACCTTTCCAGAGCGTGTTAAACGTATTAATGGCGAAAAATCACAAGCCGAAGTCACCGCTAGTATCAATCAAATATGGGAGAATTTTTGTGGTTAATTTAAAGCAACTTTTTCTCTCAAAATGGCAGTCAAAAAAGTTTGCACCTTGCTATCATTTGACACAAATTGAATCGACTTCAGAAGAGAATTTAAAAATTTGGATCAAAGACTTACTCACCACATATATTCAACAAACCAATCCCAAACTGAGTCTCGAAAATTGTTTTGATATCAGTTTTTTATCGACCCAAAATAAGAATTATCAAATGGAAGAATTAACGGAACTTTTTTATTTTCAAGAAAGTAAACCGATGCAACTTCCCCATAAATTTATCGTGATTGAAGATGCGCATAAATTGACCGAACTGGGCCAAAATAAGCTGCTTAAACTACTCGAAGAGCCTCAAGCTTTTCTGAGTCTCATCGTGCTGAATCCTTACGGGAAAAAATTATTACCGACGGTTGAGTCGCGCATGCTCAAATTTCGTTTTAAATTTACTCAGCAAGTCACAAACGAGCATAATTTAAGCCAACTGAAGGAACTTTTTCAAAAGCCTATCAGCTTAAGCGAGTTTATTGAGAAGTTTCAGGATGATGACGAGGAAGAAAAACTATACTCGTCACTCATGAGTTTTGATTTAGCTGATTATAAGTATTATTTAGAGCTGACCAAACTGCTTCAGTGGCAAGCTGAATCGATGACTTTTCACAATTCCAGCACCGAAAGATTGGCACAAACTTATGAGTTTTTACACACTCACTTGGCACCCACCAAGACCGCAACAACTTCGCTATAAATTGTGCTCTAAACATTGACTAAGACTGTCACTAGTTAGATGATAAAAATTGCGCTGCCGAAAAGTGGTGACGCTTACAAAAATGGAAAAAACAATGAGTGAAAATATATCAAATTATGATGACGATGGTGACGTTGTTGCACCTGGTTATGAACCTGAGCATGAAGAAGAATCGCGCTTTAAAGACGGACAAATATTACGTTTTGTGCGCGTGCGCTTTCCTGGCCACAACCGTTCCTACCCTTTTCTCATTGGAAAAAAGAAATTAACTTACGGCCAGCAAGTGATGGCCATGAGTGATCGCGGTATGGCCGTAGGTTACGTGAATTCTTTTCCGTATGAAATGGCCTTTGATAAATCGATGCTACCGATTAAAAGTATTAACAAAGTTGCTAACGAAGAAGATATCAGCAAGCAGCATGAGCATTACAAAAAAGAAAAAGAATATGAAACGATTTGTGGTAATTTGATCACCACACATAAACTGGATATGAATTTAACTCACGTTGAGTTCACTCAGTTTGGGAAAAAAGTTGTTTTCTACTTCACTGCCCCTGCGCGTGTGGATTTTAGAAATCTGGTTAAAGACTTAGTCACTGCACTTAAACTTAGAATTGAATTACGCCAAATCTCGGTACGCGATCGTGCCGCTGCGGTTGGTGGTATCGGCCCTTGTGGTCGCCAGCTTTGTTGTTCTTCATTCTTAAATCAATATGGTCACGTCAATATTAAAATGGCGAAGAACCAAAACCTCACACTGACTTATGGAAAACTCAATGGCGTTTGTGGACAGCTCAAGTGTTGTTTACAATACGAAGATGAAGTTTATGAACATAAACGCGACAAACTTCCAATCGAAGGTGATTATGTTTTCCTGAAAAATGGAGACAAAGGTCGTGTGGAAAGATTGCATCTTTTAAGTGAGCAATTTGATGTGCTCACTGACCGAGGGACCATTCGCCGCTACAGCATTAATCTCCTGGATAAATTGGCAGATGAAACTTATAAGTTCCCAGAATTTTTTGAACATATTTCAAATGAAACTTCGCAAGTCGTAGGCTTGAGTGATTATGAATCACAGAAAACCAAAGCGTTTGAAGCTGAGATTCAAGAAATTAAAAAAACCTCAGAGACTAAGGCACAAGAAATCTTCACACAACTTTTTGGTGAAGAAACTTTTTCAGATAATTACGAAGAACTTAAGAAAAATTACCAACAACAAAAATCGAGTAACACCAAATTTACTGAAGTCACCAAAGAAGCTGAATTTAGTTTCAGTGGCCCAAGCAGTGAAGAAGCACTTGAAGAAGAAGACATGGATGATGATGAGGATTTAGCACCAGCACCTCAGCAGCATCAAAATAGACACAATAACAACAAACCACAACACAATCATAACCAAAATAAACAGCACCATAAGCCAAATCACCAGCATCAACAAAAGCACGGTGGAGGTGGCGGTGATAAGCGAAACCAACAACAGGGATTTAAGCAGCAGCAACAACCGCAGCAGCAAAACAGACATAATAACAACAAACCACGTTCTTAACACACACACGAGAGACGTATAAATGTTGATTAAGATTCTGCACACAGCAGATTGGCACCTTGGCAAAAAACTTTTCCAAAATGAACGCTTAAGTGAACAAGTGCTTTTTTTGCATTGGCTAAAAAATAAAATTCAAAATGAACAAACCGATTTACTCTTAATCAGCGGCGATATTTTTGATACTCCCCTGCCGCCAGTTGCAGCACTCAAAGCTTTTTATGATTTCTTGGCCTCTGTGACGGCCAGTAGCGCTTGCCATATTTTAGTCATTGCCGGCAATCACGATTCAGGACATTTCCTTGAAGCTCCGATTTCGTTAATTACCAATAAACAAGTGACCCTCGTCGGACAGATTCATCGCGACCTTAGTCGCCATCATCAAGTGATTAAAATTAAAAATAAAACGCTTCTCATTTCTTGTTTACCGTATTTTAGAAGCCACGATCTTTACCAATGGACGCAAGCTTCAGAATTAAGTGATGGTGAAACAACCAAAGCTTTAGAAATGTTCTTCCATAGTTCTATTCAAGCCGCTCCTCAAAGTGATTACCGCATTTTGATGGCCCATCATCTCTTTGGACAATTTGAATATTCAGGTTCCGAACAAGTGGTAGGACTGTCTGGACTCAATTCGATTCCGCGTTCGTTGTACCAAAATTATTATGACTATTTGGCGTTAGGACATATTCATAAGAAACAAATTATTGATCGCGAACCACTTAGTATTTATCCTGGCTCGCCGATATCCATGCGTTTTTCTGAATCCCATCAGAAATTTTTATCAGAAATTGTCATTGGTGAAACTGTTACTCAAAGTTTTCACGCCATCCCACAGCACCGAAGACTCTATCAATTAAAAACGACCGAAGAAACTTTGGACCGTGATCTGAAAAACCTAATGAAAGAGATGACTGAAACCAGCTACACATTAACGAATTACTTAGAAGTAGAACTTTTTCTTAAATCTCCCAAGTCCGGCATGGCCGACTACATACGCGAGAAGCTAAAAGGGCAACCCATTGAGCTTTTAAGTTATAGCACTGAACTGCATCAAACCGAACAAAAGGCACGAAAGATTCAAACTAAAAAATTAAGTATCATGGAATTGTTTGAACAATATTACTTAACAAAATTTCCAGAGACTGAACAAATTCCTACGGAGCTAGTGCAAGACTTTAATCGTTTGATCCATCAAGCTGAGGTGAGTAAACATGAAGTTGAATAAACTCACCATAGAAAATATGGCCTCGCTCGTCGGTGAACACGAGCTTGATTTTAACCAGATTTTCCAAGATTCTAACTTGATTGCCATCACCGGTCCTACGGGTTCAGGCAAGTCAACACTCTTAAATTGTTTAAGCCTTGCGCTCTATGGTGAGCATTACAAATCAAACGTCACACAAATCGACATGGTTAGCCTGGGGCACGAATCCGGTCGAGTCAGTTTAGAGTTTGAACATTACGGCAAGCAGTACAAAGCGCTCTGGGAAGGTAAAGTTCGTAAAAAAAATGGTGAGGCCTTAAAGCTTCCAAAAATCAAACGTGAGCTTTTTGAAAAACAAGGCAGTGAATACCTCTTTTTAGAAAAAAATGCTGAAGAAATTCTAAAACTCGACTTTAATCAATTTTCTAAAACGGTTATTTTGAATCAAGGCGAATTTGCTAAATTTTTAACGGCGAATTTTAAAGATCGAAAAGAAATTCTTGAAAAGCTTTATCAAAGTGATCTTCTTTCTGTTTTAGGAAAACAACTAAGAGATAATATTACGGTTCGAGAAAACAAATCAGAGAATTTAAAATCAGTCCTGGACGGTTTAGATTACGCAAGCGTTGAAGAGTTTGCACAGATTAATCAAAAAATTACTTTTTTAGATGAGCAATTACCTTATCACCAGGCGTATTTGAAAAAATTTGAAAAAACCAAAAATGATTTCCGTGAAATCCTAAGCTATACGCAAAAAATTCAACAAAACAACAGCATTTTGGAAAAAGTGAAAGGTGAAATCAATGAATTACATTCTTCACTTAATAAGAAGCGCGTTGAACTTAATTTACAACAAGAAGCTCATCAGCAAGCCAATCAGGAACTAAGCAGTAAAAAAGTTTGGTTAACTGAATGTATTAAAAATAAACTACAACTTCATTCACTCAAAGATAAAATCAATCATTTGAATATCGACAAAGAAAAAATCACACGCCAAATTCAGATTACCAAAAAAGACCTGGCCGACATCGAACAATCGCAAAGAGAATTCGCCGTCAAGAAAGAACAATTAAGCGCCAAGTACGTTCTTCGTTTAAATGATACTAACAAAATTGAAATCGAAACATTGATCAACAAATTACAAAATCTGCATCAGCAATTGCAAAATATTAAATCTCAGTTGAGTTTATGTAAAAATACCCTTTTAGAACATTGTCAAAAGCTCGGTACAGTCAAAGGACGATTGGCCAGCTTAATTCAAGCCCATGGACTCAAAGAATTGCCTGAAGGTTATTTCGAAATCCAATTAAAAAATATCACGCAACGTAAACAGAATATTCAACTTGAACTCGAACAAACACGACATACTCTCAGTATTTATAACGCCGCTGTAACGCTTTTAAATGATAATCAGCTCAAAGTCAGTACCCTCAAGCAGCAATCACAAGAATCACAGACTGCTTTTCAACAATACGAAAAAGAGATTGAACTCGCCCATACCGGCCTACAGCTTATTCAAAGTGAGCTTAAAAATTATGAATTAACCAAGGCCATTCAACTCTGCCACGCTAAGGCCTTAATTGATGAGGTATGTCCGGTTTGTCATTCTAAAGATATTCCGACCACACTTGGTAATCAGGAGCAAACTGATTTCAATCTTTTAAATGAAAAATTAAAAGCTGAAACTGATAACTTGAAAATTTTCACTGCCAAAAAGCAGAATATGCTTATCGCAATCGAAACTAGCAAAAAACAAATGGAATATATTGAAAATCAGCAGCGACGTGAACTAGAACAACGACAATTGTCAGATACCACGGACCTCGCCGAACTCACTCGCCTGCAAGTGACTTTAAACGAAAAAAATAAACAGCTTGGCCAGGAATTGACGTCATTGCAACAACTTGATCATCAACTCATTATTCAAAACGAGAGTTATCAACAAACACGTAAAGAAATTGATGAATTAACGCTTAAAGTACAGCAAATAGAATTTGATTATGAACAAATGCAGGTTAATAAAGAAAATATTGATACCGAACTGATGCAATCACGTAACCATCTTAACCTCTTATTATCCGGCAAAACACAAGAGATGAACCAGATCACTGAAATTTTTAATTTCTATCATGAGCAAAAAGATATCTTAAATAAGATCGTCGCTTTGGATGGAAATATTTTATTTACGAAAGAAAATTTGAACCGTGTACATATTCTAATCGATGCTCAATTAGCAGAACTAAGTCAGAAGGCCCAACAGATTGAAGAAGCGAAGCAGCTACAACAAGACATTGAAGCCACGCTTAAAGCCAAACTCGGAACAACAGATCCCGAACGTTACTTGGCGACACTCGAAGAAAATAGCAAAAAACAATTGGCCGGTCTGCGAACTATTGAAAACGAATACAATCAGCTCAATCTTGGGCTCAAAGAAAATGAATCAAAGTTTACCACCATGATGGATCAAAATGCTTCGATTGAAATTTCTTTAGTTCAACTTTTTAACTATATTGCTGAAAACA
Source organism: Bacteriovoracaceae bacterium (assembly GCA_016786485.1). Taxonomy (GTDB): domain Bacteria; phylum Bdellovibrionota; class Bacteriovoracia; order Bacteriovoracales; family Bacteriovoracaceae; genus JAEUWD01. Next base: position 20,671 of record JAEUWD010000045.1, on the reverse strand, counting down.
AATCTCAACTACAAATGGGTCCAGAGCAACTCACTTTCTATTCGCTTCAAAATCGTGAAACTTTGAGTAAAATTTATCGCAACCTAGGTAACGTACAAAATTTAAATTACGATCAAAAACTTTTTGAAATGCTCGATAAAGCAATTAAAGAAACATATGAAAGTTTGGCCAATGAATTTTCTGAACTAAAAAACAAGTTAACCGAATACAAGATTATTCAAGCTGAGTGTTTAAAGAAAAAAGAAAGATTTGATCAAGTGAACAAAGAAATCAGTTCGATTAAAGATGAACTGGTTCGTTTTTATAATATCTCTGAAATTATTGGCCGCGATGAATTTAGAAATTATGTTCTGTCCTTAATTGAAGAGCAACTCATTCTACAAACAAATCTTGAGTTACAACACTTATGTTCTGGTCGTTATGAAATTCGTCACGTCACTAAGAAGAATCAGTCTCCAGACTTTTTCGTTTTAGACAAACTTAACGGTGCGATGGAGCGAAAGGTTTCAACTCTGTCAGGTGGTGAAACTTTTATGGTGAGTTTAGCGATGGCGCTCGCCCTATCCGAACTGACACGCGGTCAAACCGAAATAGATTCTTTCTTTATTGATGAAGGTTTCGGAACTCTTGACCGAGATTCAATCGAAGAAGTGATTGAAATCCTGACACAAATTCAAACCCGTGGTAAATATATTGGTATTATCTCTCACGTGAAACACCTTACAGATCGTATCCCAATTAATCTCAATTTGATTAAATCCTCGTCGGGTCAATCACGTATTGAAACCCATTACAATTACTAAAGATCCCAATCAAATTGACAGGTTTCTGAATTCAAGCTGATTTGTGTCCGCATTTTTTCGAAGTTTTCTGTTTTTGACATGTTAGTCGTGAGAAACAATAGGTATTCAATTAAAAAAGTATCATTTTGATTGATACGATAAAGATCACGAATGGCCTCGGCTTGTAGATGAGTTTCTTTATGCGATTTAATTTCATTCATCGGTTTAATGAATTTGCGCTTAAAGGTACGCAGTTGTTTGGCACTCGCACTATCATCTACAAAAAGTTCATACGTCACTTGCTGACGTGTGCTTTTATCAGCAATGGACTCCGGTGGGTCTATTCCCAACATCAGACCTAAATAAGTCCAATAATCTTTATCACTCAACTTCAAAAGTGTATTGAAAAAGCTCGCAGGAATTTCACCATTTAGTTTAACCATCAGTTTATTCGGTTCACAGTATTCGTTAATAAAATATCTTTTACTCGGCTCTTGGATTTCTTGATTCATATTAATAATATTTTCAATCGAACGTAGAATTTTCTTTCTAAGATAATTGGAATTATTTTTAATTTGGATTTCAAAATGATAACTTAGTTTAAGTGATTTTTTTTCTTCTAAACCTAAGTCGCTTTTCACTCCTAATTTTGTCACAAGTTCAATCTGGCTTTGATTAATTTGATTATAACGTTCGCGCGCGCGCCAAAAAGCGTTTCGAGTAATTTCACGATAAGTTGAATAAATATCCGAGATTTTTTTCTCTTGGTAGAAATTCTGACTGCGTAACTTGGTCTGGCCTAAAATTTCAATATTTTCGTCATAAAGAAAACTACCTAAAAGCTTTCGACGTTTAACAGCGCTGGTAAGCAAACGTTCATAACTTTCATTAATACTAAAGCCAAAACGTTTACGAATAATCAGATTTTCAAGCTCCTGACGATTATCTTCATTAGTTAAAATACCTTGATAGTGCTCTTCTTCGGCACGAGTAATGCTGAGTAAAGTTGTATCAGAAAGATCACCATTGATGGCCCGTTTGAGCGCTTTTCTCGCCTGCGGATAGGCAAGATCATAAACATACTCTAACTTTGTATTCTGACCTTTGGTCTTTTCTCGAGTCGCCGAAACCATTTTGATATTTAATTTTGCATCCACAAACCAGACTTTAAACAGGAGAAATTCCACCGCTGCTGAAGCGGCTTGCCCTGAGCCTCGCATTTTTTGTTCTTCAATCGTAAGCTTCACCAATTTGCGTTCAGGATCTCCCAAAATTTTAAAGGTACTCTGACCATAGAACTTCGTAATGAGAAAATAAGACGCGTTTAAACCAAGGGCAGAATAGTTATAATTCAAGCCTAATTCAGTTAAGAAAAAGTGTTGTCGTGTGCGCTTAATTTCTGTGCCTTGGCTATAACGTTCAATCAAATTCGCCGGATCACTTGAGAGATTAATTTTTTTTACAGCAGAATAACTACGGCGAGCATGCCCCCATACCGCTGGTAATAATGTCACTGATTGAGCCGCTAAGACATTGGCATCCGTCACAAACTCATACTCTTTCCTTGAGCCTACTTCAACTTTAGCGACTAAGCTTAAGTCTTTAGATGCATCTGTTAGCGGAACACTGACAGGCGCCGCGGCCTTAACTCCAAAGACAAATTGACTCCATTCATTAAATGTATAATCAGTGGCCGTACGCTGAAGAAGAGAATAAATTTTATCCACATCATGGTGAAGTGTTTCTTTACCCACGATGCCATTTTCTAAAATCAAACCTAAAGTAAAACGACTGAGCGATAATAGGCTCACGTTTCCAGCGATATTGACTTCTTGTAAACTCAGACTGGCGGTAGCGCCCAGTTCTTTAATAAATTTTCTGAAACGGCGCTCATCGCTACCATCTTTCATGACATAAAAACTTTCATCATCAGATTGATTCAAAAAAACATCCGGTGTTTCTTGTGCAAAAATTTCAAGCGAACACCAAAACAAATACAGTAGAACTAACATTAGTGATTCCCACGATTATGGAAAGTCACAAGTAGGATCTTGCGGTCCTCGTACCGAAATCGGCGTTTATTTTTTTCGGCATATTGTTTTTGAACCGCAATAGAAAGTTCGTTAAAAAGCTCACGGATCATTCTTTGTCGAATACCACTTAAGAGCGTGAGTTCTTTTTGGTCCTCGGGCGAATAAACCACTTCATACTCAATCGCCTGCGCCGAATTCTTAATCTTAATATCGATATCTTTACTAATACTAAAAAGCGTTACAATTTCTTTGAGTAGCAATTTAAGCTGAACTTCTTCGGCATTTTCCATCAAATCAATGGATGTGTTCTTAATATTTTTTTCGACCTGAGCAAATACCGGCCGTGGCGATGAAAGGAATAAGAATAAAAACAAAAAGATCATCGTAAAAAGGTTAACAATGGAATTCTGGAGTTACTAGAGAAAAGTAATGAAAGGCGGCTTCAAGATCTCCCGTCTTAGCGGTTTACAAGATCTTGAAGCCTAATCAAAAACTCTCACCATCTCATATACTCTCTTGAGCTAACCACTTTAATAGATTGCTTCTATCTTTGAAGTTTCTTTTGATGTGGTAAGACAGTGTTAGAATCGTACGACTGTCTCAGTGTAAAAATTACGTGTCCGATAACGCTACCAGTTAAATCCGATCGAGGCACCTGATTGCTTGATCTCAACCTCACCCGTATCATTCTCGTATTGAACTCGTAAGTCGGTATAGAAAACTTTTAAAATAATCGCCGTCTGATAAGCATAGGCCGGAAAGCCACGTCGCTGACCGAAAGGAATCCGAAATTTTAAACCCGCAGTCAACTCACGACGATTTCCCGTATCGGTCCAGAGTGGAACTTTAAAAAAAGTGCTTATTTGCATGAAAGCATCGGAACCAAACGTGAGCCATTCTAAAGTTGGGTAGACTTGCCAGCCGACTAAATTTCTGAATCCAAAATCATTATCTTCCGTAAAGGTCGTCATATAAAATCGCTCTAGGTTTAATTTCAATTGATAAAATTCGCTGAATTGTGGAAGCACCCAACCTAGTGTCGCTTGACCGGTTAATATTTCGATCTGATCCCCTTTAAGCTTCGGTTCAGAAATATTTCCACCGGTATATTGCGCACTCGCGGTTATATCGAAGTATGGTGGCAGCAAATAATATTGAAGCGCAAATTCACTCCACGAAGATTTTTCTTTGAAATCTTGATCCACAAACGCCGGCGCCGTCTGGTTCTCGACATAGTCCATGTTGGAGGTTCCAAAGTTGAATTCGAAACGCAAACGTGATGGAGTTTTTGCGGCATAAGCACTAGTTAAGAAAAATAAGACTATAAAAAGGCACCCGAGATATCTCATTTCACTATTTTAAACGATGCTTAAAGCTTGGTTAGGATAAGTTTTTTCAATTTTTACTTACAATAAAATCTATTGATTTCAATGACTTACAGCACTTCTCAGGTACCAGGAAAATTTTGCCGAAAAGTTCTAGGTCATAGTGTGCCGGCTAACTATTCAGAAATATTAGTAGGCCACCTTAAGATGGGCTTAAGGGAAGTTAAGGAGTAAACGTTGTCGGGGCGTATCGCAACCAACGTTCCAAGTTTGCTGGCCCAGCGCCAGTTGAATCGGACCAATAGCGAGCTCACTCACAATAGCTCGAAATTGGCCTCAGGTTCACGAATTGTCACAGCTGCTGACGATGCGGCAGGGCTTTCTATTTCCACTGTCATGAACGCCGACCTGCGTGGTAAACGTCAGGCCATGAGAAACTCCAACGATGCTATTAGTATTGTCCAAGTCGCTGAAGGCGCGATGAATGAACTTGGTAGCATGGTCACACGTATGCGCGAGTTAAGCATCAATGCCGCTTCTGATACGATTGGTGTCGAAGAGCGCGAGTATTTGGATCTGGAAGTCCAACAATTAAAAAATGAAATTAATCGTATCGCCCAATCTACTAAATGGAATGGCAACGTCCTGCTCACCGGCGACCAGCAGAATTTTGAAATTCAAGTCGATTCTCGCAATGGTCTCGACAACCGTATTTCGATTGATTCATCTGATCTTGATCAATCAACTCACGCACTAGGAATCTATGATGTGCGAGTTGATAGTCAGCTGCAGGCACAATTCAGTTTAGAAAAATTAGATTATGCTCTTAAAGAAATCGGCAGCAGCCGTGCCAAGTTAGGCGCTTACCAATCGCGCTTTCAATCTGCCATTCAAAATCTTTCTGTGAGTGATGAAAATCTTTCAACCGCTAAGAGCCGCATTCAAGATGAAGATTATGCTATTGCTACCAGCAAACAAGTTTCGGAAAAAATTAAGCAAGAAGCTGCGACTGATGTTCTCAAGACAGCAAACTATAATGGTCAGACCGTGCTCAAATTGATTGACTAGAACTCTGCGTTTCTTGGGAAACGTGGGAACGCAATAACATCACGAATATTTGTCATACCCGTAATATACATAACCGCTCTCTCGAATCCGAGACCAAAACCAGCGTGAGGAACTGAACCAAAACGACGAAGATCCAAATACCACCAGTAATTTTCTTCCGGTAAATGCATCTCTTTCATGCGGGTTTTTAATTTTTCTAAATCATCTTCACGTTGAGAACCGCCGATAATTTCGCCGACACCTGGAACAAGAACGTCCATGGCACGTACGGTTTTTCCGTCTTGGCCTTGTTTCATATAAAAAGCTTTAATCGCTTTTGGATAATCTGTAACGATAACTGGGCGCTTGAAATGTTCTTCCGCTAAGAAACGCTCATGTTCCGTTTGTAGGTCTTTCCCCCACTCAACTGTGCCATATTCAAATTTCTTATTAGATTTTTTGATGATCTCAACCGCGTTGGTATAAGTGATTTTTTCAAATGGCGATTCAAGCACATGCATTAAAGTTTTACCCAGATCTGGTGAGTAATTACCGTGGAGAAATGCCATCTCTTCCGGACAATGTTCCATCGCATACGAAATTAAATATTTTAAATAATCAGTCGCCAGTTGAGCGTTATCATCCAAATCATTGAACGCTACTTCTGGTTCCACCATCCAGAATTCAGAAAGGTGACGAGCGGTGTTTGAGTTTTCACTACGGAATGTTGGGCCGAAAGTATAAACAGCTCCCATGCCAAGCGCATAAGTTTCCGCTTCCAACTGACCCGAAACGTTTAAAAAAGTTTCACGCGCAAAATAATCTTTAGTAAAATCGATTTGTTTTTTATCATTCAGTGGTGGGTTCTTTAAATCGAGAGTCGAAACTCGAAACATTTCCCCTGCCCCTTCACAGTCTGAAGATGTAATAATTGGAGTATGCAAATAGAAAAAACCGCGGTCATGAAAGAACTTATGAGTTGCAAAAGCTAAATGGTGACGAATTCTGAAAACAGCACCAAAAGTATTTGTTCGCGAACGAAGGTGAGCAACTTCGCGTAAGAACTCAAGCGAAGTGGCCTTTTTCTGAAGCGGATAATCTTCCATCACATTACCAATAAGTTCAATTTGTGTCGTTTGCATTTCAATTGATTTCACTTTCCCTTGCGATTCAACCAATTTACCCGTGACCGAAACACTGCAACCAATCGTTAATTGTTTAACGGTCGTTTCAAAATTAGCAAGAGTTGCGTCAACAACGCACTGTAAATCTTTTTGAGCACTTCCATCATTAATAACAACGAAAGCTCCCCACTTAGCTGTACGAACTGATTTTACCCAGCCCTTCACACAGCCTTCGGTATCTTTAATCTCTTTGCTGAAAATTTCCTTTAATTGAAAACGACGTGACATGTGAACACCTTATTTAAAAATTTTTTTCTTAACTGCAACTAATTGCTGAGCATCTAAACGTGGACCAAATTGGCCAACCACACTAGAAGAGGCCAAACTTGCTAAGCGCCCTGAGTCCGCAAAGCTATGTCCGTGAGTGAGTGCATACAAGAAAGCTCCCGCGAACATATCGCCGGCACCTAAAGTATCAACCGCTTTGATCGCAAATGGTTCTACTTGTAAAAAGTTTTTACCATCATATAAAGTCGCACCTTCTGCGCCTTGAGTGATAGCAAAAGTTTTAGCATATTTTTTCATCGCTTCACGAGCTTCTTCCAGACTTTTGGTTTCAGTGAAACTGATTGCTTCTGATTCATTACAAAAAATCAAATCCACACCTGAACCAATAATTTCTTTAAAATATTTTTTGAATCCGGCCACGATTCCTGGATCTGAAAGCGTTAAAGAAACTCGTACGCCATTTTCTTGAGCATATTTCTTGGCCTTGATCATGGCCTCGCGACCCGAAGGTGAAGTGACAAGATAACCTTCCACATAAAGGTATTGTGAATTCTTTAAAGCATCGAGATCGAGTTGTTCTGAACTAAAATTGCTGGTGACACCTAAGTATGTATTCATTGTTCTATCAGCGTCAGGTGTTACCATGACAATACATTTACCTGTCTGACCGTCGTCGAGAGTCTTTTCTTCTAGATTAGTTTCAACAGCATTTTTAAGTATATCTTTGAGATAAAACTTCCCAAAGCTATCGTTGGCGACTTTACATGAATAAAAACTTTTACCACCAAGTTGAGCGACAGCAATAATGGAATTGGCGGCTGAACCACCACAAGCCATTTTTTCAGCTTGGGCCAAACCTAACGTTCGGAAAAGTTCGTAATGACGTTCTTCTTCAATTAAAGTCATTAAACCTTTCGCGATATTATTCGAATGAAAAAAATCGATATCCACGTGATATTCTAAATCAACCAGTGCATTTCCCATTCCATATACATGATATTTTTTCATAATTTGCCTAGAGCCTTTTTGTCTTACGTGTATCTATAGCTGAATACAATTAGGCTTTGGACCATCTTGTGCAACTGCAAATTGCAGACATTCATAATTAATCTTCAAGATAGCAGCCGCTTTAGTTTCGCCTGTCCCCATATTATAAGGGGCGCCATAACCACATTCAAGAGTACATACCCAAGCTTCTTTAGGTGAAGCACAACTTTTTTTACCTTCATTAAAGCCTCGCTCAAATTCTGACTCTTGAGCTAAGACTGGTAAACTTACTAAAAATAAAGCTGCTAATAAGAATTTTTTCATTTTATACTCCTCGATTTTTATAAGAGGATTTTATACATAACCCTAATAGATTTGGCGAGTTAAAATGAGTTGTTTACATCAAGAAAGTAGAGACCATTTAGGTATTTTGCTATTGCTCGTTGACTCATGACCGTAAAACCGTTTTCGCCGTATTTACGACCCCGAGAATTTTTAATCAGCAGATTTTTAACTGCACCCTTGTCATCCAGCTGGTAACCCACAATGAGCATAGCATGGAGATTAGTCGCATCAGCTTTAACCCAAGGAAAGGAAATTCCGACATTAGCAAAGGTATTCATGGTTTTATCCAAGGTCTCAGACATCTTCCATGAAGTATAAATCGGTATGCCCGCGTCGATATGCTTGCGAAGCATTTCATAGGTTCGTTCTTCAGCTTTGAATGAGTCCGCTGCCAACTCATTCGACACTATATTATGATAATAAACAAATCGTGGCATCAATCTTAAATCTACGGGACGACCAATGACATGAGATAAACCAAAAAAGTTTTCTACGACTGCCGCTTTTTCATGGGTCGTATTCAGCTCACGCATGAAAGTTTCATGCTCCATTTCTCGTTTAAAGTTGAGTTCAGACCCATCAGTTAAAACATTTTGATAATCTTTTTGTGTCACAATTCCATATTTTTCCAAAAGAGATTCAAAATCGATTAAAGTTCCACCAAATTCATCCCCCCGGGCCACATGCAAACCTGAGACCTTGGCCTTCATTAACTGACCGTAGTAATAACCATAGGCCAAATATTCATCCACTTTTAACAAACCTACTCGCCTAAAATAGTTTGTATAAAGCTCAGCACTCACATTGGCCCAACAGCTAGAAAGCTTATATTGATGAGTGACCGGACAAAATTCATCAATTCGCTTGTCCCATTTAATGGCCGAAGGCAGCTTAAAAAAGTGGTCACAGGCCAAACTGAAGTTGATAGATAGATAAAAAATAAAGACGAGCTTCATGAAAGTAGCTTTATCGCGACGCGAGGTGAAAAACAATGAGCACTGTTTAGGGTGACGACTTAAATTATTGATTTTATATCAGATCAAATTCAAACATTCTCTTACATTCCTATTGTAGCGCCATTCTATGCAGGAAGATAAACGTCGTAACGAGTGGATTTACCACTGATCGCATGATGTGGTTTGGCCAGTAAAGGTTCTGCTTTAATCGGACGCTTGATAACAATTCGCTGCTTACCTAAAAACTGACTAATAAAGCTTTGAGCGTCCCTATCTTCACTAATAATTTCTCGCAGTAGCGCCATTTCCTTTTTCGGTGCTGTTTTAGCATTGGGATGAGAGTACATGGGATCAAAATACAACACACCCGACTCCCCGCCTGAGTATTGGCCAAAATGAAATTGAAAATGTTCGACGGAAGAATGCTTTAGCGCATCTGTAATCAATGCCGCAAAAATCGGGTTACGTTCAAAGGCCATCACTTCACAACCAAAGCTAACAAATAACATGCTATCGCTCATAGTACCGCAAGTAAGGTCGATAACCTTCGGAGCTTCGCTAACTTTCTTAATACCCACCGCCTTTGCCAGCGGTTCTTTGAGAATCGAATGCCCTTTAAAAAAATTTCGGTGATAGTTTAGTAATTTTTCTGGCTCAAGGCGAAATGGTTTAAAATCTTTGCGCCCTAAACAAAGTTTCTCGTCAATGATTTCGAAACTAAAATCATCACTCACATTCGATACGAAGGGTGCTAGATAATTATTCTCTTCACCGAAAATAGCAAGCCATTGTTCAAACGGATATTTAGTCCCTTCGTGTTTAAAAATCAAAGTGGCCTCCCCACGAATTCTTATGATAAAACTTTATTCTCAGCAATGACATTCAAAAAAGGTGTAATCCATGTCGAAATTACCAAATTTTCCGTATAACCCAGATCAATTACCACGTGAAAAAGCTCGTCACTATATTATGGCGACCGAAACCGAAATTCAGGCAATGTTAACGGAAGTTGGGGCAAAATCGTTAGATGATCTTTTTAGTGATTTGCCAGAAAATATTAAGCATAAGAAAAACTTGGATTTACCAGCTGAATTACCTTATCAAGATTTAGCACAGCATGTTTTTAATCTTTCGCAAAAAAATCGTTTAGGCCCATCGTTTATCGGTGACGGTCTACCGCAATTTAAAACGGCCAGTATCGTGAATGATATTTGTAGCATCCGTGGTTTAACCACCGCCTACACGCCTTATCAGCCTGAGCGTTCCCAAGGAACCCTACAAACACTTTGGATTTATCAATCACTTTTAGCTGAGATTACTGGCTTTGAAGCGATTAACTCTTCACTTTATGATCGCGCAACTTGTTTGTTCGAAGCATTTAACTGTGCCCTTCGCTTAAATGCTGTTTCGACTAAAGTGATCGTGGCAGAAAATCTCTATCCAAATGACTTAGAAGTTTTAAAAACTCATGCGGCCCATACCGAAATGCAATTAGTTTTTGCTCCGGTTGATCACACAACAGGAACTCTCGATCGCAAGGCACTAGAAAAAATTCTAGAGTCAGAAGGTGCTATTTCCGCTTTTGCTTTTCCTCAAGTAAATAACTTCGGAAATTTAGAAGATGTGGATGCGCTGACTGATTTCTGTACCCAAAATAAAATTAAATCTATTGCGATTGTTAATCCGATGCTACTTGCGAATAACGCGCTTAAAGCGCCGGTTCACTTTGGTTCACAAAAACAAGGTTGTGATATTATCGTGGGCGAAGGACAACATCTCGCACTAGGACCCAACTTCGGCGGTCCAGGTCTAGGCATTTTCGGCATTCGCTTTAATCAAGCTGATACGAAATCGATTCGTGCCACAGCAGGACGCTTTGTAGGTAAAGCGAAAGACTTAAAAGGTCGTGAGTGCAAAGCTATTATTCTTTCAACACGTGAGCAACATATTCGTCGTGAGAAAGCTACCAGCAATATTTGTTCGAACCAAGCTTTTGTTGCGAGTTTAGCGGGTGCTTGTTTATTAACCAAAGGCGCGGCAGGTTTAGAAAAAGCCGCCACTATCGCCCGTGAAAATACACTGAAAACTTTGCAGAAAATTTTAACTCTCAAGGGCATTGAACTTAAATTTCCCAAAACAGCATTTTATAATGAAGTCACACTAAAACTTGATCAAGCGGTGGCGCCTCTTATGAAAAAAGCGCAAAAAGCTGGATTACAAATAGGTGTTGATGTTTCGAAGAGAAATCATTTTAAGGAAAATCTGTTACTCATTTCCTTAAGCGATAGACAAACGGATAATGATATCAACGCGCTTTACACTTTCTTAAAATCAGAATTTAGCGCGGGTGATGCATCGCTGGTTATTCCAGAAATTCCAAAAAATTATTTACGCCAAGATAAATTATCTTTCCCACAACTCCCAGAGGCTGAAGTGGTGAAGTATTATCAAAATCTCGGCAAACAAAACTTAAGTCCTGATGACGGTCTCTACCCGCTGGGGTCTTGTACCATGAAGTATAATCCTTACATCAACGATTTCGCTGCTGGCTTTCAAGGCTTCACGGATTTACATCCGCAATCACCTGCTGAAGATTCACAAGGCGCATTGGAGTTAATGTATGGTCTGCAAGAAATGTTTAAGGAAATTACGGGTCTGCCAGGACTTACGACTCAGCCAGTAGCAGGAGCACAAGGCGAGTTAGTGGGACTCAAAATGTTCCAAGCTTATCACGCTGATAGAAAAGAAAATCGTGACGTCATGATCATTCCACGTAGTGCCCATGGAACCAATCCAGCGACTGCGACGATGGCCGGATATGAAACGATTGCCCTGATTGATGCTGATGAATCAGGTCGCATGAATATTGAACAAGTTAAAAAAACCCTTAATGAATATCGCGGTCGTATCGCCGGGATGATGGTAACTAATCCAAATACGGCCGGAATTTTTGAAAGTAATTTTAAATTGATAGCTGACCTTATCCATTCGGAAGGTGGCTTAGTTTATATGGACGGCGCGAACATGAACGCCATTGCGGGTTGGGTTGATCTCAATAAACTCGGCGTCGATGCTGTTCATAATAACCTTCATAAGACTTGGACCATTCCTCACGGCGGCGGCGGTCCAGGCGACGCTATTGTAGCAGTCAGCGATAAACTTCTCGATTATTTACCAGGTTATAATGTCGTAAAGAATAACGGTCAATTTGAACTGAAAAAAGCCGCTAAGTCAGTGGGAGAATTTCACCGTCATCACGGTAACTTCGCTCACAAAGTTCGTGCCTATACTTACCTTCGCGCACTAGGACCAGAAGGTGTTAAGCGGATGTCAGCAGTCGCTGTTTTAAGCGCTCGCTACTTACTTAAGAAGCTCGCAAATACCTATCCAACGTTACCAAAATCAGCAGATGCAACTGCACGTATGCATGAATTCATTTTAACTCTTACGCCAGAAACTTTTGCGAAGATTGAGAAGGAAGGTGGCGTTCCTAAGGCAAATATCATTGCACGTATCGGAAAACTCTTTTTGGATTTTGGTTTCCATGCTCCAACAGTCGCTTTTCCAGAGCAGTTTGGTTTGATGATTGAGCCGACTGAAAGTTTCAGCAAAAAAGAATTAGATGAATTTGTTGAAGTGGTTGAAACTATCCATAAATTAATTGTGGAGAAACCAAGTATTCTACAAACGGTTCCGCATTTCACGCCAATTGATCGGGTGGATGAAGTGGCGGCCAATCGTGATATCGTCGTATCAGAAAAGATTAATAAAATTCTTCCAGAAATTTTAGTTGATCGTAAAGAAACGAAAAGTTTACGCACATTGGGATTACATAAATTAACGCAAGAAATTTTAAAAGCGCACCAAGCTTAGAGTTTACTGCCTGTATAGTACATACCAGCGGGTAGGATACGAGAATCATTTTTGTGAGCGACACCAAGGTCGCCGCAGGCTTCTTCACTGAAAGAAAATTTCCCGAAGAGATTTTTGAGCGCTTGCGCCTGCACACCGTGAGTGTGAGAAGTCATGATAACAAAACTATTATTTTTTTCGAGCGTTTGATAAACACTTTCCATCATATCGCTCAGATTTTTTTCAAATTCCCATTTTTCTTTTTTAACTCCATGACCCCAGCTGGGAGGATCAAGTAGAATACCATCGAAGGTTTTTCCTTTCTTAGCCGAAAATTGCATAAATTTCAGCGCATCTTCGTGCACCCATTGCACCTTAGCTGAATCTAATTTAGAAAGGCCCTGCGATTTCCTACCCCACTCCAGAACACTTTTAGCACTGTCGACGTGAACGACTTCGGCACCAAAAGCTGCCGCCACTAGTGAAGCCGCTCCAGTATAACCAAACAGATTAAGAAATTTGGGCGGACGCTTAAGTAGTTCTTTTTGTTTTGTTACGTTCTTGGCAATTTGCTCCCAAATCGGTAACTGCTCAAAGAAAAGACCGCAATGACCAAATGACGTAAATTTTAAGAGAAAAGATAATTTTTTATCGAGAATTTGTTGTTCAAAAATCAGAGGCTCGGGCAGCTTTTTCTTATGTTCCCAAAAACCGCCACCGTCTTTCGTACGACTACAAACTGACGTCGCTTGTTTCCAATCGCTTTCTTTAAGTGGTTTCCAAATCGCCTGTGGACTTGGACGTTCAACCATAACACCGGCTATGCGTTCAAATTTCCGCCCCATACCGCTATCAATCAGTTCGTAGTTTGTGTCATATTTAGAAACCATATCTTTCATAGATTCTATCTTACCCTAAATTATTAAAACTGAAACGATCTCTTGTGGAATATGGGTAATCACCCGATACATGTTTTTTAATAGCATAACCAGGATAATTACCGACTTTAATAGCAGTAATGAATTCTTCTTTATTCATGACAATTTTATTACGGACATCAAAAAACTCGATATTAGCGCCTGTTATATTCTCTTGAATTTTTATCACTAATGATTTCGGCAAGCGCTTAATCGCTTTAGCACCTTTATATTTTCGAGAATCTTGAGGAGTTATAATAAGCTCTCCATTTTTTAAAGCTTTCAATAAAGCAAAAAACAAATCTTCGCCACGTTTATGCTTTTTGCCATATTGTCTCCCAAGAGCATTATTCCATAAGTCCATATTGAACGATTTTATTTCTTCTTCACGAGGGTCTAATCCCTCCTGAAGACGTCCAAGAAACTCTGCAGTGTTCTCAGAAAACTCAAGAACATAAACCGCACTCACATAAGAATGTCTTAAAGCATCTATATCGTTGTCATTATAACTTGGATGCTCATCCTTGATTGTTCCATCTGAATTTCTTGGTAACTTTTTATAGTGTTTATCAATCATGAGATATAACTCATCACGTGCATCAAATCTTAAATCCCAAACTTTAATTCCGATTCTTCCTAATTTCATTTTTTATGTGCTCCTAAAATAATTGACATGAGAATTGTCATTATCAAAGCCAAACAAATCAAAACTAGCTTTACATTATCCCATTGGTCAAAATTTAAATAAAGAAATGGATTATTTTGAATATCAAGGAGCATCAAAGAATGAATTGGTAATCCGAGTATTAATAATAAAATTGTAGTTTTTTTATATCTATAAGCAAAAGTTGTGTGCAACAAACAAAATCCAATATTCACAACACAACCTAATAAAATGAGCAAAATAGTTGGCTCAATGCAGATCTCACCTTTAGTATATTCGTGCCGAAACATTCCCCAGATTGGGTACCATAACACCGAAAAATAAATATATAATTTCACCCACATTTGAATGCACTTATTCTCTAATGTCTTATTAAATTTCATTTTAAATTTTCCCATCTTCTAGATCTTCTGTGCAAAATTTAATTATTTTACAAAAAAATAACTATCTAAAACTACACAACTTTTTTAAGATTGAAGAAAATCTTTCCGATTACGAAATCTTTTTGTCCCGCTTTAAGCCTTCAATCAAATAATCCTTCATCAAACGTTGATAAGGAATATTGAGTTCTTGTGCACGGGCCTCAATTTCGGCTTTAAGCTCCTCAGGCAAACGTATAGTGACACTTGTTTTGCTTAATAAAGACTTGAAGCGAGCGGTTTCGACATCATCAATCTCATAACCCATTTTTTTTGCATAATCTCTTAAGAATTTGTCTTTACTCTTATCCATTTCAATCTCCTATCTGGAAACAAAGTTATCAGCTGAACAATGTTTCTCCTTTGTATAAAGGGCACCACAATGGGATACCCGCTAACCACAACGAGAAAACACATATGATGCTGGTGACTTCCTCTTTTAAAAAGATGAACATCACCTTTCTCAATTTCCACAATACACTCATCGAATGTAACTAAACGTCCTTTTTGAGAACGAAGAACTTGATCTTTGTGAGCATCATAAACACACCAAACCAAATTACCCTCCTTCATTTTAGCACATGTACGTACATTTGTACATACAATGAATTGCACTTTCTAATCCATACCAAGAGTGATAAAAAACTCAAAGATTTAGACGACTTAGAAAACGAGTTATTCCACTTATGAAAAAGCGTTGCACCTTCGCCATTATTTCCCACCCCGATGCCGGTAAAACAACCGTTACCGAAAAACTCTTGTGGTTTGGTGGCGTCGTCCGTTCACAAGACGGGATGGTCAAATCAAAGTCGGGTAATTTTGCCAAGTCTGACTGGATGGAACTCGAGCAACAAAGAGGGATTTCGATTACCTCTTCGGTTATGAGTTTTGAATATTGCAACCGTGCTATGCACCTCTTGGATACTCCTGGTCACAAGGATTTCTCCGAAGATACTTATCGTACGCTTACAGCAGTGGAAAGCGTTCTGATGATGATCGACTCGGCCAAAGGGGTTGAGACCCAAACCATTAAACTGATGGAGGTTTGTCGCCTACGTGATACGCCCATTATCACTTTTATGAATAAGTTTGATCGAGACTCACTTGATCCATTTGAACTTTTAGATAATATTGAAAAAATTCTTAATATCCAATGTGTGCCAATGACTTGGCCAATTGGACACGGACTTGATTTCCGTGGTGTTTACGATTTAGTAACAAAAAAAATTCGTTCTTTCAAAGACAGTGAAAATCCGCTTGAGCCATTTGAAATGGATGCCAGTGATCTTGATCACCCAGACGTCGTTAATTTTATTGGACCAGTTTTAAAAGAA
The DNA here is from genome assembly GCA_016786485.1 of Bacteriovoracaceae bacterium. Lineage (GTDB taxonomy): Bacteria > Bdellovibrionota > Bacteriovoracia > Bacteriovoracales > Bacteriovoracaceae > JAEUWD01. The sequence continues at coordinate 4,598 of JAEUWD010000045.1, read as the reverse complement.
AAATTACAAGCTGATCTAGAAATGGTGGACTCATTGCTACCAACATTAAAAATGGATGAATATTTAGCTGGCATTCAGACGCCAGTCTTTTTTGGTTCTGCCCTTCGCAATTTCGGTGTTAAAGAAGTTCTGGATATGTTTGAGGCCAATGCTCCAACACCAAGAGCACGAAAAGCGAAGTTACCTCCTTATGACATGAATGCAGAAGAGCGCATAATTGAACCCACTGAAGATAAATTCACGGGTTTCGTTTTCAAGATTCAAGCCAATATGGATAAGAAGCACCGTGACCGTGTCGCTTTCATGCGCGTGTGCTCGGGAAAATTCACGCGTAATGCGAAAATTTTCCATGTGCGTTCAGAAAAAGAAATGAAAATTGCAACGCCGCTTATTTTTCAGGCACGTGATCGTGATATTGTCGAAGAAGCTTTTCCGGGTGACATTATCGGCTTGCACGACACCGGAAAATTTCAAATTGGTGATACTTTTACTGAAGGTGAAAAAATTCAGTACACTGGGATTCCATCTTTTGCGCCAGAAATTTTCATGAAACCGATTCTCAAAGATCCAATGAAAGCTAAGCACATGGAAAAAGGTTTACAGCAACTTTCTGAAGAAGGCGCCACTCAATTATTCGTTCGAACTTCGAATAATGAGAAAATGTTAGGCGCGGTTGGAGCACTTCAGTTCGACGTCGTTAAATTTCGTTTAGAAGATGAATACAATGTCCACGCGACTTACGAGCCAGCGCCTTTCGTAGGCGTCCGTTGGCTAAAATTCACAGATAAAAAGGTAGAAGAAAAATTCCGAGATGCATATTCAAGTTATATCATGATCGACGGGAAAAATCGTCTTTGCTTTGCCGTTCGTACTGAGTGGGATCTCAAACTGGCGATGGAAAAAAATCCGGATGTCAGTTTTTACATGAATTCAGACTATATCGAAAAACATCACTAAATATGAAAGTTACAATAGCAGGAGCTAGTGGGTTTATTGGGAAAAGGTTAATCGAAAAATTACCGACCAATATCCATATCAAAGCTCTAAGTCGTAACTCAGCTAAAAATTTAAATAAGAATGACAATCTGGAGTTTTACCAGACGGATCTTTTTTCACTCCAAAGTACCACTGAAGCTTTGAAAAACACTGATATTGCTATTTATCTCGTACACTCAATGCTTCCATCTTCCCGACTTTTCCAAGGTGACTTTCATGATACTGATCTGATTTTAGCAGATAATTTTGCAACAGCTTGCCTTAAAAATAATGTAAAACAAATTATCTATCTCGGTGGCTTAGTTCCTGACGGTAAAATTTCACAACACTTAGAAAGTCGTAGAGAAGTAGAGGAAGTATTTAGGGATACAAAATTGCCAACGACAATTTTGAGGGCCGGAATGATTGTCGGAGATGGAGGTTCTTCCTTCGAAATACTGCGTAACTTAGTCAATAGTTTACCGCTGATGCTCTTACCCTCATGGACCAAATCAAAAACTCAAGCCGTTTACATTGATGATTTAATTGCAGTGCTCTCATATGCAATCGCGAATCAAAAGTTTTTCGACAAGACGATTAATGTCGTGAATGGAGAGAGTATTACTTATAAAGATCTCATTTATCAAGCTTGTGCCAGATTTAATAAATCCAAACCTCTTATTCCAACACCTATCAATGCAACAGGTTTTTCTAAAAGATGGGTTAGTTTGTTTGGTAAAACATCCTATGAATTGGTCTCGCCATTGATTGATAGTTTAGTTTGTGATTTACCACAACTTTCTTGCCCTGAAGAAATAAGTCATCTTATCCAATACCGCTCATTTAAACAGATGCTTCAAAAAATATCGAATACCACCCCGGCTTCAACTAAAACAAAAGTTTTTCACGGCAATACCGTTCGTTCAATTCAAAGGTTTCAGATTAACGATTCTATTTCAGTTAAGACTACCGCCAACTTATATTTGGAATGGTTACCAGTGTTCTTAAAAAGAATTATGAAAGTGGTCCAAGAAGATAATAAAATTTATTTTCGAATTGCTTTTATAAGTAAACCTCTTCTTATATTGGAATATATTCCTGCTGAGGCAGATGTGAATCGTGTTAAATTTCATGTGACAGGGGGGTTACTCAATGGCGCGCAAAATGCAGGATGGTTGGAATTTAGAAAAATTGAGTCACTTCAAATTATTTTATCCTCTATCAATGACTTTACGCCTTCCTTGCCATGGTTCATTTACATCTATACCCAAGCCCCATTTCATCGTTTCGTTATGAATAAATTTGGTGCTTACATGAAAGAACAAAAGTTTTAATATTCTACCGCCGCTAACTTACGTAGCTCGGCCCTTAAGATAAAAAACTCAAGTTGAGCTGATAATTTTTTTTCCTGAGCTTCAAACCAGTTTTGCTCACGTATATTTAAGACGAAAAAATCGCTATCACCTAGCTGGAATTTCTTTTGCTCTGCTTGTATCAGTTTTTGTGCCAGTTGAATTTCGCTCTCAGCGTTGTTGTATTTTTCAAAAGTATATTCCATTTTCTTTGAAATGGTTCTGGCCTTCGCGTTTAATGTTTCACCTTTAAATTTAAGTTCATAATTATAGATACGTTCTTTTGCTTTTTTGGCACGGTAATCACCTTTTATTTTGTTGTATTCAAGCGGGATTTCCAGGTTCAAGAGTACTCTGGTTTCATTTTCATCTTGAGGTCCTGTCGATATATAGCGATTACTTATGTTTTCAACTCTAAGATTGAGCTCAGGCCAATAATTACTTTCTGCTAGTTTGATTTCATTGGCAACTTGTAACAACTTGTTTCCGGCGAGTTTCAGATCGGGATTTTCATTATTAACACGTTGAAACATTTCATCCAACTGATTTTGATCATAAAGTTTCATTTCAATATTTTCATAGCTCACTTCTTGTTCTAGTAAAACGATCGGTTTAGCTTCTTCATCACGGTAAAATAGCGATAGCACATAAGTTTTTTCGACCAAATTTTTTAATTCCTCGAGTAACTGATTTTTTCTTTTTAAGATATACTGCTCATTCTCGACTGCATAAATTTCTGCTAAATCACCTTTGCTTATTCTTCTTTTAAGCTGAGTCATGCGCTCCATGGCAATATCCAGATTTTTATGTGCAATTTTATAACGCTCTTTTGCGTTCACGAATTGCCAATATGCTTCTGTCGCAGCAAAAGTCACTTCTAGTTTTACTTTAGATAATTCAATTACAGATGATTCCAGATCAATTTTAGAATTCAAAATATTCAACCGGTCTTCATCAATGAAGATATTTCGCAGCAACGAAAAATTAAGACCTACAAATGGCTCTCCGGCTTGTGATGCTTTTAATTTGCCTTCATAATCAGGAAAAGCACCGTTAGATTTTTTTACGCCGGAATAAAGTTTTGCATTAATAAACTCTAGTTCTTTTTCGACATAAACTTTATAAGCATCTCCAGTATAAAAGCCATCTAAGTATGAGTTGGATTCACCAATTACCTTTAAATCAAATTCACCATAGGATTTGCGATAGATATTTTCAAATTGAACAACATTTTGAAATGCATTCAAAACCACAGGAAAATTTTTAAGCGCAGAATCAACTACTTTTGATTCTGAAATCGCATGTGGGCTGGCCCAAAGATTTGTAAAAAACACCATTATCAAAAAAATCATTTATCTTTCTTTTTCTTTTTACCTTTTACATTTTTATATTCGATTTCGTCTAAATATAGTTGTGTTGCTGATAACGGGAAACCATTGAACTTACGCCATAGTTCGTAACCAAGTTTTACTTCGTCGAGTAATATCCAAGCAAAAACTCTCGTTCCCTGTCGTAAAAAGGTAGCACTTGGCCATTTACGACCATCCGTTGTTGGCTTTATAAGCACACGGAATTTTCCATTGATGGCCGATGCCATATCGACCGCATGAATAGTACCGGGAAAAGTACCAATCGCCACCGATGGCCATCCACTAAATTGTACCGCTGGCCAACCCTCAAATTGTAAACGCACATTTCTTCCAGGATATACAAGAGGTATATCATTACCATCAATATAGATCTCAGCGACTAATTCTGCTTGTGTTGGTACAAACGTTGCTATTTCTTGACCTTCACTAACCAACATATTGCCACCACCGGCCTTTACTCGTAAAACTGTGCCATCACTTGGCGCCAAAATCAGCTGGCTTTGTTGTCGGGCAAAATTAACTTCTGCTTTTGCCAGTGAAGCTGCCGCCGTTGCTTCTTCTGATAAAAGTTTTTTGTAAGTAATTTGCGCCTTCTCTACTTTGACTTGTGATGTGAGTCCTTCTGACAACAAATCCTTCTGACGCTTGTAATTCTTTAATGCTGTTTCAGCTGCTATTTTTACAGCATTATATTTCGACAACTGAGCATCTCTTTCAGTTTTTAATCGTTCCTGAAAATTAGGATCATTATCAACAATCTCTACAATTGGATCCCCTTTACTTATTTCAGCACCATCTTCTGCAAACCACTTTTCTACACGACCAGAAACCAAGGCGGTAATTTGTTGAACTCGATCATTAGGATTAAGTGCAATAATTTGCCCTTGGCCTTGCGAGTTTT
>JAEUWD010000006.1 GCA_016786485.1 Bacteriovoracaceae bacterium | reverse complement strand
TTAGATGCATTTTCAAATCCGATATCGGGTACGACTCCAACTTTTTCGGCGACAGACACAGGTACTACTAATAGTTATGGTGCATGTTCAAGTTCAAATGCTTCGGGTGTTTCAACTTGTACCATGACGTCGACAAAGGCCGAAAGCAAAACACTTTCGTTGGTAACACCAGTAGCTTTTGCGAGTGGTAGCGTGAGCTTTATTGCAGGTGCTGCTTCTGCAGTCGCGACGACTATCACAGGTACTGGTCCAGTGGTTGCGAACGGAGTGGCGACATCGAGTATCACCATTACGATTTTAGATGCATTTTCAAATCCGATATCGGGTACGACTCCAACTTTTTCGGCGACAGACACAGGTACTACTAATAGTTATGGTGCATGTTCAAGTTCAAATGCTTCGGGTGTTTCAACTTGTACCATGACTTCGACAAAGGCTGAAAGCAAAACACTTTCGTTGGTAACACCAGTAGCTTTTGCTGGCAGTAGCGTAAGTTTTGTAGCTGGAGCAGCTTCTAGTGTGACATCAACTATCGCTGGGACAGGTCCGGTTATTGCTGATGGAGTGGCGACATCGAGTATTACCATTACGATGTTAGATGTATTTTCAAATCCGATATCGGGTACGACTCCAACTTTTTCGGCGACAGATACAGGCGCTACTAATGGTTATAGTGCATGTTCAAGTTCAAATGATTCGGGTGTTTCAACTTGTACCATGACTTCGACAAAGGCCGAGAGCAAAACAATTTCGTTATTAACACCAGTCGCATTGGCAGGTGGTAGTGTCAGCTTTATCGCAGGCCCTGCAACAATTGCTAATTCATCAATCACTCCATGTGCAGGTCCGATTATCGCCAATGGTTCGAGCGCTTGTTCGGTGGCAATTAATTTAAAAGATGCTTTCTTAAATGCGGTGACTGGTATCACTCCAACTATAAGTGCGACGGATACCGGTAGTACAAATATTTATGATGCTTGTACTGTCAGTGATCTTAACGGCGATAGTACATGTACATTGGCTTCAATGTATGCTGAAGACAAATTGATTTCAATAGCAACACCTGTGGTTAAAGCAGGTACCACTGTTACATTTAATTCACGCGGTTTAAATATTATGGTTCCGATCGAAATTATTCATTATGGACTATCATCCGCAACTGCACTTAGAACATTTGATCGAAGTCGTACCAGTTTAAATACCAGTGATTACAACGGAAGTTCTGTGACTTATGCTTTTGAGGTGGTTGGTTTGAATAATCATGCAATAAATCCATACGATGTAAGATTAATAAATGCGGCTGGTACGACAGTCGCAACCGTCACGGTGCCAGTAGGAAATGCGCTCAATCGTTTAGAAACAGCATTTACACCAACCGCAGGTTCAAATAATTATCGAATTCAGATTCCGGCGACTGAGGTAGCAAATAATGTGCAAATATTTACCGCTAGAATCAAAGTGTATCAAGTGGCGGCAACCTCAACAAAAATTTATATACCGTTAGTATCAGATATTTTTAATACTTCTAGTAATAGTACGACCCAACAGCTTGATCAGACGGCAAGTCTAACCTTGGCACAAGCTACACCTAATAACTTTCCTTTATGGCGCCGAGATGATTCTGCTTTTGCTGATATTGCGGCAGGCTCACCATGGACATTAGAAGTGGTTGGCCGTGCTAATAATGCAGCGGGGATTGCGCAAGTTTCATTAGTTCAAGCGGGAACAACAACGGTGGTAGCGGGTTCAACCATTACTTTTAATGGGACAACGATCACCATGGGCTCGACCTCATTTCCTGGTAATGCTACAAATTTTACGTCAGGCACCAACTATGAACTCAAACACTTAATCAATAATGCGACTTATCGTTCGGTTATTTTTAAGGCGGGTCTTTGGGTAAAATTAACCAATCTTAAGAAAGCTGATACTTGGTTAAAAGTTGCTGGATATCGAAGTGCTACAAGCTCTGTCACGATACCAAATCAACGCGCTATGCTCGATTTAGCTAGTTATGAGAATCCAAAAGCTTATTTCGAGGCGACACTACAAAACACGACCGCTGGTGGTGCAACTGCGCAATTAGTGACAGATGGAATAGTAGATACTGGTAACGGGGCCTCTGCCACAGCTGTGGCAGGTTCAACTTTATCTCCCGCAGGTACAACGAGACAAAGGCTTCGTTCGGGTAATATTTATTCAAATTTGGTCGATTACGACCGTGTGATGGGGCGTAGTAATCGTACTGCAGGTACCGCCAATTTTGTCATAGGTTTTGTGATCGTTTCCATTGATCAAATCTGATCTAGATCTTGCCAAATAGTCTTGGCCAATGACATAGTTTCACAAAATTTACCTCAAGGGGAAACTATGCAATGGCTTACTCTAATCATGTTGATTCTTTCAGGAACTTTATCTGCGCAGGTGTTAAATCCAGATCTCCCAGCTACGGAAAAACTAACTCAAGCATATTTAACTGAAATGAGTGAGCGTAAAATCGGCCAAAGCGAATTTATTGTGGCTGACAAGAGTTATATGGATGCACGAGCAGCAATGCGCGACGGAGCACCAGGTGCTGCCGGCGGAGCAGACAGAGAAATTCAAGAATCTGACGTTTATAAATTAGGTAAGACAGATCAAAAAGAGTTATTCCTTTTAAATAAATATCGTGGTTTTCAGGTTGTAAGTTTTGCTCAAGGCTTGGAATCACCAAGTCTTGTCGGTCGTTATCCCGTTTACAATAACTGGAATAGCGAAATGTACTATTTAGAAAAACAAGATCGCGTTGTTGTTATCAACACTGAATGGAATTCAGGTCATGGTTACGATAACGGAAATTACATTACGATGTTTTATATTCTTGATGTCAGCGATTCAAAGAGTCCGAAGCTCATTAATAAAAGGGCGATTAACGGTTACCTACAAGAGTCTCGTTTTGTTGGTGATGTGCTTTATGCCATTACTTCAAATGGAAATTGGTCAAGACAAGAAATGGAAATTACCTCACTTAAGCTTGAGGGAAATGAGCTCAATTACGTTGATACACAAAATATAGGCGGAAATAATCGCTGGGTTCGCACGATGAACGTGCTTAAGTATCAAGATAAATACTACGTTATTTCTACCATGACGGATTGGAGACAAGGACAGGATCAAGTTGATCTTTTCGATATCACCAGTGCAAAGGGTGATGTGGTAAAAGTTCAAACGGTTCAGGCCCGTGGCCAAATCCTTGAACGTTCACAAACTTTTATTCATAAAGACCATCTGTTTGTCGTAAGTAATTATCTCCCTGATGCAAAATCGAAAATGCGTATTTCAGTTGAAGCATTTCCAGTAGCGAAGTCTGATAAAGTTTTAGTTTCGACTGAAACAATGCGTATTTCTGTTGGTGATACCAATGGTCAGCATGCGAGTTTACAAGACACACGAGTAGCTGATGAGCTTCTTTATACTTTCTGGGTTCCAGCTAACAATATCGATCCTTTTGATCTCTTCGATATCTCAAATCCTGCAGCTGGAATTAAACACTTAGGACAATTACAATTTGAGGGTTGGATCGCAAAGGCTTTTCCCATTACTTATAAGAATGAAAAATATGTTCTTGGTTTAGGCTGGGTGCTACCAGTGACGAACGAAAATGAAATTCGTTACCCACAAGCCAAGTTATTTAAAATTAAAAACAAAGCCGGCGTTTATAGTCATGAAGTTGTGGCTTCATTGACACTGGATTCTGAACGAGTTTGGAGTTCACTCAACGCCAAAGATAAATTTTTTGAAATGATTCGCGAAGATGAAGCGAACTTAAAAATTCTTTTCCCAGTTACCTTTATGGATGACTGGAGTGACGGCGCGAAGATCCTTTCAGTTAATTTAGCGAAAGGTGAAATTACTGAAGCGGCGAAAGTGAGAGCTGAGCAGGAATGGTTAAAGCGTATTTTCTTAAATAATGAAGTGAGTGCGATTAATACTTTCAGTTATGAAAACCTCGCGACATATGCTCAAAGCGATCTTGGAAATAAAGGTTTTGCAAAAACGATTAGCACTTTAGAACTAGCAAGAAATATCATCGATACTTTTGCTGTTTCAAATGAAAGTGCTGTTCAGGTGATTGAAAAAGCTGATGCGGTTGAATTCCGTTGGGTTTCTCTGAACAATACCGATGCAGAAATTTTACAAGTCATAAGAAAAATCAATGTAGCAGGTCAGTATAACTGGCATGCCGTTAAAGGTAATAGACTTTACGTGATCAACAGCCACTTCAAAGCAGCCGAGGAAACTTCACGTTATAGTCGCTATAATCAAGATTTTGATAAAGCGACTTTCACCGTGATTGATTTAGATAATAAATCAGTGGTTTCAACTAAAGATATTGAACTTGCACTCGACGCTGATTCTCGTTATTACCGAGCGGAAGTTGATAGTTACGAAGCAACAGATGCTTATTTATTAAAAATTGCTGGCCATTATTTCTCATTAGAAAATGATGAACTTAAAGCAGCGACGATAGAAGAGAGTTGTCAGTACTTCTTCCAGGAAGATGAAGATTATCGTACTGAAACAAGTGTTGAAGTGGTGAACGGTCAATTATTGGCTTACCGTGCTTTCCATTTACCATTTGAAAATGAAGACGAGACTGATTACTACATGCCATTTATGCGCAAGTTGAGTGTTGAACAAGGTAGTATCAAGTGTAGTGCTTCTATTAACGTCCCTGGTATGGCCGCAACTTATGGTGGTGCATATATTATGGCGAAGGCACACCAGACTGGTTATGGATACGGGCCTCGTCCTTTCTATTATGATTATATGGGTATGAGTCGTGGTGGCGTACGTCGTGGTTATTATGGTCGAGAAGAATCAGCAACTTATTCGCTAAAGCTTGAAGAGCAGAAAGCGACTTTGATGGACTATTTAGATAGCGACATCACGAATAATCCTTTTGCTGGTGGCTTCCTTTCTTATAATGATGATGAAAAGCGTTTAGACTTATGGAATCTTTCAAGTGTTGGTGAGTTTTATACTCGACCATTATTTCTGAAGAAAATGTATGAAAGTAATTCGTTAATCACCACTGAAGAAGTTCAGAATCGTTATTTCATTTTCATGCAAAATGATAAGAAAGTTGATGTTTATGAATTAGTTGATGAAAAGAGAATTAAGCAATTAAGTCTTACATCAAACTTTGATACAGATGTTGAGGATAAGTCGGCAGAATACATTTTTGATATTCAGTCGATTCGAACAACTGAAAGCCTGGATCGCTTTATTATCTCTCAAGGTCTCTACGGTGTAACCGAAATCAAATTAAAGTAATAACCCAAAAGGGCCACTTTTGTGGCCCTTTCTTTTGATAAAGGCTGGACGAACAGAATTCTTCTTGTCAAAATTTTGGACATGCATATGAAATACTTTTTAGCTTTCTTGTTTTGTTTCAACCTCCACGCCAAAGTCGGCTTTGTTGATTTTGTTGATACGGCCGCTCCTGAATTTTTATTTGGACCAAATCCAAATCCAGAAATAATTCAAAGTTTAATTGAAGAGGTCCATTTGGTGATTGTGATAAACAAATCAACGCTCGGTCCAGATGCCCAAACGCTTACTATGTATGAAAGTGGCGAAGCGATGTTTCGAACCAAAATTTCTACAGGGCGTGAGAAAGAAGAAATCAATAAAACAGAACGCAAAGTTTTCACCACGACACCGACGGGTGTTTTTAGACCTACACGACTTTATACGGAATATCACTCAAAGAGTTGGGATGGTAGTATGCCCAATGCCGTTTTCTTTAATGGCGGGATTGCCATTCATGGTACCTATCATAGTGAATATCGTAAACTGGGTTCAAGAGCTTCAGCTGGCTGTATTCGCATGCGCCAAGAAGAAGCTAAATTTGTTCGAATTAAAATCATGAATTCTGGTCGTGGTATCACACCTGATGTTGATTACACCTTAGTTCAAGAAGAAGAAAAAAGACTACGAGTGAGTGATAATACGGTTCAAGTCAGTGCCATTAATACTGCGGGTACTTTTTTAGAGAAACAAATCTATTCTTGGGACACGCTGATTATTGTTCACGAAGACCCTGTTGCGGTAGCTCCATAACCACATAACACGTTTCATTTTGAGCATCGTTCTCTATTTGAATATTTCCTGATTGTTTTTTGACAATATTTTCAAGCATTTTAAATTCAGTTTTTTTCGTAATCGATTCATAAAAGACGGCATGAGCACCGTGAGAAAACATCATTTTCTGTACGATGACCAATTTATCGTCACGTTCTTCGATTTCAAGACGCAAAACTTTTAATGAAGTCGTAAAAAGTTCACTCATTTTCAGTAGTGAAAAAAAGATATTGGCCAATAAGTCCAACTTTAGTTTTCCTTTAAATTTATCGGGAATGATGACGGCCGTATAAAGTGAAAATAATGGTGAGAAATTAGTCATGACTAACTTTAGAAATAATTTTTTTAACTCAGGAGCTTTTTCAACTTTCACTTTTTTATCTTTTAAATAATGAACCAGGGCCGCAATGATAAATCCCCCAAGCAAAATATTAAGTGCAATCATGATGTATTTTAAAATTTGTATTAATGATGCCAGGGTTTGAGTTTCCGTTTCTGTCGAAGCCTTTAATTCAAAAACAGTAAAGGCCAACATTTCTTTTTTTGAAGTTTTCAGTTCATTAACGGTATTTTGATACTCTTTTAATTCTGATTTTAAAGTTTCATAAGGTGCCACTAAGGCCTTATCACAATTTTTCAAATCGATTGTATCGGAGGTAATGGTTTGATGACATTCTTCAAGCAGACCAACGTAGTGAGAATAGCTTTGATGATTATTTAGAAGCTGAATGTAATAAACACCAAAAAGAATATTTAAAGCAATGCCAAAGACGATAATAATTTTTAATGCGCGCATATTTTATTTTACCAATGCCTGACCGTGGTCTCGAGGTTCGGAAACTCCTACAAATTCACCATTTTTTAAACGTGCGACGGCCATCACGTCACAGGCAGAGATCTTTTCCTGCAACTTATAACCTTTGGCCACAAGTTCTTTTTTGAGAGTTTCAGAAAAGAGTTCACCCTCTAATCTTAGTTCATCTGGCTTCCATTGATGATGAATGCGGCCCAAAGTGATGGCCTTATAAAGGGGAAGATTAAAATCTAAAGTGTTGATGATTGTTTGTAAAACACACGTAATAATTTGTGTGCCACCTGGTGCTCCCACCGCCAAGATCGGTTGTCCATCTTTCAAAACAATAGTTGGTGTCATACTACTTAACGGTGTCTTTCCTGGGACGATTTGATTGGCGACACTGCCAATGGCACCAAAGATATTCGCACTTCCAGGTTTAGCTGAGAAATCATCCATTTCATTATTTAAAACGATACCAGTTCCTTGTGCGACGACACTCGAGCCAAACCAACCGTTAATGGTTTGCGTAGAAACAACCACATTACCTTCAGCATCCATGATGGAGAGGTGAGTAGTGTCTGTACTTTCAGGCAGGACCGGAATATCTTTTGATAATTCATCGGCCTTCCAAGTTTGTCTTTTGAAATATTTTTTAAAAAGATCCTGAGCATATGCTTTTGAAGTTAATTTCTGAAGAGGGATTTTCGTAAAATCGGGATCCCCCATATAGCGAGCACGATCAAGAAAAGCTAATTGCATGGCCGTTGCTACGGCATGAATACTTTCAGGAGAATTTGGTCCCCATTTTGATAGTGGCGTTTGTTCCAGCATATTTAACATTTCAATCACGTGAGTTCCACCGCTCGATGGTGGTGGCATGCTAATAATTTCGTAACCCTTGTAAGTTGAAAGGAGTGGTTGTCTTTCTTTCACTTGGTAATTTTTTAAATCTTGAGCATCCATCCAGACTTTTTGTTCATTTAAAGTTTGGATAATGGCCTTGGCCGTTTCACCTTGGTAAAACTCCGCGGATTTATTTTGGGCAATTCTCGCTAGTGTGCGCGCGAGATCTTTTTGAAAAAGCTTTTCACCTAGTTGATAAGCTTCGCCATTTTCTTTTAAGAAGATTTTTTTGCTCTCTGTAAACTTCGCCAGTTCAGCTTTTTTATCATTGCTCGCTTCAGCTAATGCTGGATAAACCACTAAACCCTCATCTGCTAGTTTTATGGCGTGAGAGAAAAGGTCTTTCCAAGGCTTTTTGCCTAATCGCTGATGGATGTGTTCTAAACCTTTAACTAGACCTGGTACTGCGACTGAAAGATGACCGGTGACCGATAAATCTTCAATCACTTCATCTTTGTTATTAAGATACATACGAGCGTGGGCCCGTCTCGGAGCACGCTCGCGAAAATCAAAGACCGTAATTTTTTTAGTTTTGGCCTCGCGATAAATAAGAAAGCCACCGCCGCCTAAGCCAGTTGAGTGAGGACGTTCAACACTAATGGTGAATGAAGCTGCAACAGCAGCATCAATAATATTTCCACCATCAAGTAAAACCTGGTGCGCGGCTTGAGTCGCGGCTTGGCCTTGAGTTGAAATGACCCATTTTGTACCATGGGTGGCTTCACTGCGAGCGCGATCAACGGGTTGCTGAAAAAAGTGTTTACGTTCAAATTTATTTTGACAGCTACAAACGAGCAGTAGGATAAAAATTTTTTTATACATCCGTTTCTCGATTAAAAGGTGAACTTAATATTACCCTGAAGTTCAGGTTTTTTGATATCGATATCTTCAAGAATTTTGGCGGCGCCTTCTGGATTTTCTTTGATTTTTTTTAATAGCTCTGCGTGAGGAGTTATGCTCCATTCAACTTTTTTTGGCTGAAGCGCTTTATTCATGTTCTCTTTCAATACACTCGGTTTTTCACTCAAAGGTTTGTTGTCTAAATTATCGATAAAATTCGCATCGACGGTATCGTCTTGGAGACTTGATAAGGCAAAAAGCTTTTCTGTGATAGGTTTTATTTCAGCTTGTTTACAGCCACCGAAAAATAATAAAAAAAGAAATAGAGTTTTTTTGAACATGAATGTTTTTTAGAACTTCACAGTATTAATGTCAATTAATTCGGAGGCGTTGAGGCGTTTTGTTCCTGGGCGGCTTTTTCTTTCAGAATCTCCGTCACCACATCTTTAATCCACTCGCGTTCACGTTCTCTTTGGTTAAGCAGTTGAACTTGCGCTTGGAATGATTGGGCCAGCGGAGCGATTTTTTTGAGCCAAAAACCTTTGCGAAAAATCTTCATCAGTAAAAAAAGAGTCAGAACTTCTATCACGGCACTGGTAAGCCAAAGAGGATTTTCCCATAGTAACAGACCTTGATTAACAATTTCGATGCCAGTGTGAAGACAGTAGAAGCTATTGGCGACTAACAAGACTGGGGCCAAGAGGATAAAAAAGAAAACCAGACAGAGACTTCTTAAGAGCAATAGCATTTCTCTGAGTGGAGCATAACAAAAGAGGGCGGCTTGTTCTCCCGCTTTTTCCGTAAGAAATCCAAGTAATTGTGAACTAATATTTTTCAATTTGACCGCCGTGAAAAAAAGAGTGCGATAAGAAATGAAAAGAGCGAAGCACCAAGGACAGTCTTCCATGGGTTCTTACGAACGTATTCATCTAATTCCGGCCAATTATTAATTTCGAGTGGGTTGCTAATGTTTGCGCGGGCCTTAAGATCATGCCATTCTGATTTCAGCGCGTCTTTTAAGATTGAGGGATCTTCCTTAATCATCTCGCGTAAAAGTTTGATAAGTTCTTCGCGTTCTTTTTCAACGCCACCATTTTGAGTTTTAGCATGCATAAGCCTATTCTCTCACGAATAGGCCCAGCATATTAGATAGGTAAAACTGTGCTAAATAGAATCTGTTTACTTTAAATCCATATTGCTTGTTTAGATCGCAAAAGAAATGCCATAAAAGTGTTTGCATTATCAAACTCTTTTGATAACTTGGCGCGAAATGAAGACATATTTATCACTTATTTTAATTGCTTTGAGTGCTACTGGAACAGTTTTGGCCCAGACGAGCACGAATCTTTCGACGGTGCAGGCGGATATTCCTGCTAAAATGCCGTTAGTTAAAGCCGCGGAAGTGACTCTTACCGCGACTAACGATTTTCTCACAAATAATGGTGGGACTCGAAACTCAACTGCAGGAGTTGCGGCTTACGAGATGTACTTGGCCCTTGATCTTCAACGTGTTTCAAATATTTCGGGCGAATTTATGGCCCACTTTGTATCGATTCAAGGAACCGATCCTTCGACTCGGATTGGTGACTCGCAAGTGGCGAGCAATATTGCTATGCCAGGTGAAGTTAATCGCGTGACTGATTTATGGTACATGCACAAGTGGAATGATAATTCTCATACACTCTTTGGGATTCACGATATTAGTTCTGAATTTTATATTACTGAAAGTTCGCTTGGTTTTATGAATTCTTCATTTGGGACAGGAAGTGAATTCGCTTCCTCTGGTCAAGCTGGTCCATCGATGTATCCCATAACGAGTGATGGGATCAGGCAACATTTCGAGTTTGATAATAACATTTGGCTTAAAGCCGGTGTTTATGATGCAGACCCATCAGATCACAGGGCCTATTCAAAATCCAGAGGGTCCCTGTTTATAACTGAACTTGCTTATCAAACAGAAAATAAAAAAATAAGTCTCGGGGCTTGGAATTATACTAAACATTTCTCGAAGCATGATTCTCAAGCAGAAGAAATCAGTTGGGGGCTTTATTCATTGGCGGAAGAAAAAATTAACGACAATATGAGTGTTTTTGCTCGTTTAGGTTGGGCCAATCCAAATGTTAATATCTTTCAACAAAATTTGGCCTTAGGAACTACGTATCGTGCTTTGTTTTTACCAAAAATGGATGATGAAATTGGTCTGGGAATGAGTCGCGTCGATTTTTCATCTGCCTATCGCAATGCCTTACTTGTGAATGACAACTTTAAGACATTTAGTCATGAAACAGCTTATGAATTGTATTATCAATTTTCACCTTTTGGCGAAATCTTTCGTCTTCGCCCAGACATTCAATTTATTCGTCATCCATCAGGTGCGACAAACACGCCTGATGCTTGGGTCTTTGGCTTACGAACTTTGATTACAATTTAAAAAAATTAAATTTTTATTTAATGATATCGTCACAAAATTCCGAGAAAATGTGTAATGCTTCATTTACCGAACCTGATTAGCGATTTGGCCATCATTTTAGTGGTGGGTGCAATCGTGACATTTATCTTCAAACTTATCAATCAACCGATTGTTCTCGGGTATATTATTGCGGGCTTTATGGTCAGCCCAAATGTATCCATTATTCCTTCTGTTACTGACGGTGAGGCGATTAAAATATGGGCCGAAATTGGTGTTATCTTTTTACTCTTCAGTTTAGGTCTGGAATTCAGTTTCAAAAAATTACGTGACGTGGGTGGACCTGCTTCAATTACCGGTGTGGTTGAAGTTATATTTATGCTCGTCGCAGGTTATCTAACAGGGCATTTTTTAGGTTGGAATGAAATGGATAGTATCTTTCTCGGAGGCATTCTCTCCATTTCATCAACGACGATTATCATTCGCGCTTTTGATGAGCTGGGAGTTAAGACACAACACTTTGCCACCGTTGTTTTCGGCGTTCTGATTGTTGAAGACTTAGTTGCGATTTTATTATTAGTTCTTCTTTCAACCATCGCTGTAACTCAACAGTTCCACGGTGCTCAATTAGTTTCCTCAGCACTTAAGCTCGTTTTCTTTTTATGTATTTGGTTTATTGGTGGGATTTTTATTATTCCGAGTTTACTGCAAAAATTAAAAAAATCTTTAACCGATGAATTGCTACTGATCTTTTCTCTCGGTTTATGTTTGTTAATGGTTATCTTCGCCACCAAGGTTGGTTTTTCGCCAGCACTCGGGGCATTTGTGATGGGATCGATTTTTGCAGAGACCACCGAAGGAAAACGGATTGAACACTTGATTCAACCGATGAAAGATTTTTTTGGTGCGATCTTTTTTGTGTCGGTCGGCATGCTGATTGATCCCAACATGTTAATGCGACATTGGCAAAGTGCTTTGATTATTACCGTCGTTACCATCGTCGGGAAAATTATTAGTTCGTCATTGGGTTCCCTTATCTCAGGACAAACCTTAAAAAACTCGGTGCAAACGGGATTTAGTTTAGCGCAGATTGGAGAGTTCTCTTTCATCATTGCTACTCTCGGTTTAACTCTGAACGTGACCAGTGATTTCCTTTATCCCTTGGCCGTGGCAGTTTCAGTTCTCACCACTTTTGCTACACCTTATTTGATTAAATACTCTTCTCCTTTTGCGAATATGTTGGAGCGGATTTTACCGAAGACGTTAAAAATCTTTATTCAAAGATATAATACTTCAACTCAGGCCGTGGCCATTTCCAATAACGTGCAAGGGGCCTTAAGAAGTTATTTAACGAAATTCACGCTCTTACTCATCGTTCTGGTGGCCATCACTGTTTTAAGTAAAGAGATGGCGTTAAAATATTTACATCAAAATTTTCAAGTCAAAAAACTCGCGACCAGTATTGCATTTTTTGGAACTTTTATTGCCAGTGCACCTTTTTTCTGGGCCCTTACGAGAGGGAAACTGACGGAAAAATTTCGCCAAGTCGGTACACCTGGTTTAGCCTTTTTACCTTTTGTTCTGAATTGTCTGCATTATGCGATTGTCTTAGGTATATTGGGTTATCAAATTTCAATTTTCATTCCAACTTTATTCACAGTGATTGGAATTTTTGCTCTTTTGCTTTTAGGTTTTTCTCGTTATTCAAATTATTTGGGTGGCGTCTACCAATGGGTGGAGAAAGTTTTTCTTAAAAATTTTCATGCCAATACTAAAGCTCCCATGACCTTACTACTACCATGGGAAGCTCACTTATCTTCTTATGTGATTTCCCCGAATGCTTCCTTTATCGGGCGTACGATTGAGAGTTTAGAAGTAAGAGAAAAGTTTGGTGTTTCTATCGTGCTAATTGAACGTGGTAATCGCAAAATTAAGGCGCCTTCAAGTAAGGAGAGTTTGTTTCCTAACGATCGATTAAGTGTGATTGGAACCGACGAACAGCTCTTAAAATTTAAAGCTTTCTTAGATACTGCCAATGAATTTATCGATGATTCTCATGTGACGGAATATGGTCTCAAAGGCTGTGTTTTATCAGAACAATCACCCTTTATCGGAAAATCTATTCGTGAGTCAGGAATTCGGGAAATGACCGAAGGCCTAGTCGTTGGTCTGGAACGCAGTTCTGAACGGATTATCAATCCTCAGGCCAAAATCGTTTTAAAGGCAGGAGATGTGCTTTGGATCGTAGGCAATAAAGATAAGATGAAAAGCCTCAATTAGTCTGAAAATATTTCAAAATCCGGGCACTTTCTCTCACATCTACTAACATTGATTGGCTTTAACGATTTTTTAGCGGAAAAATAGAAAAATGAAGTGGTTGTTCCTGCTATTTACCTTCCATCTAACGTCCTTAGCTTTTAGTGATACCTCGCTTGAAAAACAATGCGTCGAACAGCTTTGCGGCAAATTTAATGATAGTCCCGTTTATTTTTTGAACGAATACAAGTTCATGACTTATTTAAGTATGCCTCAAGTGCAGCGCTGGAGTATGTTGAAAAACACCATCGTTGATTTAACAAAAAAGAGAAAAGTCGAAATCGAAAAGTATTCTCAAGCGGTGAATGCCGCTAATTTTGATTTTAAGAGTTGGTCCGATAAAGACATTGTCGATCGTCTACCGGGAATTTTTGAAACCCGTTTTGCGATTTATACCGATACTCATTTTCCTATTGGGAAAAGATTATTGCTGTTACCGCTAACTCGTTCTAATGAACCAGCTTCTTTTAAAAAGTTAATAGAGAAGTTAATTCAATTTCGAATGGCCGAGTACAATGTTATTTTGAAATATAGTGCTGTCATGTTCAAAGGATTTAAAAACCAACTGGAACTCAAAACTCACCTCATTAAATCGCTAGACGAACTTAAGACCTTGGTCAGTGAGGAAGATAAAGTAAGCCTAACTCAAATGCTGTCACAGTTAAGTGCTAGTAATAAAAAGAATAATGAGTTGGAGTCAGCGATCAATTTGCATGACGCTCTCATGTACAAATACAATCCACAGTTTGACACTAAAGATATTAGAAAATTTTGTGACAAAACTTGCGTGACAGGCCTGCGCAATTATTTTACCGACGTTAATTTTAAATTGCAGTTTGAAAACTTGAAAAATTACTATGGTAGCGAGCGGATGGAGAAAATTGAAGTCGCCAATTGTATCCAGGAATTTTTGCAAAAAAGCTCTGGCACTATTAACATGCGAAAATATTTTTATCCGAAAATTAGTTCTCTCGAAGAGCGCGTGACGGATTTTATGCACGAACGTGGTTACAGTAAAACGGCCATTGATAGATTCCAAAAACACTTAGAATCTACCGTTTATAAATTGAATTCAGAGCAACCGGAACGAGCAGGGGATAAAACGGGGTTGATGAAAGATATTATTGAATATGAGTATCGTAACCTCGGAAAAATAGATTATTCACAATTATCTGACGATGCTTTACTTGATAAAATCTTCAGTGATCTCGATGGTAGAAATCCTATTCATAATTATCGAACTTTTTGTAAGGCCGATAAGAAAATTGATAAAGCCGATCAGGTTCATAGTAAGAGCATGACAGGCAATGGGACGATTGAACTTTACTTATCTGATCTCACCGCTTTGTTCCCTGAATATGGTGTGCAGATTTTTTTGCATGAATTTGGTCATGTTGTAAGTAATATTTTTGCTGAAAAAAATATGCCGCCGCACGATTACAAAAAATACAAGAGCTTCAGACAGTGTGTTTCTAGCGATTATGTAAAGCCGATGAAATTAGAAGACGGTGATTTTAGACGTCATGCTGGGGATTACTTTTTAACTGAAGAAGATTCTTCAGATGTATTTTCTTATCTTTTAACGAAAACAGATAAACAGTTAGTGGAGTGCACACTCCTAAGTCCGAATGTTTTCTATGATGATTACCACGATTTTGATTTCCGTTATATCAAAGATGGGCGATTAGATAATCACTCAGCGACTTTTTTGCGTATTCTTCGCGAAGCCCGGTACAAAGGAAAAACTTTTGGAACTGCCTGTCAGCAGGTTGTGAAAAAATACTCAGATACGATTAAATTTAAAACTTGTTTTTTTTAGTAGATAAAGCCAAAGCTAATACCAAAACTAGTGAGTTTCATCGTTTCACCAGTGGTTAAACTGGACTCCACGTTATCCCGTTCTTCTTCGTCATAACTTGAGCTCGCAGCATCGAAAGAAATGTAGTTTCTTTTTCCAAGTCGGATGAGGAGCGAAAGAGAGAAATTTTGGTTACTGCCAATGAAGTTTAATTCTTCACCAGATGTCACCTTATGGGCCAAACCATATTTGGCATTAAAATAATATTTCCCGAGCAAGAAGACGTCGCCGAGTGTCAGTCCTGCAGCAATGAAGAAGTTACGAGCAAAACCTTGTAAACTATCTCCCGCATTTTCAGAAGCTTCCACCCAATAAAGATATTCGCCACCAGCACCAACCATAAGCGGTCCTAGTTTTAAACCGGCCATAACATCAGCTCCAAAACCGGTCATATCGCGTTTTGCGAATGTGGTATCATCGCCTGAACCAAATGTACCTCGTTGTAGTTTAAACGAGCCTAGAACTCGAATAGGAATATTCCCAAGCTTTTTACCTTGGAGATCAATGGGACCCGACTCAGCTTTTAACTTAAGTGAAGTTAGTAAGAAGACGATTAACAAAAAATATTTCATCTTTAAATGATAAGAAAAGCTAGGAGAGATTCAAGGAGGCAGAATTTGGTTTGGCCGTGTGCAAAACAATATCAATCAACTCTGGAACTAAGATTTAATGCTTAACTCGTTCTAGTAAGCGCTCGAGATCTGCAGGGGCTACTTTGCAAACCTTGGCCAAGCTTAATATGACATTATTCAGCTCTTCGCTAGGGGCGTAGTAGTTGCCGCTAAAATAACCTCGCTGATTATAAACTTGCCATGTCGCGGTTCCGCGAATTCTTGCCAGTGAACAAGGTCTTTCAAAAGACCAGGTGTGATTCGGAGAAATAGTCGTAGAATAGAGTTCTGGTTTCATTTCTTCGCGAATTCTATCGACTTCAGCTTTTCGTACTAATGGAATAGAACTGACGCCGTAGCACTTCAATTTGATCCAAGATTTTCTTGGGGTTGATAATTCAGCATAGCGCTTAGAAGGATTGTTATCAAAACTTTCATAGAAGGTAAGAGTATTAAACCATTCATCACTAAAATAAGCAGTTGTTTTATTATCAAACTCTCTACCTCCGCCCAAGCTTAGGTATATATCTTTGGCCAGTTCATGTTCAATCCGAAGTCTTGAGGTGCGTTTGACTTTTATACTCTTGCACTTTTGTTTGTCAGCTTCACCAGTACAAAGATTGGTCCACACTGAATCGATTTCATAAATTGGTTTTCGTAGAAAACGTTTCTGGCGATAAAGAAGAACGCTCGCCCGATCATCGGTAGCATCATGTTCTTTACAAGCAGCCACCAATTCTCTGACAGCTTCAGCTTTTAGGTTAGAGGAATAGATAAATAGTAAAGACAGAATAAATAGTGTTTTCATATGCTAGAACGCTAGCAAGATTGATTGAGTTTGGAATTGATATAGATCAATTCGTGATAAGTTATGATGTAAGAATTTTAGAGTTACTTTCTTCACAACCCTGTAAAAAATTTCAACGAGATAAGTCAAAACTGCGAGAGCCTGTTTCTCCTGTGGATAATATCCGCATGAGAGTTTTATTTTTGAAATGTATTTTAGTTTTTGTACTGATTGTTCCTCTAACTGAAGTGAAGGCTGGCCACTACGATCTAAGTGTCCCAGTTAAACTCGAGGTGAATTTGGATAATCTCCTCCTGGGTCATATGCAATACCAAGGAAATGTATATCTTTCAACATGGAGAGAATCAGTTGAGGAAATCACTGTTGATTTCGAAATGGTGGATAATAAAACAAAAGCTTTTTATAAAAAAGATTTGGCCACCTATTTTTCAGCTTACTTAAGTTATCAACAACTTCATACCTTGGATGGAGTTGATAGTAATAAAGAGATCGAAAATGTTTATGCTGATGATATGGGTCGTAAATATTTAAAAATGCTATTAGGTAAAAAATCTGTTCGTGTTATTCCGCAAGCGGGTAATTTCTCTACGTCGCGTATGCTGAATGTTGATTTTTTCAATTTACGCACGAGCGATGGAGTGATTAAACAAGCCACTTCTCAGCTTCAATTAGTAGAAAAGGATGGTAAGCACTTAATTTATTACCGCCATAAAAATGATACTAAAGCAATTCTGGTTAAAGACATCAAGATAACTCTAAGCGCTTATTTGCCTGCAACGACTAGGACTTCAATTACCATTAACGGTGGTACGGTTGAAGTTTTACGTGAGAACTACGTTTCTGTTGCGAAAAAAACAAAATAATAGAAAAATGATTTGTGCTAGTCTTCAAGTTTGTCACGAATAGCATATACAATTTTATTTGCATTCTGAACGCCTTCTTCGTTTTCCTCGAAGTTGCTATTTTTTTGAAGTTGTTGCACTTGTTTTCTTGATTTAAATTGCATCTTTGCCCAGATATCAATCTCGTTAGCAAAATCAATGACTAGTTCTTTGGGCTTTATGTATTTTACTTTTTTGGCATCAATTTTTGCGACTATAACAGGCTTAGAATCATTTTTCATCATTACTCCTTGATACGTTAGATTTAGAATTCTCTAAGAGTGTTTACAAAAATGTGTGAGCAGCTGATAAAGATCATGCTGGCTTAAGCCAGCATGATTGAAGAACAAATTAGTAGCGTTTGTTATCGCGTGGTACCATAGGTCTTGCTTCTGTTACATTCATTTGACGTCCGTCAAAATCCGTTCCGTTTAGCGCCTGGATTGCTTCTGCAGCTTCACTGCTTGAAGACATTTCAACAAACCCAAAGCCTTTGCTACGATTTGTGTCTCTGTCCATAATCACTTTTGCAGAACTAACAGTTCCGAATTGTGAGAATTTTGCAGAAAGTGACTCGTTACCAATTGAGTAACCTAAGTTACCAACATAAATTTTTTGACTCATATGAGCCTCCGATGTAAAAATGCCACTGAGATGTGACATAAATGTATTTGATTATATTTTTGATTTTGTGAATAAGATTTTTGAATTTGTATAAAATAACTTCGATAAATTTAATCTGAAATAAGAACTAAAATCAGATTTAGTTGAGAACAGATATACACACCTTACACTCAAAGTTAGAAATAGACTAATCAAATTTTATAAAATGAAGATTATTTACGTGGGTGAGGAGGCTCCGGCCTTAAAATTCTGCATCCTAGTGCGTTCGCCATGCTTTTTGAGAACTTTATTTATTCTACAAAATGATTGTTCTCATCCAGCATACCTTCCATTCGTGCAAGATTTACAATCGTGTTTGAAATAATATGTTCGATCGTGACTGATGAAGACAAAAGCCACTTATGGATAAGCTCATCGGCTGGCTTTTCATTGATACAATTTTTTTGATACAGGGTAAATTCCTTAGCTTGTTTAAGCAATTTTACAAGGTGATTTGGACACTCACAAGAAACACTTCGACCAATAGTTTCTAGTTTTTCAAGTGCTTCGAGGGTTATTATTCCTCGTTCATCATATAGATTTTTTTGCTTCATTTTTGACCTCTTCAATATGTGTAATGACTCTTAGACTCGACTTGTGACATTTTAAATTTTTATGTGCATAGTAAGTAGCGGCTTGTGAAAAGTGAACAAAAATCATGTCATCTTTCAGTATTTCTAAAACGACACCAGCTCCGAGCCTATGATCAATTTTACTTCTGACAATGGAACCTTTGACAATTTTAAATTGTTTCGGATTTACCAGTCTTTGTCTTCCGAATTGTTCATCAAAATATTGAGTCGGCTCACTTTGTATTTGTTCAAAAGTATTGTTGTCGATAATTAGAATTTTTCGGTAGTAATCAAATTGATTAAGATTAAATTCTGTTGGTGGTTCGTAAACAATGATTCCCTGGGAAAATGCTAGTGCATATTCATTAATAGGTAACTTGCGATATTCAATTTCATAGTTTCTAACGAGACTTTCGTCGGCGTTAATTTTATTTTTAAAATTGTATAATAAAATTTTATTTTTCATCTATTTATATATTATACATTTTTCTAAAACGATAAGTTTAATAAAAGTTAGACAAATTGTTAATGGAGCGGGTGAACCAATGTTAGTTAACCCGCTGATATGACTTATTTTTGAAGGAGATTGGCGACATTTGCTTCATAGAAATTTTTAGGTTGTTCCATATCTAAAAGTTTAGTTGCGCCATGCGTATCTTCAGCAATAAGACGAAGATACTGCATAGTAGTCTTAATAAATCCATGTCCTACAATCTTCATTGCTTTTGCCAGTGCCACAGCTTTTTAGCAGCAGTTTTACTGAAAATAATCTTTAGTTGTCTTACTATGACCAATTCATCAGAAGTTTTTTACTAAGCTCAGGGAAGTCTTCAGGTTTATAACCACTCCAATCGGTTTCCCCTCTTGAATAAGCGCTCTCAACTCTTAGCCAATCATCACGTAATAGATAAAAGCTTTTTAATTTGTTATGATAATCACTGAAAATACAGAGCTTAGATAGTAAATCCATAGTCTCAGCGAGATTCACTTGCTTATTATTTTGCAGCGACTTTCGTATGGACTCTATGTAGTTAGTTGTAATCGTCCAAAAATTTGTGGTTTCGATACTGAGTTCGTTAAAAATTTTATTCGTTAATTCTTCCATCTCGAATTGATTCTGAGGAAACGTTAAGCTGGCCAGCACGCAAATATCATCTGTTATTATACCTGCTTCGATCATCTCTTCTGCCCACTTCGTCCAGCGGTGATCAACTGATTTTTTCATGTGTTTATATAGAATAATTCTATGAGTGGATTCAGGTAAATTCATATAACGAATCTCTAAGTTCGTAAGTGTGGTAATTTATAAATTATAATCAAAATTGATGTAGTTATTTTTTGCACTCGATTAACAGCGTTGTACTTGTATAGACTTGACCATTTATAGAGTCTACGTCATTGCTATTGTTATGTAGTTTGTATCCTTTTGGACAGACTTCCGCAGCTTTCTCATAGCAGGCTTCAGCACTACTACAGTCTTGAATCAAATAACCTTCGTTTCCACTTGGTGCCATAATTTTCTTTGCAGTCGCACAGCCTAGTAAAACAGATAAAAGTACAAATGATATAAACTTCATATTGGTCCTTGTCGCAAATTAGGATCTGTCATTCTTAGGAGATAGCATACATGCTGAATTATCACATGAAAACTCAACTATCTTGGTTAGTACTTAGTGGCGCTAAATCTTAAATAATTTGCGATATTTTATTCGTAATTTTCGATGTGATGGAACATTTGTGGAACATTTTAGCATTTTTGGACTAAAAAACTGCCAATGTGCCTTGGTGATAGGTGAATTAAGCTTATGAATTTATTAAATTTTAATTTGGAGCGGGAAACGAATTTCCCGCAAGCCATTGAATTTTAAAGTAGTTAAATTTGGTGGTAACTTCAAGTAACCATTATTTAATTTTTGAATAGGTTAATAACATTTCCTGATGAAATGTTATCAGGTAGTTGAATTTTTAGTTCTTCAGTGGCCCCTTTAAGATCATTTCCTACTAATCGAAGGTAAATCATGGTTGTTTTTAGCTGTGAATGACCAACGATGGCCATTACTTTTGCCACAGGGACGCCATGTAAAAGCAATTGGGTAATGAAGGTCGCTCTGAGGTCATGAAATCGGATCGGAGTAATACCAATTTCTAAGCAAAATTTTTTGATTATCTTCGCTTGTATTCCAGACTCCCAATCTTTATGTCTTTCCAAAATAGGGGAGGTCGGAGACAAGCTTTTTGATTTCAATAATCTTAAAAATTTTTCAAGCTCTTTTGAGATAGGGACAACTCTGTTTAGCGTGCTTTTCGTTGGACCAAATCCATTCTTAGAACTCCAGCTTTTGTTTATAGAAATAAAGCCACCATCAAAATCAACATCAGTCCATTGTAGGGCGTATAATTCACCGGATCTCATTCCCGTTAAGAGAGCGAGTACCCAATGATTATAGTATGGGTGGTTAATCCGATTTGCTGATTCCAAAAAAGTATCAATTTCAGTTTTATTAAAAATCAATTTTTTTGATTCAGAAATCTTAACTTTAAGTGCTTTAGCTGGGTTCTTCGCAATAATTCCATCCTCAACGGCTATACTAAAAATTCGCTTAATGTGCTTCAATAGCGTTTTTTTACTAGTTAACCCTAGTGAGTTTGTCTTGTTGAATATTAGCTCATGTATATCAGATGCCGTGATATCTTCGAGATAAAGCTTTCCTATACATGGGGTGATCCATTTCTCAAGATTACTCTTGTAGTTAATATACGTACTGACTTTGAACTCAAGTCTAATCCTTTCAAGACATTTACTGCTCCAATCATTCCAAGTTGGCTTAAAGGGTTTATCTCGAAGTTGAATTAATTCTATTCGAAGTCTTATTTCCTCTCTCTTGGCTTGAGCAATAGAAGTAATTCCTTTCTTCTTTCGATTAACCTGCTTACCGTTGATTACAAGTTTTGCATGGGCCTCGTAAAATTTACTATTATTTTTTTGGTATGTTCTTATGGCCATTTTAATGCTCCTTTTTAATGAGAAGCATTTTTAAATCGTTTGGATCAAATCTAAGATGTGTACCTAGTTTAAACGCATCCACTTTCCCTTTATGTACTAAGATTCTTAGTGCATTAGGAGTGATACCTAGGTAAGTGGAAGCATTTTTAGTACAAAGCCACTTGTCATTCTCGTCTACTAGCTGGTTCGCTATTTTGTTATCAAAGAGTTTCCCAGGAGAGTTCATCCCCTGAGAAACTTTATTATAGCTTGTTTGCGAAGGTTTGTAAGCTTGTTTGTAATTCATTTTTTCACCTTTGTAATTTTAATAAATTAAGTGAGTGGAAATCCAATAAGATCTGCTTATAATTGCGTGAATTGTTTTACTTCACCTTCTAAGTTTTCGAATTCTCGTCTCTCGTTTTGCCCTTGTACAAAAACTCGGAGCCCCTTTTTTAAATGGAGATTACAATTCTCTGCCTGCTTCCCCCATACAACCACTTTGTGCCATTTTGGTTTGTCACTTCCTTCAATGTTTTCAGCAAGACTAAAGGTGCAAACTGGTTCTTGTTTTCTAGTGTATCTAAGATCTGGATTTTGACCAAGGCGACCGCAGATTAAAATAGATTTGTTTTGATTCATAATTCCCCCTAGTTTGATTAATTAAGGCCAAGACGTTTGACTAAAAATTCACCGAGTGCGAGATTGGTATTATTCTTTTTGTTATATTCATCCAAACTTCGTTCGACTTTTTCCATTTCAGAGAGGCTAATTTCTTGGAGTTTTTCAATATCTTTATCTGTCACCATCGTGAGTAATAAAAGATAAAGGTCTTTGAAATTAATTTCACGTCCATAGTTTTTTGCATTCGCTTTCTTCAGTAGACTAAAAATCAAATCCAAATTTTCTTTGTCATCACTGACATCAACATAAAACTTCGATCTCTCTTGATTGATGACATACTCCTTTTTTTGATTTTTAGGCCTTCTTCCTCTTTTCTTTCCTTCCTCTCTTGTTATTTCATTCATTATCTTCTCCTTTTTTAATTGCCCGCTAACTGATTATTTCTTAATACCCGCGTAGAATGTGACTCCATCTATTGAAACAACGTGAAAGAGAGGGAGTCACATTCGAAGCAAAAATAACAAAGTAATATCAACGAATTAGCGGGCAATATTTTTACTAATCATCATTATTCAATACCGTTTCTACATCGTTTCTATACCTATTTATTTGGACTCAAAAAAACTTTTTAAACTCACCTCACGACCATCGATACTGCCAATTACAGCTTCAAAGTTATTAGGTTTTAAGGTCAGTGAGCCAACCCCCATTTTTCGTTCCAAAACTTGAGTGCTAGACTGCACTTATGATAAGGAGTGAATTATGCCAAAAAAACGATTCTCAGAAGAAGAAATCATCACCAAACTACGCCAAGCTGAGGTTTTAATCTCGCAAG
>JAEUWD010000053.1 GCA_016786485.1 Bacteriovoracaceae bacterium | reverse complement strand
AAGTTCAGTGCTAATGGCTTGGTGTATGGCCTCGAGATCAGTGCTACCAAAACGGAGCGAGTTTTCGGTATTAATTCCGGCGCTGGTCGTTTTGAAATCCTCAATCATTTTTGTAACGTCTTTAGCGAGCACTTCAGAATTGGTATTTTCTAAAATTTTATTCAATTGTGATTCGATGCTGTCGAGAGCTGTTTTATGTTGTTCATCAGTGGCGAGCTCTTTTAATTTAAGATGAAGTTCTTTAATGGTTTGAGTGTCTTGGTAAAATTGCGCTTCTAGTATTTCTGGTAGTGATTTCTTTTCCAAATTAAAAAGTTCTTTAATCAGAATTTGATCTTGTTTAAGCAGCTTCAAACTTTCTTCGATTTCTTTACTTTTTAAAGCATCAAGGGCCGGAAGTTGTACTTGTCGAGCAGATTCCAGTAGTACAGAGTTTTTAATTAACCCGTCACAAGCTCCGTGTGCGGGATTAAGCTTTAGCAAAAGTGTGAGCGAAAATAACAATTTTAAATGCATCTGAATATTCTATGCCCAAAAGGCTTTTGCCCCAATTGGGCTTGAAATATTTGCTTGGAGTGTATAGAAGTTAGACATGAGTAATTTAATTCAATTTGGTCACGATAAAATGACTTTAGTCCTGCCTGAGGCCCTTAAAGGGCCGTTATTCCAGCAGGATTGGCAGGAATTGGATAAAAGACTGGCCGAACTTGTAACAAAAGACGGAATTATTTTTAAGGCCTTAACTCCTTATACGAAGTTTTCCCAAATTGAGTACATTACCAGCATTCGTGACGCCAAAAATGAATGGGAAGAAGACGGTATCTGGCACGATGATGGTTCGCGAGTTCTGGCGTTTTCGCTTTCGCTGAACGTAGCGCCTGAAAAAATCGGCGGCGGTATAGTCCAATTTCGAAAAAAAGGTCAGGCTGAAATTTTAGAAATTCCTATTCAAAAATATGGTGTTCTCGTGGTTTTTGCTACTGGCGTATGGGGCTGGGAGCATAAGGTGTTACAGGTGACCCACGGGCAACGCGTAGTTATGGCCGGCTGGTGCAGCTAAAAGTAAGAATCTTCTGATACTCTTTCCTCTTAAAAACAGCTAAGATTTTCCCAAAATCAACCAAGGACATTTATGCAGCAATGGGTCTATCGTTTCTCCTCTGAATTGACCGAAGGGAATAAAGATATGAAGAACCTCTTAGGTGGTAAGGGCGCCAACCTGGCCGAGATGAGCTCGTTAGGTTTAGCGGTACCTCCTGGATTTACGATTTCTACAGAAGCCTGCACACAATATTACAAAGAAAATAAAACGATTAATGAAGAGATAAAGAAGCAAATCCTCGCAGCTTTAAACCAAGTGGAAAAACTGCAAAAGAAGAAATTTGGCGATAAAACTGACCCGCTTCTTTTCTCGGTTCGTTCTGGTTCTCGTGTTTCAATGCCAGGGATGATGGACACGGTTTTGAATCTTGGCTTAAATGATGAAACAGTAAAAGCGCTGGCCGAGAAAACTAAGAATGAACGTTTTGCTTGGGATTCATATCGGCGTTTTATTCAGATGTTTTCAAACGTTGTTTTGGGCCTTGGTCACTCACTGCTTGAGCATCAACTGGACGATTTAAAAACAGCTCGTGGTGTAAAAGAAGATACAGAGTTAAATGCCAAAGATTTTCAAGAGCTAGTTACCGTTTATAAATCAATTGTACTTGAAGAATTAGGTCGTAAATTTCCAAGCGATCCGATGGAACAATTATGGCTTGCTATCGGTGCCGTTTTTAATTCTTGGCATAATCCACGCGCGCAAATGTATCGCGAGATGCATGGTTACGATAGCTCGTGGGGAACGGCAGTTAACGTTCAGGCCATGGTGTTTGGTAACATGGGTGAGACTTGTGCCACTGGCGTATGTTTCACGCGTGATCCATCGACCGGTGCTAAAATTTTCTTTGGTGAGTATTTAGTGAATGCACAAGGTGAAGATGTGGTGGCCGGCATTCGTACACCGGCACCGATTAATGAAAAATCAAAAAATGAATCAAATAAAAACATGAAAACGCTGGAAGAGATCATGCCTGAGACTTATGAAGAGTTAGTGGCAACCTATAAAAAACTCGAAGCGCATTATAAAGATATGCAAGATATTGAGTTCACCATTGAAAATAAAAAACTTTATTTATTGCAAACGCGAAATGCAAAGCGAACAGTGAATGCGGCTTTAAAAGTGGCGGTAGATTTAGTCTCAGAGGGAATGATTACTAAAGAGCAAGCTGTCTTAAAAATTTATCCAGAAGATTTAAATCAACTCTTACACCCAAGACTTGATCCAAAAGCAAAAAAGACATTACTGGCCAGTGGCCTTCCAGCTTCACCAGGGGCGGCTGGTGGACAAATTGTTTTCAACTCGGAGACGGCACAAGAATGGGCCAAAAATGGAAAAAAAGTCATTCTGGTTCGCCAAGAGACTTCACCGGAAGATATTGGTGGTATGGCCGCTGCTCAAGGTATTCTTACCGCTCGTGGCGGGATGACTTCTCACGCGGCAGTCGTTGCACGGGGAATGGGAAAACCATGTGTCGCTGGCTGTTCAGCGCTGATGATTAATTACAATGATAAGACCATGAGCTTTGGAAAAGATAAATATCGCGAAGGTGACTACTTAACATTCGACGGTGCCACTGGTGAAATTTATGAAGGTTTAATTCCAACCATTGAAGCGCAAATGTCAGAAGACTTTGCAACCTATATGGCGTGGACGGATAAATTTAAACGACTTGATATTCGTACTAATGCTGATACTCCAGAAGATTCAAAAATCGCTCGTAGTTTTGGTGCGCAAGGTATTGGTCTGTGTCGAACTGAGCACATGTTTTTTGCACCAGAGAGAATTTTAGCGGTTCGTGAAATGATTTTTGCCAAGACTCAAGTTGATCGAAAAAAAGCTTTAAATAAACTCCTGCCATTCCAGCGCGAAGATTTTGTCGGCATTTTTAAAGCGATGAATGGTCTGCCGGTTAATATTCGTTTACTGGATCCGCCACTACATGAGTTCTTGCCTCACACTGAAAATGATATGAAAGAACTAGCAGCGTCATTGCAAATTTCGATGAATGAAATTCGTGAACGTAAAGATTTCTTGCACGAATTTAACCCAATGTTAGGTCACCGTGGTTGTCGTTTAGGAATTACGTTTAGTGAAATTTATCAAATGCAAGTACGCGCGATTATCGAAGCAGCCTTGATGGCGAAAAAAGATAAGGTTGTGGTCTTGCCTGAAATTATGATTCCCTTGATTAGTGATCATAAAGAATTAGAGCTTCTGAAAAAAGAGGCGATTGAAGAAATTGAAATGGTGTTCAAGGAATTGGGAAATAAAATTGAGTACCAGATTGGGACCATGATTGAACTTCCTCGCGCAGCGATTACCGCAGATAAAATTGCTAAACACGCCGAGTTTTTTTCATTTGGTACAAATGATTTAACTCAGACGACATATGGGCTTTCTCGCGATGACGCAGGTAAATTCTTACCAATTTACACCAGTAAAAATATTTACGCTCGTGACCCATTTGTTGTTTTAGATCAAGAAGGTGTTGGATTTCTGGTTGAGCATGCTGTTAAAATAGGTAAGAAGGCCAATCCAGATTTGCATTGTGGAATTTGTGGTGAACATGGTGGCGAACCCAACTCAATTGAGTTCTGTCATAAGGTTGGATTAGATTACGTAAGTTGTTCACCGTTTCGAGTTCCCATCGCCAGACTGGCAGCAGCGCAAGCAGCGCTAAAATGGCCAGCAACTGCGATGGAAAAACATGGAAGCGTTAAAGAAAACCGCATTTAAACTTCTGGTCGATCAAAATTTTGACTCGTTAGCAGTTGGTGTTATAGATTTTTCTAAAAAAAGTTTCGAATCTTTTGAAATGAAAAAGTATCCGGAATTTGTCGAAGAATCACTTACACCTCATATGTACTTTGATTTAGCGAGTGTCACCAAGCCTCTGACATTGGCCCTAAGTTATTTTTTACATCAAGATAAATTTGATGATGAGATGAAGTTACTTCTCAATCATCAAGCGGGTTTACCAGATTGGGGTTTGCTCTCAAAGAAAAATTGGAAAGATGAAGTTTCTTGTTATCCCATAAAAAAATCTCCTACACTTTATTCAGACTATTCAGCTTTGAGATTAATGCTAGAATTTGAAAGTCGTACTAAGAAAAATATGCAAAAAGAGTGCGCTAAGATTTGGGACGCCGAGTGTGTTTTCTGGAAAGACTTACCCGAAAATGCTATTTGTCCACCGACGGGTTTTCGTGCCGGGCGACCCATCATTGGTGCGGTTCATGATCCTAACGCCTATAACATTGGTGAGTTTTGTTCGCATGCCGGTTTGTTTGCGACAGTTGCCGGACTTTGTCGGACATTATTAAATTTCAACCAAGAACTCGACCTCATCAAAGAAATGAAAAAAGCGATGCAGCAACGAGACTCTGCGTCCACTTTTGTGAATGGTTGGGACACCACGACCATCTCTGATCACCAAAGAATCAAAAAAAACGAATCGAGCCTTGCGGGTAAAGGTTGTTCAGACCTCACTTTCGGCTTCCTCGGTTTCACTGGAACCTCAGTCTGGATCGATCCAGAAATGAACCGAGGTCAAGTTATCCTGACCAACGGAACTAAAAATTACTGGTACAGTCGCACTGGCCTTAACGCTTTGAGAAGAAAATTAGGCGAAGAAATCTGGTCACTATAGAATAGACTAAAATTTTGCCCTCAGTTATCATATTAAGAACACATCAAGGACAGATTATGGATTTAACTAACAACATTTCCGCTGAAGAATTATTAAAAAATAAAAGCAAAATTAAGAAAATATTTTTCTATCGCATCTGCGGTACCGGGATGGGGGCTTGCGCTTGTTTGTTGAAAGAAGCTGGTTACGATGTTGAAGGCGCTGATATGAGTTTTGCTCCACCGATGAGCACTTATCTCGAAAGTACCGGCATTCCTCTTTATAAATTATCAGAAGTGAATGATAAATTTTTACAAAAATATGATCTCATTATCGTTGGAAACTCTGTTCCGCGTGTAAGTGAGCAAGCAACGCTAATCGAAAAATGCGGTGTGGCCTTCACTTCGTTCCCAACCGTTCTTGGAACTTTAGTTTTAAGTAACCAGAATGTTATTGGTGTGGCCGGTACACATGGAAAAACCACCACAACTTATTTGATTACCCAAATGTTAGAAAATTTAGGCAAGAAGCCAGGATATTTTATTGGTGGAATTATTGACGATCGTCCACCTTCACGTTTAGGTGATGGAAGTTATTTCGCCATCGAATCAGATGAATATGACAGTGCTTACTTTCAGAAGTTTTCGAAATTCCGTCAATATGAAATCGATCACTTGATTTTGACTTCACTTGAGTTTGATCACGCTGATATTTTCAACAGTGTTGAAGACATTGAAAAAGAATTTATTGCGGCCATCCCAAAAATTAACGGTAGTTTTGTTCTCAATAATGATTATCCTTCATGCTTAAAATTATATGAACAGTTTTCGAAAACCAAAAAAGTTCCTTGGTACCTCTATGGAAATACTTCACCTTTAGGTCCTAAAATTGTGACTGAAAATCAAGAAGGTACGATTTTTGAATTAAATTTCGAAGGTAAGCCAGTAAGTTTTAAAACCAATCTGATTGGTAAGCATAATGTTTTAAATGTAACGGCTTGTATTTTATTTTGCTTAAATGAAGGTTTTTCTATAAAGCAAGTTCAAGCAGCGGTTAAAAAATTAAATATGGTAAAACGCCGTCAAGAAGTGAAGGGCAAATATAAAGGTGCCATCGTGGTTGATGACTTTGCTCACCATCCTCGTGCAGTATCAGTCACGATCGATTCAATTAAAACTAAATTTCCTGATAAAAAAATCTTTGTCGTTTTAGAACCAATGTCAGCAACGGCACGAAGTAACGTATTTCAAGATGAATTCGCGGAAAGTTTATTACTCGCAAATAAAGTTATTATCGCCAAACCAAGCATTGCGACGACTGCTAAAGACAAAAAAGACTTAGACACGATTAAAATTGTGGAAATGTTAAAAACAAAAAAAATTCCAAGTGCGAATGTAGATAATCTCAATCAACTCCGTTTAATGATCGATCAGATGATATCAACGGATGATGTTTTACTAATCTTGAGTAACCGAACTTGTTTGGGACTATGGGAATCAAACTTCATCAATGAAATTCATTAAACCTATCCTCGCTATTTACTTAAGTTTGGCGTTTACAGTAACTGGCCAAGCCAAACCTGTTTTTGAAATAGATAAAACAGAAACACAAATCATTCATGAGTATCTGGAAGTTCATCAGGGATATTTTAAGAAGCTTTGTACTTACGGCAGTGACCACGAATATTACAAATTGCTAAGAAATTTCCGCGGTCAGGGTTATTACTTACCAGAATCTAAAGGTGATGTAGATAGTGCCACTATCACCAAGTATCTTCCCAAGATTTTAGATAAAATCAATTACATCAAAGACATTAAAGCGAAGCTGATGAAACAACGTTCGCTTCCATCATTTCGAAAAATTACCGATAAAATTATCGATATTCAAAAGAAGGCCTTGAATGAAAAAAAGAATTATCAGTTAGCTTCGACGGAAAAACAGCGTTTAACGGCGTTGAATTCCTCGCGAAAGTTATTAGCTGAGTACGAAGTTGAATATAATGCTTTTGTTAATAATATTTATTTTCTGTTAAGTTTTGATTATCCGGTTGATCATTTTTACAATCGAAAGAATTATGACAAATACAAAGATCTAGGCGACACCTATAAAGTTAAGGCTAACGAATTATATTTCTATCGCAAAATTGTCGAAGATGGTGCCCTTGATCCGGATCACACCAAATCAGATGCTTTTTTACGCTCGGCTCTTGATACCGTGACTTTGGCAGTAAAAAATCAGCGTGACTTTTTTTCTGAAAATATTCGTTACGACATGGACTATATTATTGGCGCGGTTGAAGGACACATCGATCGTGGTTATGCACTTCAAGTGAAGCGACTGAACGAGTGGGAAGACCGCACGAAAAAATCTTATGATTATTATCTTTCAGTCCTAAAAGATACGAAGCTACCGGCGACTACGACAAATGCTGATGGACTTACTCGTACACAATTCCTAATGAAACAAAAAGCCGAAGCCACTTTTGCACTTCGTGATTATGTTTATAAAAAAGAAGCTGCGGCCTTTGAATTCTGGAGTCAGCAAACGGAACTAATGAAGGCGTTATTTGTTATCGAAACTATCCTTTTTAATGAGGTGGGCGAAGTGGACGGACGTGAAGCGACTGAACGCAAAGACGTCACCCAGGTCGTTATTAATCGTCACGATATTCCTTTCTATCAAAAGATTGATCCGACCGAAGATCTTTACACTTATTTGCTTCGAACTTTCCCTGATGCTGAAATTCAAAAGCAACATTGGCTGAATGTGCTTTTCAAAAAAGGTGAGTTCTCGTTTACCTATTATTACATTCCTGGGGTAGTGAATATTTTTTGCCCTGATCAGTCGAGAATTGGACAGTTTTTACGTAAAGAAAACCTCCGTTTGGCCTACCGAAAATTGATTGATCCTGACCGTGCTTTTACTGCCACGCGCTACTTCTCACGGGCCTCAATGACGGGTCGAATTGATATGTCTCAAATCTGGGGTGGCTATGCCGCTATTAGTGAGCGTCCGGGGGTCCTGCATAAGAATCAAGTCTCCTTGAGACGGGCGTTTAAAAATTTAGATTATCAATACTATTATAGCTTTATTGCTCCTAATTCTGAGTCGTATCAGGTGGTCAATATTGATGATGAGACCTATACCCTGAAGCTTTTCCAAGATAACCCGATATTTTATCACTATCGTAATCCGCATTATTTTACCTACTTCGTAAAAGATTAAGTTTTCTTGCCCTAATCCATAGTTCAATGTATAAAAACCAAAACAAATTTCCGGAGATACATATGTCACAAGATTTTCTTTTTACGTCAGAGTCAGTTACTGAAGGTCATCCAGATAAAATGGCCGATCAAATCAGCGATAGCATTCTTGATGCTTTCTTGGCCCAAGACCCAAAGTCTCGCGTAGCTTGTGAAACGATGTTAACAACTGGTTTAGTGGTTGTTGCGGGGGAAGTAACTTCAAACGCGCAAATCGACGTTCAAAAAATCGTAAGAAATAAAATTCAAGATATTGGTTACGACCATTCAGATAAAGGTTTCGACTGTAACACATGCGCCGTTATGGTGACTTTGGGTAAGCAATCTCCAGATATCTCAATGGGTGTTACTGAAGATAAAGGTAAAGAGCAGGGAGCTGGTGATCAAGGTTTAATGTTTGGTTACGCGGTAAACGAAACAGCTAACTATATGCCACTTACTATCGAACTATCTCACCAATTAGCTAAGCGCTTAAGTGACGTAAGAAAAGAAGGCATCGTTCCTCTTCTTCGAGCGGATGGTAAGACACAAGTTACAGCTCAGTATGAAAAAGGCAAAATTAAAAGAATCGATGCTATTGTTGTTTCAAGTCAGCATGCTGAAGAAATGTCATTAAGTGACGTTCAAGCTGCGATTCGTGAAGAAGTTATTGCGAAAGTTGTTCCTGCAAAATTAATCGATAATAAGACAAAATATTTCATCAACCCAACTGGCCGTTTCGTTATCGGTGGACCAATGGGTGACTGTGGTTTAACTGGTCGTAAAATTATTGTAGATACTTACGGCGGTCACGGAGCTCACGGCGGTGGCGCTTTCTCTGGTAAAGACCCATCGAAAGTAGACCGTTCAGCGGCATATGCAGCTCGCCAAGTAGCGAAGCACATTGTTGCTGCTGGTTTAGCTGAAAGAGCGCTTGTGCAAGTGGCTTATGCTATCGGCGTAGCTCAGCCAGTATCTTTTTCAGTTGAAACTTTTGGAACAAACAAAGTTGATGCAGATAAAATCAATCTCGCTGTAAATAAGTTGTTTGATATGAGACCTAAATCGATTATTGAGCGTTTAGGATTATTAAAACCAATTTACTCAGAAACTGCTGCTTACGGACATTTTGGTCGTTCGAGCAAAACAAGTTTCACTTGGGAAAACCTAACTTATTTAGATCAACTTAAATCAATGTTTTAAGTTTCTAAGAACTGTCATATCCTAATAAGCATGAGATTCTTTTTAGAGCCGGAAGGGCTTTATTTTATTGTTCGTTATACACCGTTTTGGTCGATCCCAATTCTGGTTATTACGACTGAGTATGCTTATATTTTCTGGTTAAGAAATAAAAAAATTCCAGCGCGTATTTTGATTAGCTTATCTATTATCTGTACCCTTTTTACTGCCTTTTATTATTGGGCAGGTGGTCCAGAACGAAGCGTGAGAAAGGTGATAGAAGTTATCAGGTATATTTCCTCTTAAAGCAATATTTTCACCCTGTCTAAAAATTGACACTTCCGAAATACATCCGTTAAGCTAAAGGGGTGGGGGTTTGTAGTATGGATGATTTGAAGTACTTGCAGTCAAATTATAGTGAAGTTGCCGGCGAGTTGGATGATGTAAGTGAGCTCGAACAATGCCCGCAAATTATCATTGTTGAAGATGATAAAGTCCTTGGATTAAGCCTAAAAAAATATCTAGCAAAAAAATTAAATACTGAAATTACTTTGTTCTCAAAAGTATCTGATTGTCTTGAAGCACTAGCACTTAAAGCTAATAATGAACCATTCTGCTTGGTGACTGATATTAGCTTAGATCAAGGTTCAGATGGTCTGTTATTAGTCGATATTTTAAAAGAAAAAAATTATAACTTTATTTCAATTGTGATGACTGGTTTTGCGAGTATTGAAACTGCCATCGCTGCTACCAAGAAAGGTGTTTATCACTATTTAACGAAGCCTTTTGATTTAGAAAATCTATATAACCTGCTAGTAGCTGCTATTGAAAATAAATTTAATTATAAATTTAATCATCAGCAAAAAATTGAAACAGCAGCAGTGAAAGGTTTAAGTAATTTAGTTTCGAATAAATTGACGATTGAACGACCGAATGAAAATGACCTTTTCTGTGGCATGATTGGCCGTTCAAAAATTATGCGTGAAGTTTTTGAGCGCATTAAAAAAGTTTCTCAATCCGATTCAACTATTCTCATTACAGGACCTTCTGGTACCGGTAAAGAATTAGTGGCGAATGCTATTCATAAACTTTCAGAACGTAGAAAGTTTCCAAAAGTATCTGTGAATTGTGGTGCGATTCCGGGTGAATTATTAGAAAGTGAACTATTCGGACATATAAAAGGTGCCTTCACAGGTGCTATTTCAACTCGCAAAGGTCGCTTTGAAGTGGCCAATAACGGTTCCATTTTCTTAGATGAAATTGGAGATATGCCACTGATACTTCAAGTGAAGTTATTAAGAGTTATTCAAGGTCGCCAAGTGGAGCCTGTGGGTGGTTCAACTCCAACGGATGTGGATGTGCGAATTATTGCGGCCACTCACCGTGATTTAGATAAAGCCGTTCAAGAAGGCAAGTTTCGTGAAGATTTATTCTACCGCCTGAATGTTATTCCAATTAAGTTACCGGCTTTAAAAGAGCGTAGAGAGGATATTCCATTATTGATTGGTTATTTCCTTGAGCGTTTCGTAAGTGCGGATAAACGTAATGAAATTGAAATTTCAGACCAAGCGCTTGAGCTTTTGCTTTCATATGATTGGCCAGGTAACGTTCGTGAATTAGAAAACGTTATCGAGCGTTTAGTTATTTTAAGAGGCGGAAACAAAATTCTACCAGAAGATCTGCCAGCAAAAATCTATCGCCATAATCCTTTGGCGTCGTCACTTTATAAAAACATTTTTGAATTACCAGAGTATGGAATTGATCTGAAGAAAGTCATTTCAGACATCGAGGACTCGCTTATCATGCAAGCCTTAGGCCGCACCAATGGTAACAAAAATCAGGCTTCAAGATTATTATCGATGAATCGTACAACATTGATTGAGAAGCTCAAGAAGAAATCTCTCGAAGCTTAATGACTATCATCTTTGGTTTTTTTGATAACATTACTAGCGGGCTCTCTCTTGTTTTGTGAGTCTAACATTCTACTTTTGCGAGCTTCATTTTCAAAATTTCCATTCTGATTGTCAGCTTCACCCACCATGGGGCCACCCTTGAGAAGTGTTGCGATCATTTCTGGAATATAAATATCTCCGAGACAACCGTGAACCTTTTTAAATTCGTCGACGTGAATATAAGCTTCGGTTTTGAATTCAGAAAAGCCCTCGTGTAAATTTTTAACGGAAATTTTAAAAAATTTTCCATGGGTATTTGGTTTAAAAGGTTGATCTTCGTCACTTTCTGCCACCAAATTACCACCAAGCGTGGTAAATAATCCGCCTAAACCCTTCTCATCCGCTGGTCCTTCATAAGTACCAGAGAGAACTTGCGTGATAACTAAATCATTTTTTACGATAGGATTTTTTAAAATTTTGACATCAACTTCGTCCTCGCAACCAGCTGGCTTGAAGTGATAGTCTTCTTGAGCAAAAAGTGTAGCGGTAAATAGTTGAAACAATAACAACAATATCATATTCGTTTATCGACTAAGTTGCTTTGGTTCTTAAATCATTTTTTATTTTTATCTGAGCTCTTGATAGACTGGCGGATGAAATACTTGATAACTTCGTTTCTTTGAGCTCCACCGAGTAAGGTTCTTAATTCTTCGTGCAAAACATCGTCATAAACAAGTGAGTGAACAGAGCCTGGACCTTGTTCCACACGCTTGAGTACTTTATTCAACTGCTCCATCGTGCCTCCGATAGACTTGCTGGCACTTGAAAGATTGGTAATCGCTTTGGAGAGTTTCTGATCTTCTTCTAAGCTAGCTAAAATATGATCAAGACGGGCCAAAACACTGGCCATTTTCTCGACGGCACTTTCGCCTTTGGCAGCGAATGATTTCATATCAAAAGCGCCTGAGGCTTCCAAGATGTCCATCTCAGGATGAAAGACGGGAGACTCTGCTGTTCCGGTTGAGATTTCGACGAATTTATCTCCGACCAGACCAGCGGTATTAACCGAAACCTGGCTGTCTTTACGAATCCATTTTAAGTATTCATTTTTGATTTTAAGCGTGACTTCAACTTTTTCTTCTTCAGTAATAAAAACTCGCTCGACAAAGCCAATTTTAATCCCTTTGAGTTGAACGAAGGTTCCATTTTGTAAGAGTTGAGCGTTGGTTAAGTGGGCGCGAATCTTAGTGGTGGAGTCAAAGATAGTTGTCTCTTTCCCAATGAAAACGATAAAAGTCATAAAAACAAAAGTAAGAATCGAAACAAAGATTCCAACCTTTACAATATTTCGAAATTCATTTTCTCTCATGCCTTGCCCTTGGCGTATTCGTCGTTGTGATCCTTAAAGAATCGATTAACGATTTCGTTATCACTCGACATTAAGTCGTCGGGTGTTCCTTCGTATGCAATGATGCCTTTATCAATTATAACAATTCTGTCACAAACTTTAACTGCGGCAGGAATGTCGTGGGTCACGAAAATACCAGCGGTCCCGGTCTCTTTCATTTTTTGCATAATATTTAAAATGTTTTCAGTATTGACGGGGTCTAAACCCGCAGTAGGTTCATCGTAAAGAACCACATCCGGATTTAAAATAATTGAGCGTGCTAGTCCAACACGTTTTCTCATCCCGCCTGAAAGATCTGAAGGCATTAAGGTCGTTTTGCCTTCGAGTCCGACTAGTGCCAACATATTTTCAACCTTCGCGGTAATCTCGGTGAAGGTGAGTTTAGTATGTTCAAATAATGGGTACGCGATGTTCTCAAAAATATTAATCGAATCAAAGAGCGCGCCGTTTTGAAAAGCGTAGCTGATTTTTGTTCGCACCGGGAATAGCTCATCTTCGACTAAATTATCAATGCGTTTATCTTGATAATAAATTTTACCTGAATCAATTCTTTCTAAACCTATAATTGAACGAAGGAGAACCGACTTTCCTGTTCCTGAATTTCCCAAGAGTCCTAACATTTCATGTTTTTTTAACTTTAAGTTAATATCCCGGTGAATGGTGTTTTCACCGAAAGATTTTGCTAAATGTTCAATGGTTAAGAGTGTATCGCTCATCGGTATTTATGTAGGGTTAAAATTAATATTTTACTTAAAAAGAAGTCGGCAAATAAAATTCCTATCGAAGCTGTTACGACAACCCACGTGGTTGAGTTTCCAACACCCGTGGTTCCATCACGAGTTTTAAAGCCGCGGTAGCAAGCGGTGACACTAATAATAATGGAAAAGACGAAAGACTTAATAAAACCACCAATCAAATCCGGAAATTTTACTGATTGAAGTGCTTTATTGAGAAAGAAGCCTGGAGAAATTCCAAATTCGAGATTGGCGATTAACATGCCTGAAAGTATTCCAAGAAACGACGCCATAATGGTTAAAAGCGGCAGTGATAACATGGTGGCCAAAACCTTAGGCACGACTAGTACGCGAATAGGTGAAGTTCCTAGCGCGCGAATAGCATCGACTTGTTCGGTGACATTCATCGAGCCAATTTCAGCCGTAATCCCAGAGCCGATACGACCGGCGATAAGGAGCGAGGTTAGAATCGGTGACATTTCACGTACAATCGATAGCGAAACAATGGCCGGAACGTAAAGTGTTCCACCGAACTTGGCCAAACCATGACCAAATTCTAAGGTCATAATCAAGCCCGCCACAAAACCAATGATCGCGGTGATGGTAATCGAGTCGATTCCCAGGCGAACCATTTGCTCAATAAATTTATGATAATAAAAAGGACGAGTAAAACAGCAGACCACAAAGTCTTTAAAAAAAATCACCATATCACCTACGGTGAAGATAAATTTTTCGAACTTTGTTTTTTTTAGACTGGTCATTTAGAACTCAATTGAATCAATAAACTTTATGAATATTTTCTCACTATCCGGGTTTAATTGATATTGGGAAATAAAGAGGAAGTCGTAGTAACATTCGTCCCGTCTATAATTGAGGAGTTTAAGGTAGATTTTGACCCCGTCGAGCTTACCCTTGGCCATAATCTCATGGGCTTCACGACCTAAGAGGGTTACCGTTCGTCTATTTATATACTCTAAATCTTCGATGCCTTTGAGCGCACGCTCACTAAGAATATCTAGGGGGGTGTCCTGGTATTCATGGCAAAAGCTATTGGCGAGAATAATATCCCCATTCTTCTTGCTGAGGAAGGCACGGTCAGAGCTCTCAGGCGGGATTTCACTCCAGTTCTGGTGAATGAATTTGATTTTATAATTACTCTTTTGTGGCTTTGGATCGGAAGAGAAAAAAGAAAAGATGCTACAACTATTAAGTAATAGAGATATCAATAAGAAACCGACGTGTTTTGTAGGGTATTTCAGCATAACTTTCATCTTCTATCATTTTAAAATAACACTATTAACTAAGTCATTGTAAATCTGTGTTAAGATTTTTTCGTCAAAGAAATGACTAGAAAAAAAGTGCCTAGCAGAAAAAAATTCCTTTTTTAAAATCCAATTCAATGTAAACTATCTGTAGGAAACGGATTTATCATGAGGATAGATCTTCTTTTCATTGAATTTGAAACAGGAAGTTTCATGACAATGCGCTTTGTTGCATTCAAATTATTGACTCCGGCAATTTTTCTTCTAGGGCTTTTTTGCCTGAACGCGCAGTCACAAGTTTTATTGCAGGAACAATTTCAAACGCACTTACGTTGGAACGTTGTATTACCAAAAGAGCAAATTGTTATTCGTAATGATAATAATAAATTGCTCATCCAGACATTAAACATCGAGTTATATAATAAGATTGCTGAAGATCTCACAAAAGCTTCAAAAAATAATCAATATATTAAGGACATTCAATATAAGAGAGATAACTTTCCGTCAGAACCTGCGACGGTAGAGGTCACATTAGCCGATAGCGCTATTGAATTTTTTACTTTCTATAAAAATGATGACCAAAAATACGTCGTAGATTTCTGGGTTAACGAGGAATTAAAAACACAGCAGCAAATTGAACTAGTAAAAGAAGTTCAAACAGCGAAGCCCGTCATCGTAACTGCGGATACTAGCAAGGCCAAGAAGAAAGTAGCGAAGAAGCCAGTCATGAATTTAGAAGATGTGGCCAATCCGATTACTTCAGAAAATAAAGAGATTAGAGAAAAGAATCCAGGTTATAGAGATTTCAGATATGGTGGTACTTTTATTTGGGATTATACTCCGTTGATTCCAAGTATGGATGAAGACATTAATTTAAATAGTAAGATTCCAGAATATTTCTTTCCAATTACGGACTCGGATTACGAAAAAGATGAAAAAGAAGCGCACATGCAGCTAAGTATTAATCTTTACCGTAAAGAAAATTGGGGAATGCTAGCAAAATCATTAAAGCTTTATGAAGATAAGTACAAAATCGATAGTAACTACGAAAAGAATCAGTACATTAAGGCCAACGCTCTTTTAAAGAATAACCTTATCGATAAAAACACTGGCGTTAATGCAGCGGCTGACAACATTCTTAATGGAATTCTTGAGAGCTCGACTAATTATGAACTAAGAAGAGCTATCAATCGTTATATGATTCAGTCTTCACTTAATCGTGGTGACTATATTAAGTCTTTGGAACTTGCTCGTAAGTTATTTATCGATTCAAAAGCTCAGTTTGATAAAGAAATGACTGTCCATAGTTCACGTGTCATCCTTCACACGCTCGCGATGTTAAAGCAGAACGAAAAAATCAATGAGTTCTTAGAAGATCAGTACATTGTAAAAATTCTACCTAAACAAATTGGTCATGCTTATAACTCGTACGCACTGCTTATACGCAATGATAATGCGGAAGTCATAAGCCTGTATGAGAAAAACAAGAAGTCGCTTATCAGCCCTGTTCATCCATCAATTTTATTTAATACAGCGGAAGCTTATTTTAGAGAGTCAAAATATCCTCAGGCGATTGAGTTATTCGATACTTTTTTAAAAGATTACTCACACTTAGCCAACGTTTCACCTTTTGCGCGTTTAAGAATTGCTTTAAGTTATGATTTAACGGAAGAGAAGGTGGACAAAACCATCATGCTTTACCGTAATGCTTTAGATCGCTCAACCAATCCTAAAGCACGTTTCGAAGCCAAACTTCGTTACCTTGGTGTCAGATTGGCCCGCAAAAAAGAATTAACTGCAGAAGATTTAGAGCAGCAAGTTTTCTTTGAAGCTGCTGATGATGAAAAGAATGTTATTGATCGTGATCTCAAGAAGTTATTGTGGCAAGTTCGTTTAAGACTTTTCATTAACTCTGGAGAGTATAAGAAAGCACTGACTTATTTATCAAGTATCCCGCTTGATTCATTCACTCCTTTGCACCGTAAAGTTTTTGAACAAGATGGTTCTGAAATTATTTTTGGTTTAATTAAAGAATCTTTTGAAGAAGAGAACTATTCAAAAGCGGTTAAGTTATGGGAAACATATAAAGATAAGTTTGATAATAAGACTACTATCAATCCTCAAATTCATTACATTGTGGCCAATGCTTACACCAAGTTAGGCCTCCAGAACAGCTTTGAACGTTCAATCGAATCGTTTAAAACAATTAGCGAAGTGAATATTAAAACTTTTCCGATTTGGGTTGCACGCGATAAAAACATTAAATTAGAGAACATGATTAACGAGTTAGTGCTTGAAAACATGATCGCGAAAAGACTTTGGAGCAATGCTGAGCAGTTCCTAGGTAAAATTTCCAAGGGTGACAGAAGTGAGATAAATTTTGATTACTTCCAGGGCGTTGTTAGTTACAATAAAAAAGAGTACGCGAATGCGGCCAATAACTTTGAGTCGTATCTTATTAATCAAAACAAAAACAACCGACTGACCTCAGACCAATTAGGCGAATTATTAAGCAACTACATTGAGTCACTCGGCAACAGTAATCAAGTGGACAGAATGTTAAAGACGGCAGATGCAATTTTGAAAGATTTAGCTTCTCAGTCATTAAAGAGTCAGTCGCTATTAAACGCTCAAGAAAGAATTATGTACCTATCGCTTGAAACAATGACTTCTCAAAAAAATACCGATCAAGCGGTCGTTGAAATAAGAGCAGCTGAAT
The DNA here is from genome assembly GCA_016786485.1 of Bacteriovoracaceae bacterium. Classification (GTDB taxonomy): domain Bacteria; phylum Bdellovibrionota; class Bacteriovoracia; order Bacteriovoracales; family Bacteriovoracaceae; genus JAEUWD01. The sequence continues at coordinate 27,864 of JAEUWD010000053.1, read as the reverse complement.
TTTTGGACAAGTTTAAAACTTCAAGTTATCAATCACGAGTAAGATATTTATATGGAAAATCATTAATAAAGAATTTAAAAGTCGAACAAGGAAGTGAGATTTTAAATTCTCTAATTAAGGATGAGGCCGTTCCGAGCTATCTAAGAGAGATGGCGAAGACGGAATTGTCTGGAATTAAATTGGGAGTACAACTTTAACATAAAAGACAGGAGGTCGAATGTTAACTTCAGGTTTCGAATTAGTAGGTTCAAGTCCAAAGTTCAAAAAAGCTCTAGAGTTTGCTGACAATGTTTCAGTAACTAAAACCCCAGCACTGGTGGTAGGTGAGCACGGTACCGGCAAACGCACTCTTTGTCGTTTTATTCACAATGCATCTTCGAGACGAAATGGACCATTCAACGTTGTTGACTGTTCTTCTGATCCAAAGAAAGTTGAGAACGAAATCCTGGGTTATCGTGAAGCCGATGGAAAGTTTGTTCGCGGTGTTCTTGAGCGTTCCAATTCAGGTACAGTCGTTTTCGCAAACATTGATGGGATTGATGAAGTTTTCCAGAAACGTTTGATTACTATCATTCAAGAATTAACTGATTACGACCTCGACATCAGAATTCTTGCGACAACAACCAAAAATTTATCAAAATATGTTGGTGCAGGAAGATTCCACCGTTCACTTTATATGTACTTTGCTAACACACAAATTAGCTTGTCTCCATTAAGAGAGAGAACTGGTGATATTTATGAACTAGCTAATTACTATTTAAGCAAATTTGCTGGTGAAAACGGAATTGAAACTCTTAACTTCTCAAATGAAGCTATCGATAAACTTGCTTCACACTATTGGGCAAATAACATTAGCGAACTTCGTTCAGTTATTGAATCAGCTGCTCTTACAGCGGAAGAGTCAGTGGTTGATGCAAGCGCGATTGAATTTGGTGAAAAACGTGTTGAAAGTGCTTCATACGAAGAAAGTGAAGATGGAATTCGTCTAATGTCACTTAAAGAAGCTGAAAAACTACTTATTAAAAAAGCTCTTGTTCATACTTCTGAAAACAGAACGCAAGCAGCGAAAATTTTAGGTGTGTCTATCAGAACTCTAAGAAACAAAATCAATGAATATAGACATGATGGAAACAGCTACTTTGTAAACTTACGATAGGAAGTTGCATGGAAATAAATGATAAAACACTTCAGGCGATGGCAAATGCTCTTAACTTCAGACAGATGAAGCAAGAAATTATGGCCAGTAACGTTGCGAATGCAGACACACCTGATTACAAAGCAAAAAAAGTTGATTTCGAATCGGCCTTGGCCAGAGCGATCGATGTCGACGGTAAAATGAAGATGCAAACGACTGATAGCAAACATTTTGATGTTGGTAACGGTGGTTTCAATAATCTTCAACCAGAAATTTACAACGACCCAAATGGTGTTGTGAGTGAGAACGGAAATACCGTGGATGTTGAAGCGGAAATGGCACAGATTGCAGAGAACAAGATCCTTTACGATGCTTTGGTGCAATTAGTGAATAAGAAAATGGGCATGATGAAATATGCCATTTCTTCAGAGAAGTAATTAACTAACGAGGAGGATTATGGACATACTCACCAGTTTAAAAATTAGTGCAAGTGGGTTGGCGGCACAGAGAAAACGTATGGAAGCTATTTCATCGAATATCGCAAACGCTCAAACTACTCGAACTGCTGAAGGTGGTCCTTATCGTCCTAAAGAGGTTGTTTTTGGTTCAGAGCCAGCACGTGAAAGTTTTTCAGAAATTTTAGAAGGTACTTTAGATGAGAATGCTCAAGCGGTACACGCCACAGAAGTGATCTCAACTAATAAACCTCCAGTTCTAAAATATGAACCACATCACCCTGATGCGAACAAAGATGGTTATGTTGCTTATCCTGACATCAACATTATGCGGGAAACAGCAAACATGATTAATGCCAATCGAAGTTATGAAGCCAATATTTCAGCAGTTAATACAGCGAAAAGTATGGCAATGAAAGCTCTGGAAATTGGAAGATAGGAGTTAATTTATGATTAAGAATGTTGGAGATTTAAATCAATCACTTCGCGGTTACGACTCAAAAGGTTGGACCAAAAGTGCGGACTTAAATACTGAATTTAGTTTGCCGACTTCGTTAGACGGTGTTGGTGAAGCCGAGAATAAAAGTTTTGGTGATTTTCTCACTCAATCATTGGGTAAAGTGAATGATTTGCAGAAAGACGCAGAAGTGGCGATGCAAAAGTTGGCCAGCGGTCAGTCGACAAATCTGCATGAAACAATGATTGCGGTAGAGAAAGCAGATATTGCGTTCAAAGCGATGAACCAAATCAGAATGAAAGTTATTGATGCTTATCGCGAAATTATGCGAATGCAAGTTTGATTGATGTTTTAAAGATGCTTTAAGGAGGCAACTTGGAAAATTTTTTTAGACAGATAGTAACGAACTTTGTGGACTTTTTTAGCTCCTTAGATTTCGTCAGAAGAATTGGTTTGATTGCCCTTGCAGGGATTACCGCCAGTTTAATGATTGGGATTATTATGTGGGCGGGAAAGACACAGTATAAAGTCCTTTATACAGATCTTACTAAAGAAGATTCGGCCATGATTGCTCAAATGCTTGAAGATGCCAAAATTAATTATCAAATGGGAGAGGAAGGAAAGACCATTCTCGTTCCAGAAGATCAAAAAGAAAAATGGCGTTTAGAAATTGCTAAAAAAGGTGTTAACTTTTCATCAACTGTTGGTTATGAGGTTTTTGATAAACAAAGTTTTGGTACTACCAGCTTCGTACAAAAAATTAATCGTCAACGTGCGCTTGAAGGCGAGTTAATCAAGACGATAAAACATATTAAAGGTGTTGAGCGAGCGAGAGTTCACTTATCAGTTCCTGAATCAAGTCCTTTCGTTTCTGAAATGAAAGATCCAAGTGCTTCGGTTGTCCTTGAATTATCCCCAGGGGTAACTCTAACGACAGAAGAAATTAAAGGGATTCAGTCTCTTGTTTCTTCAGCGATTGAAAGAATGCGTTCTGAGCATGTCGTGATTATTAATTCACGTGGTAAAAAATTATCTGAAAACTTAGGGGATTCGATGACAGCTGAAACAGCAAATCGAATTGCACTAGAGTCAAAAGTAAATCTTAAATATGAGCAACAAATTGAAGAAATATTATCTCGCGTAGTTGGCGAGGGAAAAGTTATTGCAAAAGTTTCGGCCAAACTCGATTTCACTGAAAAAGTTGAAACACAGACAACTTACGATAACGAGAATACAGCTGTTATTTCAGAGGTATCAAATCAGGAGAAATTAGTTGGTTCACGCCCTTCTCCACAAGGCATTCCAGGAGCACGTAGTAACCTTCCTGGCGAAAATCCACAACCAGGTATTCCTGAAACACGTAATGATTTAGATAAATCACTCGTGACAAGAAACTTCGGAGTTCCATCAAAAGTAACCAAGGCCAAGAAGCCAACGGCGGAATTACAAAGCTTAAGTGTGGCGGTTATGGTGGATGGTAAGAAAGTACCAGTACTAGACGCTAAAGGCGCGCCAGTTATCGGTGATAATGGTGAAGTGGTCATGAAGTATGAAGCGTGGAGCGAAGAGCAATTAGAAAACTTCCGTCAGATTGTCGCTTCATCAATCGGTATCGTTGCTGGTCGTGGTGATCAATTAACGATTAAGAATATGGAATTTGCGGAAGAAGATTTAGCTTCAATCGAAGCCATGCTAGAGCGTCGTGAGAATAGAGAAATCATTAAGAATTTAACCAAGTACTTAATGATCGGTATCATCATCACTTTATTCTTCTTCGTCGTGGTTCGTCCATTCATCCAGTGGGTAACTGAAAACACGGTTGAAACGATTGATGACTTCTTGCCGAAAACAATTGAAGAGTTGGAGCGTATCCAAGCTGGTCAGAAGTTACCAGGTTTAGAAGATGCTCTTCCTACGATTGAAGAGAAAATTAACCCTGAGAAGATTGAGGGTAACTTATTAAGAGAGAAAATCATTAACTTGATTGAACAGAATCCTCAGAAGGCAGCACAAGTTATGCATGAGATGATTCACACCGTAGATGAGAATAAACAGATAGCATAATTATATTTTTAAGGAGCTAAGAGTGGCAGCAGAAGAAAAACCAACAGATCCCGATACCGAGTATGCCCTACTCAGTGGGCAAGATAGGGCCGCAATCCTATTAAGTTCGCTAGGTGCTAAAACTTCGAAGTTGATCTTTGATCATATGAAAGACAACGATGTTAAACGGATGATTAACGCCATGTCGACGATTACTAAGTCGCCGATTTGGATGGTTAAAAAAGTTTTGGAAGAGTTTTATTCATACATTAATGAAGATGCCAACTTACTCTTCTCTGACAATAAAGGGAAAGACTTTATCCTTGGAACGCTTGGTGAAGAGCGTGCCAAGCAATTACTTGGTCAGATTGTTGAAGTGGGATCTTCAAATACACTTGAATCTTTAGAGCTAGTCGATACAAGAACACTAGCGAATTTCTTAATCAACGAACATCCGCAAACGATTGCACTTATCATTGCTCATTTAAGCACTGAAAGAAAAGTTGATGTTCTTCGCAAGTTACCAGAAGGTTTACAAGCGGAAGTTGTACTAAGAATTGCTAACCTCGACTTCGTATCGCCAGAATTGATTGCTCAATTAGATGACGTCTTGAAAACAGAGCTTTCGACCCTTGGTTCAATCGATACACAACAGTTGGGTGGTGTTGATCCAATCGCTGATATGATGAACATGATGGATAAGAATACTGAGAAGAACGTTATGGCCAGAGTTGAAGAAAAAGACCCTGAGTTGGCCGAAGAGATCAGAAAACTCATGTTTGTCTTCGAAGATATTATCTTTGTGGATGATAAAGGTACCCAAGAAATGCTTAAAGTGGTTGATAACCAAAAATTGGTTATCGCTCTTAAGACAGCACCAGAAGATGTTCGTGCGAAATTGTTCAAGAACATGTCGAATCGTGCGGCTGGCTTATTACAGGAAGACTTGGATGCACTTGGGCCTACTAAACTTTCTGATGTTGAAAAAGCACAACAGGAAATCGTTCAGATTCTTAAAGATCTTGAAGCGAAAGGCAAAGCGATTATTGCTCGCGGTGGCGAAGGCGACGCGCTGGTATAAGCAACTATTTGTAGGAGTAGATAATGACTTTGAAATCGAGCCAGTATTACAGTGTTGAAGAGTATACCTTTGATACGCTAGGTGGAAATACTGGATTTCAAACTAAAATTGAACCATATCAACTACAAGAAGTGGGTGGTGAGATTCTTCACCGTGAAAAACCAAGTGCTAATGTTATTCGTAAAGAACGTGAGGCTGCTCAAAAAAATGCTTTCAAAGTAGATAAAGTTGTTTCTGAATACCGTGGCTTAAAAAAACAAGAGATTGAAGATTTCCAACGAAATATCAATTCGGAAGTTGATAAGAAGTTACGCTCAGTCCAGGATGATACTTACAAGCGTGCCTACGAAGAAGGTTTGAAAAAAGGTCATGATCAAGCTTATCAAGAAGCTTCACAGGCGTTCGAAAAACAAATCGATCAAATTCAGAAAATTATCGAAGAGTTACAAGAAGATAAGAAAAAGGTCCTGCAACAGAACATTGATAATGCTTATGAAATGATTCGTGCTCTTTCAAAATGGGTTATTTTAAAAGAAGTTGAAAATCAAGATTATTTGCGTGCACTACTTGAGAAATTAATTCTCGAAATGGGTGTGAAAGATAATCTACTTATTCGTGTGAGCAAAAATAGTTTTGCACGTATGCCACAGGTCATTGAACAGGTTGAGAAAAAACTTGGACAATTGACTAATGTGCGTGTGGAGCTTGAGCATGAAATGAATATGCCAGGAATTATTCTCGAATCACAAAGTAGTATTTTAGATGGAAGTGTTCGCGCACAATTAAACGCAATTGATGAAGTTTTTAAAACCGTAGGACTACCTCCAAAAGAAATCAAAGAGGATAGTGGTAATGAGTCATAATTTAGATTTTCGTAAACTCTTCGATGAGTTTGATTCACGTACTCCTTATTTGAATATCGGAAAAATTATTTCTAGCCGTGGCATGGTTTACGAAGCCTCGTTTCCTCGCGCGGTGATTGGTAGTAACGTGGATTTTGTAACTGAGGATGGTAAACAACATCCAGGTGAAGTTGTTTCTATTGAAAAAAATTGCTGTTTAGTTATGCCGTATGATGAAGTGGTTGGTATTAATTCACAAACTCGTATTTATCTTAAAGAAAATCATAGCCAAATTTATATTTCACCAGCGATGTTAGGTCGTGTGGTAGATTTCAATGGTAAGCCTATTGATGGTAAAGGCCCAATCGAAATGACGGAAGAGACTGAACATCGTTCGATTTTTGGTAAACCCATTAACCCCCTCGAACGCCCACCGATTCGAACTCCCTTTGATACTGGTATTAAAGCAATTAATTGTTTTATGACTTTAGGTAAAGGTCAACGTGTCGCGATCATGGCCGGCTCGGGTGTTGGTAAGTCCGTGTTGATGGGCATGATGGCTAAAAATTCGAATGCTGGAGTTAACGTGATTGCGCTCATCGGTGAACGGGGTCGTGAGGTTCGGGAATTCATTGAAAGTGATTTAGGCCCTGAGGGTTTAAAGAAATCAGTTATTGTCGTCGCAACTTCTGATTCATCCCCACTTATTAGGGTAAAAGCAGCTTATGCAGCGACAACGATTGCAGAATATTTTCGTGATCAAAAAAATGATGTCATGCTAATGATGGATTCGATTACTCGTTTCGCTATGGCCAATCGTGAAATTGGGATGAGTTCAGGTGAACCTCCTGGTCAAAAAGGATATGGCCCAAGCGTTTTTGCTAAACTTCCAAAATTAATGGAGCGTGCTGGAACAAAGACCGATGCCGGAAGTATTACTGGTATTTATACAGTACTTGTTGAAGGTGGCGATATGGATGAACCGATCGCTGACAGTGTTCGTTCTATTTCAGATGGTCATATTATTTTGAGTCGTGAATTAGCAGCCAGAAATCATTATCCAGCGATTGATGTTCTTTCTTCAATTTCTCGGGTTATGACCAAAGTTGTAACACGCGAACATCGTATTGTAGCTTCACACTTGCGTGATCTTTTAGCTTCTTATCGTGAGACAGAAGATTTGATTAACGTAGGAGCTTATGTAAAAGGAACTAATCCTAAAGTTGATAAGGCTATCGCCGTTATTGACGAGCTTGAGATTCTACTTAAGCAAGATGTGGAAGAATCCGCGATAATTGAGGATCTATATGATTATATGATCGAGATCGCTCGTAAAGCAGAGAAAGCCGTCACTGAAGAGCCGGTACAACCAAAACGAAACTTAAATATATCTAGGGTTTAAATAAATGAAAAAGTTCAAATTTAAACTAGAAGCACTTTTAAAGTTACGCGAGTTCAAAGAAGATAAGTGCAAAATAGAAATGGGTAAAATTCAAAAGCATATTGCAGCCTGTGAAAGTCAAATTGAACGCGAGAAAAACGAAATTAACGAAGCCTATATTGCTCAAAGAAAGATGTTGGAACGAGGAATGGCGGGTCGTGAGACCCAATTTATTCCGACCTTAGTGCGCGGTAAGGAAGCCAAGATCGTGTTGCTTAAAAAAGAAATCGAAAGAAAAAAAATTGAATTACAGGAAAAGCAAGCTGAACTCATTATGCTTAGAGCAGATGTTAAAGTTATGACAAAGCTTAAAGAAAAAGAACAAAAAGCTTTTAAACACGCAATGATGAAAAAAGATGATATGGCACGAGAAGAGCTTGTGAATATTTGGCATCACCATAAAAAAAGCAAGGAGCTATAAATGATATTACTGCTAAAGATGATGACACTTTTAACTTTCGCAAATACCGCCACACCAACGGCGACAACTCCAGCACAAACACTGAAGTATACCGAAGCGGATTTTGTAGAAAAGGTTAAAGAAGAAGTAACTAAAAAAATAGATGATATTAAAAAGAAGAGTGTGACTGACTTAACAAAAGAATTAGTCGCAAAAGAAGCAGAACTTAAAATTCGTGAAAATGAATTAAAAGTACGCGAAGAGCAAATGGGTTTAACTTCTAAAGATTTAGATCAAAAGATTAAAGACTTTGATAAGAAGCAGATGAATTTCATTGGATGTATTGATCAAAACGAAAAAAAGAAGGCAGAGAGAATTCGTCAGTTAGTAAGTGTTGTTTCAGGCATGAAGCCGGCTAAAGCTGCGGAATTACTATCAGTTCAGGATTCTGAAATCTCGGTTAAGATACTGGCCGAACTAGATTCGGAGAAGGCTTCTAAGATATTTAACCTGATGGACAAGGAAATATCTGCCCGACTTCAAAAACAGTACCTAGATATGAAAAGATAGAGAGACTGAGGGTGTCTTAATATTATGAAAGTATTACCGCAAAAAAACATTCAGCATGCTTCACAAGCAAACGCAGCGAAAAAGATTTCGTCTCCGTTCGTAAATGTTTCAACTGGAACTGGTGAACCGATCAATTTCGCTGAATTACTAAGTGGCGAAGTCAATTTAGCGCAAGCGGAAGACGCAGCTTCTGAAATCCCAGGAACAGCAGTCGCAAAACCAGTCGTAAGCGAAGAACTTATCAATCAAAACGTAAATCTCGAGTTACTTGCAAAAAATGAACATCCAATCAAAAAAGAATTAAGTGAGCAAAATAAAATTCGCTCACTTAATGATATTCTGACTGATGCTAAACAATCGGTTGAGCATGATTATCGCAAAGCTAAAAATTCTTCAGCAGAACTTGATCGTCTGTTCGTGAAGCAACCAGCGGTGCAGATTCCACAAGACCATAATGTTATAGCATTAAATAATGAAGCTTCCGAACCAGTTCAGAAATTTGATATTGAGTCCTTAATTCAGAAAGCTACTCCAGCTCCAGAAAAAGAAACATTTTATAAAAATAGCCAACCTATAGAATATCGTTCAATGTTTAGCACTGCTAAAGTTAAGGAAGCGCGTGACTTTTATCAACCAGAGTCTCAAGCGTTAGAATTGAATGAAATGGCGAATGCTCAAGCCGATATCCAAAAGTTATTATCAAATGCTTCAGCTAATAAAGTGTCTGCAACGGCCCAATCATTAAAGTCTTACCAAGACTTTAATGAAAAACCGATGCTTGAATTAAGACCAGAACGTGATTTAAAAATCACAAAAGAAAGTGAAGCCATTTCTTCGATGAATCCTGCTTTAACGCCAGAAATGAGTGATAATTCATTTGTTTTCGCTCCAGTGGTCAGTGAGTTAAAACATGGAACTAGTGCTGCGACACCAGTAAAAGTTTTAGATTTAAGTAGCATGGACGTTTCAAATTCAACTGAATCAATTAATAAAATTTCAGATTATATTCAGCAAAATCATATGGCAGCTAGACCAACCATTGATTTAAAATTTAATCACCAAGAATTAGGTAACGTTGGTATTCATGTTGAAAGAAATGATAACAACACTTTAAATATTTCGATCCAGACTTCAAATAATGAAGCTCGAAACTTTTTCTCGCAAAATCAACAAGAGCTTTTCCAAACTTTAAATAGCAATGGTTTAAAAGTTGCAGATATTAAACTCGAATCTCATTCAAGTTTCTCTAAACATAGTGAAGACGGCGCAACATCTGAACATGGTAGACAAAGCTCATCACAACAATTTTCTTCTCAGGACGGTCAACGTAAACACGAATCTCACCGTCGCCAAGAATTATGGGCGAGCTATAAAAGACAACAGGAAGTAGCGTAATGCCAATGATCGGTCGCGCTCCGACTGAGCAACAATCACAATTGCAAAATGTAAGAAAGGGCGGAGCACGTCCAGAAAAACAAGATCCAACTGCCGCTGTTGATCAAAATAAAAGTTACGATAATAAATTAGTTAATAACTTAACGGGCTTCCGAGAAAAATCAATCATCAAAGAAGGCCCTCACAATCAGATGGGGAAAGACGAATTTTTAAAATTGCTTTCTCATCAGTTAAAACACCAAGATCCGATGAACCCAATGGATCAAAGCAAGTTCTCAGGCGAGTTAGCGCAATTTGCACAGTTAGAGCAGTTAGCTAACATGAACTCGAAATTTGATAAGATGAATTCTAACGTTGCGGTTGAAGATAAATTTTACGGAGCAAGTTTTCTTGGTAAAAAAGTCGTTACCACTGGAAATACCGTTCAATACAAAGGCCAAGGCGAAAAAGCAGAATTCTATTTTCAACTTCCATCAGATGCAGAAAAAGTGGTGGTTCGTCTTTTGGATGCTAAGGGTAATATTGTACACGAAGACTGGAAAGAGAAATTATATAGTGGTCAACATAAGTCATCATGGGATGGATATGATTTGGCCGGTCGTCCAGAAAAAGCCGGCGAATATCAAGTGGCGGTTATGGCCTGGGATAAAACTGGCGGCAAGCTCAACGTTCAAACGAAAAACGAAGGTATCGTCGAATCGATTTTCTTTGAAGGTGGCGAAATGATGTTTGTCGTTAATGGTAAGAAAACATCGTTACGCGATATTGATAGTTTCCACATGCCCCACGTCGAAAAAACAGCATTGCAACCGGAACCAACGGCTTCATCACCAGAAGAAATCGCTGCGGCAGTTGAAGCTGCGGGTGGTACGAACGCGATTGAACCAAGTGCAAGTAATAATGCTCCAAGAATGCAGGCAATTAATGCCTATAAAAATAATGCACCCCTAGAAAGTGCAGAAACTTCAGTTTATGATGAGTAAGAGATGACAAAACGAATTGATGACAATCTTATTCCTCAGATCAGTAAATTGCCTTCGCAACAAAACCGCGTTAGCAAACTTGATCAATTAAAAAACTCTCAGAAGTCTGAGTTCAAAGAATTATTTGAAAAGCACGTTGATAATAAAACGGATAGTGAATTAAGTTTTTCTAAACACGCAGCAAAACGTATGGAAGAGAGAAATTTAAGTTTAGACTCGAATGAGTTTATTAAATTAAAACAAGCGGTGGAAAAGTTGCAACAAAAGGGAAGTAAAGAGTCACTCGTTATTACGAGTAATGCAGCTTACATCGTGGATGTTAACAAAGGAAAAATAATCACAGCAATCGACAAGGATAAGATGAGCGACAACGTCTTTACTAATATCGATTCAACTGTGTTTGTGAATTAAAATTTAACCTGAGTATAAGGCCGGTCCTTTCTGGAGGCCTTGACTTTAATCTGTTGTATTAAAGTCATCTCAGTCGCAGAACGTCTAGGAGGGACAGATGAGTATTTTAAGTTCATTCAACATCGGTGTTACCGGTTTACACGCAGCAGGGCAGAGCATGAGTGTTATCGGTGATAACATCGCCAACGCCAACACTTACGGTTACAAATCTTCAAGAGCAGAATTTCAAGATCAACTCGCACGATCACTCAAAGGTATCGATGGTGGAGATCAGATTGGTACAGGTACTAAACTAGCACACGTAAAACCAAAATTTACTCAAGGTAATGTCATGAGAACTGAAAACATCACAGACATGGCGATCGATGGTAACGGTTTCTTCCCAGTTGAAGCTCCATTTGGTACAGGTTATACCCGTGATGGAAGTTTCCACTTCGATAAAGAAGGTAACTTAATTACTGGGGACGGTTATAAAATTCTTGGTTTCCAGGCGGACGAAGAAGGTAAAATCACCAATAAAATTGGAAGTATCCAACTTGGAAATACTACCATCCCAGCAAATTCGACAAAAGAAGTTAAGATGTCGATGAATCTAGACTCAAGAGAAGAAATCTTGAAGTTTGATCCAAAAAATGCGGATAAGACTTCTAACTACAATACAAGTATTACAGTTTATGACAACGTTGGTACTCCACGATTAATTACTATGTATTTCAACAAGACAGAGAAAAACACATGGCAATACCATGCAATGGTTGAAGGTAAGGACGCAGAAGGCGGCAAGGCAGATGAGTTAGTAGAAATGGCTACAGGTACTATTAAGTACAATGACAAAGGTTTACTACAAGAAGAAGTTGAAGGTAACAATTCATTCAATTTCAATAAAGGTGCACAACCTGGTCAGAAAATCGTTTTCAACTTTGGTGAATCAATCAAAGAAGGCGGCGACGGTTACTTGGCTTCAACTCAGTACGGTTCACGTTCTTCAGTAGCTCGTCACTCACAAGACGGCTTCAGTGCTGCAACGTTAGCTTCATTATCATTCAATGATGATGCAGTTTTAACAGCGGTATATGATAACGGTGTAACAAAAGATATCGCACAAGTTGGATTAGCAAAATTTGATAACAACGAAGGCTTATTCAAAATGGGTAAAAACTTTTACAAGGAAACTCGTAAGTCAGGTCAAGGTGTGGTTGGGAAACCAGGCTGGGACGGACGCGGTGTAATTCTTGCGAAATCAATCGAGCAATCGAACGTTGATATTGCAGATGAATTCATCAACCTGATGAGTGCACAAAGAAACTTCCAAGCTAACACGAGAACAATCAGTACATCTGACCAAATGTTGCAAGAAGTTTTACAGTTAAAGCGTAACTAAGATTAGCTTAGCGATTTAATAGAGAGGGCCCGATAATATCGGGCCCTTTTTTTATTTTAGAAGTAATGCAAAGATACCCATAGCAGCGGTCATCATAAATCCAACTTTTATGACGATACGATTTTCCAAGCTATCAATTTTATTTTCAAGGGCACCAATTCGTTTTTCGATTGCAATAAAGCGATTTTCTATATTAAAAAATCTTATTTCGATTTCATTTTTTAACAGAGCTATATCGTTACGTATTTCTTCTTTGAATTCGGCCATATCTATTTTCATTTCAGCTTTGAAGTCAGCAAAAGCCGCTTTAAGTTTTTCAATTTCTTGATGAAATTGCGAACTTAAGAGGTTCATATCTTTTGGTGTCACAATTTCTGAATTATAAATATCCATATGCATTTTCACCTGGAGCTCAGCCACTTCACGACTAACTCCTAATTCTTCAAGTTTTTTAATATATCCTAAAGCATCAAACATTTCGACTCCTTTGTTCACACATTTTCAATGCAAATAGGATGTTGCTTTCTAAATCGTAAATGATTGAAAATATTCAAATTGGGAAGTCATATTAGAAAAATTTCCAAGATTTAGTATTTTTTTCGCTCTATCGACTCTAATTAAACTATCAAGTGTTTGTTTTTTATTTCATTTTGAAGATTTTTAATAAGTACTTTGCTTACTTTTTAAACACTACGTAGGTACGTTCCATGGTAGGTTCAATGGCTTGGTATCGAAGATAGGCATGTGCCTCAACCAGTTTGACATCATATTCATCTGATTTTTCGTAACTAGCAATCATGAGTTGATCAGCTGGAAAGCCATCATAGGTTTCAAGTACCAGCGCTCCACCAGGAATCATTTTATTCATAATTTGCTCAAAATGATCTGGTGCAGTTATGCCAGTCACGACAACACCGGCAAGAGTTTTGACCTCTTTAAACAACCATTCTCTTTGAATCGGTTCGTTAAAATTATGAGGGTGAATAAAAAAATCTTTGCTGACTTCTCCAAATTCTTCAGAGCTCCAACTCACGGTCATTTTCCATGGCCGCCAGAATTCAATCTTAGTTTCCTGCATCCAACTTTCCCAAAAGCTGTTAGGCAGTTCGAAACTGCCACCGATTTTTTTTAAGTATTCCGTTTGTTGAGTGGTAGCGCCAACCTCAGCTAAAGCATCGCGAATTTCCGGTGTGACTTGATTTAAGAATCCCCAATCTGTTATCTCGACTTTAGCGCCTGGCCAGCTATTGTGAAGTCTTCTGGTAATCTCGAAAAAAACATCTAAAGGACCTTTGCCCCAGCCACGAAAAAGATCGACTAAGTGATATCTTTTAGCGTTTGGAAAATCGATGAGTGGTCTTAAAGCATCTGGACCGGAACCAAAACTCACCACGTCGTTATTTTCATGTTTGGCATTTCGGGTGAACAAATATTCTTTATCAAAAAGCATGGAAAATTTTGAGTTCTCATATCCAGCTTCTTTGTATTGATTGAAAAACATTTTCATGTAAGCTTGTTGTTTTGCTACATCTTCTGGCAAATATTTTGAACAATCTCCCTCCATGGCCAAGAGTTGTGTGTTGAAAATCAAAAAAAGCAGCACGTATTTCATAACCACTCTTTTAGCCAACTCACGCTGATTTTGTATAGCCAAATACCGCTCAGCAGTATAAAAATTACAGCAAATTTGACATTAGTTGCTAGGACGATTAGAACCCTTCGATGATGTTAAAAATGCTGTTTTTATTGCTACTCTTTTTGAATCTCTCCTATGCTACCTGCGACCAGCATCTTACACAGCAGGAGTGGATAAAAAATAATTATCAAGCTTCCGAAATTATACTCGCAGATTATGCTGAACGTGACGCTGACCGGTTGATTGTCAACAACATGTTAGTTAAGCGCCATCAAAAGCTTGTCGATTTTTTAAACTCAGAAAAGATCGTTTATCAAAAAGGGAAAGACGCGATTACGATTACGCCGATTCGTGAAGGTCATTTATTCAATAAAATTGCTTATGAGCTCAAAGCAAATTTTGATGTGGATTATTATTACAATATCTACAGGCTTTACGATCTCGAATCAGGCTTGAACTCGATGGCCATGGTAAATGAGAATGAAAAAGCTTTCTACGCTAGTTATGAAACTTATGAAGTCTGGGAGAAGGGTCTAGAGATTAATTTTGTTCATGAATTTGTGCATCTTTGGATTACTCATGCCCAGAAAAAAAGACGCAACTATACACCGCTGAGTTTTCAAATCGAAACAGATGATGAGCACGCCATTTTGGATTATCTTCCAAAAAATTTAGAACCTAAAATTGGTTATCCAGCAAATAATTTTTATGATGCAGAAGAGTTACTGACATATCTCACCACCATCTACACTGTTCTTGGTTTACCAGAAGCGAAGATGAATAATTATTTTTACTACTTGGAATCTGATGTTGATGAGTTACAGGACTTGCTTTTTTTTAATCAACAAGTGATTGATTATTTTAAACGAAATAAACATGATTATGCAGGAACCTATTATCGTAAGTACGAGGGGCGCCCAGGTTTAATATTACACACGAAAGATGATAAGCCTGCTGCTATTCAGTTAACCTTACAAATGCTCGCTCGTGGTCCATTTCAGGCGGTCAAGCAAGCTGATACGATGAAATATGCATTTTGGTTTTTTGAACAGTATGAAAATCGAGCAGTGGAATTAGATAGTCTTCGTATCGAAACTTTTAATTGGCTGCTTGATTATAAAGCAACACCAAAAGAAGCTATGCTTGAATTGCCAAAATTGCGTGAAAAAATTGGATGCTTTCTAAAACAGGAACTTTTTGGTTCACCTGATGGTAAGTTGCCTGAATCTTTTCCAGTTTTCCGTGAATTATTTAAGTAAATTATTTTATCGCCTCTAGCGTATAGCGACCGTTAACTTTGTTTAGTTCAAGCCCATATGTATTCTCGCCGTCGTTTACATTAAAACATGCTTTATTCGTACCACAATTGGTTTTAGTTACACTGGCAGCCTTCAAGCTACCCACAGAGCTTTGTAGTAAAAAGACGCGCACATCTTCGCTAACATTAGCTGCAGGTTCATAACGAAATAATTTTCGGTATTCCCAGTTGTTTATACGATTTTTAAGTTTAATGACATCGCCGTTAATATAACGTGAGAAGTAGGGGTTATTTTTTAAGAAAGCAGGAGCGCCTGTTTGAAAGCTGGCTGATGAAAGCGAAGCGGCTGTAATCATGGCTAAATTTTCTGAAGCACCTGAACTATTAATTCCGTTACAGCGTGGTTCAAGTTTTATGGCTTGATTTGAAACTTTAGTCAGTGTGACTTCGCGACTTCCGACATAACTACAATCTGATTTTACAGGATCCGTTTTGGTGTACCAAAATTCTTGAATCAAATCTTCTTTGCCCGCTTTGGCCTTAAAACTATCCACAACAATAAAGTGACCAGAATCAAGTGCTACTGTATAGCGATAAAAATAATCTAAATTTCCTGTGGCCTGATTCGCACCATAAACATCGGAACCATTTGCAAACATGACTTGTTGACCATCAATATTTAAATTTGTGATGGTTCCTGATTCACCTTTAAATTGACTCTTATTAGTTCGAGGATTACCACCATCAGTAGCGCCAGGAATAACTAACGTATTGGCCCCAATAGGAAGAAAGTCCATGACGTTGGCCAGCACCAGAGCATCAAGATCGTTATTGTAGTTTAAGCGATAAATTCTGCCAGAACTATCAGTGTAAACATTCATCCATTTTGCAGTACTGTTTGCTCCATTCGATGTTTCTTCATTTTCAAAATGAAATTCAGTAACTTCGATACGAGCGCCATCAGCTATAGATCCATTATAACTATCACCATACCAAGTCACATTTTTACTAGGATTGTTGGCGTTTACTAACTTGATTTCATCAATACCAATGTGCCCTTTAGATACGGCCCCATTAGTGCGGAAGTAAATTTGTTCCAGCCCAGGATTGGCCCAAGTGTCTCCTGCTTCTCCTCGAATAGCAGTCCAGCGAGACTCTTCAAATCCAAAATCAATTAATGGAATAGAAACTTTCGCCCATGTTGTGCCGACACTGCTCAAGTAAGTACTAATTGGTAAATCTTTTTGAATATAATGAAGTGCTAATCCAATTCTTAATTTGCTTAAATCAATCGTTTTATCTACTTGTTTAATATAAAACTCAAGACGGTCATTATTGCTTTCTTTAACATAGCGTCCAGTTGAACCAGTAATTTTGACATATTCGTATGTGTTACTTAATTCTCCATAACCCCAATCAACCAATAAGCGGTTACCAAAAGCCACCCAGATGAGAGCTCCGAAATCAACTTCACGGTGAGGAAGTGAGTTATCAACGGCGTTCATGGTAAGCATTGTTTGATCAGCTTGTAATAATTTAAAATTATCACCAGCGTTTTGTGCTGTCGCTGTTTCACCTAGCATTGGTATTCGTTGAATACCTAATTGATAGTTAGGAAAAACAGAAGTTAGTATGGCTTGATTAGAGGCTTCGTCACATTGTTCAGTAATACTTTTCCAGTCTTTAGCTAAGACCGGTGTGATTTTCCAAATATCGTAGAAGAAATGTGCAAAGTATGAATTTTTAAAAAATTCTTTGGCCTTACAGCTATCAACAGAGGAACTACCATGTGGTTTAATTCCCACATGTTCTTCCCAGGTCAGCAATTGGAGAAAGTAAAATGATGCATAACCAGTATTGGCCCAAGCATCGCCGAAGTCTATTAATAGACCATCCGAGGCAACGTTATCTAGTAACCAGCGAGTTGTTTTTTGTGATAAGTGTTTCCATTTTACAGTGTGCAGCGGCTGATCAAATCCGCTTTTGAATAATTCATTCATGTCGAGTATGCCGTTCATTGTAACATCAAAATACGATGGACCTTCGATGTATGCGCCATCGGCTAGAAAAAAGTCACGATGTAACCAATTCGTCGTTAAGATCGCATTGAGAACATCTTGTGCCTTTTGTGGTTTTTCGTGCCAGAAAGTGATCGCCCAATATAATGCTGCGGCATTAAGCACTGAAGTCCAGTTATTTCCGTTCCATACTGCCCATCTTCCGAGAGTCGCAGATGAGCTTTCTGGTAAATTATAAATGGTTAAGTAGTTATTGATTTCATTTTCAAGCTCATCAGAAACGAATTGTTTATCGGCCGCTGAAAGTTTTGGATTGCTCCAAAAGATATCTAAAAATAAACACCAAAATTTAAAAGCAGGTAGAGAGCCTAAATCAAAAAATTCTCCGGAGTAACCACTATGCCATGAAGGATAAAAACCTTTTGCATTTTTAGCTTCACTTTTTTGTCGGTTAATATGATAGGTGATAAAAGCTTGGACCAGATCATCTACAGAGCTTTTGCTAAATTGACAATTGCTTGAAACTTGATGACAGGCGTACTGTCTACGAATTAAATGGAGTACTCTCATTGCGCGATCTCTGGAATAGCTCAAAGTATTAGTCGTCAAATAAAAGGCAGCATCTCGGTGAGAAGCGATATTGGTTGGAGCTGCTTTTACGCAAATATCTTCGCCTTTGGTATAGTAGTCCCAAAGTCCTTTCATATTTTTAACTTGTCCCCAAGCATCTTTGCCTTTCCATTTGCAATCAGGATCGAGTTCATCAAAAAATTTAATTCTCTCGTACCACTGAGCATCGGTTCCAAAAATTCTTGGGTGAACATTTGGAGGTTGAACGGCGGAATTTAAAATTCGATCATCGATTTCATTTTTTTGTTGATCAGTTAGTGAAATATCAGCAAAGTGAGCATATTCATCTGCAACGGGTTCTGGCTCAGGCTCAGGCTCAGGATCAGGATCAGGTTCGACTTCGACCGAGCTGATAATAAATTCCAGCATTGAACTTGCCATCGCACCAAACGAATCGATAGCACTTACTTCCAGTGAATAATTTCCAGCATCACCACTTTGAGGTTTGATACTTAATGAAATACTTCCGTCTTGATTAGATTGGGCCACAACAAAGTTTGGAAGGTTGTTGGCAAACTCAATAACCACGTCGTTATCTTCAGCATCAGAACTACTGATAGTAATTTGTTTTGTACTACCTTCGGGGATACTTACCCCTTGAGGCAAAAATAAATTAGGCGCCGTATTGGGTGTATTATTAGGAGGTGTTTCCTCGTCTGGTTGTTGTTCCTGGCCTTGTTTAATCCCATTGATAAGACTCTCGTCACCGACCTTATTACAGGCGGTAAAAACGAGTAAATAGATAATGTTTAATAAAAATATATTCTTCATTAAATCTATTATCGTAATAAACCAGAAATAAGATAAATTTTTTGTAATTTCAACAGATTACATAGGAAAAGGGTAGCACAAAATTATGCCAAACTGGCACTTTCTTGGGTCGTATCGCCATCTTTTCCGATAGCGTCCACCGGACATCCGGCCAGAGCATTTTCACACTCTTCAAATTCCTGCGGAGTGCGAGGCTGTTTGATAACAAAGGCATGGCCATCTTCATCATTCATCGAGAAAAATTTAGGAGCTTCCATCACGCAAGCATCGCAAGCGATACACTGATCATCCACATAGAACTTGCCTGGTACATTTGATGAAAATTTTGAATTCTTGTCTGCCACATAGCCTCCGCCAGGTCTATCTACCTTAACTTATGGCCATGTGACAATCAGAGAAATGATTAATCGCAGTAAGTAACGCCCTGGAATTCACTCGTGCATGAGATGCTAGCTTTATCAGCTAGTTTTTTCATGAGTTCAGCTCTTCCAAGTCGCGCCAACTGTGACTTTTCGTTATTGATTTGAGCCGTCAGCTCTTTTTCATCCACGTTTCCGCCTTTTTTACGTTCCAAAACCTTAATAATGGTTGAGGTTGCGGCATCATCAAATTGAAAGAAGCTTTGACTGTTATTAAACAATTTTTGTAGTTCATCACCTTTAAGAGTTGTATTTTCAAGTCGACCATCAATTGGGTTGATATTGGCTTTTTTGATAAAACTAACTTCATATTGTTTTTCAAGATTTGCGATTTCACCGTTATTACCAGCTTTAAGGGCATCAGCTGCTTTGCTGGTAATCTGTTTCATTAATTCATCCAGTTCTTGAGTTTTACGACGACGAATATTTTCTTCAGCAATTGTTCCCTTCACTTGATCAAAAGTTTTAACCACTGCTGGTTTTTTTTCCTCGACATAAATTAAGTGGTAACCAAATTGTGTTTTAACTGGCTCAGAAATTGTTCCAACGGCTTGTTTGAAAACAACATCATCAAATTCAGGCACCATTTTGCCACGAGAAAACCAACCTAAGTCTCCGCCATTGCTTTTGCCTGATGGATCTTGTGTTTCTTTATTGGCCATTTCTTTAAAGTTCTTTGGAGTTAGTTTTGCTTGGAGCTTTTTAAGATTCTCGAGACCTTCCTTGTATAAGATGTGGTAAGCGCGAACTTGTTCTGGTTGATTATAAACATCTTTTTGACCATCGTAAGTCAACTTGAGAATCCCTTCATTTTTCTTATCAGCAATGAAATCAGAAATTTCTTTTGCGCTAACATTGATCTTGTTCACTAATTTATTTTTGTCTACTTTCACCGCTTGAACTTCAACGCTATTGCCCTTAACCACTAAGAAGTCCTTGGCTTGTGCTTTTGATACGGCCAATGAATTTAAAAGAAATTCAATTTTTTCAGCGCGAATATCATTAATGATCAAGTCTTCAAATTGTGATGGAGTAAAGCCATTACTCTGAAGTGCAGCTTTATAAAGATTCACATCAAACTGGCCCGCTGTTTGGAAATAACTAAGTTTGGTAATTTGTTCTTTTAGTTCTTCGGTTGAAGGATCAAGATTGAGTTTTTCCGCCAAGTTGGTCAGAAGCTTTCTTTCAATCAGAGATTGTAAAACTGTACGGTGAATCCCAAATTGCTCAAGCTCTTGAGGAGTCAGTTGTTTTCCGCCAAGCATTTGAGAAAAACGTTGTGCTTGTTGCGCCAAAACATTCTGATACTCTTTTACGGTAATTTTCGTTCCATCGACACTCGCAACTTCGCTATTACTTTTAGTGAAGAAATTACTATTATCGTCTTTAAAACTAAAAATAAAACCAAACATGATAACGCCAACGATTACCGTAACTACGGCTTTCGCGACATGTGAATATACTTTCTGTGAAAAAACCATATTTCCTTCCTTTTTACTCAATCATTCCATCAGTGATTTTATAGATTGACCAATTTATCGTAAAGTTAAATGTCACCATTATATTGGCATTGAACTGAACTTTAGTTAATCTATATTCAATAATTAATTAATCGAAATCAAGGAAAATACATTTGCGAGCTTTTTTAGCAGAATCATCGAAAATCAAATTAGTGAATACCTTGGTTGTTCTCATCCTTTCTATTCACGGTGTGTCAAAGCAAAGTTTTGAATTTGAGAAACTGTCATGGTTTGAGTCATTTATCGTTGAAGTGTTCACTCCGTTACAACAAGGAACAACCACCGTTAAAGAAAAGATCGATTTTGCCTTTAAGCATTATTTTTTCTTAATTGAAACTAGTAAGCGTAACGAAGAATTGAAGACACGTATTCTCGAATTAGAAAATGCCATTTTCCAATACGAAGAAGTGCAAAAAGAAAATGAGCGCCTCAAAGAATTACTTCAATTCGGTGAAGAGATCCCACGTCAAAAAGTTCTTTCACAAGTCGTAGGCTGGGATTCATCAAACGAATTTAAAGTTCTTCGAATTAATAAAGGCAAGAACGACGGGATTGAACTTAAGTCACCCGTTATTACTATAAATGGTCTGGTTGGTTATGTTTATCGTCTCTCTGCTAACTATGCTGATATTCTCACTATTCTTGACCAGAACAATCGCGTTGATGCGATTGTTAGCCGTACACGTTCGCACGGAATTGTTGAAGGAACGTCAAACTATAAAGCTCGTTTAAAGTACGTCGTAAAAACAGAACCCGTTCAAGTCGGTGATACATTGATTACGGCAGGTCTTGGTAATATTTATCCTAAAGGTATTAAGTTAGGAAAAATTACGAAAATCGAAAAAGAAAGTTTTGGTTTAACTCAATCAATTGAAATCACTCCCAGCGTTGACTTTCATCGTCTGGAAGAAGTTGTGGTGTTGATGGCGCATGAAAATGAAGCGAGTGATAAGGTTGTAAAAGATGAATAATTTAAAACTAAAAGATATTGTTGTCTCATTTATGATTACGACTGTTCTTCTCCTTTTCTTGGAAGTCTTTAGTTCTTCATTTCTGCCAGCGGTTGGTTTAGATGAGTATCGTTTAGGTTTTCATGTTCTCATCGTGCTCTTTATTGCCTTTAGAATTGAATCAATTTATTTGCCCTATTTAGTTTTAGGTTTCGAGCTGATTCACTCTATTTTTTCTATCGAAGGTTGGGCATCAGGTACTTTCGCTGGTGTGGTGATTTGTTTCTTGATTAGTTATCTAAAGGATCTGATTCAACTTAATAGTCGTCTTTCAACCATTGTGATTGTGCAAATCTTTCAAACGGTTTGGTTCTTGATTGTGGCTGGTTTAATTACGATCAAAACGGATGAAATGAGTTACTTCTTACTTCGTCTGCCGCGCTTTGTTTCTGAAAGTCTATTCTTATCTTTGATTTCACCACTTTTCTTCGAGCTACTTTCACGCTTTTGGAAAACTAATCGTGATGGGCAAGGGGTAGGAATTTAATGTTTGGTGAAGATGATATCATCAAATCCCATAGGCAGCGTGCCACTCAAATTGGTTACATTGTCTTGGCGTGTTTTGGCTTAGTCGTTTTCCGACTTTGGTATCTACAGATCTATAAAGGTGAAACGCTTCACGAGTATTCCGTTCAGAACCGTTTAAGAAAAGAACTTGTACGTGCTCCTCGCGGAATGATTTATAGTCGTGACGGAAAATTATTAGTCGATAACCTTCCACGTTTTGATGCTGTTCTCACTCGTCAGTATCTTAAGAATCCTGAAACAACACTGCCGTTTCTCGCGCAAATTTTAGGCATGTCGATGGAAGACTTGCAGGCGATTCTCGACAAAAACAAATTTGAGGCCCGCTATCGTCCTTTTGTTATTAAAAAAGATTTAACTGCCAAAGAAATTGCCATGATTGAAACGGAAAGTTCGTCTCTACCTGGTGTGAGTATCGATGCTTTCATCAGTCGTGAGTATAAAGATAAAGAAATGGGAGCTCATCTTTTGGGTTACATTTCAGAAATCACACAAGAACAATTACCAAAATATCGTGAGCGTGATGGAGTCAACTATCGTCTCGGAGATTTCATCGGACAGTTTGGTGTTGAACAGCAACTAGATAAAACTTTACGTGGCGTCAGTGGTCACGAGTATGTCGAAGTCGATGCGCTTGGACGAAGCCGTAAATATATTAACGTCGATAACTTGTTCAAGGGAATTGAAGACGAACCTTCAGTTCCTGGAAACAGTATTCGTTTAACGATTGATCATGATTTACAAGTTGCCGGTTACGAAGCGCTAGTAAAAGAAAAAAAAATTGGAGGCTTTGTTGCGCTTGACGTAGAAACCGGCGAAGTTCTTGCGATGGTTTCTAATCCGGCCTTTGATCCCTCGCAATTTTCACGAGGCTTAACTTCAGAGTATTGGAGTTCATTGGTAAATAATAAAGACAAGCCACTTCGCGATCGTGTTATTCAAGATCACTATTCACCGGGCTCGACCTTCAAGCCTTTTACGGCGATTGCGGCTTTGGAAGAGGGTATTATCAATGGTAATACACAAATTCGTTGTCACGGGATTTTCAAATTAGGAAAAAAAATCTTTCACAGCTGGAAACGTTACGGTGATGAAACGGTAACGGTGGTAGATGCTCTTATGCAGTCATGTAATATCTTTTTTTACAAAGTTGCTAGTGAGATGGATATCGATGTGTTGGCCAAGTATACTAAAATGTTTGGTCTTGGTTCCCGCAGCGGTTTAGGTTTGCCTCGTGAAGTTACAGGTCTGGTACCAACCCGTGAATGGAAGCTAAAGCGAAATGGAATTGAGTGGCAAGCGGGCGAGACGTTATCGTGTGCGATTGGTCAGTCTTATATTCTGGCCTCAACATTGCAGTTGGCGATTGCTTACGCCGCGATTGCAAACGAAGGAAAAGTTTTTAAGCCAAAAATTATTAAAGAAGTTATTGGCACTGATGGTGAAGTTATTGAAAAATTCACACCAGAAGTTGTACGTGAAATTCAGCTCAAGCCAACCACATGGCAGTTGGTGAAAAAAGGTTTGTATAAAGTTATGAACAACCCGAAAGGCACCGGTTGGTACCGTCGCGGTTTGGGTCTGGAGATGGCAGGAAAAACTGGAACAGCTCAGGTGGCGAGTTCGAGTGCTGATAGAATTTATGAAAAATGTGAAAATAAACCTTATGAGTTACGCCATCATGGTGTGTTCGTAGGTTTTGCTCCTTTTGATAATCCGAAAATTGCAGTGGCTTCCATGGTTGAGCACGGTTGTCACGGTAGTAGTGCTGCCGCTCCCATAGTGGAAGCAGTTATTAGCAA
Organism: Bacteriovoracaceae bacterium; assembly: GCA_016786485.1. GTDB lineage: Bacteria > Bdellovibrionota > Bacteriovoracia > Bacteriovoracales > Bacteriovoracaceae > JAEUWD01. Next base: position 3,681 of record JAEUWD010000053.1, on the reverse strand, counting down.
ATACATGGAAAAATATATGCCCGAAATCAAAAAAGAAAATGAAAAAAAGCAATTAGCTCAATATCGCTTCTATCGTCAGCAAGAAGAAATAGAAAAACAAAAAACGGAAGAAGAGGAAGCGGGCGGAGCGGAGTAAGTATGTTTAACGATACCATGGATACTTTTAAGCGCTACGATTATACTTTTTTTGGTGGAATGTTTGCCATTTTTGCCATTGGGGTAACCAATCTTTATTCAGCCACACATGCCGATCGTGCGGGCTTACAAGAACTTTATATGTATCAAGCCGTATGGTTTTGTATCGCTCTATCCGTTGGCTTCGCTTTAAGTTTTATTAGTTCAAAAACATTTTTTCGTTACAGCTATATTATTTTTATTGGAAATGTTTTCTTGCTCGTTCTAGTTCTCCTGCTAGGGAAAATCGGTATGGGGGCGCAACGATGGTTAGCGATTGGTCCCTTTCGTTTACAACCCTCGGAACTTATGAAAATTTCCACGGTCCTTGCGCTTTCTCGTTGGTTTGCGCGTTCAGGCCCTGATCGTGAATTAACTATTAAAGAATTACTCGTACCTCTCTTAATTGTTATGGTTCCGGCAGTTCTGGTTATTGTTCAGCCCGACTTAGGAACTGGAATGTTATTAATTCTGATTCTTGCGGTAATGGTTTTTTATCGAAAGCTATCATGGAAATCGATTTGGATTATCGTTGTTATCGCCATTATGTGTGGTGGTGTCATGTATAAATACGGTCTGAAAGAATATCAGCGTAAACGTATTATCACTTTTATCGATCCTCATGCGGATGCAAAAGGCTCTGGTTACAACGCGATTCAATCTGAAATCGCGATTGGTTCAGGTCGCTTGCTGGGTAAGGGCTATATGAAGTCTTCACAAGGTGCGCTGGCATTCTTACCAGAAAACCATACCGACTTTGTGTTTTCGATCTTTAATGAAGAGCATGGCTTTATCGGCGCGCTCTTTCTTATTTCTCTCTATTTGATTTTATTTTTCCGGTATATTTGGCTCGCGACTTCGGTTCAGCACTTCTTTGAATCGGTGGCAACAATCGGGTTTATGGCGATTATTTTCTGGCATACTTTCATCAATATGTGCATGGTCACGGGTCTCATGCCGGTTGTAGGGATACCGCTCCCTATGATGAGTTATGGAGGGTCGTCGATGTTAACCTTCGGTATTGTTACCGGTATTGCAACCTCATTTAGTAACTCGAAAAATCTCTTCTAAATCCTGGCATCTGTCTTGCTATTTAAAGGCTAAGCAGGGCCTGAAAGTGCTCTGGAAACCCTTTATAGAGGTGCTGGCATGTCGAAAAAATCAACGTTGTTCGTAGTTATGGCAGTTTTGGTCCTTTTGAGTCCCATCAATGTAAGGGCGCAAGACAGCATCGCCATGCCTTCAGTTTTGAATCAAAAAGCCTATAAAAGTGTGCGTTTGAGCCTTTGGTTTAGTGGTTTAACAGGTCAAGCCCATCCTCCAAAAGAGCAGGATCCCGCATCGGAAAGCGTTATAAAACACCCAGATTTTTTAACTGATAAGCACTTCCTGCGCCTCATTAAATAAAAGACATTTGCATTTAGCGCCTGCCTATTATATAAAGTATGAAGGTCATACTAATTTCTGCAGAGTGAGGGCAGAAAATTATGAAGAAAATCTCGAATATTGGAAGTCTCCTAAAGAAAATTTATCGAATGTATAGTCTTGAGCTACTTTCAAATCTTCAGGCCCGTGGCTTCACTGATCTACGTCCAAGTTTTTTAGAAATCCTTATGTATTTGTGTGAGAACCAAGGTCCAACGATTAAGGAGATTGGTGTCGCTTGCGGTTTAAAAAAGCAAACCATGACCAGTCATCTAAATGAATTAGAAAAACGCGGATATATTATTCGTAAAATTAGTGCCGTTGATAAGCGTGAGCAAAATGTTTTCTTAACAGAATACGGCGAGAAATTTAAATTCAATCTACTCGAAGTTATTAATGATTTAGAAAGTAATTATTCTGAAAAAGTAGGCGCAGTTGAACTTGATCGCGTCAACCTGATGCTTGAAAATCTACACCGTGAACTTCAAACAACTGATCAAATTTTCTTCGATCTTTAAGTCGTAATATTTTTATTTTTTTTCTTGCCTGTGTCTGGCCAGTGCAAGTAGCCACCAGAAATATTATTCACGTTATAATATCCCTTCTTGGCCAAAAGCTCGCAAGCTTGAATTGAGCGCACACCATCTTCTGAAATAAGTAAAACAGGTGTCGTATGATTTGAGATTTCGTTAAAACGTTGTGGTAGGTCTTCCAGAGGAATTTTAATGGCCTCTGGTAAATTAACTGGTGCTTGGAATTGAGCATGAGCAACATCGATTAAGAAAAAATCCAATTCCTGATTTTGATAAAGCTCCCAAGCTTTTTCTGGAGAGAGATCATTATAAGGCGTACCTGTCAGAATCATTTGATCAGAAATGGGTTCGCCGTGTTTAATTCTCAAAAGGTGATTACGTTGAATGGCCACGGAGAGTTCGACTTTTTCTTCTATCTCTACCAACTTCTTTTCAATATTACTCAAACGACCCTGGATCATATTCAGGCTTTCTAAAATGTTACTATCAAGCATGCAAACCTCTCTAAAAAAATGGGTAGATAGAACTAAAACTAATTTTTCCAACGATTAATGAGGTGAGTAGAGCAGTGGTCAAAAATAATCCGCCCTCATAAACACCATAGCTGTAATCAGTATCGTGACCAGAATTATCGACTTGGTTTTCGACTCGAATGTTATAAACGTAATTGATACCGGCTTTAAATAACGGGTAAATAATTAACGAAAGAAGAATACGTAAAATAGCTTCGAAACCATAACTGGTAATATCGTAATGCTCCTGCTCCAGCGCCGTTGTGATAATGATAGTTATGCCAAGAATAAAGCCACTGTATGAATACGCTAGCGATAAACTTTTTTGAAGCATATTACGATTAAAAGTATAAACCGAAACGTAAGTGTAAAGCTTCGAAGAAAAGCCAAATAGGACTAAAGCGAAGAGCCAAAGCATAATAAGAATAATCAACGAGCCTTCGGACTGCTCAACTACGGTACGAACCAAGAATGAAATCGACACGCATTGAAAAAAACTAATGATGGCGTAAGTTAAGTTTTTTCTTTTGATAACTTCATCTACGAATTCGAAATTATAAAAAAGAATACTTTCTACGATGTAAATAGAAGTTAAATAAAGCGCAAAACTAATTGTTCCCCAGATGAAGAAATGGAAAAGACTGACGAAAATACCGCTGGTTTCGTCAAAGCCTAAAGTTGAAAAAATTAACGCAATTCCAATAAGACGCGAAAAAAAGTGCAGTGTACTGGCGGGGTTATTGGTCAGAAATAAACTTTTTAAAATTTGTTTTTTTTCATCGCGGTAAATATAAGCGTGAATATATCGGTATCCCCAAAGTAGAACACAGATAAAAATGGTGAAGAAAATGCGAATAAAAAGTCTGTCAAAAATTTCGTTCATATAAACCTATTTAGAATAGAAGTTATTCTTAAAATACTCAACTGCCAGTTGTCTAAAATTCTTTTGTGGCCGCTTTTGGCGATTAAAATAATTTGGAAAAGCTTTTTGTGTTATCGCGCCATTTGTTCCAAATTCATTTTTTAGTCCTAAAAAC
>JAEUWD010000019.1 GCA_016786485.1 Bacteriovoracaceae bacterium | reverse complement strand
TGCGGCCAAAGAAGCGGAAAAGTTGATAAACCTTAATCTTAAGACTGATGTCTCATATATTGTAGGTTCTGCAGTATGGTCACTGGCACTCTTACTGCAGATGATGGATATAACAACAGCTACGATCTTAGCTTATAGTGTTCTAGCGGCTGGTGGTGTGGTTCGGATGGCGCGTTTTAATCTGATAGAAAACACTCACCCAGTGGCAAAAAAGATTAATAGTGTCATCAATAACTGCAAACGTTTCTTTATTAAGAATAACAGCGGCAAATTGTCTTTTAATAGTTCCAAATTACAAGAGCTTAAAAAGAGTATTATCGCAGGAATTTATTTAAATAATTTGAATCAAGTAAATTTTTCACGACCGGAAAAAACTTATACTGAAAATTATCTTGTTAATATAGACTCGTTGCACACGAATTTAACGAACCTCGGAAGGAGACTCGCATGAAAAATTTAACTCTATCTCTTATCGCACTTTGCTTCACGGCAAATGTATTTGCTCAAGGTGGCGCAATTGTTCCTGTTCTTGAAAGAACTGGTGTTGCCGTTCTTGAAAAAATGTTAGGTAAAACTGAAGCGACAATCGCTAAAGAACTTGATGTTGTTCTAAAGTCTAGCTTTAAAACTTCACTTGATGCAATTGCAAAAAGTGGTGAAAAACAAATCCTTCAAGCTGCCGTTGAAACTCTTATGAGTCAGAAGAAACTAAGCTTTGCTCAAATGAACGAAGTTTATGCTGCTGCTCCTGAGGTATTTGCTGGTAAATCTGAGCTAGTAAAAGCTGCTCAATCTCCATCAGCAACTGTATGGGCACAAAAATTAGGTCTAAAAGATGAATCTGGTGTTATTACTAACGTACAAAAAGTTCAAGCAATGGAAGTAAGTGCTAACCTAAAAGGTAAATCTTCTGGTGAAGTAGCTGCTTTCCAAGAACTAGTTAATGGTCTTCCAGCTGATATGAACCCTGTTTTAAGAAACCAAGTTATTGTTGCTGAATCAAGCACATATAAGCACACTGGTGAAACACTTATTGGTAAAAAATGTAGCAACTTAACAAACGAAGTTGATGCTCAAATTACTGACGTTGTTGTAACTGGAAACAGCGCTGTTGTAAAAAACAATGCAAATATTCAAGAAGCTCTAGAAGCTGGTATGAAGAAAACTGTTGGTGAGCAAAATGCTGTTAAATCAAGCTGTCACCTAACTATTGGTAAATACCAAGGTGAAACTTCAGGCTGTGCTAACACATTCAACCCATCAGGCGCACCTGCTGATTGTTAAGAGATTGAGTTCTTAAATTTTAGTGTAAAATATATAGAAAGGGCCTGGTGTAAACCAGGCCTTTTTTTTGCCTTAATCAGACTTATGACCAAGAACAAAACCCACCTTATTCGCCACCATACCCTGTCTGAAGCTGAAATCATGTTAGAATGGGGATTGGAAAAGCCTTTATCGAATTTGCGGCCACCAACCACCCGCAGCTTTTCGTGGATGTAAACGAGGGTAATCCCCAAGCCACCAGATTCTATGAACAAATGGGCTTTCGTGTCTTTGAACGCACCAAAGTCGATGAACAAGGCCGTCCCTTTCCTATCCTTAAGATGAAAACACTATAGGTTTTTTTCGCTTTATTTTGGCCCAGGAACTTACTTAATCATCTCATCGATATCATCGATGGTTTTCTTGAAGTTCGCATCAGGATGGTTATTAAGCTCAATCAGGTAATCACGGTACTGAGCATATCTTTCTGGGTCAGAACCCTTAAAGAACTCATCCCAATTCTCACTAGCAAAGTGATTATAAGGAGCGATGAAATCATCAGGTTTGACGATAAAGATACTTAATTCCTCAAAGTCTTTCATGACCGGATTAAACTTCTTTAACGGATTACCCATTGGAGAGAAGCTCACCACGTCTTTAAAGATTTCCATATCCAGCGGATCATTAAAAAAGCTCTGTAAATAATCGGTCTCATGCTTAAAGCCTAAGTCATAAAGCGATTGGTATTCTTTTTTCTGATACATCTCAATCGCGATACGCTTACTTTCTTGGCTTAAATCTTTCATATTCAAGATATCTTGCTTATCAATATTAGCGTCTCGAATAACTTGCATGATAATTTCACGGTGACGCTCAAGATCTTTAATTCGTTTCGCTTCCGCCATGCCGCGAGCAATCTCAAACTTATACATGAGCATCGACTTGCTACCCTTAATTAATTCACCTGACTCATTAAAATATTGAATCGGTCCGTGACGTCGGGCCAAATCACCCAATGCTTTTAAATTCTGTTCGATACTTCCATTGGTTAAAGCATGCAATAATTCTTGGACATACATCGGGAGATTGCGAGTAGAACTATTTTTCATATAATCTTTGGCCGCGTAAATCAGATCGTTCCAACTCTCTTTACTGAATGGGTCCCAAATGGTCTGCTCGAGTCCACCATCTACCCACTTCTTAAAGTCCTTACCGTACTGATAACCAGTATAGAATTTAGGATCTTTCTTCGCGTGCTCTTTTATATGATATTCAAAGATTTCAACCCACTGCTCAGTTTCTTTAATCGCCGGACCTTTGGCGGTCATCACTGTTTCTTGGACTGTTTTCATACCAAAGATTTTTTCTGTTTTAAGTCCTAATCTACGACGTGCAATTTCTTTATCAATCGCTTTTAAGTAAGCAAACGGTAAAGAGTGTTCCATTCCCAGCTCTTCAGCTTTTCGACCTAAAGCATAGCGCACGACCTTTAAGATATTTTCACGACTCATGGCCGCCACACCTGAGAAAGATTCTTTTAAAGCACTTTCAAAACCATAATTTTTCCACGATTTTTTAAATTTGCCGGATTTAATCGCCTTCACAACATTTTTAATACTTGGTTTCACACTCAAACCAGTCAATCGCTTAACAGCATTAGCACGAGCATAACCAATGGCTTGCTTAATCGGTTGAACGACAAAGCCTGGAAAGAAAGCTAACTCGAGTAAAATAACGAAACTATCAATACCTTGCCCCATGTACATTTCAAAACGGGCCTTCTCGAGTTCTTCTAAGGTGGTAAATTTACCATCGACTAAACTTTCTATTTTTTTACTTAAGATCTGAGTTTTAAGTAAGCTTTCCTGGTAACTGACCTGTGCTGGTTTATGAATAAAGTTGATTGGGAAACGCATAATTGAGACGAGCGATAAAATCAGCATCGCCGTCATCATCGGACTCATGATCATGACTTTACCTAAGCCAATTCCCATGAAGGCCAAGAACGGTTGGAAGAAAGCTAAGCTGAATCCCATCGGTCCTGCCAACATGACAATCCCTGCTGCAACGATCGTCACTGCCATCAAGTACATAAAGAGAGGGTCAACATAATCGTGAATTAACATTTCAATAAATGAACGAGATTTATCGGCGACGACCACATCGAACTCTTCGATTTTCTTTCGTTGTTCAGCACCGATAGCAGCGTTGTCTAATTCTTTTAAATGGCGACGAACTTCTGTCACCGAGTTAAACATATTTCTGAATTGCTTATTTCGTTTATAATCCAACGGATTCAATTCACAGAAATCTTTTAATTTCCCAGAAAACTCTTTTTGCGATAATTCCATATGCTCTTTAATCAGAGTGATTAATTTTTTACGATCAACATTATTGGTTAGAGGTTCATAAGCTTCTAATAATTTATAAATAAAATGACCACGTTCATGCCCACTGGCATAAACGATTCCATCTACCCCAATCGCCTGTCCTTGCTCACTGACTTCAAGAATTTGATCTGTATAACTATTCAGGATTGTTTCTTGCCCTAAAACTTCATTGAGATTTAATTCCGCTAACAAAAGCTGGTCTTGCAATGAATCAGCGAAACGACCGCTTGAAATATCTTTTTTTCCTAAAACATAATCAGTTAAGCCGAGTAAATTCATGAAATGATAAAAGGCTTCACCATAACTTTCATACTCGCGATATTCTTCTTCCCATAAATCAACAATTTTACCTTTTGGTTTCTCGCCTGATTGGTTTTGTGCTGCTTCTTTCGTTTCTTTGTTTGCCGCCTCTTTCATTGGGAAATTTTCTTCCTGAGGTACGATTGGGCGTCTTATCACTTCGGCACGAGTCGCATCACTACGTGAAATCGCAAGTTCAAAATTTCTTAATTGTGATGTTACTGTATCAGAAAGCGGCATCACTTTGCGGCGTTCATTGGCTTGAGCAAGCGCTAATTCTTTTTTCTCACTTGTAGATAAACTATCGGACTTATCCACCTTTTTTTCAGATGACACCTCTGGTTTCTTCTTATCTGGATTTAAGGCATCCGCTAATTCTTGGGCCTGTTTATCATCGAATTTTGCATCTTTAGCATTCAATTCGTAACGATTTTTTTGAACAACAACCACTCTGTCCTGAGCATGTAGCATTTGCTTGTTGAGCTCATCTTTCGATAACAAAGGTACGAGTTCTTTTTTTGTTTCAGGCTTCTTCGCAAGTTCAGCTTTCAGCTCTTCCATTTTCTTTGGATCTTGTGGTGTATCAGACACCATCATGTAACGATGACGTGGAATTCTTGAAGTTACGTCTTGGGCCACAATTCCAATTTGGCTTTCTGTTTCTTCTTTCCAGACTTTTGCCTGATATTTCATTGGGTCAAAACTAATGATATCGGAAATAAAACTAGCTAATCTCTGTTCACTTTCAGCTTTGGTTTCTTTTTTCTCTTTTACTTTTGACGCTTCATCTTCGCCTGCTTCTTCCTTCTTTTGCACTTTCAAAATTTCGTTAAAATTCTTACGATCTTCTGGCCACCAATAAAGTTGATTTTTCGTATTAGTAACATCGCCACCATAATAAATTTTCTTCGCAACTAAAACGGCGGCTTTAAAAAGAGCTTTCTCTTGCTCTTTACGTGGAAAAACTTGATTGATGTAATCATATTGTTTTAAACGGTCGCCATTTTTAGCATAGGCTTCTAGAATTTTACGATTTTCTTTTGTTTCTTTGGATTTCAAAATGCTTTCAACAGCAGCATTTAACTGATGCCAAAACATATCTGTGACCTTAACTTTTGGATTTCCATTTTTAAAATTCCAATAAAAATCACTATCTTCTTTTAAAGACACTTTTTGTTGATAGAAGTTACTTAATTCTTTAACGGAACGTGGTGCTTGCTTGTTGGTATTATCAACAAAAATGCGTTTTCCCCAATCAGTTTTTCTTTCATAGCTCTTCATCGCCTTTAGTTCTGGGTAAGAAAGTCCAGCTGATTGTAATGTCTTGATAATATAAGCCGATGGTAAACTACCTATTGATTGAATAGTATTTAATTCAAAGAAGTCTTTTTGCATTTTGCTTTTTACATTAGCGGGACTCTCTAAATCAGTTAAGAAAGTCAGTTTATTGATTTCTTCTAAAAATCTTTTCTTGGTTTTTTCTTTGAGCGATTCGAGTGACTGATCAATTGAATTGAGAACAAGTAACTGCTCACGCTCGTCTAAGTTCGTACTCGCTACCGCATCTTCTTTTTTAAAATTTTTAGCGAAAATGGTATTGGCAAAAATAGTATTGGCCTTTAAAGTCGTAGCTATTTCTTCCGCATCGAATTTTTTAATAATCGCGGCTTTGGCATATACCACACGTGCTTGCCACATCGATTCAAAAATGTTTTCAATAACTTTATCCCTCTGTGGAACTTCACCACTCAAAACGGCATAACCAACATAGTTAATCGAAATCATTGGCCAAACCATCGAATCAATTTCTTTGACCGAAGTATGAACAGAATTATAGTAATCTTTTAAATTTCGATATGCTGGCTTTACGACTTCGATCGGAGCCATCGGTGCTGCCGGCTCTTCCTGCACGACTTCTTCTTCAGCTTCAGTTGTCTCTTCTTCTTGATTTTCCAGCTCCATGCGATTTAATTCTTCTTCGTCTCTTTTCGTCGCTTTTTCGATCGCTGCGATCGAAGCTTTTTCGTTGTCCAATTCAACTTGAATAAGGATATCTACAAATTCTTTAGTTTTAGGCACTTTTTTAAATAGATTTGTCGCAACTACTTCCACATCACTAGGTTGAATAAATTCAAATTTAGTAGTAGCTTCCACAAATTCAGGTACGTGATTATAAAAAGTTTTCTCATAAAGTTCGGTTTGCTTCATTTCTTTATAAAATGGCAAATCTGTCATAATACCATTTCTGGGAGGATTGAAGATGAGAGTGCTTGGAGCACACGCATTAACCGCCTCGGAAATTATTTCTTTTTCTGCTAATTCATTAAAACCATAATAATTGATTAATAATTTATTAAGTGCAAAGAATTGAATAGCACGATTGTAACTTGGAATATCACGAATAGATTCTTCAATTGCTGTCGTTTCAAATTTTAACTTTTGAAATTCGCTGACCTTGATTTCAATAAAGTCTTTTTCTATCGGGTGATAAGCGGCCTTCGCTGCTAATAAACTCGATTGAAAGTTATTTTCCATAGATGGAAAAAGTAAATATAAAGCATTTTTATGAAGCATGAGATTTAAGTCTTCTAATTCGAAAAGTCCTTTTTTATAAAGATCAATCTCGCTTGATGGACTATGAGCAGCTTGGAAATAAATATTGTAAAGTCGGGTGTGAACGGCGTAATAGAGCATGACTGCTTGAAAAAGATCCGTCGCCGTATCCAATTCTAAATTTACTTTTTGAGTTTCTGCTTTAATTTTAACTTTCAGATCTTGCATCTCTCGTAATAAGAGCGAAATACCTGGTTTGTAAAAGTTTGTCGCTTGAGGTCTATCGGTTTTATCGAGATTAAAAAGTTCTTGGAGTTGGACTGTTTTTAAATTATCAACCAGTTGTCGGAACAAATTGCGACCAACCCCGCCTTCAATTTGAGTTAATTCCTCTAAACGTTTCGCGGCCTTAGTTAAAGGGCCCATTTGGTCGCTACTCGACGATCGCAGTGGTATCACTAGCTGAAATATAAGAACAAGACTAAGCAGTCTGCGCATCATAGAAAGAACCTCACAACACGCTCTTATATACAAACCGCATGCCATCCAAAACCTGCTAAGGCATTGAAATAGCATCGCGATTCCACGTCTTTATGCCACTTTATACGCACAGTGTCTAATAAATAATAATGTCTATGAAATCAAGGGGTTAAATAAGCTTAAATTTATCATCCACATCTTTGATGACATCGAAGGTTTTATTTTGAGTTTCTGAATCGCTCTCTTCTATAAAATGGAGACGGAAAGGTACCATTTCATCCCGATAAATTTTACGGTACTTGATGATTTGGGCCTTGGTAATGACTTGCATATCAGCAGAGTACTCCAAAGGAATAATATCCCAAAATTCTATCGACTGAATGGAGTCAGGATCAATTCCACCTGCAATAAAAATATTTTGATAAAACTTTGGTGTGCTCGAAAGTAAATTCAGTTCATTTAAATTGATCATTCCGTACCAAGGAATCTTGAAGGTAATCAGCATTTTCCCTCTGACCGACTTCAAAAACTCCAGCGTATTACCTAGTCCGTGTGCCTGAACTTCGGCATCTTTGTATTCTGAATTTGCAGTATAAAAAATACCATGAATATTTTTATTCATCGATTCGTGAATCAATTTTTCGAAGTATTTTCGATTGCGACGACTTTCATTGAACAAGTCCATGGCGTGCATACTCCCGGCAATCAGATCTTTTTTCAGACTAATATTCGCGGCCAGCATCGGTCCCGATTGATAGAACATTTCAAATAACTCGGCATCGGTAAAAACACGTTGAGTAGCAATCCCTTCGTGTGCGATATCTGGAGTTAAAAATTGCGCATTTTTAACTTTCCATTTACGTTCATCAGTTAACATCGGCTCAAAAAACATTTTGCGCCATTCATCTGGAATAAATTTAACGTACTTATTGTAGACAGTTTTTTGATCGGTCAATTTATACAATTGAGACCAACGATGGAGATAGGTTTCATATTCCTTTAGTCGTGCCACTTCATGATAAGATTGCTGGCTCGCTAAGCGGACAAATTGAACATAATCATACAAATCAAATTGATAATGAACTCCCTCTTGCACGACTAAGTAAGCTGACAAATGAGGCCCTAAGACGATCGGATTTTTAGCTTTTGGTTGATGATTATAAAAATAGGCCATATAAACCTGACCTGCGGCCAACGCATCCTGAGTCTTTCTTACGAACTGTTCTTCAGTCGAAAAAAGGTCCCAAGCATCCATATTCACCGGAGGATAAGTTCCTAAATTTTTGGTGATTTCATAAAGAAAAACAATATGAATCATCAAGGAATTATTCGCCTTAAAAGGTGCAATAAAAGCTAGATTGCGAACCAGTTTAAAGACTTTTTTGATTTTCTCTTCTGGAATATCAAATGACGATAAACTCTTATCATATTGAGTAATTTCAAATTCCATCAAGCCTTGAAGAAAGAGGGGCAACAACTTTACTTTATCCATCAAAGGCTGTTTCAGATCATGCTCGAGTTGTTTTTTTAATACCGGTGAGAGTTTGTGCTTCAAATTTCCAAAATCACTCAAGTCAGGATAGCGATAAGCATTTTGATTTTTTATTCGAATTTCCTTAAGATACTCTGTTTTATTCTGAGAAAGAAACAACCAGTCACTTTCTCGTGGCTCAAAATAAAGATTCTTGTTTCGAATGACTTCGTGAATATCACTGACACTAGAGAATTCTTTAAATAAATTACGATAGATTGCTAAAAGGAAATGGGACGAAATTTCAGCTTCAGGCTGAATCAAAAAATACTTCTTAAAGACTTCTTTAAAGTTAAGAAATAATTCTTCGTTAATTAATTCATCTTGTTTTAACCATCGCCATAATTCGAAATTAGGATCTTTAAAAATTTCCGGCCCAGCATTAAGGTTATTTTCCTCAATGCGCTTGCGACTGGTGTAATAAGCATAAATAAGATGGTTCTCTAATTTTAATTTTTCAGTTCGAGCCGGAATCGTTTCATTCCATTTGTGCTCGAGACTGCGCCAACTTTGTTTAAAAAAACTAAGTCGCTCATCTCCAAAATAAAAATTGGGAAATTTCTTTACACCGGCCGTGCAAGACAGCAAACAGCTTAAAATAAGGAAACGAATCAGTGATTGCCCCATCCCTCTATTTTATATGAAATAGTTATTATTTTCTAACGATTTTAGTAACGGCGTAATTCAAAGACTGAATCGTTTTGGTAATTTCAGCGTCCGAAATATCAGTTTGTGACTTAGTTTCAAGAATAACAACACCAGTTGGGGGATTAAACTGAGTCATTTTGGTCGATACGACTTTATCATTCTTCTTAAGTTCAGTCGTAATCGTTTGCGCACAGCTCACACACGACATTTTATCAACATGCACTTCGTACATGTTGGCATAAGTAAGACTCGCGAAAAGAAGAATTAAGTTAAGCATAAAAATAAAAAGCCGGCTCAGTGGCCGGCTTTCCTTTCGAAATATTTAAATTATTTACGAGCGTATTTTTTCTTGAATCTTTCTACGCGACCTTCTGTATCCATAACTTTCTGTGTACCAGTGTAGAATGGGTGTGAAGCGCTTGAAATTTCAGCTTTATAAAGCGGATACTCTTTACCATCTTCCCACTTGATTGTTTCAGTAGTTTCGATAGTTGAAGCCGTAAGGATCATAAAATCCGAAGATACGTCTTTGAATACCATTGGACGGTAATTTGGGTGAATGTCTTTTTTCATAATGACTCCATATTTGAGATCTTTAATAACCTCAGAGTTTAAAAACTAGAGGAGTCAATTTAGATTTTCCTAGAGGTTTCGTCAATCATTTTAAGGGTTTTACACTCAAAGTCACAGAACAATGTAAATATTATTTATTTAAAGTACTTATATTTGAGGGCAGCCTGGTATTGCTCGGGGCTTATGTACTCCAAATGCAGCATATCTCTTAAGATTCGGCGTAGTTTTTTGCGATTTTTTTCAGAAAGGTACTCATTTTTATAGATCGAAAGGTAATGCTTTCGAGGTGACGGCAGCATCAGGGCCAGGAAAGCGCCCTCTGAAGCGGTGATCTTCTCCGCCGATTTTCCAAAATAATGAAGTGACGCCTGCCCGACTCCATAGATATCCGGGCCGAATTCGGCAATATTAAGATAAAGTTCGAGAATTTTATTCTTCGTCAGATTCTGTTCTAAGGACTTGGAAATAAAGTATTCGCGCAACTTTCGTTCCAAGCTTTTTTCATTAGTTAAAAAAATGTTTTTGACCACTTGCTGAGTCAGTGTACTACCACCGCTAGCGTATTCACGTTGCTTAAGATTATTGGCAAAAGAATTGATAACCGCATTGTAGTCTATACCTTCATGCTCAAAAAATTGTCCATCTTCACTCATCACAATCGCATACATCAGGTAGCGGCTAATCTTAGGGCCTTCCACCCAAAAATAATTCTTCGTTAATTTCTTAGTTTCATAACGGGCAGTGGTAGTTTTAATCGCCTGCTTTTTAATATCTTGAAAACTCATTTTTTCGATTTTAGGTAGTGAATTAAAAAAATTTAGAACGATCAAAAGTAAAATGAACAAAACTAACCACGTAAAAAAACCTGTCACCATTAATAAAAATTTAGCAAAACGAACAGGACTCATGAGAATATAAAGTGAACGCTCTTTGAGCTCAGTCAGTTTGAGTCGGAAGGAATTATTTTTGGCCATATTTAAATATCGGAAAAGTGGTAAAAAAGAATAAATTAGTCAGGTAAAAAAGATATGTTTCCTTGGGTTTGGATTTTTTTGATTATCTTCGCGCTGGGGCTCTCCACCCTTCTCATTTTTATCTTTCTTATTCGTAAAAAATACTTCTTAAAAATTGATACTATCTCATACGATAAAACTCAAATTTCCCC
>JAEUWD010000033.1 GCA_016786485.1 Bacteriovoracaceae bacterium | reverse complement strand
TATTGCGGATGGTATTGAGTATATTCAAACTGGTTTGAAAGCCGGATTAACTATTGATGAATTTGCTCCACGCTTATCATTCTTCTGGGCGATCGGAATGAATTATTACATGGAAGTCGCCAAACTTCGTGCGGCCCGCTTGTTATGGAGTACACTGCTTAAAAAGTTTGAACCCAAAGATGAGCGTTCACGTTCTCTTCGAACTCATTGCCAAACTTCCGGTTGGTCACTAACCGCGAAAGATATTTACAATAATATTATCCGGACTTGTATAGAGGCACTGGCAGCCGCTCATGGGCAAACTCAATCATTACATACCAACTCGCTGGATGAGGCCTTAGCGCTTCCAACCGATTTCAGCGCACGTATCGCACGTAACACTCAAGTTTATCTGCAAGAAGAGACGGGAACTTGTGATGTGATTGATCCGTGGGGCGGAAGTTATTTTATGGAAGCTCTCACGCAGAATTTGGCTGATAGAGCACTGGTGCATTTAAAAGAAATTGAAAATATAGGCGGGATGGCCAAGGCGATTAGTTTAGGCATTCCCAAAATGCGTATTGAAGAAGCGGCTGCACGTACACAAGCACGAATTGATTCTGGGGAACAAGTAGTTATTGGTGTGAATAAATATTTAAATCATGCCAAAGAAAATGTCCCTGTTCTAAAAATTGATAATACGGAAGTTCGTAATGCTCAAATTGCACGACTGAAAAAATGTAAAGCAGAACGTAATCAGACAAAAGTCGATGCGGTGCTGGCCGAACTCAGCGATGCCGCAAGAAGTGGAAATAAAAATCTTCTCGAAGTTTGTATCAAAGCCGCTAGATTGCGCTGTACGGTAGGTGAAATCAGCTTGGCCTTAGAAAAAGTTTATGGACGACATCAAGCAGATATCAATATCATTAAAGGAGTCTATGCTTCTGAAATGAACCAAAAAGGAAAGGAAGACGTGAAAGAGGTTCAGAAATTGATTCAAGCTTTTGCGAAGGATGAAGGGCGTCAGCCGCGAATTCTTTTAGCTAAAATGGGACAAGACGGTCATGATCGTGGGCAGAAAGTTATTGCTACGGCATTTGCTGATTTAGGTTTTGATGTGGATATCGGACCACTCTTTCAAACGCCAGAAGAAGTCGCTAAGCAAGCGGTTGAAAATGACGTGCATGTGGTGGGAGTAAGTTCTTTGGCGGCGGGGCATTTAACGCTCGTTCCTGAATTAATGAAGACCTTAAAAAAATTAGGTCGTGAAGATATTTTAGTGGTTATTGGTGGAGTTATTCCAGAACAAGATCATCCGGCACTGCTTAAAATGGGTGTGACTGATATTTATGTTCCAGGAACAGTGATTGCTCATGCAGCTAAAAAAATTATTAATATTTTAAATAAAAAAGCTAAATCGTGAAAAAAAAATCACTGACCAAAGATGATTACGTTAAAGGTATTTTGGATGGAAATAAAACGATTCTGGCACAGGCGATTACGCTGATTGAAAGTCAAAAAGCCGAACACCAAGTTTTAGCGCAAGAAATCTTAGATGAAATTTACCCTTTTACTGGAAACTCTAAACGTATTGGTATTTCTGGAACACCTGGCGTGGGTAAAAGTACATTCATTGAAGGCTTCGGAAAATATTGTATTGAGCAGGGAAGCAAAGTAGCTGTGTTGGCGGTGGATCCTTCAAGTCATGTGAGCCAAGGTAGTATTTTAGGTGATAAAACTCGTATGCAAGAACTTGCGAGTCACGAGAAAGCTTTTATTCGTCCTTCTCCTAGTCGTGGACAACTGGGTGGGATTGGGCAAAAAACTCGCGAAGCCATGTTACTTTGTGAAGCTGCGGGTTTTGATAAGATCTTAATTGAAACAGTTGGTGTGGGTCAGTCTGAAATTTTAGTGGCAAGCATGGTGGATTGTTTTTTTCTATTACTCGGCCCTTCCGCGGGTGATGAACTACAAGGTATTAAGCGTGGGATTATGGAAGTCGCCGATTTGGTCATTGTCAATAAAGCTGATGGTCCTATGCAAGAGCTGGCGAAAGTCGCTCAGCATGAGTATCAACGTGCAGTCAAAATCCTACGTAATGATGAGAGTTGGGAGCCGAAAGTTTTACTCGCGAGCGCCCTCAAGAAAACTGGATTTGCAGAAATCTATGGAACGCTTAACCAATTCTTTCTGCGTAAAAATGAAGTGACACAAAAACGTCAAAAACAAAAAACACAATGGATGTGGGATCTGACTTTTCATCGTCTATCGAACTATTTAAAAAATGAAAAGCTTGATGCCAAATTTGTGGAGCAAGTTGAGGCCAAGGTCACACATTCACAGCTTACGCCAACGCGTGCTCATGAATTATTGTGGCAAGCCTTTCTTAAGTAATTTTATCTCGCATTTTCCAAAGTAGTTGGCTGAGAAAAGGTCTGCGTTCTTCACCGGTCGCCACCATTAAGAGTTTTGTAATCTTAAGATTTAGCGGATCAGTATAGAGTAGAATCAGAAGCTCTTTGATATAATTAGTGTTTAGCGTAATGTAATTATCCGTTCCAATGCCTAACTTCACCGCTTTTTTCTCCCACCAACTAAAAGGATGATCTTTGTAATCAGGAAAAGAGCCGGTTAATTTCATATTGGAAGTCGGAAGTGCAATTAAAGAAACTTTTTTATGAATCATACGATTGAGCACGTCGTGCTGGTAACCTTCGACTTCTCTCGCGGTATGAAATTTAGCTTTAATAAAATAAACGATTTCTTCTTCTGTCAGCACTTCACCTTCGTTGAGTTTGGCGAGAACGGATTTATTATGAATCCAGTCCATGTCATTAACTTCGGCGTAATCCAAGCTACCTTTTTCCAGTGCCAGGCCTTGTTGATTTTTTTGAACCACACGTTGGAAAAGCGAGTGAAAATAATAATTGGGATTGATCCCTAGGCTTAGGCCATGTTCCAACGTATCAATTTGCCAAATATTCATGGAATTATCTACCGCCTGAACACCCTTTTTGAGTGTGTGCCAAGTTTCACCGTGGTGACTACGAATGGCAAAGCCTTTGTAGTGAAGCTTACGAAAGCCTTGTCGCATAACTTGAAAATGACCTTTGCGGAAAAGATCTTTTTCATTACCAACGGTATCCACATCCACCAGGTAAGGTCCGAGGTGAGGGTGTCGTTCTAAAATATCCAGAATCTGGTCAACCTGATAATTAAAATGCTCTTGCTTGGATTTAAATTTTTTATTGTCGAAGAAACTTTCTTCTTTTCTAAAACTGGGTGATAAGACGAATTGAAAAACTGGCACTTCACTTTTAAATTGCATGAAACCGTCATAGAGACCTAAAACAACTTCTTCTTCTGAAATTTCTTCGAGACCTGGAATCTGATCCGATTTATCTGAGCTCGCGCGCGAGAAGGTAAATTTTAAACGAATCATGCCTACGTTGTATTTATGATAAAGTTCGCTCGCCATGTGGTAGGCCGCCGCTTTATGAATCTCACGACTCGTAAGAATAAGTTTTGGCAAAAGCAAAATTTGTAGATATTCATCAAAAGCTTGGTTGTCTCTTAAACGAATAAGTTTTTCGACATCTTCCACCGTTTCAATTGGTAGTGCATCCTCACCATAAACACTGACAATTTTTTTCTCGTAAATTTTCTTATGTTCACCCTCAAGTAAGCTTTTTAAATAAGGGAAAATAAATTCAGCCGAAAGTGAACCGGTGAGGTGAATATGTTCCTCACGATATGGTAACGGGAATAGTTTGAAGAAATTTTCTAAGGCAACAGAAACAGGATGAGAGAAGAGAGTATTAATATCCATCTCATCTTGCTGAAAAGAGGAGAGCAGTTTCATAAAGTCGCGAATCGAGCGCTTAATAGTAGGATTATCGTTGATCGCCTCAGGTTGGGCGGCCAACTCTAAAGTATCCACTAAAGTGATCCCATTAGTTTCACTAATGATCTTAATTAGATGTTCTGTTAGTTCCTTATCCAATGCCGACATATCAACCTTTCGGAAAACCGACTTTTAATATAAGTAACTTATTGAAATCAGGCAAGAAATTCCTGTAAGAAGTTGTTTGATGAAAATTGTCGGACATTATAAAAATTTCAAGGTATTAAATGTATACAGTCTTAGAGATTGTAAATTTTATACAACACGGATCGGTTGATAGAGTCTACTTAGGAGGGTTATTGTGACGAAAGGGTTTATTTTTTTTCTAGCGCTGACGCTGTTTTCTTCTGCCTGGGCCCAGATTTTGCCAAATGGAACGAGTACGAATCCTTTTGGTCAACAACCGGTGCCTACTGGGACTAACAATCCTAATCAACAAAAGTATGAAACGCCTAAAAATGTTGGTGGCGGTGGAGTTGAATTAAGTGAGATTCCAATCGCTGTTTCCAGTAAGTGTAACTCGGTTATCCTAAAAGGAACCAAGAGTTATAACAACACGGCCTTCTTAATGCCTAAGGCGACTATCGCAAGAGATAGTTATGGTGATTATTTGATTGAAGTCGTACCAAACCGTGATGGCCTTTATAACCTACGTATCACTGTTTCTTTTGCAGAGGTTATTCCTGATCCACTAGCAGATGGAATTCTCGCCAATAAAATCGTCGGTTGTGATTATGAAGAATTAAAATTCAAAGTGAACAACTACCTCGCTAAAGTAGGGGCCAAAGTCGATACTCTTGCCACTCTACCAGTAAGTCATATTGCTTTTGAATTTGGTCTGAATGGAAAAATCTTTAAAGATAAACTAGGAACAGATGAAACCAATAGTTTAAATTACTTAAAAGAAGCTAACATTCTTGAATTTAAAGTAAGCAAAGAAGAAATTGAAGAGTTCATTGAACTCGTTAATGGTCGTTTAGGTTTGAACTTAAAACTCGATGTTAATTTCACGGCGAAACGTGAAGTCGGCCGCGTTTTTGTTGAAGTTGATAATAAGTCACTTGCTGCTGATGTCGAAGCTCAGTTAAACGGCAAAGCGAAGGTTACATATCTTGATTTGCAAGCAGCAGTTTCCCGCTCCATCAATGCTACCAACTCGACCATCGTCGTAGAAGGTGGGGATGTTAATGGTCATTTATTTGAAGTTGCTCAAAGAATTATCATGAGCGTTTTGAACGTGAGTGGCTTAAATGATTCTGGTTACGGTGGTGGTTTTCCAAATTATGGATTTCCAAATAACGGTTGGAACAATGGCGGCTTTAATCCCATGAATCCAAGCGGCGGCATGACGAATCAAGGTGGTGGTAACGGTACTATTGATAGATGGAGAAATCGTCGTCAGCCCATTTTCAACGGTGGAAATCAAAATCAAAACCCAGGTAATGGCAATGGAACTAGTCCTTTCCCTGGTCCAAATCCAAACCCTACTAATCCAACAAATCCAGGTCCACAACCTGATCCAACTGGTAAGGGCTTAATTGATGTAAAGGCCTTCGTGGGATTATTAAAAGATACCAAGAATATGAACTTCAACTATGTTTTGATGGGAAGCGCGCAGAATTTCATCTATCGTACAGTGAGTAACATGGTCCTTAACATTAGCGATTTGTTCTTGAAGAAAACCAGTTTCTCGACCGCTGAAGTCAGAAGAATGCCATTCTATTTAAAGCAAGGTGAGAGTTTTTCTTTCTCAATTAATAACAAGCGTACGAATAAAATTGATTATATTGAAAGAAAAAATTATTTCAATAAATCTGACATTTTAAACAATGATAAATTGAAAGATATCTTTAAGATTCTACAAGCTGTATCAGAAGGTAATCTAAAAGATGTGGGTGAGTTAAACGAGGATAAAGCTGAATATCGTTGGTACAAATGGTTATGGTACACGCCAGTGACTTCACCTATTCCAGTTCCATACCGTACTTCTGCTCAATATTACTGGGGGTCTTATACTTATGAAATTAAATCATCGAAAGTAAACGAGCAGTATCTTGAGATTGAAAGCTTAGAAGAATTAAAACGATATCCGATACGTTTCACTTTCTCACGCACTGGTAGTAAACGTTTCAGTGTTTCAAAACTTTTCACTCCTAATGAGTATTGGACTGCAAAGTTTAATAGCTTTACCGGTATCGTAACTTTCCAAGCCAAAAAAGAATTAGGAATTATGGAAGTTGTCTATGATGGTTCACCTGATACTAAGAAAATAAAACTAAACCACGGTTTCTTCCAAGAGTTTAAGAATTCAAGTGGTAGCAAGTTTACCAAGATTGCGCTTGAACAAGATGATTTCCCGACTCAAGAAGAAGTGCTTGAAGTAACAACTTCACGCTTCTGGGCCGATGAAGATTTAAAGGCCACCGCTCAATCGTTCAACTTTTATTAATTATTGATTACTTGCCGGGCAGCGGATGCTGTCCGGCTTAATAATTCTTGATACTTTTCTTTATCTAACGGATCCTTCCCACTTAGGAATAATTCCAAATCTTCGATAGAGCTATTGCCCCAGAAAACCTCACTATCCACGACGAAACTTGGAACACCAAAAACATCTCGTTCAATGGCTTCACTGGTATTGAGTTTGAGTTGATTCTTCACTGCTTTTTCAAACGTTTTTTCCATCAATGCATCTGCGGGTAGAGCTTTTTCTTTAAGTGCTTTGAGAATTTCATCAGGATTACCCATGTCAATTCGATGTTGCCAACCTGCTTTGTAGAGACAATCGATAACCTGCCATTGTAAATCACCAGCGGTTTCAACCAGCCCCATTCTTAGAGCATAAAGTGGATTGAATGGATGGGTGAGAGGAACAGTAAATTCAATATTGTTTTTTTTGGCGTATCGAAGACAGTCTTTAAATAAGTATTTTCGCTTGGCCGGGATTTCCGCCGGTCCTTTTTGTCCCCAATGATTGAGTAATCCTGCCAGTAGGACGGGCTTAGGTTGTATTTTTATTTCAAATTTCTTTTGCAGTTCGGGTAAGCGTAACCACGCAAAATAGGAATAAGGCGATAAAAAATCAAAATAAAAATCGACAGTTTTCATATAGTTATATCTTGTACCTCAGAATTAGCTTGCAAAAAAGAAGCGATGTGTTAATATGTGTGATTGCCAAATTTAGCCTTGATTACGACTGAATGTTGTCCGTTATGTGAAGTTGTACGTCAGTGGGTTATCAGTCTGATCAAATTCAAAGAAACATCGTTTCTTTTCCGAGGTGTGTATGACTTCAGTCATTAATCGCCTTTCTTTCCTTTTTTGCCTTTTATTCATTGTAGGTTGCGGGAATCGCCCAGCGATTATCGAGAACCTTACTGTGACGCCTGATTTTTCAGGTGGAGAAGCTAACGTCCGAGTTGAAACGGATTTTAACGTGGGTGGTATGGAGTTAATGTATTTAACTTTACCCATCAATCATCCACAAACGGGTGAACAGATTGGTCAATTTGCCATGGCCGGAAAAAGATTGAGCTTAGGTATTAACTTAAGTGCCATTGCTCATTTAAATTCTGGTCCAGCTCAATTACCCAATGGAACAGGTGTTCCATTCGCTGGGACTAATGAAATCGTTGTCGTCCCTATTGGTGGACAAGGTATTCGACTCTATGTTTCTTGGACTCAGACCAAAGTACTTCTAGGAGTCGCTGTGCCGATTAAACAATTCGACGTGATTGGACAGACAGTGGGACAGGTCAATTTATTACCAATTTTCCAAATTGGTCAGGTGCAAGGAGCAGCTGGGACATTTCATAGTCGTACCGCCGGACAAAATGGTATCGCCTTCTTTGCTGATATAAGTGTGGCACTTCCACAAGCTGTGAAAGAAGAACTCTTCTATCAAACCGAAGGGGCGTATTTAAGTCAGGAAAGCTTTAGTAAAGTTTCGATTAGAGAGTCTGTTCCTCGTAGCAGCACTGAAGCAGAAATTGGGTCACAAATCCAAAAGCTCAGTCGTAGAAAAGTCAAACTTTCAGTTAGATAATGAATGTGCTTGAAGTATGAACCCTATGGATGGGGTTTATATTTTTTTACCGAAACGAGTATTTTTAGTTATAGCTTTCTTACGACGTTTTTCAGCTGCTTCTAGTTTTTCTTTAAGTTTCACCGAAGGCTTACAGTATGATTCTCTTTTGCGATATTCCTTAACAATTCCGTAGTTGTCGCACATACGTTTAAATTTTCTGAGGGCCTTTTCAATTGGCATACCATCAGAAATGGAGATGTGGATGTTACTTTTATCGTCTTTGTTTTTGTCGCTCATCATTCGCTCGCTACCTTAAATGGGTGAAAATTATTGTACATCATAATAGTTCGAATCTCAATTTGTAAAACAAATTTGATAATTATTTCCGTTTCAGAATGAGCTTGGCAAAGACTGGATAGTGGTCTGAGGGGTTTTGCTGTTTTTGCACCAAGTTGGTGGCGGTAGGTAGGTGGGTCCCACGATAGTCCATGAAATTCAAAACACCGCCCTCAGTAAACTGATAATTGAGGTCTTCACCGGCTTCAATAAAGAGGTAGTCGAGTTGCATGGCCAGTTCTTGGCCCTTGTCATCAAAGTATTGGAAAGTCGTCCGGTGAGTACTACCCATCAGTTCACAAATATCTCTTAAGCCTGTCTTTTGGTAAATAGCTGCAAACTCCCGTTCAGTTCCTTGGATGGAAGCATTACCATTGAAATCTCCGCCAATAATGATGGGGACAGTCGGGTGCTGTTTTTTGATTTTAAGATAAAGTTCGATCAAAGTATTTAACTCGGCCCTTCGGCGCATCCGACCATCGGGATCGTTTTTTTCGTGATCGAGCTTGGATTTTAAGTGAACTAATAAAAAAATCACCTGGATATTATCATTTTGTTTCAAATCTAAACGTAAAACATCTCGACTAAAACGGTGAGAATTGGCGGCAGTTAATTTTTTTCGTTTTAACTCATGAGGATAGAGGAACATGAGCGGAGTATCTTTATAGGAACTAATCTTGCTTGAAAGTGGTAATGTTTTTTTTATGAGATAGCCCAGATCAATACCACGATTGGAATTACTGGGCAGAGTCGCAACGTGATAAGAACTGTTTAAAAAATATCGATTAAAATTCTCCAGTGATTCTTCTCCGCCGACTTCAGTCAACATTATCAGATCAGGATCATGATGCTTAATAGTGGCAGCTAGGTTTAAAATTTTCTCAAGCGGTTTGTTACCATAAAGACTACTACCAAATGATTGCCAAATTTCCTCAGAAATTTCAGTTAAATTTTCATTATTATATTTATCCATAAAGACATAAAAATTTTCCATATTATGAAGAAAAATTTTCAGTTCATTGTTTTTCATAAGGCAATAAATTCCAAATAAAGTTCTTTTGACCCTCTTATTATATAATAGACTTCATGAGCTTGCTGCTAAGAGTTTGTCTTTTCTTTTTGCTTATTCAGTCCCAATTGAGTTGGGGGCAGTCAGGTAATTTTTTATTTCAACCATTCTTTGGTTATGAAAGAGTTTATCATTCCCAGCCTTCACCTTATTGGCAAACCAGAAATAACTATGGCGTCAGAGTTCTCGTCGGGCCTCAACTTCTCTCACTTGATGGTGAATATGCTATGGCCAAAGATGATAATTTAATTGGTGCGACAACGGTTGAACATTCTTCACAGAAAATCAAAGTGGGTCTGCGTTCAACTTTTAATGTGAGTAGCTATCTTGGTGGCTTTTTACGTGCTGGCGTTCAGTGGAAAACTGAAAAGAGAACAGAAACAACCGCTGGTGTACCTACAGAATCAACAGAAAACTCAACTGATCCTTATGCAGGAGCGGGTGTTGTTATTGCCTACGCTAAGAATTTAGCTCTGACAGCTGACGTAACCGCGGTTTTTATTGATAGTCATCCAAACGGCAGAGATGTGGAATATCAATACTCTGCCGGTTTGGTTGTTAAATTCGGACAATAATTAAGCTTTAGTTCTAAATTTATCGACTGATAAATCACCAGCACCAGTAAAAAATAAAGTCACAAATGGAACTAAGAAAAGTAACGACATTTCTTTTTTACTCCATGGGTCGACACCATGAATAACAAGAGCAGCGCCTAGCATCGTAATGATTAATGGTATAACCGCATAACGTGTGAATATACCCGCAATAACCGCAATCGCACAGAAAACTTCTGCAAAAATAACAAAAGCTAAAGTTGCTGAGCCGCCAATCCCAAATGGATTTGGAAAGCTGGGTGCAATCTGACCAAAATTTACAAGTTTTGACCAACCATGTCCGACTAACATCATCAGACCAGTAGCTGCTCTTAAAATCAAGAGACCGATATCTCTACGCATAATAACTCCTTGGTGAAAATTAATAATATGATAGTCTAAGATTTGTTAAAGGGTCAAAGTTAAAAAGCTCATCTTTTTCAAAAAAAAGTACTATATTTAATAAAAATCCAGCGAGGCATTAATGAGAAATTTAGTCTTAACTTTTTTAATCGTAAGTTTACCTGCTATCGCATTAGCAAAACCTCAAGAAGAAACACTGCTTGATCCATCGAAGAACCCACAAGTGATTGATCAAAGTGAGAATGAATTTCCAGTCAATAATCGCGGCGGTATTAGTAAATTTCAACGTATAACAGAAGTTGAAAAGGCCATGAATGATCTCATGGGAAGAGTTCGCACACTAGAAAATCAAATGGCAGAAATGAAAACGCAAATGGAAGCGATGAAAAGTAAAAGCACTCCATGAAATTTTTCTTTTACTTTCTTTTCACTATCTCAATCGCGCAAGCCAAGACAAAAACGATTTTATGTTTAGGGGATTCGTTGACGGAAGGTT